>JANOTL010000203.1:0-48436 GCA_031416315.1 Pseudomonadota bacterium
CGAATCGAAGCCCCAGTAAACGGCGGCCGTAACTATAACGGTCCTAAGGTAGCGAAATTCCTTGTCGGGTAAGTTCCGACCTGCACGAATGGCGTAACGACTTCCCCGCTGTCTCAACAGGTAGCTCAGCGAATTTGAAAAACGGGTGCAGATGCCCGTTACCCGCAGCAAGACGGAAAGACCCCGTGAACCTTTACTATAGCTTGGCACTGGCATTCGCATTGATCTGTGTAGGATAGGTGGGAGACTTTGAAGTTGGGGCGCTAGCTTCAGCGGAGTCGTCGGTGAAATACCACCCTGATGGATTTGGATGTCTAACCTGCTCCCATAATCTGGGAGGGGGACAGTGTCTGGTGGGTAGTTTGACTGGGGCGGTCGCCTCCAAAAGAGTAACGGAGGCGCGCAAAGGTTCCCTCAGACCGGATGGAAATCGGTCGTAGAGTGCAAACGCATAAGGGAGCTTAACTGCGAGAGCGACAGCTCGAGCAGGTACGAAAGTAGGTGTTAGTGATCCGGTGGTCCCGTATGGAAGGGCCATCGCTCAACGGATAAAAGGTACTCCGGGGATAACAGGCTGATCTCCTCCAAGAGTTCACATCGACGAGGAGGTTTGGCACCTCGATGTCGGCTCATCACATCCTGGGGCTGAAGCAGGTCCCAAGGGTTTGGCTGTTCGCCAATTAAAGTGGTACGCGAGCTGGGTTCAGAACGTCGTGAGACAGTTCGGTCCCTATCTGCTGTGGGCGCAGGAAATTTGAGAGGATCTGACCTTAGTACGAGAGGACCGGGTTGGACGCACCTCTGGTGCACCAGTTGTCACGCCAGTGGCATGGCTGGGTAGCCACGTGCGGATGGGATAACCGCTGAAAGCATCTAAGTGGGAAGCCCACCTCAAGATAAGATTTCCCTGGCTTCGGCCCTGAAGGCACGTTCAAGACCAGGACGTTGATAGGCTAGGGGTGGAAATGCAGTAATGCATGGAGCTGACTAGTACTAATCTGCCGTGCGGCTTATTTGCGCCGTCGACTCTCTACCTGGAAGAACCAAAGTTGTGTTTCCTCGGAAGCAGAACTTGATGTTCCAAGTAGAGCTGAATAGACGAATTAGGGAGTGCTCGAAGATTCGGCGCACTTCGTTAAGGTTGTAATCAAATTCAGTTGAGCAAAGAAATACAGTTTGGCTGTGTCTTTAGCGAGATGGAAACACCCGTTCCCATCCCGAACACGGAAGTTAAGCATCTCTGCGGCGATGGTACTGCACTGTTAAGTGTGGGAGAGTAGCGCGATGCAGCCTTAAAAAATAAACGCCCAGGAATTCGTTCCTGGGCGTTTATATTTTTGGCGTTTTTTTGCGGTCAGTTGTTCGTACGGGTGATGCAGCCGTAGACGAATTTCTCTTTCTCTTCCTGGCTCAACCCCTCGCCGCCGGACCCCCCGTAGCAGCCCGTGAGCGCTTGGCCGTTGACGATCTTTCCGTCGACGCACTTGAACTCTTGGCCGTCCGGCGGAACCAGGATCTGCGCGACGATGAGCGACTTGTCGGCGCTCTGACCGCAGCTGATCATCTTGCCGCCCTTTTCTTTGTGGCTCTGGAGCCTCGCGGTCGGCTGAATGCCAACCGCTTCGAGCGCACCGAACATCCCGTCCCAAGTACATTCGTAATCGGCGGCGCGCATGTCTTGGCACTCTTTGAGGTCGAAGTTGTAGGTGCGGCCAGCTTGGATGCAGGCACCAGCTTCACCGCCGGGGTTGTAATTGACCTTATCCCCTTCGATGCAGTTGACCGGGATTTTGCCGTTGCTCTCACCCGGTGGCACTTTGGGGTCGCCTCCGCCAGTTCCCGTCGGCGAGCCCGGGCCTTTGGTCGCATCGTCGTCATCGTCTCCGGCTTTTGGCGTGCCTGAGCCGGTCTCCTTGGCCTTTGTTCCGTTCGAGCTCTTGAAGTCACTGTCGTTGCACGCGACGACAACGGCGGCGAAGCTGATCGCCAGGGCGAGGCCGGGCAGCCGATGCAAAGAGGTGCTCCTCATCCAACGATCTCCGATTCGAACGCTCGATATATGTCACTGCGCTCGTTATCGGCAGGCCGGTTAAAAACTTGAGAGTCGGGCAAAACGGCTTTTCTTTTAGTCGGTTCAGTGGGTAAATCGAAGGTCTTGAGAAACCAAAGGAGGCATCATGAGAGCGATTCGCTTGGCGCTGGCATTGAGCACACTAGCCATGCCGGCCTTGGCCGAGGACACGAAGCAAGAGACCCTGAAGGCAACCGTCGTCGAGGAGCCGGCGAAGGCGGCTCCCGAGAGCAAGCCGACTCAAGCCTCGGGCGTCGCCACGGACACCGGCGCGGCCGATTTCTCCAACACCGTCTGCACCCAAGGAACGAACAAGAGGCTCGTCGAGCTGAGCTCGGGTGACTCCGCCAACAAGAAACCCTGCGAAGTCCACTATAAGAAGGAAACAGAGCAGCCGGGTCACGACCAGGTGCTTTGGACGTCGGGCGGCAACGCGAGCTTCTGCCATATGAAAGCGAAGGAGTTCGTCCAGAAGCTTTCTGGTTGGGGCTGGAGCTGCGCCAAGTTGTGAGGTGATGCCGCTAAGTGCGGCAGGATGCCAGGAGACCGGACTTCGTCGGACACGACGAGGGCCGGTTTTTCATTTCCGGGAGAATCTGGGACAATGGGGGAAAGCCTTTCCTCGCTCATTTGCATCCCCGCCCTCGCTCTTCTCCTAGGAGGACCCGCATGGTCCGCGGCATTCGCGCGTGCATCGTTGTGCTCGTTTCCTCCATCGCCAGCCTTTTCGGCGCGGACGCCGTACACGCGGCGACGCAGCGGGTCATGACCCTGCCAACGCCTGCCGGGCTCGAGGCGGACGTGAAGTTCTGGGAGAAGGTGTTCTCGAAGTATCGGCCGGATCAGTGCGTTTTTCATGACCGGGAAGATCTGAGCATCATCTATGCCGTGAAGACGCTTCCAGGCGCGACACCCGAGGCCCAACGTCGAATGGTTCCGCGTTATGTCGACGCCATTAGAAAGGCGATGCTGCACCTGTCGCTAGGGGGAGCGCCGCGAAACCTGATCGAAAAGCGGATTCTCGCAGTCTCCCCGGAAGAGGCGCGTGAGGATCGGCACTACTTCGTCGCGGCGGCCGAGAATGTACGCTGTCAGCAGGGGGTTGATCTCCTCGGAAGCATCGCCCGCTCAAGGCAGCACGTCGCGATGATCAAAAAGGTGCTGAAGGACCGGTCGCTGCCGCCGGACCTGGCCTACCTGCCCCACCTCGAGAGCGGCTTTCGCACGTCAATCAGCTCCCACGCAGGGGCCCGGGGACTTTGGCAGCTAATGCCGGCGACTGCGCGTCAGGCGGGCTTGAAGGTGACGCGGAAGGTCGATCAAAGGATCGACGTGCGCAAGGCGACCGTCGTCGCGGCCCGGCTTTTGTCGGATTTGCACGTCCGGACCGGCGGATCATGGCCTTTGGCGGTGACGGCCTACAACTACGGACCGAACGGAATCTCGCGGGCGATCGACATTTATGGGCGCGATTACATGCGGATTCGCGAGAACCATCGGACGCGGATCTTCGGATTTGCGGCGAAGAACTACTATCCGAGCTTCCTCGCGGTACGGAATGTCGCTTCCGCCTATGAAAACGGGCAACTGGCGTTGAACGAGGCGCGCAACTAAGGAAGAATGGGGCGGTGGAACGCCTTCCCCTCGCTCTCGCGCTCTTGATTTTGCCGCTCGCCGTTGCCGGTCACAACATTGGCGCGGGCGTGTACTCGCTCATATTGCTCGTGCAGATCTTTCTGCGACGGAGCGCGCGGCCTTGGCGCGAGCTTTGGGCCGAGTTCAAAGTGCCGATGGGTCTCAGCGTCGCCTACGTGCTTTGGGGGATGATCGCGAGCGCGCTGAATCCGGCGGCGCCGGCGTTTCTCGGCGGCTCGTTCGCCGCAGGGTACGTCTACTGGATCGTGTTGCCGCCGCTCATGTTTATGGCGCAGGCGCGGCTCGATGCAAAGGGAGCGCGGGTCCTCGAGCTCGTGCTGGCGATCGTGGTCGCGGTGATGGGAAGCGTGGCCGTGGCGCAGGCGATTTTCGGATTCAAGCTGTCCGGCGCGCACTTCGTGCCGTCGATCAAGCGAGCGCAGGGATTCTATTCGCATCCGCTAACGTTCGCTTATGTTTGCCTCTTCTTCGTCCCGGTCGGATGGCTGCGTGCGCTGCGCTCGCCAAAGGATCCGGTGGGATGGTTGATCACGTGCGGCGCCTTGGCAGCGGTGTACGCAAGTCAGTCGCGGATCGTGCAGGCGGCGACGGTGATCTGGATGTTGGCGCAGGCCTTGATCTCGGCGCGCGGGAGGTCTCGAGTAATCGCCCTCGTCGTGATGGGGTTGTTGGCGACGGCGGCGTTATCCACCGAGAACCGAATGCGACATCGGTTCCTGCAGACGCTGAAAGGGCCGTACGACGCAAAGAGCGCTTACGCCGACGATCGGCTGGCCTTTTGGGACGTGCATCGGACGATGTTCCTTGAGCGGCCGATCTTGGGGCACGGCGAGAATCTGAACACCGCGTACCGGACGAAGTACTACGAGGCGCTCGGCCTGGGAGACTTCGAGCGAAAGTACGAAGCTCACAATACGTACCTGCAGATGGCCGTGAACGGGGGCCTCGTCGGCTTGGGGCTGTTTCTCGCGTGGTTTGCGTGGCACTTTCGCCGGGCCTGGAGGCTGTCGCGCGAGTCGTACGGGGCCAAGGTCGCGTTGAATTGCATGATCCTTCTGGCGTTTGCGTCGCTGACTCAGAATTCCGTACAGGATAGCGAGGTGCGCTATGCGCTCACTCTGTTGATTGCCGCGCTGTGGCTGACGCCCGGGGCGTTTGGGCCGTCGGCACCGACGAGGTAATCGCGTCGGGCCTCGAGCGACGTCAAATGTCGCTGGTCGCTGCGCGGAAACATCCTATAATGAGGCCATCACGACGCAAAGCCTTGCTGGGAGGGACTCATGCTCCGTTGGAACCAAGTACTGGGATCGCTGACGGCCGTCAGTCTCGCCGTGGTCGGCGTCAGCTGCAACGAGCGAGGCGAGATGGGTGGGCCGCAGGCGACGCGGCGCGACGCATTCCGGGGGCCGATTCCGGCGGATTTCCGCAATACGACGGACGCCGCGGCGTTCGGCTTGGCGGCGGGGACCGAAGGAGCGCGGTTGGATCGGGCATTGAAAGCGTTTCAGGTCAGCGCGCTCGGTGGAGCGACCCTGACCGAGACGGCGAGTGACTTGCCGCAAGTGGCGCGTTGCGCGTCGGTGACCGCATTGGCGGGTGGTTTCGTCGATGCACGCTCGGCCTCGGCCTTGCAGAATGCGCCGATCTCGCAGCTGGCGCTTTACGACGGGCAGTCGTGCGCGTCGGTGCTGGCTCGGGCGGGAATCGCATTTCCGTCGGTGGCGTCGGCCCTGCAAAGTCAGCTTCAGGGACTTTCGAGCTTCGGCTTGGGCGAAGACAACTGCACGACGACCACCATCGATGACGAGCGGTCGGACACGCATGCCGTCCGCTACGAGCTCGAGAGACGGCCGGCGGCGAGTGGGGCGTATTTGGCGGCGTTCGACGTTCCGGTGTTTTCGGCCGGGCTCGAAGGCGGTAGCAATGGCGCGCAGCTGGCGCTCTCGTCCGAGGTCGAGTTGAAGGCGCGCGGAAAAGAGCGGAGCCTCTATCAGTGGGCCGGATTGGCCTCCGTCGTCGATTCGGCGGCTGCGCTCGTGACCAGCCGACGGGGAGACTCCTGGGAAGAGGGTTCCGCGCGGGTCACGCGGCAGGCAGCGTTGACGTTCAGCTACGGGGATGTGCCGCGGCTGGAGGAAACCACTCGGACGACGATCGATCAGGGGACGGCGGAGCCGCGGATCGTCACGGCGAAGGCCGTGGCTGTGGTCGGCGAGAATGGGATCGACGTCTCGCTCGAGACGCAGGACGTGGGCCGGAGCGGCTCGGCGAGGTTCCGGCTGGTGAGCGTCGACGGCGTGGCTGGAACGAGCTGCGTGGTCGACGCGCAATAGCGCCGACGAATGCCGCTAGGACCCGGTCACGCAAAACGCGCATCGCTGAAAAGCGGTGCGCGTGGTCGCGGCGTGAGGACGGCCGCTATTCGTCGATTTGGAGGATGGCCATGAAGGCGTCCTGGGGGATCTCGACCTTACCGACCGACTTCATGCGCTTCTTGCCCTCCTTCTGCTTGTCGAGGAGCTTGCGCTTGCGGCTGGCGTCGCCGCCGTAGCACTTCGCGGTCACGTCCTTGCGCATGGCGCCGACGGACTCGCGGGCCAGGATCTTGGCGCCGATCGAGGCTTGGATGGCGATGTTAAACATCTGGCGGGGCAGGATGTCCTTCAGCTTCTTGCAGAGAATGCGGCCGCGATTGGCCGCGGAAGCGCGGTGGACGATGCAGGAGAGGGCATCGACCGGGTCGCCGTTGACGAGGATGTCCATTTTCACGAGGTCGCCCTCGCGGTAGTCGACGACTTCGTAGTCCATCGAGGCATAACCGCGGGAGATCGACTTCAGCTTGTCGTGGAAGTCGAAGATCATCTCGTTCATCGGCAGTTCGTACGTGATCTTCACGCGCTTCGCCGTGAGATAGTCGAGGCCCTTTTGCACGCCGCGGCGCTCAGTGAGGAGCTTGAGGAGGCCCCCGATGAACTCTTCCGGCGTATGAATCGTCATCCGGACGTAGGGCTCGTCGATGCGCAGGAGCTTGGCCGGGTCCGGCATGCGCGAAGGGTTCTCGATCTTCTCTTCTTTGTTGTCCGTGTCGACGACGTGATAGACGACCGTCGGCGCCGTGAAGATCAGCTCCATGTTGTATTCGCGCTCGAGCCGCTCCTGGACGATGTCCATGTGGAGAAGGCCGAGGAAGCCGCAGCGGAAGCCCATGCCGAGGGCGTTCGAGCTCTCGACCTCGAAGGTGAGCGCGGCGTCGTTCATCTGGAGCTTCTCCAGGGACTCGCGCAGGACCATGTACTCGCTGGTGTCGATCGGGAAGATGCCGCCGAAAACCATCTGGCGCGCGGGTTTGAAGCCGCCGAGCGCGGTGGGCGAAGGGCGGGCGGCGTCGGTGATGGTGTCGCCGACGCGGGTCTCGCCGACCGTCTTGATCGAGCCGGCGACGAAGCCGACCTCGCCCGCGGAGAGCTCCTCGACGTCGACTTTACCCGGGACGAGCTTGCCGACTTTCAGGACCTCGAAGTTGTTGCCCGTGTGCATGAACTGCATGCGGGAATTCTTTTTGATGGAGCCGGCCATGACGCGGATGAGCGAGACGGCGCCCAGGTAGGCGTCGAACCAGCTGTCGAAGATGAGGGCTTGGAGCGGCTCTTCGCGGAGATCGGCCGGCGGCGGGATGCGCTCGACGATGGCCTCCAGGATCTCCTCGATGCCGATCCCGGCTTTGGCGCTGGCGAGGATGGCGCCGCTGGTGTCGATCGCGAGCTCTTCCTCGACTTCGGCTTTGACGCGCTCGGGCTCTGCGGAAGGGAGATCGATCTTGTTGATCACGGGAATCAGCGTCAGGTCGTTCTGCATCGCCATCATGACGTTAGCGACTGTCTGTGCTTCGACGCCCTGGCTAGCGTCGACGACGACGAGGGCGCCTTCGCAGGCGGCGAGGCTACGCGAGACCTCGTAGCTAAAGTCGACGTGTCCAGGCGTGTCGATCAAGTTGAAGAGGTAGGTGTTCCCGTCCTTCGCCTTGTAGGCCATCGAGCAGGTCTGGGCTTTGATCGTGATGCCGCGCTCGCGCTCGATGTCCATGCTGTCGAGAATCTGGTTCCCGCCGGCGATGTTCATCTCGCGCTGACTCAAGGTCCCGGTGAACTCGATGATGCGGTCGGCGAGAGTCGACTTGCCGTGGTCGATGTGGGCGATGATGCAGAAATTGCGAATAAACTTGGGATCTTGCATCGAGGCGTCACACCTAAGCTCAGTGGATGGGAAAAGTATGCCGAAGCCGGACGAGGAAGAGTTTTATACCCCAGAATGCGCCTCGGGAGCCAGTTACAAGTGTTTGGAGCCAGCGTCTTCAGTCTGAGAAAACCGGTGCTTACGCTGCTCGTTGCGGCGCTGGCGGCGGTCGGCTGCGCCAGCGCGTCCGAAGACGGGGCGGGTCTGGTCGGCGAGACGCATTACATCCTGAAGCTCGGGCCCGTTAAAAAACATCCGAAGCCCTTGCCCGATGAGACGCCGATCCTGGTCGAGCGCTTTTTGGCCGAGGGCGGCAAGAGCATCACCGAAGGTTTCCGCGGCTGGGACGTCAATGGCGACGGCCGCTTCGAGATGGTCGAAGTGTTGGATGAGAAGGGTGGCGTGCAAGCGCGGCTCTTCGATTTCGACGGCGACGGCCGGGTCGACGCTCAGAAGTGACGGCCGCCGGTGAAGTCGGTGAGCGGTCCGGGGTGCTTCGCTGACAAGCGCACGTCACGCTCGCGATAAAGGATGTTGTACGAGCAGGTGTTCCGGCTTCCGGCGGACTCAATTGACTGGGCTGCATCAGCCACCACACACTTCGACCCAAATCGTCCGCATGAGTTCCTGCTGCGCAAATAGGGGATGCGCGGGGGCGACCGCGAGAGTCAGCACCTGGAGATCGCGCGTGGCCCACACGAAGACGTTCGCCGAGCTGGCGGTCGAAGGGGTCGGCGCGCCGAGGAAGCTCGCCGGCGAGAGCTTGGGGAACCAGGCGAGCCGATCGACCGAGCCGACCGAGGTGAGGATGACGGTGTCGCTCATCCCGCCTTCCGGCAGCCCACGCTTCTCGGCGATGCGCAGGATGCGCTCGGCGCCGCGTCGTAGGCCTGAGGCCCACACGCCGCTTTCGCCCGCGGCTAGAGCCGCGAGATCCGGCGTCGGGAACGGGACGATCATCATCGAGTTGCCGAATCGGTCGCATTTGCTGAGCGCCGAAAGGTCGTCGAGCGCGACCGCCACCGCCCACCGCGTCGCCTCCGGGAGCTCCAAGCGCTCGAGAAAGGCCGCCGTCAACCGCTGCGTGAAGGTCCGACGAACGGCGTCTACCGGCGCTTTCTCGCGACGCCGCGGAAACCGCGCCCAGTATTGAAGGATCGCGAAGCCTTCGCAGCGTGTCGCGATCTGGCCCGCAT
The DNA here is from genome assembly GCA_031416315.1 of Pseudomonadota bacterium. Taxonomy (GTDB): domain Bacteria; phylum Bdellovibrionota_B; class Oligoflexia; order Oligoflexales; family CAIYRB01; genus JANOTL01. The sequence goes on from JANOTL010000203.1 coordinate 9,157, forward strand.
CGGCCTCGCGCCGCGCGCCCGTAACGAAGTCGGCGCCGGTAAGGAGATGGCAGCAGCCGAACGCGTCGATCGCGGCATGCGGCGCGACGACCCGAAACACGTCGCCGAGCCGCTCGACCGTGCCGCCGTGCGCGACCAAGCCGCCGAGCGTCTCCAAGTCGAGGGCGTCCTGCCCGCGCGCGTCGCGCACGGGAAACTCGAGGATGCAGCGCGAATCGGCCAGTGCCTTGGCCAGAGGATTTCGGCGACGCAGCATCAAGGGCCGCCGGTGACGGCGGCCGCGATCGCGTGAAGATCGGGGACTGGATTTTCGGCGTCCATGAGGCTCTCCGGGGGATTTCCATGACGGAGCGCAATTCTAATACAATTTCTAATGATTTTAAACCTGTTATTAGAAGTGACCGCGTCGCCCCTTGGGGAACGAAGGCTTTGCGCCGCAGGCAAGTCCGCGGAATCTGACGCGATGGCGCAGAATCCAAAGCAAGGCGCCGCCGGCCTCGTTTGTAAATCCGGCCAAGCTGCCCTACTGGAGCTTCACGACTTTCGCTTCGCGCGCGGCCGCTTGGCGAAACGCGAGCGCAGCGTTGTCGGCATCGCGGCGGCTCGTGTAGATCCCGCGGCGCACACGATAGAGCACGTGGCCGGCTCGGGAGAGCGGTGTGTAATAGGCATCGAGGCCCTTGTCACGCAAGGTCTCGATCAGATCCTCGGCCTGCTGGCGGTCCTCGGTCATGAGAACCTCGAGCGTGTAGCTCGATTTCGCCGGTCCGGAGGCGGACTTAGACGCCGCCCCGCCGGTCTCGTCGTCCGGAAGGATGCCGATGGCGCTGTAGAAGAAGCCGTCCTCGCCCTCGGCCGCCGGGGCGGAGGCCTTGTCCGCCTTGGCTTGCGCCGCTTCGGCCGCGACTTTGGCCGCGTCGCCGGAGTCCTTCATCAGCCACCAGGCGGCCCCGCCCAGGAGCACGAGGAAGACGGCCAAGGCGGCGCCGAGGCGCAGCACGGTCGCGCGCGGTCCAGGCGAGAGTCCCTGAATTTGCGGTCTTTCCAGCACGGAGCCAGCCCACTATATAAAGTACGGACGAATTCTCGCTCCAGTATAGCGGAGTCCGCGCCCATTGCTATCCATTGAACTCGACGGGGTCGCGACCAACAACCTGAAAGCCATCGACGTCGCCTTCCCGGTCGGACGGATCACGGTCGTGACCGGCGTCTCGGGCTCGGGGAAGAGCTCGCTCGTTTTCGACACCTTGTACGGGGAGGCCTATCGCCGCTACGTCGAGAGTCTTTCGAGCTTCGCGCGCCAGTATCTGAAGGCCCTGCCGAAGCCGACCGTCGCCGCGGTGCGCAATCTACCGCCCGCGATCGCCGTACAGCAGTCACGCTCGGGCGCGAGCAACCGCTCCACCGTCGGCACCTCGACCGAGCTCATCGACCTCGTGCGTGTCTTGTTCACGCATCTTTCGCGGATCCACTGCACGAACTGCGGCGCGCTCGTCGAGAAGGACACGCCGGAGTCCGTCGCCAAAAAGACGCTCGCTGTCTGGAGCGGTCGCAAGGCCATCGTGACCGCCCCGCTCGCGCGTTGGGGCAAGGTCGCGGCGAAAGACCTGAAGACGCAGCTCGAGGCGCAGGGTTTCACCCGCATCGCGGTCGAGCGCGCGGCCGGCGAAGCACCCGAGATCGTCAAGCTCGAGACCGCGAAAGCCGCCGATCTGAAAGGCGCGAGCATCGTCGTCGATCGCGTCAAAGTCGACCCCGACCAAGTCGCGCGCCTGATCGAGTCCGCGGGGCTCGGCCTGAAAGCCGGCCGCGGCTTGGTGGAGATCATGGACGAGGCCGGCGAGCGCCTCGCCTTTACGGCAGGGCTCGACTGCGCCAACTGCAGCCTCGAGTACGCCGAGCCCTCGCTCGCGCTCTTCTCCTTCAACCATCCGCTCGGCGCTTGCATCGGCTGTCAGGGCTTCGGCTTCGCGAGCGAGCTCGACTGGGACAAAGTCATCCCCGACCTCGACGCCTCGCTGATGCAGAAAGGCGTCGCCGCATGGAACTTCGGCGCGTTCGCCGAGTACTACGAATGGGCGAAGACCAGCGCGAAGAAGCTCGGCTTGAAGTACGACAAGCCCTTCGCCAAATACACGGACGCCGACTGGACTTGGTTGAAGAAGGGCGAAGGCAAGGCTTTCGACGGCATCTCCGGCTTTTTCGAGTATCTGGACTCGAAGCGGTACAAGGCGCACTACCGCATACACGCTTCTCGCTTTCGCAAGTACGTGGTGTGCCGCGCCTGCGGCGGCACGCGGCTCAATCCAAAGGCGCTCGCCTGCAAGCTCGCCGGCATGGACGTCGCCGGCGCCGCGCATCTCGACATCGGCCGGCTCGGCGCCTGGCTCGGAGACATCGAGACGCGCATCCGCGCCGGCAGCGTCACCGACAACGGCCTCGACGCCGACCGCTCGATGGGCGTCTCCGAGGCGCTCGAAGAAGCGCGCGCCCGCATCGGCTATCTGACGAAGATCGGCGTGGCGTATCTGGCGCTCGACCGGTCGGCACGCACGCTTTCCGGCGGCGAGCTGCAGCGGATCAACATGGCGCGTTGCCTCGGCAGCGCGCTCACCGACACGCTTTTCTGCCTCGACGAGCCGAGCGCCGGCCTCCACGCGCGCGACAGCTCGAATTTGCTCGAGGTCATTCGCGAGCTGCGCGATCAAGGCAACACCGTCGTCCTCGTCGAGCACGAGCGCACGCTGATCCAAGGCGCCGACCATCTGATCGAGATCGGCCCGAAGGCGGGCCACGAAGGCGGCAAGGTCGTTTTCGCCGGCGATCCGATGCAAGGTCTCGCCCTGACGCAAGCCCCGCCGGTGCAACGCACGCGTCCCTTGCGCAAGGCGTCGATGCAGTTCCTCACGCTAAAGGGCGCGTCGACCCACAACCTGCAGAACATCGACGTGCGCATTCCCGTCGGCGCCATCACCGCCGTTTGCGGCGTCAGCGGCAGCGGCAAGACGAGTTTGATCCAGCACACGTTCTACCCGCTCGCCGCCAAGGCCTTGGGCCAGCCCATCGAGCGTGGCCTCGCCCTCGACCCGCGGGCGACCGAGCTGGGCCCCGTCTCGGCCCTGAAAGCGCACCGCGAGGTGATGCTCGTCAGCCAGGCGGCGCTCGGCCGTTCGAGCCGCTCCAACATCGCCACTTACCTCGGCCTGATGGACGAGATCCGGAAGCTCCTCGCGGACCAGCCCTTGGCCAAGAAACTGGGCCTCATGCCGGGCAGCTTCAGCTTCAACATCGCGGCAAGCGGCGGCGCCGGCAACGGCCGCTGCGAGACCTGCAAGGGCCTGGGCACCGTCGTCGAGGACCTCTCCTTCCTCGGGGAGATGGAGGTCATCTGTCCGAGCTGCAACGGCCGTCGTTTCGGCGACAACGTGCTCGCCGTCGAGTACCGCGGCCGCAATTTGAACTCGATCCTTCAGCTCACGATCGCCGAAGCGCGTGAGTTCTTCTTCGAGCGCCCGGCCGTGGTGCGCATCTGCGATCTCATGCTGAGTCTCGGTATGGGCTACTTAACCCTCGGCCAGCACACCAGCTCCTTCTCCGGGGGCGAGGCGCAGCGTCTCAAGCTGGTCAGTTTGATGCGCGACGTCAAAGAGACGAAGCCCTCGATCTTGATTTTCGACGAGCCGACCACAGGCTTGAGCGATCGAGACGTCGCGGCGCTTTTGGCGCAGCTCGATCAGCTCGCGGCGCAGGGCCACACGCTCGTCATCGTCGAGCATCATCTCGACGTCCTCCGCTCGGTCGACTGGCTCATCGAGGTGGGCCCGGAGGCCGGCGACGGCGGTGGCCGCGTGGTCTACGAAGGGCCGCCCGCCGGCATCGCCTTAGCCCCTGAATCCGTCACGAGACCGTATCTTTACCCAGCGGCTGAAAGCGCGCGAAAGGCCACGAATGAGCAAGTACTCCGTACGCCAGGGCGCAGTCACCGTGACGCAGATTCTGGCGGCAAAAGCGGACGGCCGTAAGCTTTCGGCGATCACCTGCTACGACGCCGCCTTCGCGCGCCTCATCGACCAGACCGCCATCGACATCGTCTTGGTCGGCGATAGCCTCGGCAACGTCGTCCTGGGATTCGATAGCACGATCCCGGTGACGGTCGACATGATGGCGCACCATACGGCTGCCGTCGCGCGCCTCTTGACGAAGCCATTCCTCGTCGCGGACATGCCGTTCATGAGCTATCAGGTCTGCGTGCAGGACGCTTTGCGCAACGCCGGCCGACTCGTGCAGGAGTCGGGGGCCCAGGCGGTGAAGGTCGAAGGCGGCCGCAGTGTCGTCCCCCAAATCAAGGCGATGGTCGAGGCCGGCATTCCCGTGATGGGCCACCTGGGTCTCACCCCGCAAAGCGTCCACACGATGGGCGGCTACAAGGTCCAAGGACGCGGTGAGCCCGCGAGCCAGGCGCTCCTGGACGACGCCAAGGCCCTGCAGGACGCCGGCTGCTTCTCGATCGTCCTCGAGATGGTGCCGATGCCGCTCGCCGAGCGGGTCACCAAGGCCCTGAAGATCCCGACCATAGGCATCGGCGCCGGACCCAAATGCGATGGTCAGATCATCGTCTTGCACGATATCCTAGGCTTCGACGAAAGCTTCAACCCGCGCTTCCTCAAGAAATACGCCGAGCTCGGCCGCGTGATCCGCGATGCGGTCACGGCTTATGACCAAGAGGTCAAAGCCAACACCTACCCCTCCGACGAGCACGGCTTCAAGGACTGAGACCCAGTGGCAAGCAAACGCGACTATTACGAAATCCTCGGACTCGAGAAGGCCGCCAGCGATGGCGACGTCAAGGGCGCCTATCGCAAGGCCGCGCTGAAGTTCCATCCCGACCGAAACCCGGGCGACGCGAAAGCCGAGGAGGCCTTCAAAGAGGCGTCCGAGGCTTACGAGGTCCTGTCCGACCCGCAGAAGCGTTCGACCTACGACCGCTTCGGTCATCAGGGCCTCTCCGGCCAGGGCTTCCAGGGCTTCCAAGACGTCGGTGACATCTTCTCGAGCTTCGGCTCGATCTTCGAAGAGTTCTTCGGCTTCGGCGGCCAGGGCGGCGGTGGCGGCCGCGGTCGGGCAAGGCGCGGCGCGGATCTGCGTTACGATCTCGCCCTCGAGTTCGAGGAGGCGATGTTCGGGGCCGACAAGGAGATCGAGTTCGAGCGCGCGGCCGAGTGCGAGACTTGCCACGGCGAGCGCGCCGAGGCGGGCGGCAAGACCACCTGTAAATCTTGCGCCGGCGTCGGCCAGGTGCGTCGCAGCCAGGGATTTTTCAGCATTCAGACGACCTGTCCCACATGCCGGGGCGAAGGCGAGCAGATCACCAAGCCGTGCAAGAAGTGCGAGGGCCGTGGCGCTCGCCTCGTGCGGAAGAAGATCGCGGTCAAGATCCCGGCCGGCGTCGACACGGGGCTCCGCCTACGCGTCTCGGGCGAGGGCGAAGGCGGGGGCGGCGGCGGACCCGGCGGCGACCTCTACGTCGTTCTGCACGTCAAAGACTCCGAGCTCTTCGAGCGCGACGGCCACGACCTCATCCTGGGGCGCCGCATCGGCATCGCGCAGGCGGCGCTCGGCTGCAAGATCGCGATCCCGACCCTCGAGGGCGAGAAGCCGCTGGAGATTCCCGCGGGAGCCCAATTCGGCCAGCGCTTCACGATTCCGGGCGCCGGCGTGCCGCACCTGAAGGGCATGGGCCGGGGCGATCTGCACGTGCAGCTGGAGATCGCGGTGCCGAAGAAGCTCTCGAAAGAGCAGAAAGAGCTGCTCGAGAAATTCGCGGCGCTCAGCGGCGAAGAAGCCGGCGGCACGAGCCCTGGCTTTTTCCAGAAGATCTTCGGGGGCGAGTGAAAGGCCGTCGATCAACGGCCATTCTCGACGGTCTTTGAGGGCGGGCGAGCTAGTTGCTCGCCATCAGCCTTTTTTGCCAATCGAGCACGGACTTTAGGTCGAAGGCATCGAGGTTGCGCACGTTGTAGTGGTAGCGCTGGAAGAGCGCTTCCTCCTTCGTGTCCTCGAGCTTCCCCTTCTTTTTGATCTGCAGGCCTTTGACCTGCTCGATGAGATCGTTGCTGAGGAAGAGCGTCGCCGAGCCGTCGTTGAACTTATGGTGCATCGACAGCACGTTGTAGAAGTTGCGGTCGACCTTGCAGATCTTGCAGAACTTCCAGTTGTGGCGCTTGAGGCCCGACTCCTCGTTCCGCCGGGTGCAGTCGGGGCAGAACTCGGTGACGCGGAAGTTTTTTGACACGCAGTACTTGAACGCGAGCTTGCGCCGCGTCTCCGGCGTGTTCGCGAGCTTCATGTAGAGAGCGTTCTTCAGGTCGAAGAGCTTCTTCTTCTCCTCGACGCTTTCGGCTTTCTTCGCGTGGCTGGTCAAGGCGAGAGCGGCGACGAAGCGGTAGTTGATGATTCGCTCGACGCGCTCTTGGTTGGCGAACGCTTCGAGTAAGGCCTCGTAGCGCCGGAAGAGGCCCGAGAGATCGCGATCCGGATTCTTCACGAGCACGAGCTCGCCGGCGAACTGCAGCTTCAGCGAGTTCGCGGGGATCCGTTTGGCGGCCTTGTCGGTCCCGTCACCGTTGTCTTCGACTTCGGTGGGGTTGGTGGGGCCGCTGGCTTTCTTCGCTTGGCCTTCGGCCATCGTCGTCATCTCCAGGGTACGGCCAGATTTACCACCGGGGTCAAGGGATTACAACGACTCAGGCGGCGCCGACATTGCCGCGGAAGCCTTCCACCGGATCGACCCGGCTGGCCATGAGGGCGGGAAAAAACCCAGCCGTAACGGCGATGCCGATGCTGGCCGCTGAGACCGAGGCATAGACCCACCAGTCGTAGGACATGGGCAGCTTCGCCAAGAGGTAGAGGTCGGGAAGGTCGATGATGTCGGAGGAGTAGCGCTCCAGGGCGTAACTCAGGATCACCGCGAGGCCTGAGCCGATGATACTGCCGGTGACGCCGATGTAGACACCTTGCTTGACGAAGAGTCGTAGGACGAGCTTGTTGGTCGCCCCCAGCGCCTTCAGGATCGAAATGTCGCGTTGGCGCTGGCTGACCGCGACGAAGATGGTCGTCAGGATGTTGAAGCCGGCGACGCCGGCCACCAGGGCGGTGATGGCCAGGATGACGACGCGCTCCATCTGCATGGCCTCGAAGAGAGGCTTGTTGAACGACTGCCATTCCCGGATGGAGATCGAATACTTGTTCGACATCCGGTCGGCGACCTCCTTGGAGTTCCACGGTTGGTGGAGGCCGATCTCCAGGCCGGTCACGCGCTCGTCCATGTGAAAAAAGGCTTGTGCGGTCGCGAGGCTCATCAGCACGAGCTTGTTGTCGTAGTGCTTCAGGCCCGAATCGTAGGCGCCGATGATCTTGAACTTCTTCATCGCGCCGAGGTCGTTGTTTTCCGGCTCGACCAGCTCGATCGTGTCGCCGACCTTCGCCTCCAGGAGGGAGAGCAGACCGGTACCGATGATCACCGACGGCTCGGCTTGGGGCGCCTTGCCCGCGGCGGCGGCGGCGATCTCGGCCTGGAGGACGTCGAGCGACTCCGGCGGCTGCGTGATGAAGGCCAAGCTTTGGACCTTTTCGCGAAGCTTCGGGTCGATGCCGCGGATCAACACCGCGTGCATGATCGACTGATGGCGCGCCATCGTCTCGTAGTGGACGAAGGGCGCGACGCCGCGCACGTCCTTGCTGAAATCCTTCTCGACGTTCTTCGCCCATTTCTCGTGGTTGGTCAGGCCGTGGGGGAAGCGGTAGGCCATGATGTGCGCGTTGGCCGCGAGGAAGCGCTTGCGCAATTCCTCCTCGAAGCCGTTGATCACCGACCAGACCACGATCATGGCGGCGACGCCGATGGCGACGCCCGCGATCGTCAGGACCGAGATCCAGGAGAAGAAGCGGTTGCTGCGGCCGGCTTGCATGTAGCGGCGCGCGAGGAAAGTGCTGACGGAAGCCATGCGGATCTCGCTCCTCGGGAACTCGGGGGGGCACACCCCACGTTACCGGTAGGCGACGCGAAGGTCGAGCGACATGGGCCAGTGGCGCGGTTTGCGCGCAAGGCAGCGGGCGGCGTGAGGAACCGGTGAGCCCGAGCGCACGATCAGAAGCACAAGCTCATGCCGATCATCGGGTAGAGCGTCGCGTTCTTCACCGAGCCTTTGGCGCTGCGGGTCTCCGTCTCGGTCGTGAAGACGCGCTCATCCCGCGTCGTCACCGAAGTGTCCATCTTGGTCTCGATCAGCTCGTAGTTGAGCTGCGGGCCGAGACCGAAGGCGCCGAGGCGGAATTGCCAGCCGAGCTCGACCAGATAGCCCGAGTGCTTGCTGTCGTCGCGCGAGCTCGTCACCTCGGGATCCGAATCGTCCTGCTCGACGCCGGCGACCCAGACTTTGGACGTCGACTCGGAGCCAGTCGCAACCGAGAGATAAGGCGTGGCGAAGAGGAACCAGCCGGATGCCCCGACGAAGCCCAGCGTCGGGCCGAAAGCGGCGAGCGTCTCCTTCGTCGTGACCTCGAATTTCAGCGCGCCGTCGCCGGTGCCGGTTTCGACCGTGGTCACGTTCGTGAGCTTCGTCTGCTGATAGCGCATCCCCAGATGCAAGCCGAAGCCGAAGGTGTAGCCGAGCCCCACGACCGCGGCTACCTTTCGGTCGCTTACGCTCGCGACCGTCCCGTCCTCGTCCTCGTCCACTGTGCTGGCGCCGGAGGACGTGACCGTTGTCGTCTCGGTCGTCGTCTCGGTGACGTCCCCGGCGACGTCGCCGATCGTCGGCGCGATCCCGAGCGATAAGGTGAAGCCACGGTTCGTCGCCCCGGCGGCGAAGGCCGACGGCGCACTCAAGGCAAAGCCCAGGCAGATGAGTTTCTTCATACCCCTCGTATCGGTCGCGGATCACGGCAGGTGAGCCCGCGTTTTTTGCGAATTCGCCAAACGTTGCGGCGCCCCGCCCCTCAAGAAGGCCGTGCTTCCTCCCGAGAAGGCGGCAAGACTTACCGAGGGTGAAAGCGATGCTCAGTCGAATTCAGCAGCTGGTCCTTGGCGGCGCGCTCCTCGCCTTCGCAGGCGTCGCCGAGGCCGGCGTGACCGTCGGACCCTACGTCTCCATCAAGTCCACTAAGTCGGTGAAGCCGAACAAAAAGAACGCCACCGAGACGGAGAAGGTGAAACAGCGCCAGGAAGCGGGCCTCCGCGCCGGCGTCAGCTTCTTTCGCTTGTTCTCGCTGCAGCTCAGCGCCGGGCAAAGCACCGTGACCACGACCGAGAAGACCCAGACCGCCAAGGACGAGTACGGCGAGATCGACTACGAGACGGACCTGAACATGTCGACGGAAGACCCTGCGTCCGAGATCAAGATCATCGAGACGCAGCGCAACGCCAAGATCTCCGTCGTCGTCGACCCGAGCTTCTCCATCTTCATCCTTCGCGCCAAGGCCGGCGTCACCGCGACGCAAAGGATCCTGGAGACCGAGGTCACCGGCGCCGAGAAGGTCACGAAGACCTTCGGACCGACCTACAAGCCGCACAGCGGCTTCGGCGCGGGCGTCCGCCTCGGAGCGAGCATGTACTTCATCGCCGAGTACAACATGCTCCACTACAAGTTTCCGGAGATCGAGCCGTTCGAGCGCGAAGTCGCGGTCACCTACGGGGTCAGCTTCTGAGCGTCGCGCGGCGGAAATAGCCGCCGCCCGCGAGAAAGCCGCTCAGGCTTCGTCGCGGGCGTGGTGCGAGCCAAAGCGCGGGTTAAGCGCTCTTTTTGCCGTGGCGCTTGTGAGCCGCGTGCTTTTTGCCGCCTTTTTTCAGGCTGCGCTTCACGGACTTCTTCTTGTTCTTGCCTTTTTTCGCCTTCGTCAGCTGGCGCTTCGATTTGCCGTGCTTCTTGGCCTTCGCCTTCTTCGCGGACTTCTTCTGCGCGGTGGCGACGGGCTTCGATTTGCCTTTGGCGAGGGCCGGATTTTCGGAGCAGGCGACGCTGCTGACGAGGAAAAGGGCGGCAAGGGCGTGCTTCAGGTAACTCATCGGGCGGAATCCTTTGCGACGGGGGGAGGGGAACGGGAACAGCGGGGAGAGGGGGAGGGCCGCGCCGCTGGGGCGGGCTTGGCTCATTATTAAAGCAATTGTAATACAAATGAAAGTATTTTAATAGAATAGGCATGTAAATCAATGAAGTAGATGGGCTGGATTGACGTATAATCGAGGCCTTGGCACGGGAGAAGCGATGCGCGCGCGTTGTTTGGGACTCTGGCTGTGGGCGAGCATTGCGGCGGCGGCCGAGCCGAGCGGCGTCAAGGTCGTCGCGCGCGACGGCACGAGCGGCCCCCTGCCGTGGCCGCACGTCGAGATCGAGGTCGACCTCGGCCGCACGCAGCTCGCCGTCGTCGCGAAAGTCGGCGGCGCGACCCTACCCGAGCTAGCGCCAGCCGCCGCGCTCGTGACCGTGAACGGCGGCTACTTCGACGAAGAGTTCCGCCCGATCGGTTGGCTGCGCGACGCGAGCAAGGAACATCGCAAGCGTGGCAAGCCGAAGCGCGGCGGCGTCCTCGCGTTGAAGGGCGAGCGCGCCTTCGTCGGCACCTTGGGCGCCCTGCCGTATGCGCCGGAAATGGCGCTTTGGAGCTTTCCATTGCTCGTCAACGCCGGCGCGAGCGGCATGCGCGGCGACGACGGGCGCGAGGCGGCGCGGACCGTCGCCTGCATCCGCGAAAAGAAGCTCGTCTTCATCTTGATCACGACCGAGCCGCACTCCGGCCCGACCTTGTTCAAGCTCGCCGACCGGCTCGTGCTTTCAGCGGCGAAAGGCGGCGTCGGCTGCACCGCCGCCCTGAATCTGGACGGCGGACCTTCGACCGGCGTCGTTTTCGGCGAAGCGCTCGCCGCCTGGAAAAAGTACGACCACTTGCCGATGGGCAAGATCGCGCACGGCCTCGCCGTGCTGCCGAAGTAGCGGCGCGCCAAAGCGTCGAGGCTCCATTTTCAGATGAGATCGAGTAGAGTGCGCGAGCCTGCCCCCGTAAAAGGGATCGACTCACATGCGTCTTTTCGTCGTCGTTGCGCTCGTTCTCGGTGCTTCCTCCGCCTTCGCTGAAGGCAGTCGCCCGTCGTCCTTCCAGGTCCGCTCGATCGGTTACGCCGGGTCCGGCTGCCCCGCCGGCACGGTCTCGACCAACATCTCGGCCGACAGCCAAGCGTTCTCCCTCCTCTTCGACAGCTACGTCGTCGACAACTCCCCGGGCCAGCCGCTGAGCCAGACGCGCAAGAACTGCCAAATCACGGCCGACCTCGTCTACCCGGCGGGCTGGTCGTTCGCGATCCGCTCGGTCACGTTCCGCGGCGTCGCCCGGCTGCAAGCGGGGCAAGCCGCGCAGATCAGCGCAGCCTATTACTATGCGGGCGCGGGGTTTACCTCGCGTTACTCGGTCAACGTCCGCGGCCCCCTCACAGCAGAATGGGAGGCCTCGGATGCTCTCGGCGATACTGCGGTGACATGGTCGCCGTGCGGCGCGAACCGTGCGCTCAATCTCAACACGCAGATGCGGCTCACGTCCGCCACCCCGCGCGCTTACGGCAAGATCTCCGTGGGTCACCTGTTCGACTGGCTGCCCGACACGACCCCAGCGACCCAGCTCAATTTCATTTGGCGCCGCTGCGCTCGCTGACGAAGAGGTCGGCTACGCGACGGGCCTCGGGCTTGTACTTGTAGGCGACGCCGGAGAAGACGATGGCGAGTCCGAGGATCGCGGCCGTCGGCTTCCACGTCAGCGAGAACAAGTGCCCGAGCCAGTCGCCGCGCCGCGCCTGCTTCAGCTCCTTCACCAAGGCTGTGGCCAGGCAAAACTCGAAGAGCGTCTCGGCGAGGATCACCGGCGCTTCGTAGACCAGATAGCCGCCGGCTACGACGACGCCGGTCAGCAGCACGCCGAAGACGATCAGGACGAAAGCCCCCTCGTCGTCGACGCCGGGGGCCCAGCTGCTGCTGCTGCCGCCACTACCGCCTTCGCCTTTCCCGCTGCCGCCGTACTCGCTCGCCGCATAGTTCGCGGACCGCCCCGTCCCCAGCGGGAGCAGATCGGCGCCTTCGCCCGCCACGTCCAGCGCGCTCTCCGTGCGCCGCCGGACCACCGCTTTGACCTCGTCCGTCATCGCCCAAAGCCAAATCCGCACCATGCCGAGGAAGACTCCGTAAGCGATCAGGACCGCGAAAGGATAGCGCGTCCAGAGCGGCTCGAGCCCCAGCGCAAACAATGCTTTGTTGGCCAGGATCCCGCTCGCGCCCGTGCACAAGACGATGAGCGTCATGTGCCCGCGCAGGAAGATCCTCTCCCGCACGCGCGAAAGGAAGCGCTTCTTGTGCGCTAAAGGGTCTTCCGCGACGGAACCAGCCAGTTGGCGAGCAGGATCCCGAAGCTTATTCCGCATGTGATGCTCACCGCCTGCAACGAGAGGATGACGGCCTGCTCCATCTGGCTCTGCAGCGCCGCCGAAAAGGCTCGATAAATCGACGTCCCCGGCACGAGGAAGATGACGCCGGGGATGAGGAAGCACTGCGCCGGCGCCGAGGTGAAGCGGGCGAAGGCGTGCGCGAGCGAGGCCGTGATCAAGGCCGCGACAAATGTCGAGAAGCCGACGTGCCAAGCCGCCGGCAAGTAGCGGGGCGCCAGGCAGGACACGAAGCCGACGCAGACCGTGTGCGGGAGATACCGGATCGGCGTGCGGAAGACGATCGCGAAGCAGATCGCGCCGACGAGCGCGACGCCCATGTTCGGTAGCTGCGCCAGGACCGCATCTAAGCCCATTTGTAGAAGACTCCGAGGACGAAGAGGACGCCCATGCCGAGGCTCGCGGTGATCACCATCGCCTCGAGGAGCTTCGCCGCCCCGGAGACCAGGTTTTTTTGCGCCACCTCGTGCACCGCGTTCACCATCACGAGCCCGGGCACCAGGACGACGATGCCGCCGACCGCGAGCCGCGGCACGTCGACCTCCGGAAAAATCTGCTTGGCGACGCAGGCGTAGGCCGCCACGAAGGCCGCCGACAGGAAGTCGCCGAGGTAGCGCCGATTCTCGCCGACGAACACGTACTTCTGCAGGATCTGCACGACGATCCCGAGCGGCAAGGCGAGCATCGCCTCGATCGCCGGGCCGCCGTACGTGTAGATCAGGATCGGGCTCGTGCCGGCGCCCGCGAGCAAGGTCGCGATCTTGTCGTAGGGCGGCTCGGCGCTCGCGGCGGCCTCGAGCCGTTGCTGCGCCTCCTCCATCGAGATGCGGTGGCCGTGGAAATGCTCGATCAGCTCGTTGAGGCGCGCGAGTCGATCGAGGTCGACCTTCCAATCGCGCACGCGCGTCAGCTCGACCAGGTTCTCGCCGCCACGGCGCACCGAGATCCACACGCCCGTCGGGATCGCCAGCGCCTCGACTTCGAAGCCCCAGGAGTCGCCGAGCCGCATCATCAGCTGCTCGACGCGGTTCGACGAGCAGCCGCATTCGATCAGGTGGCGCGAGGTTTCGCGCAGGAGCGCGAGGAACACGCGCATGTCGGCCGTCACGCTTTCAGCCACCGCGCCGCGTCGAGCGCGAAGTAGGTAAGGATGCCGTCGCAGCCGGCGCGCTTGAACGAGACGAGCGCCTCCAGCACGCAGGCCTGCTCGTCGAGCCAGCCGTTCTGCGCCGCCGCCTTCAGCATCGCGTACTCGCCCGAGACCTGGTACGCGTATGTCGGCGCGCCGAAGGTCTCCTTCGCGCGGCGCACAATGTCGAGATAGGGCATCCCCGGCTTGATCATGATCATGTCGGCGCCCTCGGCTAAGTCCATGCCGATCTCGTGCATGGCCTCGTCGGAGTTCGCGGGATCCATTTGGTAGGTCTTCTTGTCGGCTTTCCCCAAGGCGCCGGCCGAGCCGACCGCGTCGCGGAACGGCCCGTAGAAGCTCGACGCGTACTTCGCCGAGTACGCGAGAATGCGCGTCTGGATGAAGCGCCCCTCGTCCAGCGCGCGCCGGACGGCGCCGATGCGCCCGTCCATCATGTCGGACGGCGCCACGACGTCGGCTCCCGCCTCGGCGTGACAGAGCGCCTGCCGGGCCAGGGTCGCCACCGTCTCGTCGTTCATGACGTAGCCGGTGGCGTCGATCAAGCCGTCCTGGCCGTGGCTCGTGTACGGGTCGAGCGCGACGTCGGTGATGACGCCGAGCTTCGGGAAGCGCTTCTTGAGCTCGCGCACGGCGCGCGGCACGAGCCCCTTGCCGTTGAAGCTCTCCTCCGCCAGCGGCGTCTTCTTCCCCGCGTCGATGACGGGAAAGAGCGCGAGCGCCGGAATCCCGGCGGCCGCCGCGGCCTCCGCCGTCCGCAAAAGCTCCTCCATCCCGAGCCGCTTCACGCCGGGCATCGAGGCCACGCCCTCCTCGCCGCGCGCTTGGTCGAGGACGAACACGGGATAGATCAGATCGTCCGCGGTCAGCCGCGACTCGCGCATCAGGCGCCGCGAGAAATCGTCGAAGCGCATGCGTCGTGCACGGGTGGTCGGAAAGCGGCCAAGGGGCCCAGGGTGCCGGCTCATGCGGGGGAGCTCCGAGAGGGTTTCTCTCCGTGATTGTACATCCAAGATGTGATTAAATGGTCAAAAGCCCGCGGGAGACTCATTTTGGCGCAAGTGATCGTCGGCGTCGATCCTGGCACGCGAATCGCGGGCTACGCGTTTCTGCGCGCCAAGGTCTTGGTCCCGCGCAATCCGCGCGACTTCGAGATCCTCGACGCGGGCGTGCTCCGCGCCGACGTCGACATGCCCTCGACGCAGCGCATCGGCCTTCTGCACGAGGCGCTTTATGGCCTCATGGCCCAGCACAAGCCCACGGCATGCGTCCTCGAGAAGGCCTTCTTCGGCGAGAACGCCAGCTCCGCGCTCAAGCTCGGCGAGGCCCGCGGCGCCTTCATCGCCGCGAGCGGCCGCGCCGGCGCCGAGGTCCACGAGATCACGCCGGGCGAGGTGAAGAAGATGATCACGGGCAACGGCCGCGCGGAGAAGGAGGCCGTCGCCCTGGCGTTGAAAGCCCTGACGGGCTTTGACCGCGGCCGGCTCCCGCACGACGTCACCGACGCCTTGGCGCTCGCCCTCACGTTCGGCCTCTCGCTTTCCGCGCGCTTTTCCGTCCGCCTTTCCCAGGAGAACCCGCTCCGATGAACAAGAACTTCCTGACGAGCTATCGCTTCTGGGCCTTGGCGAGCTGCCTCGCGACCGTTCTCGTATGGTCTTCGTGCGGTGCCGACGAGTTCAATCTTTGGAAGCCCTTGGCGCAGGACCAGGCGCTGAAGTCCGACGAGAAAGCGCGCCTCGAGGAGACCAAGGTCAAGCTCGACGCGATGGAGTACGACGAGGCCTTGGCCCTCGTCGAGCCCATGATCGAGGACGAGTCCACCGACAGCAACGACGCCCGCCTCTTTTACGCCGCCGCCAAGCTCGGCCAGTCGAAGCTCGACCTGTGGTCGGTGATCAAGACCATCGTCGCGGAGACCTCGGAGACCAACGGCTCGGAATCCAGCAGCGGCGGTGTCGACGACCTCCTGAACAAGCTCTCGGATTCCCTTCTCGGTACGGGCGCCGAGCGCACCAAACGCATCGCCGCCCTGAACGACGCCGTGACCAAGCTGAAGGCCGCCCCGGATCCGACCGCGAAAGCGGTGCGCAACACCTCATGTATGTTCACCGCCTTCCTCGCCGTCCCGACCATCGCCGACGCCGAGAAAGTCCTGACCGGCGTCTCCACCGCCCTGTCGCAGATCCAGGCCGCGGCGCAGAGCGGCGGCGCCGAGTGCCCGAATATCACGCTTCTCGACACGGCCATCGCCGACGCGACGACGCTCCTCGCCAACCTTTCCCTCGTGATCGAGCAGGCGAAAAGCTGTCCGTTCATCGATACGACGCAGATCGCTTCGCAGATGAACGGCGTCGAGGCGGCCTTGGCCTCGCTCACCGCCGGCGCCGACAAGGGCTGCGCCTCGCTCCCGACGTGCCCGGCCGCCTTTCCGAGCTGCCAGTCGCTCTTTCCCGCCTGCGTGCAGGAACTCCTGAAAGTCGGCACGAGCGACGCGCTCGCCGGCGACGGCGTCATCGCGATGTGCGAGATCGTCCTCCACTGCACGGCCAGCCCGACGGCCTGCTTCAGCGGGACGTGAAGTTCAGCTGGCTTTGAGCCGGAGCCCGCCGCTGATCCGGCTCACGACCAAGAGCGTCCCCGCCCCAAACGTGATCATGAGCAGGCAAAGAATCTGGCCCATCGAGAGCCCGAGGGTCAGAAGCCCGAGCTGCGCGTCGGGCTGGCGGAACTGTTCGGCGAAGAGCCGCACGCAGCCGTACATGATCAGATAGAGCCCAGAAAGAGCGCCCGGCGCGAGATCCTTTCGCCGCTCGTACAGGTAGAGCATGATCGCGAACATCAGCCAGCCTTCGAGCAGCGAATTGTAGAGCTGCGACGGATGCCGCGGCTCCATGCCGGCCGCCGGAAAGACCATGCCCCACGCGACGTCGGTGGTTCGACCCCAGAGCTCGCCGTTGATGAAGTTGCCGATGCGGCCGAAGGCGATCCCGAGCGGCACGGCACAGCAGATGTGATCCGTGAGGTTCAGGTAGGGGACTTTTTGCACCTTCGCGAAGATCAGGGTCGCCAGCGCGATGCCGATCAAGGCGCCGTGGTACGAGAGCCCGCCCTGCGACAGCTGCAGGATCTTCTCCGGATGCTCAGCGTAGAACGGGAAATTGTAGACGAGCACGTAGAACGTGCGCGCGCCGAGCATCATGCCGACGACGCCCGTGAGCATCAGGCTCTCGATCTTGCGTGCGTCGAGCGCCAGCCGTCCCCGCAGCGCGCCGCGGCGCAGCCACCAGAACATGTAGACGATCCCGATCATGTACATGACCGAGTACCAGCGCACCTCGCGGCCGAAGACGCTGATCGCGACGGGATCGATTTCGGGATAAGGAATCATCGTGGCGATGAGTATAACAGACCGCGGGTTTCAGGGCAGGCAATACCCGGAAATCACGATGGTTTTCTTAGTATCTATGAAATGACGCATAATAAACGTTAAAACACGCATAACAAAGCTTGACTCGGATATTAGAATCGCGTAATAACTCGGCGTACCCAGATACCCCCCCGGAGGATTTCATGCGCTTTCTCGTTGTCGACGACGACGACACGCTTCGCCTCACGATCCGCTCGATCCTCTCTGCCCGTGGCTACACGGTCGACGAGGCCGAGGACGGCGCCCAAGCGGTCGAGATGGTCGAGGCACAGAAAGCCGCCACTCCTGCGACGAGGCCGTACGACGGGATCATCCTCGACGTCAACATGCCGAAGCTCTCGGGCCTCGACGCGTTGGCGAAGATCAAGGATCTGTCGCCCGCCTCCTTCTGCATCGTGCTCACCGCCTTCACCAACATTTCCGACGCCGTGAAAGCGACGAAGCTCGGCGCTTTCGACTACCTCGAGAAGCCGATCGACGCCGAGCGGCTCCTCCACGTCGTCGACGCCGCTTGCGAGGCCGGCCAGCTCGTCGAGCAGGTCTCCTTCTCGGCGCCGCAGCTCGAGTTCGACAAAGGCCGCAAGATCATCGGGAGCTCGTCGTCGATCACGCGCGTCTTCGAGATCATCCACCGCCTGGCGAAGGTCGAGACCTCGGTCCTGATCCGCGGCGAGTCCGGCACGGGCAAAGAGCTCGTGGCCCGAGCCATCCACTTCAACTCGCACCGCATGAAGGGGCCGTTCGTCGCCGTCAACTGCGCGGCGATCCCCGAGAACCTGATCGAAAGCGAGCTCTTCGGCCACGAGAAGGGCGCCTTCACCGGCGCCGACCGGAAGAAGATCGGCAAATTCCAATTCGCCGAGGGCGGCACCATCTTCCTCGACGAGATCGGCGACATCAGCCCGCAGATGCAGGTAAAGCTGCTCCGCGTGCTGCAGGAGCGCCAGATCACGCCGGTCGGCGCCAACGTCGAGCTGCGCATCGACGTCCGCGTCGTCGCCGCCACCAACCGCCCGTTGGAGAAGATGATCGAGACCGGCCAGTTCCGCGCCGACCTCTTCTATCGCTTGAACGTCATGCCCATCACGCTGCCCGCGCTCCGCGAGCGCCGCGAGGACGTGGCGCCCCTCGGCGAGTACATGGTGCAGAAGTTCAACAAGCTCCACCATCGCACGATCCGCGGCTTCGACAAGCGCGCGATCGCTGCGCTGCGCCTCTACGGCTGGCCGGGCAACATCCGGGAGCTGGAGAACGTCATCGAGCACGCCTTCATCGTCGAAGCCTCCGACTCGATCAAGATCGAGTCGCTCCCCGACCACATCCAGGCCCTGGTCGAGAAGAAGCCGGGCGAAAAGGGCGCCGGCGCCGCGCCGATGCCGGGCGAGGCGGGCGCGACCGACGGCCAAATGCTCTCCCACGTCGGCGAGCTCAACTACCCGCAGCTCAAAGAGCGTTTCGAGCGCGAGTTCCTCATCCGGGCGCTCAAGGCCTTCGACGGCCGCGTCAACCAGACGGCCGAGCATACGCAGATGACCAAGGTCACCCTGCTGCGGAAGCTGGAAAAATACGGCATCGACCCGAAGCAGTACCACCGGAACTGAGCCAGGCGGTAGAATGCCGGCATGCGCTCGCCGTTCGCCGCCTTCCTGCTCCTCTTCAGCTCCGTCTCCGCAAATGCGCAGACGCCGCCGGCGCGTCCGGAGGAGGGCGTCCTGCTCATCGGCGACTCGCTGATGAAGGCCGGCGTCGGCCCGATCCTGAAGAAGACCTTCAAGGATCGCGTCGCGGGGCCCGTGGACAACAAGGCGAAGTCCGGCAGCGGCCTGGCGCGACCGGACTATTGGGACTGGCCGAAGAAGGCGCGCGAGCTCCTCGGAGACCCGCGTTACAAGACCGTCGTGATGCTCTTGGGCGCCAACGACTGCCAGACGGTGACCGACGCCAGCGGCGCGCACCACAAGTTCGACACCCCTGGTTGGCGCGCCGAGTACGGCGCGCGCGTGCGCTCGCTCGCGGATTTGCTGTGCGAGGGCGGGCGCAAAGTCTACTGGCTCGGGCTGCCGCCGATGGAGAAGGTCTCGTTCAGCAAACGCATCGCCCTTCTCGACGCGTTCCTCGCGACTAGTTTCGCCGGCGGCGAGACCTGCGTGCGCTACGTGCCGATGGACGTTCTCGCCGCACAAGGCGGGCAATATGCGTCGCGGTTGCGGGTCAACAAACGCCGCGTCCGGGTGCGCGAGCCGGATGGGGTGCATATCACACAATCCGGCGGAATGTTGGTTGCGGACGCCCTGTTACGGGCGCTCCAATGAACTTCCGCGGGTGAAGCGTGCTAAAATCAAGAGATGCGCCAAACCCCTGAAAGCTCGCTGCAGCTCGCACGGCTCGTGCGGCTCGCGCGCGACCATGAGCTCGCGGATTCCACCCGTGAGCTGGTGAAGTCTTTGCTCTTGCGCGGCATTCTCGGGGACGCCGAGGATGAGGCGAAGGACGCCGCGCTCGAGAACGCCGCGCGCCTCGCCGCGGCCGAGACGCGGGCCTTGCGCGAATCCGACGCCCGCGCCGCGCAAGCCGCCGGCCCGAAGCGCGCCGCGGCCGCCGCGCGCGCCACCGCCCCGCGGGATCCGATCCCGCCGCGCGCGAAGGCCGAAGCCGAGCTCGTCGAGCTGCGCATCCGTCAGCTCGTCGAGCTCGAAGCCGGCTGGGACAAGATCGAGCCCTTGGCGTGGGAGCTCTTCTCCCTCGTCACCACGCCGCGCGTCGGCGCGCGCATCCTCGAGCTCGTCTTCCTCCACGGCGCGACGCAGGACGTCGAAAACGTCGTCGTCAAGCTCAAGCATCACGTCCCCGAGTTCTACCGCGACGTTCACGCGGCCGTGCGCGCGCACCTCTGCGTGCGGTTCTGGCGCGAAGGCGGCGGCGAGGCCCTCGTCTCGATGCTCTTTCGCGACAAAGACGAGGCCTTTCTGCAGCCCGTCGAGCGCCTGTTCGTCTTCCTGACGCTGAACGCGCAGAAAGACAATGCGACCGCCTACATCTACTTCCGCCGGTACCGAAGGGAGCTCCTCGACGCCGTCGGCTCGATCGGCCCGCACCTCGAGCTTTCGCTCTCCCGCTTCCACCTCAGCGTCGGCGCGATGGCGATCGACGCCGGCTACGATCAGGACGCGCGCGAGCTTTTGGAGCAGATCCGTCCCGAGGATCCCGACCACGACGAAGCGCTGACGCTCCTGCTCAACGTCGCCGCCGATCGCTCGCGCGCCGGCCGCAGCCATTACGTGGAGAGCCTCCTTCAGCACACCGACTCGCGGGAGCGCTTGGCGTTGCTCGCCAAGTTTCTCGGCGCGACGCGCGGCCTCGGCGGCTTCAAGGACCGAAACCGCCCGGCCCTCAACGAGATCCTGAAGAATCCGCTCGAGTGGTTCGCCGAAGAGGCCGAGATCTACGGCGCGCTCTCCGAGCTCCTCGTCTCCAACCGCGATCTCGAGACCTTGCTGCCGAACCTGCTCGACGTCTTCAAGCAGCAATCGACCAAGTTCTTGAGCCCCGTCCTCGACGGCGCGCTCTGGCAAGGGCCGCTCGGCCTGCCACCGCCGGATTCGGCGCGCGACCGCTTCTACCAAGGCTGCGCTTTCCTGCACCAGTACGTGAGCTGCGGCCTCGCCGCGGAAAAATCCCTGTGGCAGGCGCGCGACCTGATCCTCGAGGCGCGTCGCGACGCGCGCATGCCGATGCCGCACGACTGGCGCGAGCTGCACAAAGCCGCGGTCGCCTGGGTCGCGAAGAATCGCTACCTGATGGAGACCGATCGTGCGCGCATGCTCCTCCAGCTCAAGGTGGCGCTCGACCCCGGCTCGGTGATCACGGCCGACGTCGAGGAATACATCGAGCAGACCGAGACGCCGCCAGTCCACGTGCTGCAGAAGCTCGAGCGTCTGGCCGAGGCGAAGGCCGCGCCGGCCTTGGAATGCCGTCTCATCCTAAAGCGCGCCGAGATCACCCACCTCACCAACGTCGACCTAGACCGCCTCTGGACCCTCGCCGCCGCCCGCAAGGAGCCCGACCTTTCCTGGCGCGTCGCCACCGTCCTGCACGCGCGCCGCTCGCTCATGCCGAGCGTGCGCCACGCCTGGGAGATCTCGGGCGAGAAACGTAGCCTCTACGAGTTCGTGCCGCCCTCCAAGCAAGCGGTCGAGCGCTGCCTCAAAGGCTTCTCGCCGAAAGCGGCGCGCCTCGCCTTCGCATTGGTGCACATCGGCCCCGTGCTGCCGGAGCTCTTGGCCCTCATCGACGAGGGCGCGAAGCCGATGCGCGTTTCCGGCCACCCGACGGACAGCGTCGAGTCCTCGGCCGAAAAGCTGCTTTCCGGCCTCTCTTGGCTCGCGACCCCGAAGAAGCGCTACCGCTTCAGCCACGAGTCTGCCGTCGCGCCGGGTCTCACCGTCCCGGGCTTCATGCAGGTCTTGCCGGCGAACCCCTGGGCCATCCTCGTCGCCAAGCTGTCCGAGCGTTTCGGCATCAACGCCTGGGGCTGGAAGCTGTCGACCCTGAACAACCTCATCGTCGACCTGATTCCGCGGCTCGCGACGCGCGCCGATTTGCGGCATCAGTCGGGGCGCGTCGCGCAGTGGCTGAAGACGCTCGCGCCCGAGCAGCGCGCCGCATGGAGTGATCTGTCGCAGCTGACGCGCGCGATGAGCGACGACGAGGCGCAAGATGCTCTTGCGACCTTCGTCTGCCGCCTCGCGACGCTCATGTATCAGAACCACTACCTCGCCTTGACCTCGCTGCAGGCGATGCGCGCCCGCGTCGCGGTGATCTGGGATCTCGAGCGCTGGATCGTGAGCGACGGCTATTCGGAGCTTCGCCGCAAGCTCGAGACGGCCAACCGCGTCCTCGTCCCCAATTCCCTGCAACGTCTCACCGTGATCGCCGTACCGCCCCGGCCGGAGACCAAGCCGTGAGATCTGCTGTCTTTGCGCCGCTCTTCCTGCTCCTCCTTCTCTCGCTGCCGCTCCCCGCCCATGCCGAAGACGGCCTCAGCCGCGTCCGCCTCACCGAGACCTCGATCACCGAGCGAGGGCGGGTCGAAGGCAACCACTTCCGCATGAAGACCAAAGGCTTCGGCTTGGGGTACATCGCGAGCTGCGGTTTCGGCGCGCACCTCACCAGCCTGACGACCAAGGGCGAAGACGAGGGGGCAGGCGGCCTCACCTTCGCCGAGCTGAAGCACACCTCGCTCGACGCCTCCTACACCCACAGCTTTCTCGACGGGCATCTCCTCCTCACGGGCGGCCTGGGCCTGGGCCTCGGCGGCAGCGCCAAGACGACCTCCCGCGCGGCGCCCGAGGCGCGGGAGACCAAGGACTTCCAATCGAAAGTCTTGTTTTTCGGCCCCGGCTTCTCGATCGGCTTCTTCGAGGTCTATTGGATCCATCGCCGCAACTATCTGAGCTACGAAGGCGGCGACCTGAAGATGGAATCCGAGCACTACCAACTTGGCTTGGGTGCGCATTTCAAGCTATGAGACGCGGGCTCTAATCTCCCGAAACGACGGCGAAAGAGCGGGTCTCTGGCAATTCCCCTCAAGCGGGCGCAGACTGCGGCCGATAGGGATGGCGAGCCCTCCAATGCCTCTCTTGAAAGGTCGCGTGATGAAGATCACGACACTCCTCATCCTCGGTCTCGTCGTGACGTCCTGCGGCGAAGGCGGCGGCGACGACACCGCGAGCGTCAAGACCAATCTCGGCGCCTCCGGGAACACCAAGGTCAAGGACGAATTCACCGGCTACGTCACCAAGTCGGAAGGCGCGGGCTGCGGCGTTCCGAACGCGGAATCAACCGACAAGCGCGTCATCGTCACCGGCTTCGGCTTGTTCTCGGGCGCCGACTACAACATCTCGGGCAAGGTCGTCGAGTCGATGGCGACCGGCTTCTGGTCGGCCGACGTCACCGGCACCACCTCCGCCGCCCCGGCCGAGGCTTCGATCGAGCCATCGGACGGCGGCATCGCCGCCAGCGAGGCCGGCGGCCAGACGCGCCGCCGGAAGATCCGCGTCGACGGCAAGACCTACGACGTGTGCTTCATCGTCCTCGACGTGAAATGGGACCTAGCCTCCGCGATCATCGTCCACGAGATGGACCGCTTCAAGCCGGCGATGGTCCTGATGAGCGGCCGAGGCGGCGAGGAAAGCACGCTGGTTTTCGAGGGCGGTGCACTGAACAGCGCCTCCACGTACAACGGCTTCGCCAGCGGTGGCGAAGCGCTCGGCACCGCGAACGCGCCGGTCGCCGCCGGCGAGCGCATTCTCCCGGATAAGCTTCCGGCCAACGGCAAGCCTGACCACGTCGCCATGACGTGGGACAACGCCACGCTCGCGACCGTCGCCGAGAAGGCCGTCAAGAGCGTCGGCTACACCGTCGAACGCGAGCCCGCCGGCCGCCTCGACAACAATTACATCTGCAACAACGTCAGCTACGTGGTGCTTTACGGCGCTCGCGGCGACGAGCTCCGTCTCGCGGGCGGCAACCTGGTCCTGAAGCTCGCGACGCCCGCGCCGGCGACGAAGATCGGCTTCCTGCACCTTCCCTACGACTACGGCTCGAACACGACCGCGAAGGTCACCGCGCTGGCGACCGTTTACGCCGCGGCGATTCGGGCGCAACTCGACTGATCGCGCCGCGCCTTTTGGGCTCTTTCAGGTCCCCGTGCTCGATCGCATCCTGGAAAGCGCTCCAGGCCAGATCGAGCCGGCCCGTGGCGCTCAGGCTGAGCACGCTGGCAGTCAAGGCCGCGGCGAAGAGCTCTTGCCGCTCCGGCGTCGTGTAGGGGTCGATTCCGAACGCCGAGATGGAGAACATGCTCGGATGCTGCGCATCGTCGTGCGTCGCCCCGGTCACCGAGATCTCGGCGACTTCGCCGCTCAAATGCCGGTAGAAAAAGGGGCGCTTGCGCGAGCGGAAGATCTCTTTGTCGGCGCCCACGATCATGACCGGCTGCTTCACCGCGCGCATCGCCTTCATCACCTCCGGCGCGTACACGGCAGGATCGAGCAAGACCAGGCCGCGCACGGGCGCGCCGCTCGCCGCCGCCACCGTAATCGCCGAGGCGCCGAACGAGTGCCCCGCGAGGACGATGTTGTCCAAGTCGGCGCGGGGATGGACGAGCTTAGGCCGCGCCACGATGGCATCGACGAGCTGCTTGATCGTGCGCCCGTTCTCGATCCAACGGTCCCGGATCGGGACCTGGGCGACGACGACGTAGAGGCCGAAAGAGGCGAGGCGCAGCGCCTGAAAACGGTGGGCCTCCTTCTGACTGAAGTTGCCGTGCACGATCATCGCGACCGGCGCCTCGAGATCGTTCGTCGGCCCGAGAACGTCGACGAGCACCCGCTCTCCGCTCCTCAGCGTGACGGCGACGTTCTCTTTAATGCGCGTCGCGAAAGGGCCGAGCTTCTCGAACGCGGAGAGGTGCGCGCCGTCGCGCTCGAGGTGGCGCACCAGCTCGGGGAAGCTCACGGGATAGTCTTCGTACTCGTGCGGCCTTCCGGGCGAAGCGCAGGCCAGCGCCAGCAAAGCCAGCGCGAGCATCGCGATTGTCGCCGCCGAAAAGCGCATGTCACCCGTTGCGTTGAATCTGATGTTTCTCGTATTTCCGTGGGTTCGACTGCCAAGGCCGGTATTCCCATTCCTCCGCCACGGGCACGAAGAGGAATAAGACGCCCGCGACCAGGATCGGCAGCGCCGTGACGGGCCAAGGCGCCTTCGTCGCGATGCCGGTGGCGACGAATGAGAAGAGGAGGATGTAAAAGCCACCCAGCGCGACGGCGAGGAAGCGCCGGCGACCGGTGTAGCTGCGGAGCTTCGTGTATGTGTCCTCGGGCTTGACTCGGGCCGCCTTCGCGCTCTTCACCACTTCGGTCGGGGCTAGGCTCATTGCGTTTCTCCGGGCGAAAGCTTCGGGCGCTTTTCGAGGCCGTAGCGGTAAGCGGCGACGGCGGCCATGGCAGCCGTCACGGCGCTCGAATGCAGGGGGTCGACGCCGCGACCCATCTCGGCCGAGGCGCCGAAGATCAAGGCGGCGCCGGCGAAGGCCATGAAGACCGCGTAGGTCGCGCGCGCGATGCCGTCACGCCGATCGATGCCCGTCAAAGGGATCGCGAGCATCAAGAGCCAGATCGCGGTGCCCGCGACGAGGCCCCACTCGCTCGGCGACAGCGAGATGAAGGCTTCGAAGGTCTCTTCGATGCCGGGTAAGGCGAGTAGGGTCCAAGGCGCTTCCATCGAGGACTGGATCGGCGCGGCGGGTCGAGAGGTTAACGGGCAGGAATTGCCCGGGGTAGCGCGTGTCCCTAGCGGTCCGCCGTCAAAGCAGGAGCCTAACGCCGGCGAGCGCCTGAGCGCGGAAGTCGAGCTTGTCGTTTTCCCGATCGATCTCGCCGTAGACCAGGGTCACGCCGCCGAAGAAGGCGAGGGGGTCCCGGAGCATCACGTACTGGATGCCTAGCGGCAAGCGCAGGGCGACGCCGTTGGCGAGGTTGATGCCGAATCCGAAGTAGGGCATCACCTCGCCGCGGATCTGGTTGTAGCCGCCTTCGGGGACGGCTGTGACGTGGAAGCTCCCGTCTAGGAAGAGCAGGTAGTCGCCGTAGATCGAGACGGCCCCGCCGCCGACGCCGAGCCCGAACACCAGGGCGCCGTCTTTGAAGCCGACCACTTGCGCCGAGGCGCCGCTGCCGCCCGCAGTTCCGAGCTGGACGCCGGCGCTCCAGTCGGGAGCCTTGTCCACCAGGCCTTTCGTCGAGCCGTGCGTCGTCTCGATCCTGGGCGGAGGGGGCGGGGGCGTCGCCGGCGCGGGCGTCTGCGACCGAGCCGCCGAGGCCGAGAGAAATACGGAGAATGCAAGGGCTGCGCGCAAGAGTGAGGCTCCTCCGGAAACCGCGATCTTAGGGGGATTCGGGCGTTGATTCAAGGCGCTCGCGCTCTATATGATGTTGGGACCAGACCTAGCCAATCCCCCCGAAGAGATCCACATCCGATGGGACCTGCCGCGCACCGGTTCGTGCTTTTCGCTGGACTCGCCGCCTTGCTCGCCGGCGCCGCGAAGTCCTCGGTAAGTCAGATCAAGTTCGACGAGATGATCTACGACTTCGGCGAGGTTTACCGCGGCGCGGAGCTCACGCACCGCTTCCGCTTCGTCAATTTGGGCAGCGGCGCCTTGACCGTGCAGGGCGTGCACGCGGCCTGCGGCTGCACCGCCGTCGAGGTCGACAAAGGCAAGATGTACGGCGCCGGCGAGAGCGGCTTCGTCGACGTGAAGCTCGATACCGAAGATTTCTCCGGCAGCATGCTGAAAACGGTCACCGTCATCACCAACGAGCAAGTTCTCCCCGAGCGCACGCTGACCCTCAAGGCCTTCGTCAAATCCGAGCTGGAGGCGAGCCCGCCCCTGGCCGACTTCGGCGACACCCCGACACGCGGCGGCGCCGTCGTCGACGTGAGCTTGAAAACGCTCAACTCATTCAAGCTCGAGGTCGGCGAGTTGGTCTTCGACGAGCGCGCGCTCGAAGTCACCAAGCAGTTGACGGAGGGCGGCGCCGTCCTCAAGATCAAGCTGAAAGAGGGCCTAAAGCCGGGGTTTCTCAAAGAGACGATCCTGGTGAAGACCAACGCCAAGCACCTTCCGGAGCTCAAGATCCCGGTGCGCGCGACGGTCCGGGGCGCGATCGAGGCGGCCCCTGGCTACGTCGAGTTCGGCGCGATCAGCCCAGCGGAGCAGGCCAAGCGCAACATCACGCTCACCGGCGCGCGGGGCTTCGAGGTCACCGGCTCGCGCATCGAGCTCCTCGTCAACGGCCGCAAGATCGAAGGCGAAGGCGGCGTCGTCGGCGTGAAATTGCCGCCGCCGGGCGGCACCACGAAGCAACTCGTGCTCGAGGTTAAAAACCCTTCGCGATATCCTGGCGCGATGCACGGCAAGGTCTTCCTGCAGACGACCGATCCCGAGCAGCAGGAAGTCTCCGTCGACATCTACGCCTTCTTCCGGTGAGGACCCATACTCCGTGACGATCTATCTCACGCTCTATCTCGTCTTCGGTCTCTTGTTCGTCGCCGGATCCGTCATGTACTGGGTCGTCACCACGCCCCTCAAAGATCCGTCCAAGCTCTATGAGAAGCCATGACCGCGATCCTCGCCTTCGCCGGCAGCGCCCGTCCCGCCTCGCCCAATCGAGCCTTGCTCGAGGTCGCGGCAAGCGGGGCGCGCGAGCAAGGCGCGGTGGTGAAGGTCGTGGATCTGGCTAATTTCCAGCTGCCGATTTTTGATGCGGACGGCGTCGGTCGCTTCGATCCGTCCGCGGCCACCGAACCTTCGACACCGTTTCCGCCGGCCGCGACCGAGCTCGCCGCGCTCGTCTCGGCCGCCGAGGGCCTCCTCCTCGCTTCGCCGGAGGTGAACGGCGGCGCCGCGCCCCTCCTTCTCAACGCCTTGGGCTGGCTCGGCGCTACGGCTGCGCTCAAGGGCAAGGTCTGCGGCATCGTCTCGTCCTCCCCCGCCGCGGGCGGCGGCGTGCGCGGCCTCGGCGCCTTGAGCAGCACGCTCGCCGCGCTCGGCGCCGTCGTCGTACCCATGCCGGTCGCCGTGTTGAACGGCGTCATGGACGCGCGCCTCGAAGCCAGAGTCAAAGACGTGGGCCGAACTCTGGCCGCGTTCATCGATCGGAGGGTCCCCCAGTGATCTCGCGCCCCAGATTCCTGCTCGCGCTCGCCTTCGTCTTCGTCGCTTGCAAGACGCCGGGCAATAGCACCACGCTCTCCGGCGCGAGGGCCGACCTTCGCGCCAATGCCGTCGCGTTCACCGTCCTCCAGATCAACGACGTTTACGAGATCAACGCGGTCGAGAGCGGTCGCCGCGGCGGCCTAGCTCGCGTCGCGACCCTGAAAAAGCGCCTCCTGGCGGAGAATCCGAACCTGATCACCGTCCTTCCCGGCGACTTCCTCTCGCCCTCGGCGATGGGCGCGACCAAGGTCGGCGGTCAACCCGTCGCCGGCCAGCAGATGATCGCCGTCCTCAACGCCTTGGGCCTCGACTACGCCGCTTTCGGCAATCACGAGTTCGACGTCACCGAGCCGCAGCTCCTCGCGCGTATCGCGGAGTCGAAGTTCAAGTGGCTCGGCGCCAACGTTACCGACGCCTCGGGCAAGCTCTTTCCGACGACGACCGAGGACGTGATCGTTTCGGTGAAGAACGCCAACGGCGACGAGATCAAGGTCGCGCTCTTCGGCGTCTGCACCGACATGGCGAAGAAGCCCTTCGTGAAGTATCGCCCGGCCTTGGCCGTCGCGCAGGAGGAGGCCGACAAGCTCGGACCCCAGGCCGAGGTGGTGATCGCGCTAACGCACCTCTCGATCGCCGAGGACAAGCAGATCGCGGCGAGCGTTCCTCGCATCGACGTCTTGCTCGGCGGGCACGAGCACGAGAACGCGGCCGTGGTCGCCGGCGACGACAACACCCCCATTTTCAAGGCGGACGCGAACGCGCGCACGGCCTACGTCCACCGCTTCGACTTCGACCTCACGACCCGTCAGCTGAAGATCGAGAGCTCGCTCGTCGAGATCGACGAGTCGATTGTCGCCGACCCCGAAGTCGCCGCCGTCGCCGACGAATGGACGAAAAAGGTGTTCACCGCGCTGAAATCGTCGGGCACCGATCCGGAGGAGGTCGTCGGCAAGGCGACCGAGATGCTCGAAGGCTTCGAGGCGCTCGTGCGCAATCGTCCGACCAACCTGACGAAGCTTCTCGTCGAGGCGTTCCAGGAGTCCGAGCCCGAGGCCGATCTCGTCGTCTTCGGCTCCGGCTCGATCCGCATCGACGACCGTTTGGCGCCCGGTCCGATCACGGCGTTCGACATCGTCCGGATCTTCCCGTTCGGCGGCAAGATGATCCTGGTCGAGATACCGGGCGAGGCCCTGCGGAAGGCGCTCGAGCAAGGCCTGGCGAACAAGGGCTCCGGCGGCTTCTTGCTCTACAACAAGGCGACGCGCGACGACGCCACGCAGAAGTGGCAGATCGGAGGCCAGCCGCTCGACGTCGCGCGCGCCTACAAGGTGCTCTTCAACGACTTCTTGCTGACGGGCCTGGAGAAAGGCCTGCCCTTCCTCGCGATCGACAAGGAAGAGAACAAGATCAAGAAGATCCGTGACTCGAAGGAAGTGCGCGTCGCCGTGGTCGACGCGCTGAAGAAAACGCTCTGATACGGGCGGCTGGCGGCCGCCGACCCCTATGACTCAGCGGCAGCTGGCTCCGGCGAGCAGGCCCTTCAGTCCCAGATCCGACGCCGTGCAAACGTCCGTCGCTCCCGCTCCGGCCCCGTTGCATTTCCACTGCGTCTTCGCCATCGGGCCGTAGTACGGCGTCAGCGCCTTGCCGTCCTTCCAGACGACGCAGTACGTGCCGGACGAGTCCCAGCTGCACTGACATTTTTTCGCGGTCGAGACGCCGTTACCTGAGCCGGCGGCGCCGCCGCTCGCGGCCGAGCCGCCCGTTGCGGACGCCTTGGCGCAGCGCGCCTGGAATTCCGCGGCGCGTTCCATGTTGAAGTATTGGTCCGCGAAAAGCCCGGCCGAGAGGCGCTCGAGGTTTCCGCCCGTGCCGCACTCGCAGGTCTGGCCGCCGGACGAGCCGGAATCGTCGACCACTTTGCCCTTGCCGCCGGTGCAGCGCTCGCGGAACGCCTGCTTGATCGTGTCGGTGACCTTGTCGAAGGGGTTCTTCTTCACCAGCTCGCGGCACGCCTCGACGCCGGAGTCTTTCAGCACCGTGTCGGACCAGTCGTTCGCATTGCCGCAGGCGCACATCGACTGGGACCCGACCTTGCGCATCCGGCCGCCGGCGCCTTCGCAGTCCTTCTTGAAGTCACCGGTCGCCTGAGCGCCGGCTGTGCCGCCGCCCGTCGCTTCGAACGGAAACTGCTTCAGCATGTCGCGACAGCCGTTGCCGGCTTTCAGGTCGAAGACGGATTCACTCACGGTGTTCGAGGTGCCGCATTTGCACATCGACCCGTCCGTGCGGCCGCCGACGAACTTACATTTGTCCTCGAACTTAAACGGCGCGCGCGCCGAGCTGCGCTTGCACGACGCGCCAGAATCGCCTTCCATCGTCGACTGCGATTGCGAGAGCCCGCTGTTGCCACACACGCACATGGAGCCGTCGAGCACGCCGCCGGCGTCGACGCAGAGCTTCACGAGCGCTTCGCTCGGCCCCTGCGCCGTCGCGCCGTTGTTGTCGAAGCAGGTCTTGAGGGCGGCGCGCGCCGTGTCCAGCTCCTTCTGGACCGCCGCTTCGTCGCGAGCCAGGCTCGCGCCGTTGGTCAGGCCGAGGCCGCCGTCGTTCTGCTCGGTCGGCGCTTCGGTGAGGCTGAGTAGCTCGACCTTGCTGTCTGGGTTGGCGTCGGCCTTGTCGCCGCTCGCGGCCGCCACGTCGCAGGCCTTACCGTCGGCGATCTCGGTGCCGGTCAGAGCGCGGTGCCCCGCCATGCAGTGGCACTTGCGCGAGCCGCCGTTGGTCGCCGTGTAGCCGCCGATATTGTTGCATTGCTCTTCCGTCCAGTTGGCCTCCGCCTCCGTCGCTGCCGTCTTGCAGCTTTGCCCGCTGGCGATCTGCGCTTCCGTCAGCTTGCGGTGGCCTTCCCAGCAGAGGCAGTTGCGCGTGCTGCCGGAGGTCGCGGTGTAGCCATCGACCTTGTTGCACATCTCCTCAGTCCACTCGCCGGCGTTGGCGGCGATGAACGTCTTGCACTCCTTGCCGCTGACGATCTGCTCCGGGGTCATCTTCTGATGGCCGACGCTGCAGTGGCAGTTGCGGACGCTGCCGTTGGTCGAGGTGTAGCCTTTGATCTTGGTGCACTGGTCCTCTGTCCAACTCTCCTGCGTCTTCGTGCTCTGCACGGCCTTCAGCTCGGCCTCGAGATCAGAGATCTTGCGCGACTCGGTCGGGCATTTTGCGAGCTCGGTCGCGTCGGCGCGCAGGGCGGCGCTGTCGTTCCGTTGCTTGCACGCTTGGATCGTGAGACTGCTCGAGACGAGCGCGAGGAGGATGAGGAAACGCATGGGGCTCTCCGTGGACGAAGAAGATCGCGGATGCTTTCTCTTCGGCGGATGCGGCCAGGGGTTTAGCGCGTGGGGGGTGGGTGATTTTTGCCTAGGTCGGATTTGTAAAAAAACCTCAAACCAGCCCGACCCGACCCGCACATCACCCCGGCTCTTCGCCTTCCGACGCCTCTTCGTAAAGCTCGTCCAACAGCTCCCGCTCGGCAACCGCGAGATAGGGATCCGTAATCCAGGTCTGGAGAATGTAACGCGTCGACGCGGCCGTCGGCACCACGTGCGGGTGCGTGTAGCCGACGGGGAACATCACGGCGCGCCCCTCTTTCGGCTGGATCTTCACGTCCTGCAGCGGAAAGGTGGTCTCGCCGCCGACCGGCACGTCGTTCAGATAAAACAAGAGGGTCGCGAGGCGCAGCCCGTTGTTCGGGTAGACCGAGCACTGGCCGTCGACGTGCATGATGCAAGCGTCGCCGACGTCGTAACGCGCGAGCACGTAGCCGTCGTCGCTCCACTCGTTGTGGGTCGCCGCCGCCAGCTCCGGCGGGCGGGTGAAGTAGTCCGCCACCAGGTCGTTGGCGCGCTGCATCACGCGCCCCGTGATCGTGAGCCAGTCGGCGCACTGCGAGACGTTTAGGTACTTGCGCGTGCTGTAGTCGGGCTGTGGATCCGCTTCGACGCGCGCATCCGCCTCGAAGCGCGCTATGAGCGCCCGGCAAAGCTCGGGCGGTAGGCCGTCTTCATAGATCTTGATCATGCCAGCGCGCCCGCCAACGTCGTCTTCGTCGCGCTCGCGATCTTGACCGGCAGGACCTTGCCGATGACGTCGTCCCGGTCGCAGTCGGCGCGCACCAGGCGAAAGTGCTCGGTGCGACCGTAGAATTGATGCGGGAAGCGCTTGTTTTGATAAAGGAAAAGCACCTCGCGGGTCTGCCCGGCCTCACGCTCGTTCTCTTCCAGGGTGATGCGATCCTGGACCGCGTTGAGGCGCGCGAGCCGCGCATCCTTCACGTCCTCCGGAATCTGATCGAGGTAGCGCGCTGCGGGCGTGTGCTTCCGCGGCGAGTACTTGAAGGTGAACGAGAAGCTGAAGCGTACGGCCTCGACGAGGGCGAGGGTCGCCTCGAAGTCTGCGTCCGTCTCGCCCGGGAAGCCGACGATCAGATCGGTGGACAGCGCCATGTCGGGAATCGCCTCGCGCAGCCAGGCGACGCGCTCGAGGAACTCGGCCGCGGTGCACTTGCGTTTCATGCGCTCGAGCGTCTTGTCGCTGCCGCTCTGCGCCGCCAGGTGCAGGTAGCGCCCCATTCTAGGCTCGTCGCGGAAGACGTTCGCCAGAGCGCGGGTGAAATTCTGCGGATTCGAGGTGGTAAAGCGTAGGCGGTCCAGGCCGGGGAGCGCCGCGACGTCGCGCAGGAGGTCGGCGAAAGCGCCATCTTCCGTCGTCTTGAGCTTCCCGAGCTGGACGAGGTCGAGACCGTAGCTGTTGACGTTCTGGCCGAGCAGCGTGATTTCGCGCGCGCCCTGCGCCAGAAGCGCGCGCGCTTCGGTCAGGACGTCCGACGGCGAGCGCGAGACCTCGCGGCCGCGCGTGTGCGGCACTACGCAAAACGTGCAGAAGTTGTCGCAGCCCTGCTGGATGTTCACGAACCGCGAGATGTCGGCTTTGCCGGTGATCGGTGGAAGATCCATGGGCCGCGGGCTCTCGTGCTCGTGCTCCCCCTCATGGTCTCGCTCGGCCTTGAACCCGATGGCGATCGCGGCCTTTTTCGTCTCGTCCTGCTCGCGTAGGAGTCGCGGCAGCTCGTCGATCTTGCCGGGCCCGAAGAGGACGTCGATCTGCGGCGCGGCGTCCACGAGCTTCCTGCCTTCGGCCTGAGCCACGCAGCCCGCGACGGCGATCCGCATGCCGGGGTGCTGCTCTTTCAGGACGCGCAGCTCGCCCAAACGGCTCAGCACCTTGTGCCGGGCCTTCTCGCGGATGTGGCAGGTGTTGAGGAGCACCAGGTCGGCGCTCTCGGCGTTCTCCGCGAGCGCGTAGTCTTGCTCCGCCAACAGCGCGAGCATGCGCTCGGCGTCGGCGGTGTTCATCTGGCAGCCCCAGGTCTCGATGTGGACCTTGCGCGTCACTTTTTGCGGTTCTTCTTCCGCGCTTTTTTCGCGTCCTTGCGCAGCTTCTTTTGCTTGTCGCGGTCGACCGGGCGCTTGGCGGAGGCGCCGCCGCCGCCCATGCCCATGCCGGCGAACATGCCTTCCATCCCCGGAGGGATGGCCATGCCAGGCGGCAAACCGGGCATCCCGCCCATGCCGCCGCCACCGCCGCTCGCGCCTTGCGCCATCTTGCGCAGCTGGTTCATCTGGCCGAGGGCGCCCATGCCGGGGATCTTGCCCAGGAGGCCCATGTTCTTGCCGAGCGAGCCCATCATCTGGCGCATCGTCATGAACTTCTTGATGAGCTCCATGACGTCTTTCGGGTTGCGCCCCGAGCCCTTCGCGACGCGCCGCACGCGGCTGTCGTTGAAGAGCTTTGGATTCAGGCGCTCTTGCTCCGTCATCGAGTCAATCATCGCCTTGATGCGCACGAGCTCTTTGTCGTCAACGTCGACGCCTGGCGGGATCATCCCTTGGATCGGCAGCTTCGCCATCAGATCCTTGAGGGAGCCCATCTTTTGGATCATCGACAGCTGTTGGTAGAAGTCCTTGAAGGAGAACTGTCCCTGCAGCATGCGCATCGCGTCGGCTTCTTTGTCGCCTTCGTGCACGCGCTCGAAATCCTGCATCAGGCCGACGACGTCGCCCATCCCGAGGATGCGGCTCGCCAAGCCTTCCGGCCGGAACTCCTCGAGTCGGTCCAGGTCCTCGCCCATGCCGAGGAACTTGATCGGCGCGCCGGTGACTTCCTTGATGCTCAAGGCCGCGCCGCCTCGGGCGTCGCCGTCGAGCTTGGTCATCACGACGCCGGAGAGGCCTAAGCGATCATGGAATGACTTCGCCGTCAGCACGGCGTCCTGGCCCATCATCGCGTCGCAGACGAAGAGGATGTTGTCCGGCTTGGTCGCCGCCTTGATGTCGACGAGCTCTTGCATCAACGCGTCGTCGATCGCGAGACGGCCGGCGGTGTCGAAGATCACGAGGTCGCAGCCGAGCTCGTAGGCCTTCGGCATCGCCTGCTTGCAGATCTCGACGGCGCTGGCGCCCTCGACGTGGAAGACCGGCACGCCGACCTTGGCGCCCAAGACTTTCAGCTGCTCGACGGCGGCAGGACGGTAGATGTCGGCGGCGACGAGGAGCGGCTTCCTCTTGTGATTCTTGATGAGCCACTTGGTGAGCTTGCCGGTCGTCGTCGTCTTGCCGCTGCCTTGCAGGCCGACCATCATCACCGTCGCGGGCTTGTTGGTCGGGAGGATCAGCTCCGAGTCGACGGGCCCCATCAGACTTTCCAGCTCCTGCTGGCAAATCTGCACGAAGTGATCGCCGGCGGAGACGCGCATCGCGCCCGTGCCGGCGCCCGCTTTGAGGTCGACGGAGCGACCGAGCGCGGCTTCTTTCACCTGGGTCAGGAACTTCTTGGCGACGCCGTACTCGACGTCGGCCTCGAGCAAGCTACGGCGTACGTCGCTGAGGGCGTCCTCGATGTTCTGTTCCGTCAGAGTCGCCTTGCCACGGAGCTTATCCTTGGCCTGCCTGAAGCCTTGGCTCAGGACGTCCAGCATCGCGCACTCCAGTCTTTGATCAGCGAAATCGCAGGGAAATGTCCTATATATTCTTTCGTACGGAGGTGTCAAATTAGGGGCATGAGCCGTCGCAAGACTCTTTACCGCGTGAAATTCCAAGAGAAACGCGAGCCCTCGGCGAAGCCGGACACGGGCCCGACGACCGTCGTCGTCGAGGTGTTCAAGCCGAGCGAGCACTTCGGCCTCGTTTGCCTCGAAAAGTTCGTTTTCCCGGAGCAGACCAAGCTCGTCCTCCTCCCGGATGAGGACGAGACCCGCAAGCGCTTCGGTAAGACTGACCGCCTGCACTTGCCGTATCATGTGCTGCTTTCGGTGGAGGAATTCCACGAGGAAGAGACCGAGTTGAAGTCGGTCGTCAGCCTCACGAAGCTCCACGAGACCTGATGCGGGCCTCACCAGGGTCCTTCATGAAGCACGCGCGCCCTGAGGCGCCGCCTGCGTTTGGAGATGCCGCTTCGGCAGGCGCATGGCGAAGCGCGTATGCCCGCTCACGGTATCGAGGCTCAGCCTGCCGCCATGCGTCTCGGCGATGCCGCGCGAGATGCTGAGGCCCAACCCCGTTCCCTTCCCGACCTCTTTCGTGGTGAAGAACGGGTGGAAGATCCGTGCGGCGACGTCGGGCGGGATGCCGCGACCGGAGTCGACGACGGCGAGCTCGATCTCCTCGCCGAGGTCCAACGCCTCGACGCGGATCCAGCGCTCCGTAAGCCGGCTGATCGCGTCGTTCGCATTGCTGATGAGGTTGAGCAGGACTTGCGAGATTTGGGTCGGGCGACAGTCGAAGGTCAACGCTTTGTCCTCGGGAAGGCGCACCTCGACGCTCACGCCCTGATGCTTGAGGCGGGTCTCGCACAGCGCCAAAGTCTCGTCGACGACCGCCGCCAAGGACACCGTTTGAAACGGATCACGGTCGCCGTCGCGCGCGAAGCTCCGCAGACCTTGGACGATGCGCGCGATGCGCATCGCCGTCTCTTCGATCGACTTCGCCGCGTCGGCGACGCGCTTGGCTTGATCGGGCCGGTCGGCGAGGAGAGTCAAGAGGCGCGCTTTGCCGTAGATGATGGCGACGGGGTTGTTGATCTCGTGCGCGATACCACCCGCCATCTCGCCGAGGACCGACATTTTTTGCGCGAACTGCGCCCGCTGGCGCTCGGCTTCGACCTGCGCGATCAGGCGCGCCCGCTCGGTGACGTCGATGCCGACGAGCACGCAGTCGCGGTTCTCGTTATATTTTTGCGCCGAGACAAGGAAGCGCTCCCCCTTGCGTCCGTTGATCTCGAACTGCGCGTGGAGGGCTGGGTCGGTGAAGAAATGCTCCAGGAAGCCGCGCAGGGGACCGTCACCGAGAAAGCCGACCTCGCGGCCGATGTAGTCCGCAGGCTTCAACTTGTGCGTGCGCGCCAGATTCTCGTTCACCCCGAGATAACGGAGATCGGACGACACCCATGACACGTGGCCCGGAATCGCGTCGAGAATCGCGTGCACGTAAGCCGAGCTCTGCGTCTGTCGCTCGTCCCGCTCGCGTGTGTCTGCGAGCACCGCGTTCAGCGTGTCACCGAGCTCGCGGAGCAAGTCCTGCCGCTGCGCTTGGACCGTGACGCTCTGCACTTCGCCGCGCCGCAAGCGCTCAAGATCGCGGACGAGCCCGCGGATGATCGTCAGGACGTCGCGACGCACGTGGAGCGCCACGACGAGCGACGTCGTCAAAGCCGACGCGGCCGCGGCGATCGCGACCGCGCGTACTGTCACCCCGTCGAGCCCGAGCCCATGGCCCACGGCTGTGAAGAGCGCCGTCACCGCGAAAGCAGTGAGCGCGAGCTGCGCGACGAAGCGTCCTCCGAGTGACATCCGCGACCTTGCGAGTGAGAATTCCTTTGATGATCGGTTGGTTGCCGGTCGGGCTTGAGGCTTAAGGGAACGCCGGAACCTGCCGATCAGTTGCAGGTCCGTACGGATCAGTAAGGTATGAACCCCGAGCGCTCGTAGGGCCATCACGATGATCTCTAGACTCGTCGTCTTATTCCTTGTCGCCGGCTGCAGCGCCGGTGGTGGCGACGACCAGACCAAGGCCGCGCCGGCCCCCGCGTCTCCGGCAGCCCCTGTCACGCCGGCCGCGCCGGCGGACCCCGATACCGAGATCGTACCGGCGGGGGTCGCACCTAGCGTCACCGGTAGCTATCTGGTCGGATGCTCGTACACGACTCAGCGCACGTTCTTGAAGGACGAGGTGGCCGGCGAGAACGTCACCGCCTGCATCGTCCTCACCGAAGACAACAAGCGCGCCGACGTGGAGGTCTTGAGCCTCGACGTCGTCGATGTTCCCGGCGCAGCGTCCCGGACGCCGAAGATCGTCGCCTTAGAGGTCGCCGGAGCGCCTTGGCACATCGGCGTCGCCTTGAGCCCGGAAGAAGCGAGCGCAGCGTTTAGCGTGACGGTGCACGGACGCAGGCCGGATGGTTCGGTCTTCGACATCGTGGCGCAGAACCTCACCTTTGATTGGCGCCAGCACCCGGATTTCCAGTTGTTCCTGACGCTCGCGACCTCACTCGCGACCGCTTTGGACGGCAACTCCACCGCGACCTTCATGCAGGAAATCGTTAAGCTCGTCGGCGTGACTTACGAGCAGCAGGCGCACTACCATGCGTTCATCTCGACCGCGCTCGTCCCCGGGAACGTCGGTATCGTCGGCGCCAACGCGATTTGCCAGAAGGAGGGCGACGGCATCGTCGTCGACCACGAGTGGTTCGCGCTTTTGCACACGAGCGCCAAGCCCGCGAACGTGTTGTTCCAACCCACGACTCAGGTTTGGAACTTCCGTGGCGACTACGTCTCCGGCACCCACCCGAACCGGGTCAACGACGCGTGGTGGGGCGAGGAGCAGCACACTGCCGCCCTGCGTTTCATGTCCGACGGCCGTGCCGTGCTCAGTCCAATCGAGTACAACGCCTTTCCAGTGTTCAATCGCCTGGTTTGGACCGGCTTCGACAAGTCCGGGAACGCCGATCCCGCCGGCAACTGTAAAGACTGGACGTCGAACGAGCCCACGGATTTCGGCGGCGTCGGCGACGGCCAGGATCTCGTGGATTGGACGATGTTGACCAAGCGGCCTTGCTCACGGCTGGCGCATCTCATCTGCATGAGCGAGTTGGTGACGCCGTGAAGAAGTCACTCGCTCTATCCTCCGTGCTCTTCGTAGCTTGCAGCGGCGGCAACACGTCGAACGACAAGACGTTGAGCGCTTCGCCCCCCGCGGCGGCCCCCGCGCCGCCCGAAGGCGAGGCGGTCGAACCCGCAGGAACCGCGGCGAACGTCGCCGGTGCGTTCCTCGCCGGATGCTCCTACGACACGCGATCGACCTTCGTCAGCGGCGAGGATTCGATCGACGTCACGGCCTGCATCGTCCTGGACCAAGACGGCAAGCGTGCCCCGGTCGAAGGCGCGCGCATTCGCGTCAGGCTCGACGGGGCTTGGATCGAGCCGCCCGTCCTCGCTCCGACCGTTTTCTCCGCCCCATGGCACGTCGGCGTCGAGCTGAAGGTGACCGACGCCAGCCGCGTCGAGCTCTTCGAGGTGACGTTCCAGACGCCTGACAGGACTCAAGCGGTTGCCGCAACCGACAAC
Organism: Pseudomonadota bacterium; assembly: GCA_031416315.1. Lineage (GTDB taxonomy): Bacteria > Bdellovibrionota_B > Oligoflexia > Oligoflexales > CAIYRB01 > JANOTL01. Next base: position 47,673 of record JANOTL010000203.1, read on the forward strand.
GGCCTCTTCAGTTATATCTCCAGAGCGGATTATCTGGAGGTCCTCGACGGCATCATCAAGCCCCTCACCGTCTTGCTCGCGCCGACCTCGCTCGACAAAATTGGCTACATCAAGACGCGCCTCGACGAAGGCGTGCCGCTGCACATCACGATGCTGACGAACCGTTGGGTGAAGGGGAACGTCGGCGTCGAGGCCGCCGATGCGATCTGCGAGGCGGAAGGTGAGGCGGCCAAGATCCCACGCGCTCCTGCGAGCGTCTGGCGCGCGCTCCTCTCGACCTCGACCACGCCCGCGAAAGAGCACCTGCGCATCTCCGCTAACGAGGTCGTAAACTTCGAGGGCGTCTATATCAGCGACGGTGGCTTCTATGACTTGCCGCGGCACTTCGGCAGCATCCGCTTCGACTCGCTCGGTTATTCCACGAAAAACGTCCTCGACGTCGGCGACGGGCTCAAGGACTGGGTCTATTTTGCGTGGACCGGCACGAAGCTCGGCGGTACGCTCGACGAGGTCAGCGGCAACTGCAAGGATTGGACGTCCGACTCGCCGACCGATTTCGCCCGCGTCGCCAAGCCGACTTTGTTCGAGCTGTGGGACAAAGCGCTCGTCTGGCCATGCTCGCGGCCCGCGCGTCTGATCTGCATGCTTTCCCACGAGCCCTAAGCTCGACGCGGCGCCCTTTTGGAGCGGCCTGTCGCTCGCGCTCGCGCCCGTGATGGTGATCGTCGTCGTCATCGTCATCGTCGTCGTGATCGTGATCGTGA
>JANOTL010000204.1:0-38404 GCA_031416315.1 Pseudomonadota bacterium
CGCGCCCGACGACGACATCACGTTGCTGATCGCGCGGTTCCCGAAAGAGGCGTGCGCGAGCTTCGGGCAGAAACGCGACGAAGTCGCGTAAGAACCGTGCAGAAGAGCTACAGCAGCTTCCGGATCACGTACTGCATGATCCCCCCGTTCTTATAATAATCCAGCTCGTCCGCGGTATCGATCCGACACCGCGCCTTGAAGGTCTCCGACTTCCCGTTCAGCCGCGTAATCCGGACTTCGAGGTCGGTCCGCGGCCGCACCGCGCCGACGCCGATCACGTCGAAGGTCTCGGTGCCATCGAGCTTCAGCGTCACGCGCGATTGGCCATCCGCGAACTGCAGGGGCAAGACGCCCATGCCGATCAGGTTCGACCGGTGGATGCGCTCGAAGCTCTCCGCGATCACGGCCTTCACGCCGAGGAGGAAGGTGCCTTTCGCGGCCCAGTCGCGCGACGAGCCGGTGCCGTATTCTTTGCCGGCGACGACGACGAGCGGCACCTTTTCCTTGTGGTACTGCATGGCGGCGTCGTAGATCGGCATCTGCTTGTCGTCGGGGAAGTGGCGGGTGACGCCGCCCTCGATGCCCGGCATCATCTCGTTACGGATGCGGATGTTGGCGAAGGTGCCGCGCATCATCACCTCGTGGTTGCCGCGGCGGGCGCCGTACTGGTTGAAGTCGGCTTTTTTCACGCCCTTGCCGACCAGGTAGGCTCCGGCCGGGCTCTGCTCTTTGATCGAGCCCGCGGGCGAGATGTGGTCGGTCGTCACCGAGTCGCCGAGGAGCGCCAGGGCGCGCGCGCCTTTGACGTCGGCCATCGTCGGCAGGGTCTTCAGCATGCCCTCGAAGTAGGGCGGGTTGCGCACGTAGGTGGAGGCGTCGTCCCATTGGAAGGTGAAGCCGTCCGGCGACCTCACTTTCTGCCAGTGCTCGGGACCGCGGAAGACGTCGGCGTAACGTTTGCGGAACATCTCCGGCGTCAACGCCTTGGCGATGGTGGCGGCGATCTCCTCGCTGGACGGCCAGATGTCCTTCAGGAAGACGGGTTTGCCGTCCTTGCCCGTGCCGAGCGGCTCGTTGCGGAGGTCGATCTTCATGTTGCCCGCGAGGGCGTAGGCGACGACGAGCGGGGGCGAGGCGAGGTAGTTCGCCTTGATGTCGGGGCCGATGCGGCCTTCGAAGTTGCGGTTGCCCGAGAGGACGGCGGCGCAGACCAAGTTCTTCTCCGCGATCGCGGCGACGACGTTGTCGGCGAGCGGTCCGGAGTTGCCGATGCAGGTGGTGCAGCCGTAGCCGACCAAGTTGAAGCCGAGCGCCTCGAGCGGCTTCATCAGATTCGCGGCGTTGAGATAATCGGTGACGACCTGCGAGCCCGGAGCCAAGGAGGTCTTGATCCAAGGCTTAGACTTCAGGCCCTTTTCCACGGCCTTCTGCGCCAGGAGGCCCGCGGCGACCATGACCGAGGGATTCGAGGTGTTGGTGCAGCTCGTGATCGCGCAGAGCACGACCGAGCCGTGGTCGAGCTCGAGGCCCGTGCCCGGCATCTTCGCCTTCGCGCCCATGTCGGCGTCCCCGACCTTGAAGTTGGTCGCGCATTCCTTCTTAAAGTTCGCGGCGACCTCGGAGAGGACGACGCGGTCCTGCGGCCGGCGCGGTCCGGCGAGGCTCGTCTCGACCTGGCCCAGATCCAGCTCGAGCACCTCGGTAAACACGGGGTCGGGCGACTTCGCGTCGCGCCAGAGGCCTTGCGCCTTGGCGTATGCCTCGGCCAACGAGCAGCTCTCGTCGCTGCGGCCGGAAAAGCGCATGTAGCGGATGGTCTCGGCGTCGATCGGAAAAAAGCCGCAGGTCGCGCCGTACTCCGGCGCCATGTTGGCGATCGTCGCGCGGTCGGCGAGCGAGAGGACGTCGAGGCCGGGGCCGAAGAACTCGACGAACTTGCCGACGACGCCCTTCTTGCGCAACATTTGCGTCACGGTGAGGACGAGGTCGGTGGCGGTCGCAGTCGCCGCCATCTTACCCGAGAGCTTGAAGCCGATCACTTCGGGGATGAGCATGGAGGTCGGCGCGCCGAGCATGGCCGCTTCCGCCTCGATGCCGCCGACGCCCCAGCCGAGGACGGCGAGCGCATTGACCATCGTGGTGTGCGAGTCGGTGCCGACGACGGTGTCCGGATAGGCCCAAGTCTCGCCGGATTTCGCCTTCTCGGCGAAGACGACCCGCGCCAGGTACTCGAGGTTCACTTGGTGACAGATGCCCGTGCCCGGCGGCACGACGGAGAAGTTGTCGAAGGACTTCTGCGCCCAGCGCAGAAACGAGTAGCGCTCGCCGTTCCTTTGGAACTCGAGGTCGACGTTCTCGTCGAAGGCGGTCGAGTTTCCGGCCTTGTCGACGATGACTGAGTGGTCGATCACGAGGTCGACCGGGCGCAGCGGGTTGATTTTCTTGGCGTCGCCGCCGAGCTTCTGCATCGCGTCACGCATGGCCGCGAGGTCGACGACCGCGGGAACGCCGGTGAAGTCCTGCATGAGCACGCGCGCCGGATAGAAGGCGACCTCGTCGTCGGACTTCTTCGTCTTGAGCCAGGTGGCGACGGCCTCGATGTCTTTCTTGGATATGATCGTGCCGTCCTCGTTGCGGAGGAGGCTCTCGAGCAGAACTCGCAAGGAGTAAGGGAGCTTGTCAATGCCCGCGAGCCCGGCGGCCATCGCCTTGGGCAAGCTCATGTACTGATAGGTCTTGCCGGCGACCGCCAGGGTCTCGCGACACCGGAAGCTGTCTTTGGGAGCGCTCGTCATGGGTTACCTCAGCTTGAGTGCCCCGAATTTTAAGCTGGATGAGACCGCTTCGGCAAAGTGAATCGTCTTAGGATCTCGTTGTCGCCGGAACGCTGCAAGCTTTGGGCCTTGCGAAATCTCTTCTCACGTTTGAAGGCCCCGCGGCACGGTGCGCCAGTTGGAACGGCATTTGCTCTAGGGGTGGTCGTCGATAATTTTGGAGGACACCTACCATGACCCACCGCTCTTTTGGATTCAGTGCGCTTCTCGCGCTCCCGCTTTTCGTCGGATGCGCCACCGTCAGCGACCAAGCTCCCGCCGAGCTGAAGGCCGCCGAGAAATCCCTCGACGCCGCGAAGGCCCACGACGTCGAAGATCTGATGCCGCGCGCCATGGAATCAGCGCAGCGCAAGTTCGACCTCGCGGTCGACAAGTCCGGCCCCGAGGCGATCACCCTCGCCAATGAGTCGAAGCAGATCTCTGACAGCGCCGTGACCCTGGTCAACGACATGCGCTCGATGGATGCCAACTCGGGCTCCTACGTCTCCGCATCGGCCCGCGGCGCCCGCACCGCCGAGCTCGAGGCAGCTCTCACTGCCGAGAAAGCCCGTACGGGCGAGCTCGAAGCCAAGCTCGGTCAGCTGACGACGGAGAACACGAACCTGGCCAACAAGCCAGCCGTCCAGGTCGAGAGCATCCCGGCCGACTTCCGCGTCGGCAAGGCCATGGCCTACTTCGGCTCCGGCTCCACGGTCCTCGCGGCGAAATATCGCCCTGAGATCCGTGAGCTAGGCCAGCTGCTGAAGGCCAACAAGGACCTCGAAGTCACCCTCGAAGGCTTCGCCGACCCCCGCGGCTCGGCGGCTCTCAACCAGCGCTTGGCGGAAGCACGCCTCCAAGCGGTCGCGAAAGAGCTGAAGGCGCAAGGCGTCGAAGACTCCCGTGTCAAGCTCGTGACCGTCGGTGCGACGGCGGACAGTCAAGCGGCCAAGGGCGCACGCCAAGGCGAGCTCCAGCTGGACCGCAAAGTCACTGCGACCATCACGGCCGTCGGCCACTAATTAAACCGGAAACAAGGAAGGACACACCATGAAACTCGTTTCGACCCTCGTCGGCCTCGCGGCCCTCGTTCTCGGCGCCTCCGCCCAAGCCCAAGACGTCTCGTCCGTGAAGAGCGAAAGCAACCCCCCGCTGAGGCGCGTCAGCGTCGAAGTCCGCCCGCTCGAGTCCCTGATCTCGGCGACCCCTGGCATCGCTTCCGGCGGCCTTTCGATCGAGACCTACCTCGGTCACAACTTCGGCCTGCGCATCGGCGGCTCCTACGCCGACGTGAACCTGCCCGACCGCATCGTCAACACGGCGAACGAAGAGCGTGACACGCCGGTCGTCGAAAAAGGCTACGGCCACACCGCCGGCGCCGGTCTTCGCTACTACGACAATCCGATCGGCGACTCGCTCTACGCGGGCGGCGACATCGACTACAGCATGCTGAAGACGACCTGGAAGTTTAACGACGACCGCTTCGCCGTCGAGCGTTACGCAGTCGAGCCGTCGATCGTCGCCGGCTACCGCTGGGTCTGGCAAAACGGAGTCCTCGCCCGCATCGGCGCTGGCGCCGGTCTGCCCCGCGCCGACTCGCAAACGGTCACCGCCGAGACGGACGGCCCGGATGCCGCCGAAGGACTCGACAAGATCAACGACGCGCTGGATACGCCGGTGCTCGCGAAGCTCGACTTCGGCTTCGGGATGATGTTCTAAGGAACATCACCTGCGAAGGGTGTCCTAAGACCCGCAAAGCGCAAGCTTTGCGGGTCTACCCTTTTTTGCGGCCGCCCCGCCGCGATAAATGTAAATCCCTCCTTGCCTCCGCAAGAATCTCTGGTCCATCCTTCCCAGATGCTCCTCAAACTCACCATGCTCCTCGCTCTCCTCACCGCGACCTCGGCACACGCCCAAAACTGCGCGCCCCCGAAGTGGTTCAACTCGCAAGTCCTGAAGATCGGCGCGGGCGACTACGTCGGCTTCGGCAAATCCGAGAGCCTCGGCACCGCTCAAAAGCTCGCGCGCCGCGAGCTGGCCAACCAGCTCGTCCCGAAGCACGGCAAGGAGCTCCTCGCCCGGCCCGACGTCAAGAAGACGGTGAACTACAAGACCTACCCCGTTGAGGAGGTGAAGGCGGCGCTGCCGGCCGCGGTCGCCTACGAGCTCGTCAGCGCCAAGGAGCTGAAGAAGGAGGTCGTCTGCGAGGTGCGCTACGTCGCACTGTCGCTCACGAAGGCCGCCGCGGCGCAGGACCTGAAGACGAAAGAGCTTCCCCAGCACATCAACCTCGCCCTGGCGAACCGCATCGATGAGCTGGAAAAAAAGCGGATCGAGGCCGTCGACGAGACCGACCGCACCGAGGTGGCGCAGGTCGCCGTGCAGAGCGCCAAAGAGCTCGCAGGTCCCGAGCTCACCCTCCAACGCATGAAGAAGCTTTACGAAAGCCTGCCGCCAAACGACCTCGTGCAGAACGCCTTCCGCGAGCCCCTGCTCGCGCGCGCAACGAAGCTCACCAACGCGCTGAAGAAAGCGCGCGCGGCCACGGGCGCGGACAAAGCCGCCGCCGCATCGAACGCCGACGACGTCGCGCGGGAGGGCGAGAAGCTCCTGAATGCGATCCGCGACTATCGCGCCGGCGAGTTCATCTCCGCCTTCGAGCAGCTCCACGGGCTCGCACGGAACAGCGACCCTGCCGCGCAGTTCGTCACCGGCTTCATGATGATGGAGGCGCAGGGAACGAAGCGCTCGACCGTCGAGGCCTTCCAGTGGTTCAAACGCGCGGCCCTCGCGGGTCACGGGCCGGCGAAGATGATGCTCGGCATGTTCTACTTCAACGGGCTCGGCGTGAAGGTCAACCACACCGAGGCGTTCAAATGGTTCGCCGCGGCGCAGACGGACGGCTGGCAGTGCACGGCGCAGCTCACGAGCTGCAAAAAGGCGACGGCGGCCACTTCCCCAGAGGCTGAATAGGCGCCTCGCGGTTACGAGCCTACGCCCCGTGGCGACCATTCTCGGATTCTAGAAGCACGCCACGCGCTTTCTCGATAGCAGGAACGACCTCGCTTCGTTGAGCGTTGTCAAGACGCGGCTGAAAACGCATTCTTGCGCCCGCGAGGCGACCACTGTCTCTCATAAAAGACGCGCTTTTCGCTAAGGAAACGACGAAACTACGGACGTTTTCGCCGTTTGGCGAAAGGGCACGACCTTTGCTCTCTGGACGCCAACGGACACCCGCCCCAAGCGGATCAAACGAAGGAGACCCCATGAAAGTCGTTAGCGGAATTCTCAGTGCTGTGCTCGTCGCGAGTCTGGCCACCGGCTGCGACAAGCTCTCGTCCACCTCGACGCCGGCCACGACGACGACGGACACGGACCAGGCGAAGAAGGTCGAAGAGCTCGTCAACGCGCGCCTCGAGGCCGAGAAGGGCCGCGTCGCGATCGAGGAGAACACCCGTCTCAAGACCGAGAACGAGGCCCTGAAAGCCAAGGTCGAGGAGCTCGAGAAAGAGATCGCGGCGAACGCGGCGCGCACGTCAGCGAAAGTCGCGCAAGCGGCGAAGCCGGCCACCAAGAACCCGACGGCGACGACGCCCCAATCTGAGCGCGCGAAGCAGCTCCAGGCGCTGAAAGAGCAGCTGCAAGGCGGCAGCCGCAAGTAATCTCCGACCTCGCACATTGTATCGTCCCACTGACACCCTGGAGGAAACGAACGCCATGAAATACACCACCTCGAATCTGCGTCTTTTGGGCCTCGCCGGCGCCATCGCCCTCGGCTCCTTCGCCGCCTCCTGCGGCTCCGACGGCGACGGCGGTGGCTCGGCTCCCCCGCGCCGCGACGCGCCGGATGACGACGACGACGACGATGACGGCCTCTTCGCCCTCGAGAGCGGCACGTGGTTCGTCGACCGCGTCACCGACATTCAAGACGGCTGCAACAGCCAACCGCTCGAAGGCAACGACCCGATCACCTCGACGCCGTTCACCCTTTCGAACCCCGGCAATGGCAAGATCGTCATCGACCGCTGCTCGTACAACGGCAGCTCGATCCAAGGCGACGTCCTCGACAACAAAGGCGTCCTCGTCGTCCGCCATGCCGGCCGCAAGGAAGGAACGGGCGAGTTCCAGGCTCAGTGGGACCAGGACTGCCGCTTCGAGATCACGGTCACGGGCGACAACCAGATCCAAGGCCGGTTCACGGAGACCGAGACGAACCGTAACGACGTGATGCGCGCGCTGACGGTCGACGTCCCGCAGTGCTCGACGTCTTACAACGTCGAGATGTCGAAGCGGAAAGGCTGAGCCTTTCGGCTCGTTCGGACCTATGAGAGAAGCCCCGGGCCTGCGCCCTGGGGCTTTTTTTTGTGACAGACGACATTGGCGCTAAGATAGAGGCTCCCCCTTAGCTCAGGAGTCTCCATGCGCCGCCTCTTGCTCGCACTGACATTCGTCTCGGTCTCGCTCCCCGCATTCGCCCAGGAGAAGGACTGCGGCAACGACATCAAGACCCTGTGTAAGGACTCGACCGGCGCCGATGTCCTCACATGCATCGAGCAGCAGGAGAAGAATTTCTCCGACGTCTGCAAGAAGAAGATCGGGGCCGTGCGCTCGTCGTGGCCGGCGCTCGTCTCCGCGTGCAAGCCGGAGCTGACCAAGCTCTGCGGCGACAAGAAGGTCGGCGACGGCTCCCTCGGCAAATGCGTGCGCGAGAGCGAAGGCAAGCTCGGCACCGAGTGCAAGACATCTTACGCGCAGATGAAGCTGGACGCGGCGGCGCTGCCGGGTGGCGCCAAGCTGCCGGCCGGCATCCCCGGCATGGGCGGCAAGAAGAAGAAGTAGAAAGCCCGCGAACGCGCGCGATTGGGTCTTAGAAGACGAGGTCGAGCGTACAGACCACCGGGTAGTGGTCTGAAGGCAGCCCGCGGCGGTCTTTCATGGAGCCGGGAAGCTGCACCTCGCCGCCGTCCTCAACGTAGCGGTACCGATGGACGTAGGACATCGGCTTGACGACGCGGGAATGGAGAGAGCCGGGGAGCAGAATGTAGTCGTACTGGCTCGCGTGCCCGCCTTTCCAATAATACGTGAGATGGGTGATGCGATCGTGCGGCGGCAGCCCCACGATTTGCAGCACGTCCTCGTAGTCAGTCGCATCGTAGAGCCATTGCATGGCGGGCGAAGGGTCGCCGCGCGTGGCCGTGCAGTTGAGGTCGCCGGCGACGACGACGGGGGCGCCGCTTTCCGCGCGCGCTTCGACTAAGATCTCGGCCAAGGCGCGCGCTTCCCCGGCGCGGCGCGCGAAGCCTCCCGGGTCGAGGCCGTCCGCGTCGAAGCCGGATTTCAAGTGACAGAGCAGGATCACGAGGCTCGGGGTCGCAGAGCCCTCGCGAAAGAGCCGCAGCTCAGGAATGTCGCGGGACAGGCGGCGGCGATCCGGCTCGGGGACGCGCAGGGCTTCGGCGACCTCGACGGCGACGCGGCCGGCCTCGGGATCGACCTCGTGCGGGTAACGGAAATGTACGGGCCAGTCGCGATGCGAGCGGATCTCCGCGCGTAGGGGCAAGGCCTTCCGCACCAAAAAGGCGCTCTCGATCCCGCGGTTCGAGTTCCCGGCCTCGTAGTGGATCTCGTAGCGATCGTCCAAGAAGAGATGCACGAAATGCCGCAGCGACTGCAGGCCGCCGACCTCGTTCAGGAGCGCGACGTCGGGCGCCTCGCCTTCTAAAATCTGGGCGATCCAAAACAGCTTGAACAGCGGCTTGTTCGGCACTTCATCCGAAGTGAAGTATTGCCACTCCGGCTCCGTGAGTCGCCGGAGCTCCGCACGCGTCACCGGATAGTCGAGACGGATGAAGAAGTCTTGCAAGTTGAACTGAAGGAGCTTGAGTCGCATTGATTAGTCCCCGGACGAACGGGCGATGAGCTCTTCGATCCGGGAGATGAAGGCCACCATGCCGCCGACCTGCTTCTCAAGGCGCGGAAAAAAGCTCCGCATCTGGTTCCGCAGGTCGCCCAACCGCATGTCGATGTCCTGAAGCAAGCCGGCCTTGTCCGGGAGGCGCTTGATCAGGTCCTCGATCCCGCGCAGCGAGGCCTCGAGCTGGGTCGTGATCGTCTTGTGCGTCTCGGCGACCGCGGAGACTAGGGTCGCGCGCTCCGAGGGAGCCTCGCCGCTCTGGTTCAGCTGCGTCAGGATCTCCTGACTCGCCGAGAGCTCGGTCGCGAGCTTCGCCGTCGTCGTCCGCAGCTTTTTCGACAGCGCAAGCGCCATGCCCTGATAGATGCTGCGGCCGAACACGGGATCGCGCTCGACGAGGTCGGTGAGGTCGGCGTTCATGAACAAGATGAGCTTCGTCGCCTTCAGCTCGGCGCGGATCGTGGCCGAGGCCTTCGCCTTCTCGAGGAAGGACATCTCGCCGAAGGACTCGCCCGGCTTCAAGTGAAAGAGGAGGCGGTCGGGCTTGCTCGCATGCACGCCCGCCAAGCCCTCGCCGACGAGGTAGATGCCCGGGACGGGCTCGCCCTGCATCAGCACGAGGTCGCCCTTGTTTTTCTCGACGACGCGCGCGAGGGCGCCGAGCGCCTTCAACGAAGCCTCGGGCACGAACTGAAAGATCGGGACAGCGGCCAGGGACAGCTTCACGGTCATGAAGGCGGCCTCTTGGGACGGATCTACTTGAATCGTTTGCCTAAATTTTGCTACACGCAAGAAGATGGGTCAATACATTACAGTGCCGCCATGGCGAAGCTGATCTCACGCCCCGAAGCCCGCGACGAGCGGCTCCGGAATTTTCGGGCGCCGCCCCGCGGCACGCCGCTGACCTCGGCCGAGGCGCAGCGCTTGGCGACCGACGCGGCCTTGCGCGGCGTCGGCCGCGTCGCGCCGAATCCGCTCGTCGGCGCGGTCGTCGTCGATCGCGAGCACCGCTTTCTCGGCGCGGGCGGTCACGAAGCTTACGGCGGCCATCACGGCGAGGTTCAGGCGATGATCGCCGCGGCCGGCGGCGAAGACTGGCGCGGCAAGCTCTCAGGCGCGACCGTCTACGTAACCCTGGAGCCTTGCGCGCACACAGGCCGCACGCCACCTTGCGCGCCGCGCCTCGTCGAGGCGGGGGTGGCCAAAGTCGTCTTTGCCGTGCTCGATCCGACGCCGAAGGTGAACGGGCGCGGCGCAGAGATCCTGCGCGCGGCCGGCGTCGAGGTGGTGCACGACCTCGAATGGGCCGAGGCGGGCGACGGCGAGGGCGTCGGCGAGGTCTTTCTCGGCAACGCGCGCCGAGGCCGGCCCTTCGTCGCCGTGAAGGCGGCGGCGAGCCTGGACGGCGCGATCGCGCGGCGCGGCGACCGCAGGCAATGGATCACTGGCGCACGGGCGAGGCAGTACGGGCATTTTCTGCGTCTTTGGTATGACGCGGTCGTGGTCGGCCGCGGCACGGTCGCGGCGGACGATCCGACCCTGGACGCGCGCGACGCGCTCGTCCTCGGGCGCGTCCCTTGGCGCGTGGTGCTCGATCCTTCGCTGGCGAGCTACGCACCTGGACGCAAGATACTCGGGGTCGCGCCGGAGAAGGTGATTTGGGTCGGCGGCGCGGCGGCGTGGGCGACGGCGGCGGGTAAAAGGGCGCAAGGAGAGTTGGAGGGCGTTGGAGCGAAAGCGGTGAGCGTAGCCGCCGGCGCTTCGTCGCGCTTCGCCCCCCGCGTCTTGCTTTCGGCGCTGGCGTTGCACGGCATCACCAGCATCTTGCTTGAAGGCGGCGCCGGCACCTACGCCCCCTTCTTCGCCGAAGGCCTCGTCGACAAGCTGCACCTCATCCAAGCGCCCGTCCTCTTCGGCGACGCCGGCGCGATCCGCTTCACCGACGGCGCCGGCGCCCTCGCTCCGCGCCGCGCCCACCGCCTCGAGTGGACGCCGCTCGGCGAGGATCTGCTCGTCGAGGCGAGCTTCAAGGAGGAACCATGACAGAGACCACGACGAATCGGCCGAGCTTCCCCGAGATCTACCTGAAGCTGGCGCAAAGCCTGGCGAGCCGCTCGACGTGCGCGCGCTTGAAGGTCGGCACTGTGATCACATCCACGGATTTCCGCAAGGTGCTCGCGGTCGGCTACAACGGCAACGCCAGCGGTCTCGCGAACTGCTGCGATCGCGACGAGCAGGGAAACTGCGGGTGCCTGCATTCGGAGGAGAACGCGGTGATCAACTGCGACAGCCCCCGGCTGGTCGAGAAGTACGTGTTCGTGACGCATCTGCCTTGCACGATGTGCGCAAAGCGGCTGATCAACCTTGGGAACGTGAAGAAGGTGTTTTACGGGTTGGATTACCGGAGTCGGACGTCGATCGATCTGTTTGGGGCGGTGAAGATCGAGATCGAGAGACTGGCCTATCTCGATACCCTGCTAGGATGAGACCGCGGCAGGGCGTCGAGGATCGACCCGCGCAAGAATCTCGCGGGCGCTATTGACCGGACCAGAGCGTGTGCACCAGGAAGCATGCTTGCCTTGAACCCACTCCTTACCCGCGCCCGACCAGGATCTTCCGCCGCCGATTCAAGCCGTCGATTCGCCGGATCTGATCTGCCGAAAGCTTCACATCCGGGTACCGGCGCCCTGCGATCCCTTCCCGGATGCCTTGCCAGCACGCGGCGAGGTGGCCGACGCTGAAGCCCTTGTAGAGATACACGAGCGCGTACATGCCGGTTCGCCGCCACGCCTCCAGCGCCGGATAATAGCGGTGAAAGATCCAGATCCAGTTGCGGATCATCAGCCGCCAGTAGTCGCGCCCCGGCGCCCGTCCGGCATCGCTTGGCCGGTGTAGCACCCGCGCCGCTGAGTCGTAGATCAGGCGGTGGCCGGCGCGAATCAGGCGCACCGAAAGGTCCGTCTCCTCGTTGTAGATGCGGAGGCGCTCGTCGAAGCCGCCTACGGCTAGGAAGACGTCTCGGCGCAAAAGGGCGCCCGCCGCCGAGAACGAATAGGCGTCGAAGACCTGATGCTCTCGCGGCATGTGCGGCGTCGCATAGATCCACTGATCGACTTTGCGCGACCACCAGTTGTCGATCCGGCACGCGATCAGGGCCGCGTTCGGCTCCGCCTCGATCCGCGCCACAAGCACTTGCAGCGCCCTTTTCGACAGAACCGCGTCGCTGTCGAGAAAAAAGACGTAGGTCCCGCGCGCCTCGCGCACGCCGACGTTTCGCGCGATGCAAGGTCCGTCGTTCTTCCCGAGCGCCCGCACCTTGCAGTCGCCGCGGGCCTCGAACTCGGCAACCGAGCCGTCGGTCGAGCCGTTGTCGACGACGATGGTCTCGAGCTGCGGCGCGCGCACCTTGCGGAGGTAGTCGAGCGCGAGCCGCACGTCGGCTCGGCGGTTCCAGTTGACGATGACGACGGAAACCAGAGGGCTCAAGCTTGGACCGGGGTTTCCGGCGGGACCGAAGCGGCGGCGTCCGACTTCTTCTTGCGATAGAGGGCGAGCACGAGGCCGCCGATCCCGCCGACCACGAGGCCGCCGAGCTCCGAGACGTGGAGTTTCTGCATCGACCAGACGGCCGCCGGCTCGCAGTTGGTGCCGAAGCTGACCGGGGGCGTGAACAGGACGGAGATCACGTAAGGCGTGATGAAGGACATCGCGATCGCGCCGAGCAGGGCGAAGCCGAGAACGAAGTTGAGAGTACGGCTCATCGCCTGGCGCTCCTTGAAGAATGAGGGGGCCATGGTGCCAGACCCACGGACAAGTGTCACCCTCGACCGCGTCGACGTAACAACCTGAAATCTTGATTCATTGTGTTGCGCGCTGATTCCCTGAGATAATGCCGTATGCCCATGCCCTTGAAGATCGCCTCAGCTGCGCCGCGCCTCCTTGCTTGCGTCTTGGCCACGGCTCTCATGCTCTGCATCTCGCTGTACGTCGTCCCGGAGGCCTTTCTCGCCTCGCGCGCGTTCACGTTCCTTTGGATCGCGCTTTTCGCTTTCGGCGGAGCGCGGGTCCTTAAGGGGAAGTGGCGCCGCGTGCCGATCGGCTTGGCGATCCCCGCCGCGCCGGTGCTCGCCATGGCGACGACAGTGGCCTTCGTCTACCTCGACACGCCATTCTGGGTCGACGCTGGGCTGCGCGCCCGCACGGCATCGAGCCAAGGTGTTCCGCTCTACGTCGTCAGCCACGGCTGGCACACGAGCCTCGCCTTCTCGCCGTCGGCGCTCGACGACGCGACTTGGAGCGCTGCGTTCGGCGACTGGGCCGACGATCTGCGCACGGCGCCCTACGTCGAGTGGGGCTGGGGCGATGCCGGCTTCTTCCAGGCAGAGGAAGTGACCCTCGGCCTGACCATCGACGCGTTCGTGACGCCCTCGCCTACCGTGCTGCACGTCGCCCGGCTCGCGACGCGGCCTGATGCGGCGTTTCCTGAGGCGGCCGTCGTTCGCCTCGAGCTCGAGGCTGAACAGCTCGGCGCTTTAGCTCAGTTTCTCGCGCAGACTTACGCGCTCGGCGCGGACCGAAAGCCCGTGATGACAAGCCCCGGGGATTACGGGCCCGCGAGCCGTTTCGTCGCCGCCAACGGGCTCTACTACTTTCCGAACACCTGCAATGTATGGACGGCGCGCGGGCTCGCCGCGGCGGGAGTGCCGGTGACGCCGGAGCTGGCGATCACGTCGAAGAATATGTTGGCGCAGGCGGCTCGGTTCGGGGCGCGATTGCGCTGAGAATCAAGAGTACGCCCTACGTTTCCGGCTCGGACGCGCCCGGATCGGTACCGCTCGGATCGACGCCTGGGCTCGGGGACTCGCCGCTTGGATACTCGGTGCTTGGATACTCGACGCCGGGGGACTCGCCGCCAGGAAAGACGACATCCGGCGAGCTCGACGGCGTCTCGTCGATCGGCGGGGACTGTGCGTCGTAGCTGGTCCCCTCGTAATCCGCAAAGTTGGGTTGGTCGGGGTACTTTTCGAGGGTTTCCTCCGACACAAACTTCTCGAAGGGGGGGGTGTCGCTTCCCGACGCCGACGCCGCTTGGCCGCCGTCAGCGATGGGCTCGTCGTAGGAAGGACGTTTGCTGGGCTCGGTCCCCTCTGACGTGGAGCCACCATTCGAGACGAACCCGGCGAGCGACGCGGTGTCCTTCTCTTCGTCGCCAGTCGCCTTCGCGGTTTGAGCGCGCTTCTGATCGGACAGCGAAGGGATGTCGTCTGGGTACGTCTCTTTGTCGCCAATACGACTTCGGTCGAGGGCGAGAGCAAGAAGCGCCAGTCCGGATTTCTTCGCGCCGGTCGACGCGACCTTCGCCCCGGTCCCACCCGTAGCGCCGATCGCGCCGGGCTTGGCGCTCTTCGCGCCCTTGGAGGAGGCGGCAGGAACTTTCGCGCGCTTGTAGAGGGGGACCGAATAGAGGAGGCGCTTGATGATGAGCTTCGCCGTCGCGCCACGGGCCGTAGCCGAGCCGCTGTCCGTCAGCGACAATCCCGCGCCAGCCGTCGGCGTACCGAGCGGCGCACGGTAGACGACGTGACAAGAGGAGCCGGTCACCTTGCTCGTGTTGACCGATTCGATCTTGGCCTGGTCGGCAATCGTGCCGGTGTCGACCGGCGGAATGATCTTGAATGTGTCATCGGTGAACTTGCCGACGATCTTTTTCTGGTCCTTGTCGCGCAGGTTGCAGCAAGCCGAGACGTATCTCGCGCCCTCGGGCACCTTCGGCACCGCGCAGCTGATGCTTTCCGCCAGATACGAGCCGGAGAGCGAGGCCGGCTTGTCCGGGGTGTCGTCGTCCACGGCCGCGGTCGAGCCCGAGTCCTTCTGAGTGATCGCGCCGGTATCACCCGCCGGTGCCGTGCCGGCGCCGCCGGAACAGGCCGCGACGAGCGCCGCGAGGCAGAGCGACAAAACGCTCTTCCTGGATCCGACGCATCGAGTTTTCGGGACGAGACGCAAGCGGAGCTCTCGCGATCTGAAAATCAACCTGACCCTGTTCTCGCCTATCGGCGCTTCTCCAGGCGAAATTGAACGCAACCGCAGCGACCCTACTAAATTCAATGGTTTCGGTAAGATACGAGGGGCGGAGCAGGCTGGAGTTGCAAGCCCTCGAGTTCAGAACGCAATTGTGCCGGCCGAAGAGTGGGGGCGGAGGCCCGATGAAGCCTGATCTCGAGAACCTGAAGCGCAAGATCCGGGAGCGTGTGCGCTCGGTGAAACCGAAGCTCGACTCGCTGCGCGAGGATCTCCAGATCCGGATCGCCAAGTCGCGGACCTTCAAGGTGTTCGCCCGACGCTGGAGCGCGTTCGCCGCGCTGGCGTGGATCGCGGTCGTCGGCGCCCTGGCTTATGCCGAGGTCGGTGAGTTCATCGACGCCAACGTCACCCGCCCGTTCTTCTTCCGCGTACGCGAGAAGTTAGTGAAGGATCCGGAGCTGGATCCGAAGCTCAAGATCTTGAGCTACGACGACGGCTCGGTCGACAAGCTGCAAAGGCCAGATCTCACCATCGACGACTGGGCGACCGTCCTGGTCGCGATCGGCGAGCGCAAGCCGCGCATGATCCTGATCGACAAGGTCTTCGGCATCATCTTCGACCCGCTGGGCCGGCGTGAGGAGGCCATCAAGGCGCTCGCGGCGATGCAGGTGCCGGTGATCGTCGGCGCCTTCGCCACCGAGCGTGAGATCAAGACGCGTACACGACTCGATTTGGATAAAGATCAGTATCGGCCGAAGGGCGCGGTCAACGTGCCCGACAATACCTACCTCGGCTGGAACGTCTACGGGCCGAATCCGGCGCTCGCCGCCGCCTTCCGCGGGGCCGGCTCGCTGCTCTACTTCGACAACGGCGTGGTGAACGCGTTTATCCATCCGAAACCGGACGTCGTCGTGCCGCACATCGCGATCTTCGCGGGCGAGCAGCGCGCGTTCGAGAACGGCCGGCTCGTCGTCGACGGCGTCAAGCTGCCGACCAACGGCCGCGGGCAAATCCTCGTCAACTTCTCCAAGGTCGACCGCTACTACGACCGCCACAAGCGGCTCGGCACCGCCGTCCTGAACGCCCGCGAAGGTAAGCCGATCGAGTACGTCGCCGAGGGGGACACGGTGTTGATTCTCCCGGAGATGTTCACGGGCTCGACCGACTTCAAGTTCACGCCGATCGGTCTCGTGCCGGGCGGCTTCGTCCTCGCCTCCATGATCAACAGCATCCTTACCGGGAAGTGGCTCGTGCCCTTCCAAGGGACCGAGGTGCTGATCTTCGGGCTCGGGCTCCTGGGCTTCATTTGGGGCCACATGACGATGGGCGGGCGCTTTTGGGCCGGGCAGCTCGCGGTCACGGCGACGATGTTCCTGAGCAGCGTCTACTTGTTCAGCTACCATTCGATCGTGGTCTCCGGCCTTCTCCCGACGGTGTCGGCATGGGGCGCCGCCCTCTTAGGATTCGCGCACCAGACGCGCGAGCGAGAAAGGGAGGCCGCGCGCGTGCGCGACGAGTTGAACGACGCTGCCGAGATCGCCAAGGCCTTCAGGCCGGACGACGCGCCGACATGGGAGGGCATCACCATCAGCTCCTTCCACCGGAGCTTCACCGAAGCGAGCGGCGACTGGTACGCCTTCCGCGAATCCCCTTCCGGTCGATTCAAGCACTTCGTGCTTTGCGACATCACGGGCCATGGCGTTCAGGCAGCGCTCGTCGTCTCGATCTGCAAGACGATGCTCGTGATCATGGGGAAGACCATGCTGACGGCGATGTCGACCGACGCGAACCGCCTGGAGAGCCGCGAGTTCCTGGCGGGCTACGCCGCCGACCTGAACGGGATGCTGCACATCCACGGCAAAGGCCAGCACCTCGTCACCATGCTCGGCTTCACCTTCGACACGCAGGAGAAAGAGCTGATCTACTGCTCCGCGGGGCATCCTTCGCCGGTCTACGCGACGGCCGACCCGGCCGGCGGGCGCAAGTTCAGCCTCATGGCGATGCGCTCGACCGTGCTCGGCCTCTCCGACGAGGTCATTCTCAAGACCGTCGTGAAGAAGCTGAAGCCAGGCGACGAGATCGTCGCCTATACCGACGGCCTGCCGATCAACCGCCACGTGCGCTTGGTGACGCAATTCTTCAAGGAAGAAAAGTACGATCTCAGCAAGGCGCCGAAGACTCTGCTCGACGCGATCTGGGGCAACGAGTACCTGAAATCTGGCAAAACCATCGACGACGACGTCAGCATCGTCTGGTTCAAGGCGGCCTGAGATGCCAACCGTCGTCGGTCACTTCCTCATCGGCTCGGGACTTTTCGTGTACGCGCGCCCGTGGCTGCCGCGACCGTGGAAAAATGTCGGCCCTTTGATCGCCGGCGTCCTGGCGATGGCACCCGACGTCGACGTCGCGGCCTTCCGCTTTGGGATCGCCTACGGCGACCACTTCGGCCATCGAGGATTCTCGCATTCGCTCGTGGGCGCATGCTTGTTCGCCGCGCTGGGGACGCTGCGACTGACGATCCGCGCGCGCGCCGACGTCAGGAGCACGGCATGGGTGTTCGCGTTGTTGTGCGTTGCCGTCGCCACGCATCCGCTGCTCGACATGCTGACCAACGGCGGCTTGGGTTGCGCGCTGTACGCGCCTTTCGATTGGCATCGGCACTTTTGGGCGATTGCGCCGATCCCGGTGTCGCCGATCGGTCTGCATCCGGACGTGCTCCCGGTTTTGGCGTGGGAGATGCTGCTGTTCTTGCCGTTCTTTCTTGGAGCGCTGGGAGCGCATGGGTTTCACGCCTTGGCGCCGCGGGTGGGATCGGTGGTGTTGGGGCTGGCGGTTCCGGTCGCGGCGTTTTTGGTTCTGGCGTTGCGGTAGGACGTGGTGCCTAGGGCTCACCATGGTGAGCGACTGGCTGTCAGAGCTTCTCGGTCGCGTCATTTGGTTATGGTAAGTGTCTCTCGATCAAATTTAGTTTCGCGCGAAACCAAGTTGCCAACGCCGCAGCGGCTCTCACCTCACCGCAATCACCTCCACCTCCCGCGCATCCGCCGCCCCCAGCTGATCGACCGCCCGAACCACCCACTTGCCCGGCTTGGGCGTCCACGCCAAGGTCTCCCCCGGCGCCGTCTCGCCCAAGAGGGACTCGTCGAGGAACCAATAGATGCGGCCCGCATCGGTCGCGGCGCGTGCCGCAAGCAAGATCGGATCGGCGGACCTCCCCGTCTCGACCGGCACCGGATAAATCAGATTCTTCCGCGGCGATAAGATCTGCACGCCGGAGCTCGCTTTCGCCTGGGCCACCCGCGCACCGCATCCCGCCTCGAACGGCGGCGGCCCCCGGCGCGGCACGCCGAGCCGCGCGAACGCGCGCAGCGCATCCGTCGGCCAAAACTCGAACGCTCGCTGGACGACCTTCCTCCCGACCGCACCATCCCGCGCCCCGGCCCCCGCCGTCGCACAAATCCGCCGCCCCGTTGTCGCATCCACCGAAACCATCTTATGGAGACTGCACGTATGCACCGGCGACACCCCCGGAATGAACCAGGTCTCCCGTAAAACCGAACACGCGGCGCCCGGGAGATTTCCCGACAGCGCGCAAACCTGCACCCGCCTCACCTTGCGCGGCGCCCCAGCCAGAGGCGCGGACGTCGCATCCGCGCGCTCCGCCGCCAGCGCGTCGATGACCTTGAATAGCAGCGGACCGGCGGTATCGCGCCCGATCAAGTACGAGTTCGGTCTTCCCTTGAAATCTCCGAGCCACACCGCGATGACCCATTCGCCGACGACGGCGACCGCCCAAGCGTCGCGCAGGCCGAACGAGGTGCCCGTCTTCCACGCCACCTCGAGGGTCGCGCGCCGCGCCGGCACGCCGCGTTGCCCCGCGCCGCGCTCGCCCGGCCGTGGGTTCCGCGACAACATGGTCCGCGCCAGGAACGCCGCCTCCGCCGTCAGCATCGGCGTGCCCGCAGCCCGCTCCCCCGCCTCGACGAGACGCAAAGGCCGAGCCTTGCCGTCGCCGGCCATCGCGCCGTAGAGCACGGCGAGCTCTTCCATCGTCACCTCGGCGCCGCCGATCGCCAGCGTCAGCCCGTAGTGCTTCGCGTCGGAGCGGAACCGCACGCCGCCGCGCGTCAGCATGTCATGAAAGCTCGACGCGGTGACGAGGTTCAGCAGATCGATCGCGGGAACGTTGCGGCTTTTCACCAGAGCGCTCGTCGCATCGATCGGGCCAGAGAACGATTTGTCGAAGTTCTCGGGATCGTAAGAGCCGAAGCCGGAAGGCAAATCGAGCACCAAGCTCAGCGGATGGATGATCCCCTTGTCGAGCGCCTGCGCGTAGAGAAGAGGCTTCAAGGTCGAGCCCGGGGAACGTCGCGCCCGGATGCCGTCGACCTGCCCGTCGAGCTTCCGGTCGTTGAAATCCGCCGAGCCGGCGTAGGCCCGCGTCCTCATCGTCGGGTGATGCACCACGAGCACCGCCGCGTTCTCGATGCCGACCTTGGAGAACGACTCTAGGTGCCGTGAGACGGCCCGCTCCACCAGATCTTGCATCCCGAGATCGATCGAGGTCACGACCGCCCCCGATTGCCGCGCCGGTGGCGACGGCAGCTGCCGCCGCAAGCGCTCGACAAGATGCGGCGCCCGCCAGGGCATCGCGTTGCGATCCCGCGGCTCGAGCTGGTAGGCCTCCTTCACGAGCGCCTTGGCCTCCACCAGCGACGGGCGCAGAGCCAGCGCCAGGACCAAGGCCGAGGCCTTCTCCGACGCCCGAACTTGGCCGAAGCTGGTCAAAGCCGCGACGCGCGTTCCCGGGCTCTGCGGCAGGAGCGCAAGCCTGAGGGACTCCGGCTCGGTCAACGCCATCGGCGCCTTGCCGAAGTAGAGCCACGACGCCGCGCCAGCACCCTCGACGTTGCCGCCGTAGGGCGCGAGATTCAGGTACGCCTCCAAGATCTCCGCCTTCGACCAGCGGGCCTCGAGGCCGAAGGCGTAGGCAATCTGGCGCATTTTTCCGAAGACGCTGCGCGTCTCGAGCCGCCAGATCAAGCGCGCGAGCTGCATCGTCAGCGTCGAAGCGCCGGTCGATCCGCTCCCGGTCACCTGGCCGAACGCGGCGCGCCCGAGGGCGAAAGGGTCGACGCCGAGGTGGTAATGGAAGCGCCGGTCCTCTTTTGCCAAGGTCGCGCGCACGAGGCTTTCGGCGAAGTCCGCGAGCGGCGTCCACAGTCGGTAGCGGCCGTCGCCCGCCGTCGTGAGCCGCAGCAGCGCGCCGTTCTCCGCCAGAAACGCGTGCGAAAACGTCAGCTGCCGAAAGGGCGCGGGATCCGGCGTCAGCCGCAGCCCGCCGGCCAAGGCCGTCAGCGCCATGCAGATGAAGATCGCCGCCTTGCGCACGGAATCAGCCTTTCGCTTTGATCGTAATCTTCGACGCCTTGCCGCGCGTACGGATCTCGCGGTCATACATGGAGGTCGCGTAGGCCGCCGGAACCACGTAGGTTCCGGGCGCCGTCGCTTTCAGCTTGTAGGTGAACACGGTGACGTCTTTCGGAACGTCGCCGTAGAGCACGATGCGATCCTCGCGCAGGTCGACGTGCCGCGCCTGGAACGGGGGCGCCGCCTTCGCTGCCGAGCCCTTGGCGTAAGCCTTGCCGCCGAACGACCAGTCGAGC
Source organism: Pseudomonadota bacterium (assembly GCA_031416315.1). Lineage (GTDB taxonomy): Bacteria > Bdellovibrionota_B > Oligoflexia > Oligoflexales > CAIYRB01 > JANOTL01. The sequence goes on from JANOTL010000204.1 coordinate 20,418, forward strand.
CAGGCGGCGTCGTCGCCCTCCCCTTCGCCCTCGGCCTCGGGACGATACTCGTCCTGCATCTGACCGTGCTCCGCCGGCGTCTCTTCGGGCGGCGGCGCCGCTTCGGGCTCGGCCTCGCCGTCTTGGGTCTCGCCGGGTTGCCGTCCCGCGCCGCGTCCGCGGCCCGGGATCGACTCGAAATCGAGCTCGAAGCCGCCGGGCAGGATATCGATGATCGCGACGTTCGGGCGAGGCGCGTCGATCGCGCGGACGACGACGTTCACCGTCACCTCGTCGCCGACCTCGACCTCGTCGGTCAGCTCCTGCTTCGCGTTCAGGATCTCGCGGAAGACCTCGATGCCCTTCGTCTCCGGCTTGCGCGTGTCCTCGAGGTCGAAGCCGGCGGTCGTCACCGAGACGTACAGCGGCAACTTCGCCTGTCCGGTGTCGAAATCAAGCCGCACCACCTGATCTCCGAAAGGAACGATCGGAAAGGGGCCCGCCGGGATCTCCAGCGGCGCCTTTGCCTTCTTGCGGTCGGTGGCGACGATCGTCACGCCGTTGTCCTTTGGCACGCCCGCGATCTTCGAGTAAGCCTCGAGCGCCAGGATCGCCCAAGCCGAGGTGAGCGTGTTGTACCGCGAGGAAACCACGAGGTCGACCAAGCGCTCCGCGGCTTTCGCGTCGTCCTCGCCCAGATGCTCGGGAAAGTGCTTCGCCATGATATAAAGCCGCTCAGCCGCCCGGAGATAAGTGTCGTAATAGAAGCTGCCGTCGGCCTCGTTCTTCCCGTCCGTCGTCACCTTCTTCATAATCTTCCAGGCTTCGTCGTCGTCCTTCCGCAGCTTCATGGCGGCCGCGAGGAAGGCCGCCGTCGCGTCGTTCTTCCAGCCTTCCGGCAGGTTCTTCTCGAAGACCTCTTTCAGCTTCGACAGCATGTTTCCGGTGAGCTGCCCGTCGCGCGCCAAGACATAGGCGGCATATGCGTAGTCTCGGGCGACGCCGACCTTGGCCCGCGGATCGGCCGCCTCGACGCGCACGGTCAAATACTTCACGAGCATCGCGAGCGCCGCATCCGGCGCGCCGATCTGATGCTCCTTTGCTTCGATCAAAAAGTGGGCGGCATAAGCGTTCTGAAAGGGAATCACGTCGGCGTTCGCCGCCCAGTAGCCGACGGAGCCGTCGGCGTTCTGCCGCGCGCGCAGGACGTCGATGCCGCGCTCGACGGCCAGTTTCGCCTTGTCGATCGGGATGCCGAACTCGGGCTTCGAGGCCAGGAGCACCGAGGGGAAGCTTTGGCTCAGCACCTGCTCCGTACAGCCGTGAGGATAGCCCTCGAGGTAGGCGATGAGGCCCCGCGCCAGCCCAAGCGGCATGTGCGCGACGGTCGTCTCCAGCTTACGGAACTCCCCGAACATCTGGCGCTCGATCTCGATCTCGTCGGATCCCGACGCGATCTTCTTCGCTGCGACCTGCACCTCGTAAGGTGAAGCCGGCCGCACGCTCAAGGTCTCCTCGTAGCCGACCGTCTCGGCGCCCATCGTCGCGGCGAAGCCCATCTGGCCTTCGCCGAGCGGCCCTGCGGCCTTCAATTTGAAGGTCGCGGTGCCCTCGCGGCCCTCCGCGATGGTGAGGACCTGAGTCTTCTCCCCGACGAGGCTCAAGTTGGCGGAAGGAGCCAAGGCCACGGAGATCTTGGCGTCCGCCCCCGAGCCGACGACGTTGTTGGCGACGGCGACCGAGGCTTGGAACTCGTCGCCGGGCGCGACGAAAAGCGGCGCCACCGGCGACAGCACGAATGGCCCCTGCCGCAGCGTCCGGGTCTCCGAGGCGCCGATCGCATCGTCGGAAACGGCGACGGCCATCACGCGCACAGTACCGTTGAAGTGCGAGGGCAAGGGCATGTCGACCGTCATCCCCTCCGGCCCGACCTCGATGATCCCCGACCAAAACACGGCCGGAGCCAGGGTCCGGCGCCGGAACGGATTCAAATTCCGGGCCAAAGCATCGTCGCCGTCGCCGCCCGCGGCCGCCTTCATCGCCACCGAGAACTCCGGGAGGATCTGATCGAGGATTTGTCGCGTCGACACCTCGAGCGCGCGCTTGCGCAGGAAGCGGCTCAAAGGATCGGGCGTCTTGTATTTTGCGACCTGCAGGATGCCCTCGTCGACGCCGAAGACCACCATCCGCGTCTGTCGATCCGGCTTCACCGCGACCTTCAACAGGTCCTGCGGCTTCGTCTTCTCCGGCACCTTCAGGTCGATCGTGATCGTCCGCCGCGCGCGGCTCACCGTGATCGGCTGCACGCCGTACGAAAGGGGGCTCGCGTAAAGCTCGCGCGAATCCGCGGCGCGCACGAAGGCGACGTGAACGTAGGCGTTCCCCTCGATCCCCTCGGGCATCTTGATCTTCTGGATCGAGGTCGGTTGATCCGCCTTGAACCACTGCGCGGCATACACTTTGTCGCGCTCGATCGTGATCAAGCCCGAGCCGGTGTAAGGCGCGCGCAGCTCCAGCTCGATCTCGTCGCCCGGCGCCACGTCTTGCTTGGCGAGCTTGATCGTGAGCTCGGCGTTGCGCTCGAGGCCGCGTGCCAGAGCGCCCGAGCCGGCCACCTCGAAGGCGAATGCGGCGAGCACTTCCGCTTTCTCGTTCTTCACCTCGTAAATGAAGGAGCCGGCCTTGGCGGCGGGCAGCTTGTACTTGAATCCCGCCTCCGACATCTCGAGCGGAGTCGTCGACAGGGTGGTCACGACCTCGGTCGAGCGGTAGCGGAAGAGCCCGTCCTCGCTCTTCACGAGTGTCGACACGTAACGTCGTTCGCTCAAGACCGCGCTCAGCCCCGGCACCGTTTTCGGCTTCGCGTCCGCGCCAAGGGCGATGATCGCCACGCGCCGGTCGGTGCCCTGGCGGATCCAGTTGAGATCCCCGTCCGGCTTCGTGCCGATGACGAAGTCGCGGCTGGAGACGACGGTCGAGGCGCGTCCCGAGACGCTGCGCCCTCCCGCCAGCTCGAAGCCGTCGCCGGTGAAGGTCAGGCGATAGGTCTTGCCTTCGAACTTCTCCACCGGCAACGTGAAGACGGCGTGACCTTCGGCGTCGGAGGTCTGGTCGCCGAGCTCCTCCTCGCGCGCCTCGGTCGCCATGTCGAGCGGCATGAAGTTCCAATCGTCATAGCCGGGAAGCTTCGGCGCCGCCGGCGCCAGCGTGTAGCTCCCCGCGACGCGGTGACCGACCGCCGGCGTCCCGTGCAGGTTTTTCAGCGTCACCTCGGCGGTGAGCTTCTCCGGCTTCACCCAGCCGACCTCGGCCTGCGCCGAGAGCTTGGCCGAAATCTTCAGGCGATCGGGCAGGAACTCCTCGACCTTGATGCTCGTTTGTCCGAGGAGCGCGCCGCGGAACTGGTCGCGCACCGTATAGAGCGCGATCTCGTAGATGCCCGTGGGCGAGGTCGCCTCGGTCGAAAACGTATGCTCGTCGAAACCGGCGGCTCCTGGCGCGTACTTCCGCTTCACGATCTCGAGGCCGCGCGGGTCGTTGATCACCAGCTCGAGCGGCATAGCGTCAGGCAGCGGGGCAAAGCTCTGCGTCTTCACGATCGTGCCGATCCGAACTTCCTCGCCAGGGCGATAGAGTCCGCGGTCGGAGAAAAGGTAAGCGTCGAGCGTGTCCTTCTTACCGCGCATCGTCTCGCCGCCGATGTCGAAGCGCGACAGCGAGAGCTGCCGGTCGTAGCGGCCGAAAGGCAGAAAGCTCACGTCTTCCCCGCTTTTCGCGACCCAAGCGACGGGCGCCTCCTCGTAGCGGAAGCCCTCGAAGCTCGGGAACGAGGCGCGCCCTTGCGCGTCCGTCGTCTTGCTGACGAGCGGGATGCCGTTGCGACCGAGGACGGTCACCTCGACGCCCTGAGCGGGCACGCCGTCCTTGAACTTCATCACGAAGACTTCGTGCGTGTCGTCGACGGCGTCCTTCACGACGATGCCGAGGTCGGTGACCAGGACGAAACGACGCTCGCGGCCGGGATTGTTGGGATCGCCCTTGCGGTTGGTCTCCTCCTCTTTCGTCTTCGGCGCCTCGGCCGGCTCTTGCGTCGGATCCCAAGCGTCGATGTCGACGAAGAAGAGGCCGCGCTTGTCGCTGCGTGAGGAAGCGCCGGTCGAGCGGCTGAGGTAAGGCGCCATGTCCAAACCGTGATATTGCGGCTTTCCGGGATCGCTGGCGTCGAGCGTCACCTTCTGCTCGAAGCGCTCGACCAGGTCGTCGCGCCCGAAGTTGTAGGTTTGGAACTCGGGCGAGGCGAAGTTGCCCCGCGTGGCGCTGATCAGATGGTTCAGGCGATCCGGCGGCACGCGGCCGAGGCGCGCGCGGAAGCCGGGCACGCCGCGCGAGACGATGGTGAGCTTCTTTTCGCCCACCATCGACAGGATCGCGCCGGGATGCAGGATCTTGAGCTCGATGGGGAAGCTCGGGACCTTCGCGACCTTCGCCCACTCCTCGGCGAGGATGTAGCCGCCGAACGCCTCGATCCCGCGCGGCAACCGTACGTAGATCGATTCGCCAGGCTTCGCCGCGTGCTTGAACGCGAGGAGGCCCGAAGGCTCGGCGCCCGGATCGCCGTCCGCGACCAACGGCAGCTTGCGGCCAAGCGCGAGGATCTCCGCGTCGACCTCCGACGGCGAGCTCCAATGGTGATTCTTGGAGAAGACGGCGTCGGGATGCGCTTTCGTCTTCGGCCGGTCCGTCGGCAGGACCCAGGCCTCGATCTTTTCCGCGATCAGTTTCGGCGAGACGCGTCCCGTGAACGCGACGGTCAGGATCGGCACGAGCTCGCCGGAGTCGTCGCGGCGCACGTAGCTCACCTGCAGGTCGGAGACGCGGAAGAAAGAGCCGACGGCCGGCACGGTCAGCCGGGCGTGCAGCGGACCCGCCGGATCGCTACCCTTCGCGGCGCGCACTTCGGGCCCGATGTCCACCTCGAGCTCGACGTCGCGCTCCGGCAGCGGAATGTCCTCGGAGGCGATGAAGACTTTGCCGTCGAGCTCGCCGTAAGTGATTTTCGCGGCGAACTCGTCCTTGCCCGGTCCGTTCTCGCTGCCGTCGGCGCGCTTCGCCTTGCGGACGATCTTGACGGATTTCTCGAGCGAGGCGCGGTCGACGGGATGCGTGAAGCTGAGCGCCATCGACAGAAGCTTGCGCTTGGCATCGGTCGGATCTTGGTAGAACTCGGCGCGGTCGAGGGTCGCGTGGAACTTCGGCGTGGTGAACTTGGTCTCGTAAGCGGCGAGCAGGACGTGGCTCGGAAAGAGGCGCTTCTCCAGCTTCACCGTGTACTCTTTCCCGATCGCCCAATCGGCGGCCGGGGTGAAGACGAGCTCCCGATCGGAGACGAACTGCCACTGCCCGGTGAGCGCCGGATCGATCACGACGCCCTTGTCGACCGGCTTGCCCACGTCCTCGAGGCGCGCGGCGGAGCCGGAGAAGGTGATGCTGATCGGCCGCGGCTTCTGGTCGGGGTCCGTCACCGCGACCAAGGCCGGCGCCGCCGCCACCATGGTGAGCCGTACCGGCTCGGGGAGACTCTTGTAGTAGCGGTAGCCGGCGAATCCGGCGCCGCAGGCGACGGCCAATCCCGCCATCGCAAGCCAGAACCGTTTCGGCGACGAGCGCTTCCACCTCACGCTCGCGCGTGAGCCGGCCCGAGCGCCGCGCGCGACGTGACGCGCCGGCCAGCCGATCCAAACGGGTGGCGTCCAGGCGACTTTGCCGAAGAGGAGGGTCCAGATCTTCACGACGGTGATGCGGATGCCCAGCCAAAGCAGGGCGAAGACGCTGGCGATGCGACGCGCGAGCGCATTCAAACGGGCCACGGGGAAACTCCGAGGTGGAGAGAGGAACGAGCCTGAGGTTAGGCTCGCAGGTTGCTCTTCGGGGGGCTAGCGGAAGTTCGGTGCAAAAGGTGTGGCAAACCCCTCTGCATGTCCGCGTCTCCGCTCCTCGGCGCTTCTGCGATCGTCAGGTCAGCCGGCCGGACGATCGCAGAAGCGCAGAGGGGCGGAAGCGCAAAAAGTGCAGGTTAACTTGGCTTCGCCAACTCCGGAATCGCCAAGAACTCCCGCAGATCCGCGCACGCATACGCCGGCCGAAGCGCGTGCAGATCTTCCGCCTCGAACGGCCCCCACAGCGCCGCGATCGCCATCGCGCCGGCGCCGTTCGCGCAGTTCAGGTCGTGGACCGAATCGCCGATGTAGGCCAGCCGCTCGGGCGCCAACCTGAGTCGCTCCGCCGCGACCAACAAGGGCATCGGATCGGGCTTGTGCCTCGGCGTGTCCTCCGCCGCCATGATCAGGTCGAAGGCCGCCCGCAGGCCGTGAGCCTCGAGGTTCACGGCGAGGCTCGGCCAGTACTTCGACGTCACCAAGCCGACCGGGAAGCCGCGCCGACGAAGCTCTGCCAAGGTCTCCTTCACGTACGGATAGAGCGGCATCGCCGGCAAGAGGGCCGTGTTGTGCTCCCGGTACGTGGCGATCATCTTCTCGGCGAGCGCGGCATCACCCACGGCGAACTGCAGCATCTGCGCCGGCAGGGGCACGCCGATCGTGTTGATCAGCTCGCGGCGCGTGAGCCGCGCTCCTGGCATGTGCGCGCTCAACGTGTGCGCGAAGGACAGGAGGATCGCCTCGATCGAGTCGATCAGCGTCCCGTCGAGATCGAAGAGGACGGCGGCGACCTTCCGCCGTCCCCCTCCCGAGCTCATTTCGCGTCTTCTTCGGAGCCCGGCTTCGGCGGATTCTGCAGCTCGTCGATCGTCTCCGCCGTCCACTCGGCGTCGAAGGCAGGGTCGACGTTCGGCTCAATCGACTTCACCACGAGGTTTGGGTCGAGGATGAAGGTCCAGCGCTTCGCTAGGCCGACGAGCGGCGCTTTGACGCCGAACTGGTCGATCACCTTGAGATCCGCGTCCGAGAGCAGGTCGAAATTGAGGTCGTGCTTCTTGTGGAACTCTTTCTGCGTCGCCTGCGGGTCGGCGGAGATGCCGATGAGCATCGCGTTCTTCTGCTGGATGCGCTTGATCGTGTCGCGGAAGGCGCAAGCTTGCGCCGTGCAGCCTGGCGAATCCGCCTTCGGATAGAAGTAGAGGACCGTCCAGCCCTTGCCCTTGCGGTCGGCGAGCTTGAAGTCCTTACCGTCTTGGGTCTTCAACGTGAAGTCGGGCGCGGGTTTGTCGACCTCGATCTGGGCGAAGCCCGTGAGAGAGAAGGCCGTCACGCTCATCGCCGCCAGCAAACCGTGGAACCACCGCATCGCTACTCCCGTCCGATCGACGATTGTTGTGCAAAGACAATAACATTGCCCGTCGTGTGGGAAAAGTCTAAGCTCTTCGCACGCAAATCATTCCATGATTAAGTTTCCCTCCTCCTCGCTCATCGACGCCAACTTTTTGCAGTGGAGCGTGACGTGAACGGCAAGAGTCCGATGCTGAGAATTCTAGGCGGAACCCTCGTCGCTTGGAGCTGGTTGACCGGTACCACCGCGTTCGCCGTCCCGCTCGAAGGCGAAATTATCAAAATCACCAAAGGCCGCACCGCCGTTATGGTCGACCTTTCGGGCAACGCGACGGTCGAGACCGGCGCGACCGTGAAGCTCACCGTCGACGGCAAGGAGCGCACGGGCACGGTGAAAAAGGTCACCGACAACGGCAATGCGTTCCTGAAGCTGAACAAAGGCCTGCCAAAGAACGCGAACGTCGGCGACAAGGTCACGATGGACCTGACGAGCGGCGGCTCCGAGGGCGACACCGGCAAATCCGGCGCCGCGCTGCTGAAAAAAGGCGGCGCTAACAAAGCCTATTGGAACGAGATCTCGTTTCTCGCCGCGCACCGGAAGCCGGGCATGCGCGCCGACGTCGCGGTCTCCTACCTCGGCGGCGAAGGCTCGAACAAGACGACGGGCGGCTCCGCGAAGTCGGACGTCGAGTTCGCGGTCACCGACAAGCACACGAACTTCTCCGGCGGCGCCGGCTTCGTCGGCCGCGGCGGCATCGGCGGCGGCATTCTCTTCGAGTATGATAGCGCCGACTTCGAGGAGTCCGCCTCGATCAAGACGGCGAACGACGGCTCCGGCGCGGCGGCCACCGACAAGGACACGCGCACGGCAGAAAGTAAGGTCCTGGGCTTCATGCCTTACTTCGAGTACTTGGACCGCGCCTCCAGCGCCGGCATGGGCTTCGGCGCCGGCATCGGCATCCCGATCCGCAGCGTCACCGCCAAGACGGCTACCAAAATCGGCCCCAACGACGGCGATGCGCCCGAGGCGAAGACGAACGAAATCGGCGTCACCCTCGAAGGCTTGGTGGGCAACCCGAGCTGGGCGGTCATTATCGGCCTGACGCCGAGCCTGGGCGGCAAGATCAAGCAGTCGGGCCAAGACGACGTCGACCATAAGTCGAGCGAGTACGCCTTCCACTTCGAAAGCTACGGCCGCTCGCTGAAGTTCCGCGCCGGCCTCACTTTGATCTCGTCGAAAGACGACTACAAAGGCGCGGCGCTCGAGGAGTCCGGCACGAAGTTCTCCGGCACGGTCGACGTCTCCCTCGGGAAGTTCGACCTCATTCCCTTCCTCGACTACACCAGCTCGAAGCGGAAAATCGGCGACGCGAACGGCACCTTCGGCGAGCTCGACGTCGGCTCGCGCTTCGCCATGGCGGGCACGTATGCGCCCTTCGTCTCTCTCAGCCTCAGCCGCAAAAGCGGCGAGGAGAAGAACGACGACGGCGTGAAGCAGGAATCCCTGGTCGGCGGCATCCGGCTCGCCGGCGGCGTGAACATCTGAGGAGTGAGAGCCATGACGTTGAGACCCGTTTTGATGCTGGGAATCGGCCTCTCGCTCGCGATGGCGGCAGGCTGCGTGAAGAAGGGCTCGGGCGAGGGCAAGCGCGCGACGCGACCCTTCTTCGAGGACCAAGGCTCGATCAAGAACGACGGCAAGGCGAATCAGAAGCCGACGTCGGATGACCCGAAGGTGCCGAAAAAGCCGGATCCGGACAGTCCGGTGAAGCCGAAGCCGATGCCGACCGAGCCGGTGATGGACCCCGACGTGACCGCGATCCTCGCGGCGTGCATGAAGATCCCGGCCAAGGAAGTGCAGGCCGTCGTCGGCTGGACGGACAAAGCCAAATCCGTCGAAGCGGCGAATGCCCTGTGCGCGAAGCTGAGCCTGGTGAAGTACGGTGATGGCGTGAACCCGACGGCGGAAGCCGTCGCAGTCGAATAAAGGGAGTGACCGAAACATGAAGCCGAATGACCTCAACCGGAAGCTGATCTGTCTCGCGTTGCTCGCCGGCGCCTCGACCTCCGCGTATGCCTCGAGCCACCGCGAAGCCCCGTCGATCGCCAAGGATCCCGCGGCTGACCTGACCGACCTCTACGTGTTCAAGAGCCCGCAGCAAGCCGACCATTACACGTTTGTCATGAACGTCTCGCCCGCCTACAACTCGTACGCCGGCCCGAACTGGTACGGTTTCGACGACGACGTGCTCTACGAGCTGCACGTCGACAACGACGGCGACGCGATCGAGGACGTGACCTACCAGTTCAAATTCGCGACCAACGACTATCGCAACATGGAGAACAAGGGACTGATCGTCTCCTACTTCCCCATCATCGGTTACGACCCTGAGCAAAAACGCTACGTCGGCTTCGAAGGCGCCCTCGGCGCGCAAGGCAAGCCGGCGCTGGCGCAAACCTACACGGTGACCAAGGTGACGGGCGGCCGCCGCGCCGCCACCCGCACCGACGTCGTGACCGGCGCGCTCGTCGCCCCGCCGCGCATCGGCCCGCACACGACCGACGTCGGCGCCGGTTTCAACGGCCTCACGGCCAAGACGCTCGCCGAGACCTACGACGGCTACAAGGCGCTCGCCGCCAACGCCATCAAGCCCGTGGGCACCGCGAAGTACTTCGCCGGCCCGCGCAACGATCCATTCTACGTCGACTTGGGCGCCGTCTTCGACCGCGTCAGCCCGCGCGTGTACCTCGGAGACCAGCCGGGCGGTACGGCCGTCACCGGCGTTCCCCGCGACGCGCTCAAAGGCGTCAACTGCCTCTCCATCGTCTTCGAGGTTCCGAACACGGACGTATTCGGCGCCACGTCGAACAACAACATCGGCGTTTGGGCCACCACCAGCCGGCCGCAGGCCAAAGTGCTGCGCACCGACGGCTCGGCCGATTTCGTCGGCGGCGGCTACGTTCAGGTCTCGCGCCTGGGCAACCCGCTCGTCAACGAGGTCGTGATCAAAGTCGGCGACAAGGACAAGTTCAACAACACTCAGCCGAGCAAGGACGTCGAGAACTTCGCGCCCTACGTGACCGATCCCCAGCTGGCCTTCGTGCTGAACGTCCTCTACCACGACGGCCAAGGCCTCGGCGGCCTGGCGGATGGCCTCACGGTGCCCTCAGCGGTCTTCGGCAAGCCCTTCATCGAGAAGATCACGGGCGCTGGGCGCCAGGATCTCGTCGACGTCTTCGTGGCCGGAATCGACGGGGTCTCCCGCTACAAGAACGCCACCGGCGCCGGTGACATGGTACGCGTCAACAAGGGCCTCACGAGCGGTGCCCTCGGCATCCCGGCGTCGACCTTGCCGACCAACACGATCGTCGAAGGCTGGCCGCTCAACGGCCGCACGCTGGAGGACGACGTCGTCAACACGGCGCTCACCTTCCTCGCCGACTGCAAGTTCCTCAGCGGCCTCAACGTGCTGCGCGCCACGGGCCTCGACCTGAAGTATGATCTCTCGGGGATCCCCGGCTGGGCGAACCACGACGTCGGCCTCCCGACCGGCACGATCGCCGCCGACAACCTGGCCCCCGCCAACTGCCTGCTCGACGACTTTGTCTCCAAGCCGGACGCGACCCCGGGCTCGGCCTCGACCAACGGCATCGTCGCGGCTTTCCCGTACGTCGACGAGCCGCATTCTTCATACTATGACCGGATGACGGTGCTCGCTTACACGTACCCGTAACGTCCGCGAGACGCAAAGGAAGCTTCGGCAGCGCTGCCGGGGCTTTTTTTTCGTTCGCCGGCGGTCGTCTGGTCGACTCCACTCACCCCTTAGCCGGCGCCGCGGGCACCAATGCCCGCATCGTCGCGACGCGCGCTGAGCGCTCCGATTTGAGCCAGGTTACGAGCTTTCCAAGCGCCGACTGCGGCGTCGCCGCCTTCGCTGCATAAACCGCGACCAAGGGCATCGCCAGCGGATAGGTGCCGTCCGCGACGGTCGCATTCGTCGGCGCGACGCCGTCCACCTTAAGGATCTTCACTGGCGACAGGGGATGCGCCAGATTCTCGGTGACGAAGTTGTAGCCGAACGGCGCGATGGCAGTCTTGTCCTGCGACACGCGGATGGACACGTCCTCCGGCTCGATCGCGGTCTTCTTCGGCATCGACGCGATGATAGCCTCCGACAGGACGCGCAACTTCACCAGAGGCGCCGCCCAGGCCTTGAACATCGTGTCCGGCAATGCCCAACTCACGGGCCCGTCCTTGCCCGCGGCCACGGTCCCGAGCTCGCTCCACTTCAGCGCGCCGAGCTTCTTGCGGGCGAGCACCGCCGTCCATTTCTTCAGGTCGATCGATTCGATCGGCGCCGCCGGATGCGCCATGACGATGCCGGCAAAGGAGCCGAGCGTCACCTCCTCGAGGCCGGCGGCGCGCTCCGCAGCGGTGAGATGCCGTGTCGCCGTCGTGACGACGGCACCGGCGACGACCGCCTTCGCGGTGGCGCCGCGAAGGTGCAGGGGCTCGTCCTTCAGCCAGTCGCCTTCGACGGCTTTCAGCTCGAGCTTCACGCCGGCCTGCGCCAGCGAGTCCTGCGCGGCGCGGAAATAGTTGAAGCCCGGGTCGAAGTAGGCGCGCACGGTGACGACGTCGGACTCGGCTAACGCCGCGGGGACGAAACCGAAGGCAAGGGCCGTAGCGGCGAGGCTCAACGCTGATTTCACGGTGGTGCTCCAGAAGTTCGCTCCCGAGAATCCGCGACACGGCGCGGCCTCGCAAGCGTTTTCATGGAGAAAATCGCCGTCTGGTGGATTTTCCTCAAGCTTTTGCCGCGTTTCGCCGATCAGGAGACGAAGTTTTCTCCATCTTGCGTCTCGGAGTCGCCCATGCCGCGTTCGTCGCGCCTACTTTTCGCCGTCACGTTGGTCGTGACGCTCGCAGCCGCCTGCGAAGACAGCAACTTCGCCGGAGGGTCCAAAGGATCCGCCGACGCGAAAGGTAAGGGCAGTGGCAGCGGCAGCGACCCGAAAGACACGGGCTCAAAGCCGAAGCTCGAGAAGGACAAGCTCACGATCCCGGTCGGGGACAAGAAGAAGTCCAAAGAGAAGGTCGACGGCTGCATCTCTGAGAACGTGAAGATCGCCAAGTGTGATCCAAAGACCGGCGAGATCACCGGCGTCGCGCCGGGCAAGACCACGATCCGCGTCGACCTGCCCGACGGCAAGAAGGATATCGTCGTCACGGTAACCGAAGGCGACGGCTCGGGCAGCGAAGACAAGGACGACGGCAGCCCGGGCTCGTCGAGTGACGACGCTGATACCGACGTCGGCTCGGGCTCCGGCACGGCCTCGGAGCCGAAAAATCCGGCGATCGAGATCGACGACGCGACCTTCGCTTGCGACAAGGGCCAAATGGGCCTCGTCGGCAAAGTCTACAGGCTGCCGGCAGGCACGGGGGCCCTCCCGAACCTCGACGCGATGGCGCCCATCGGGCAGATCGACGCAACCAACCTCAACGTCCCGCCCCGGGAGTGGGAAGACGGCTTTCCGGCTCTTCCCGGCATGATCGAGTGGTTCGCCATCAAGTTCTTCGGCCAGATCGAGATCCCCGCGGACGGCGCCTACCAGTTCAAGACGCTGTCCGACGACGGCTCGAAGCTCTACATCGACGACCAGCTCGTGGTGAACAACGACGGGACGCATGCTCCTGTGGAAAAGGAGTCGGCCCCCGTGACGCTGACGAAGGGCGTTCATCGCCTGTCGGTCGAATGGTTCCAGGGCCCGCGCGTCCAGATCGCCCTGCAGATGTTCTGGAAGCAGCCGGCCTCCGGCTACGAGATCATCCCAGCGCAGGTCCTGAAGCACGGCTCCGACTGCACGCTGCAGAAGCTCGGCACTTTTCCCTGAGGCGTCATACGCCCGCCGTGTGCCGAAGCTCCAGGCGCTCGCGGGCCAGCTCCAGCTCGGTGTCGTTCGACGTGCTCATGCGCGGCAGCGCGGCAGCCAGTCCCAGGTGGAGAAGCGCGTGCCGTCCCGTTTCGTTCCCGAGGCTGCGAGGAGGCCGCTTGCCGCGTCGACCGCGGCTCGCGTATCCAGCGTCACAATGCCGTGAGCTTCCAAAGTCGTCACCTCGCCCGGATCGCTGACGCCGTTCCCGTCGCGGTCGCGCCACAAGGCGATGCCGGCGAGCTCGGGGCCGGAGACGAGCCCGTTCCCGTCGTCGTCCAGTGCGGCCAGAGCCTCGTAGCCGTCGCGCCAAAAGAGCCACCAGCTCACGGCGCCGAACAGGTCGAGGCCCGAGTCGATGCGACCGGTCCCGTCGCCGTCGAAGACGAGCCACGCGGCAGCGTCGCGGTCGATCCATTCCCAGGCGCAGCCGCCCTTGCCGCGTCCGTCGAGATCGAATGCCACGCGCGCCGCGCGGTCGACGACCGCCTCGAGCTCTCCCCGTCCCGAGAGGTCCACGAGGACGGGGGTTACGGCTCGCGGCTGCTTTTGCGCTAAAAGAAGCCGCTCTTCGTACCGCGACAGCTCCTCCATGTCCTTCTTTGGATCGAGCAAGGGCTTTGCGTATTGGATCGCCTCGCTGAGCAGATCCCAATCGGGCCCGCCGGAGCTTTTGCCGTTCTTGTACGAGGTCTCGATCACCTTGCGGTAGCGGTTCAAGGCCTCCGTCTTCTTCCCGCTCTGCTCCAGGCACCAAGCCAGGCCGAGCACCGTCACCAAATGCTCCGGCCGCTCCTTCTCTGCGCGGAGGTACAGGTCGACCGCTTTCTCCAGGTGCGCCTCGGCCGTCTTCACCACCGCGGGGCTTTCGCCGATTTGGAGCTGGAACGGCAAATTCTTCGGGGCGTAGCCGAACCATGGCTCGTCGGGCTCGCCCTTGCGCACCTCTAGCTCTGAAGTCTTCGCCGCGTAAGCCATCGCGTGCACGCGCGCCGTGCGGACGAGCAGGTCGAAATCCTTCGGCGCCGCCGCCAACTTCTTCTCCAGGTTGGCGGCGAGCCTCGCGACCGGCACCTTCTCCGTTTGCACGGTCGCGTATCTGCCGAGGGCCGCGGGTGAAAGCAGCAAGGCGGCCGCCAAGATCAAGAATCGCATCAGCTCTTCTCCTGAAACTGAAAGGCGCCCAACGCCGGCTCGACGGTGTCGGCCGGGGCGTTCGGTTTTCATCGCCCCATTTGCAGGATACCTCATTAATCCGCCTTTCGGGACGCGGCTCAGGTACGATCGGATCATGGTGAAGGAAGATACGCAGTTTCGTCCGGTCGAGAAGCAGCACGTCCATGGGAAGGGGTGTGCGGAGGAGCACGGGCATAATCACGGTCATGCTCATGGTCATCTTGGTCACCACCACCACGGCACCGTCGACAATCTAAAAGTCGCCCTGATCCTGAATTTCAGCTTCTCGATCATCGAGTTCATCGGCGGCATCTACACCGGCAGCGTCGCCATCCTCGCCGACGCCGTCCACGATTTCGGCGACAGCCTGTCGCTCGCGCTCGCGATCGTCTTCGAGCGCGTCGCGAAGAAGGGCTCGGACCAGAGCTATTCCTACGGCTACCGCCGCCTCTCGCTCCTCTCCGCGCTCCTGACCTGCGGCTTTCTGCTGGCCGGCTCCACCGCCGTCGTCATCCAGGCCGTCCCGCGCCTGTTGAATCCGGTGATGCCGAAGGTCGGTGGCATGATGGTCTTCGCCCTCATGGGCATCGCCGTCAACGGCTACGCCGCGTGGCGCGTGCATCGCGGCGGCAAGACGATGAACGAGCGCGTCGTTTCCTGGCATCTGATCGAGGACGTCTTCGGCTGGGTCGCCGTCCTGATCGGCGCCGTCGTCATGGCTTTCGTCGACGTGCCGATCCTCGACCCCGTGCTCTCGATCGGCTTCACGCTCTTCATCCTCTATCGCGTCGCGCAGGCGCTGAAGGACACTCTGAAGCTCTTCCTGCAAGCGACGCCCGCGAGCGTCGATCTGCCGGGCCTCCGCCGCGCGATCGAGGCCCTGCCGGGCGTCCGCGGCACCCACGACGCCCACCTCTGGTCCCTAGACGGAGAGTCCCACGTCCTCACGCTCCACGTCGTCGTCGACGAAGGCATGGCGCAGGAGCTCTTGAAGACCAAGATCCGCCTGCTCGTCGCCAAGCGCGGCAAGATCCATGTGACGCTCGAGATCGAGACGTTGGGGGTAGAGTGTCCGGAGATCGATTGTGGGGAGCCGCCCTAACGCAGCACTCCCTTACTCCACTCCCGCACCGCCGCCAAAGCCTGCTCATAATAAAGCGCGATCTCCGAGAAGAGCTCATGCCGCGCCCCCGGCACGAGCTTGAGCTGCACTTCGGTGCCGCTCGCGCTCGACGCGGCTTGCACCCAGCGCCGGAACGCCTCGAACTCCACCACGGCTTCCTTCGTGCCGCCGAGCACCAGCGTCGGTACGGTGAGACGCGCGAGCTCTTTCGGGGAGAAGCACGTCTCGATCGCCGCGAAGGTCGCCGCGATCCACGAGAAGGTCGCGCCCGGCACCGGATAAGGCGTGTTCTGCATGCGCCGGTATAGTTCGGAATGATGCGTGAGGCGATTCGCCTCGAACGGGATGTGGGTGTAGCCGCCGGCGCCCGAAGCCATCGTTCCGAGGCTCGCCGCGCGCATGAAGGTCGCGAGCGAGCGCGCCATTGGCCTCGGCAAGGGCTCGTTCGGCATGCCGAGGAGCGGGGACGAAAGGACCAAAGACTCCGGCCGCAGCTGCCCCTTCAGGACGCCGTAGAGCGCGACCAACCCGCCCATGGAATGCGAGAGCAGCGCGTACGGCGCTTTGCCCACAACCGCGTCGACGACGATCGCCGCGTCGGACGCGAAGGTATCGTACGAGTCGACGTAAGCGCGCGCGCCGCCCGATGCACCCTGCCCGCGATGGTCGAAGGTCAGAAAGCCGCAGTCCGAAGGCAGCTGCAGGTCTTTGGCGAGGTAGGCGTACTTCTCCAGCCATTCGGTGCGCCCGTTGGCGAACACGAGCCAGCGTTTCGCCGCGACGCCGTGCGGCGGATGTTGCACACCGTAGCGCAGATCGATCTGATCTTTCGCGTCGCGGATCGTGCGGATGTCGAGCGCCGCCGTGGCGCGCTCAACCGAGCTCGGGTCGAAGCGCATCGTAGCCCGTTCCATTGGGACGTCCCGTTCGGGCCGACTCTCCTGGCTCATACCGCCTTTCATCGACCGCCGCCGCTTCGAGCCATGCCTTGAGCTCACGCGGATAGTTCGTGCAGAGGCCGTGTACGCCCAAGGTCTTGAGCTGCGTCCAAAGGCTCTCGCGGTCGTGATCCTCGCCCACCATCTCCGCCCAAGCATAGACGCGCCAGCCGCGCGCGGCCGCCTGGTCCATCAAGTTCTCGTTCACGAGCCGAGCATGCGGATGGAGGATGTCGGTTCCAGCCTTGTCGAGGAAGACCTGAGGCGCGAGCACGGCGAAGAAGGGCCAGGAGAAGGAGTCCGCGCTCCAAAGGCAGGCCCGCTCGATCTCCGGATAGTGGTCCTTGATCCAGACGAGCGGCTCCGGATGAAAGCAGGAGACGATCACCTTGTTGCGTTGCGGGTGGTTCGCCACCGCCTCGCAGACGACGCGCGCCAGCTCCTGCGAGTGCCCCTTGATCTCGATGTTGAGCTCGATCCTCGGCAAAAGGCGCGTCACCACCTCGTCGAGAAAGGGCAGCTTCTCGCCGCTCTTCAGCTTGAGCTTCGCCAGCTCGGAGCGACCGAAGTCGGAGATCCGAAGCGCCCTGCCAGTGGTGCGCAGCATGTCGTCGTCGTGCATGACGACCGCGGTGCCGTCGCCGGCAAGCTGCACGTCGAGCTCGATGCGCGTCGCACCGATCTCGCAGGCGAGCTCGAAAGCCCGCCAGCCGTTCTCCAGCGCTTCCTTGTTGGCGCCCCGGTGGGCGATCACCAGCATCGCTACGAGACTCCCGAATTCACGAAGAGGATTCATCCCTTATGTACCGCGAATCCCGGCCGTGCCCAAGCTCTATCCGTGCAATTCCTGCCCACTTTCGGCGTCCGGGCTCGCCCCCTACAATGGATTCATCCATTCAAGGTGCTTCTAGGGAGGTCTCCCATGCGTCACGTCCTCATCGCAACCGCCCTGGTCCTCGCATCCGCGCCGGCCCAGGCGCAAGGCAAGAAGGCGTTCGCGATGGAGAGCAGCGGCAGCAGCGACCGCACTTTCCTCGCCTCCTACACCGTGCTCAACGTGAACCCGTCGGAGATGACGGCCCACTTCGAGCTGAACTTGGGCGGTCTCGGCGCCATCGCCCTCGAAGGCGGCGTCCAGGGCAGATACCAGCATTTCAGCGACAAGACGGTTCTGGAGACCGGCGAGTCGCTCGAGAGCGAGGCCAAAGGCATCGCGCTCCTCGTCGCCCGCTACACCGACGGCCCGACCATGAGCGGCTTCTTCTGGGCCTTAGGCCTCGGCTACCGCCAGGTCGACGCAAAGTGGGCGGTGAAACCAGAGGCAAATGACCCAGACCTCGGCGAGAACGTCGACATGAGCCTCTTAGACACCTCCGAGCGTTTGAACCATGCCGGTACGATCAAAGGCAACACCGGCCACTTCCGCGTCGGCTACCGCTACACCGCCAACGAGTGGCCCATCCTGATCGGCGCCTACCTCGGCGTCCGCCATTTCGCGGGCACAGTTGCCGACACGCAGCCGGACAGCCAGGTCCAGGACGAGGGCGACGGCTC
>JANOTL010000205.1:0-18665 GCA_031416315.1 Pseudomonadota bacterium
CGCGGCGCGGGATTACCGTCTGCGTCGGCGACCATCTCGAGGAGTAGGACGCCTTCGACGAAGGCGAGCGGCTTCGGCACGCTGACGCCGGCGCCCGAAAGCAGGTAGAGCGAGTCGACCTCCGTGTTTTGCCACTCGGACTCGGCCTCCTTCTTCCCGTGGCGGCTGCCCTTGCCCATGGCACGTGCGTCGCGGGTGTTCCGCGATTTGCGGCCCTCCAGGTACTGGGTCTTCGCCTTGAAAGTGCGCTGATTCGCCTCTTTATAGACCTTGGCGCAACAGACCTCGCCCTCGGCGCGCACGAGGTAGACCTCGGCCTCCTTGCCGCTTTGCAGCTGGCCGATGACGTCTTCGATGAGCTCGGCCTCGACCAGGGGGAGGAGGCGGTTCGGAATCTTCATCCGAGCGGTATATACCGGGTCGCGCCGTCAGGCACTGATTGCCTTTAGGGAGAGCCTCGAAGACGCGTGAACTTCGCGGGAGAGAGGCCAGTCTGGCCGACAAGTATCAGATTTTATTTATTTTTTCCGCACATTGATGTTTCGCCGGCCACCGATGATGTGCATCTCAGCTTCGCGGCGTAAACTGGAGCCATGCACGCCGCGCCCCTCACCCAGGCTGATTACCGCGCTTACGGCGACGTCGTCGCGGCGCGCGCCGACGTCACGCCGCGCCCGGCGAACCTGGGTTTTGCGCAGCGCTACGACCTCCTCTCAGAGCTTCGCAATGCGCGCGGCGCGGCCGCCGCGCCGAATCTCTGCGTCTTTCGCTGCGAGCCGATGGTGACGCCGGGCGGCGCCAGGTTCGACGTGAAGCTCCTCGAGCGTCACGCGCATTCGACGCAGGTTTTCGTGCCGATGGGCGGGGTAAGGCGCTACCTCGTCATCGTCGCGCTCGGCGGTGCCGCCCCTGATCTCGCGACGCTGAAGGCTTTCTTGGCGACCGGAAATCAAGGGATCAGCTACCACCCGGCCGTTTGGCATCATCCCTTGGTCGCTCTCGACGGGCCCTCGGATTTCGCCTCGCTCGTCTGGGAGGACGGCGGCGCCGGTGATTGCGAGGTTCTTCGCCTCGAGGCGCCGATCACGGTACGCTTCTAAGGTTCGCCCTCACTCGTTTTGAGTCCGTTCTTATTGAATCTGTTCGTGCTATAGCAAGGTCATGAAAAACCATGAAAATGACGCCGCGCCGGCTCCGATCGGAGAGGCGAGCTCCGAACACTTCGTCGCGAGCCAAAGATTGGCGGGGCTCAGCGTCCTCTTGGTCGACGATGGTCCGGATAACCAAGCTCTCCTTGGGCGCTTCCTGACGGCCAGTGGCGCGACCGTCGAATTCGCCGCAAACGGAGCGGAAGCGGTCGAAAAGGCGAGGAACGGGGACCATGACGTCGTCTTGATGGACATGGAGATGCCCGTGGTCGACGGATACACCGCCGCGAGGTCGTTGCGAGCCGGAGGCTACCTTCCTCCCATCGTCGCATTGACGGCGCACTCGACGGCCGGCGAGCGCGAAAAGTGCTTGGCGCAAGGCTGCTCGGACTACCTCGCGAAACCCTTCAAGCCGAATGCGCTCGTGGATACCATCGAAAGAGTCGTTCGGCCGGAAAGGACCGCGCCGGCTGAGACGCATATGGAGTCCGAATTCGCCGGTGACCCGATCTTGGGTCCCCTCATCGCCAACTTCGTCAAGAACCTGCCGAGCCGCGTGGCGGCGCTTTCCAGCGCTCAAGAGCGGTCTGACTGGTCGGAGATCGAGAACCTCGCTCACCAAATGGCAGGGGCCGCCGGCGGCTATGGTTTTCCCGCGATGGGGCGAATCGCCGCAAAGATCGAGATGCAGGCGAAGGACAAGGCGCCGGCGGAGATTTTGGCGACCTCGATCGGCACGTTCGCCTCACTTTGCAGCGCCGCCGCGCGTCCCGGCTCCACGCTGCACTGAATCAATGTCTGGACAGGTTTCCACGGACGGTCGCGTCGCACAGTGACCCGAACCTTGCAATCGCATGCGCCACGGCCGCGGCGGGCACTCGGTCCGCGATCTGGGACTCGATCCTAGCGGCGACTCGGCTTAGCTCGGGGAATCCGTAACCGCCGGACGACCCGGCGAGCTGGTGCGCCAGGCTCGAGACTTTTTTCCAGTCCGATTGGCGCTCGGCCTCGCGCAACGCCGCCACCCGCTCCGGTAACCCGCGAACGAACCCGTCGACCAAGGGGCCAACGACTGGATGATCGTGCAATTCCGAGCGGCGCGCCTCCTCAGAGGACCTCAGAACTTTTTTTTTGCGAGCCGTGCGACGGTTTCGACCAGCAAATTGGCTTTGACCGGCTTGCTCAGATAGTCGTCGCAACCCACCGAGAGGCAAGTGTCTCGCTCTCCACGCATCGCGTTTGCCGTGAGCGCCAGGATAGGAAGCGCGCAGCCCTTGGCGCGCAGCTGTTTCGTCGCTTCGTACCCATCCAGGATAGGCATTTGCATGTCCATCACGACGAGGTCGTAGGCGTTGGCTAGGCAAAGCTTGACCGCGGCGGCTCCATTCTCGGCCGACGCGACGATGGCCCCGCTCGCGGTCAAAAAGTGCGTCATCAGGATCTGATTGTCCGGTCCATCCTCGACGAGAAGGATCCTCAGGCCGGCGAGCCGCTTGCTGGCGTCGAACGAGTCGCAAGGGTCGTCGCCACGCACTTTGAGGCTTTCTCGCGACACCCCGCTCAGCATGGGAATGCCCACGAGCGGTCCGGGATCCAAAGTGAAGGTGAACGTGCTGCCTTCCCCGATGCGGCTCTGGGTGAGCGCCACGTCGCCGCCGAGGAGCTCGGCCAAGCGCCGCGATAAGATGAGGCCGAGCCCGGAGCCGCCGAATTTGCGCGTGACCGAGCTATCCGCCTGGCCGAAGGGCTGAAAAATCCGATCTTGCTGGGCCGAGGTGAGGCCGCATCCCGTATCGCTGACGACGAAGGTCAGAAGGGCACGAGGGGCGCTCGGCGCTAAGCTGACGGTGATTCTGACGCCGCCTTTGGCGGTGAACTTGAGGGCATTGCCGCCAATGTTCAGCAGGATCTGGCGCAGGCGCATGGGGCACGCTGAGATGGACTCCGGAATCTCGCCGTCGAAGTCGACATCGAACGCCAGGTCACGGGCAGTCGCTCGGTCTTGAAGCAGAGTGAAGGTGTCGCTGAGCTCGGGCAAGAGGGCGAACTGGACGCGGTCGATCTCGAGCTTGCCGGCCTCGATCTTCGAGATGTCGAGAATCTCGTCGATCAGCTCGGTCAATTGCTCGATGTTTTTCTGAATGCGCGCGGTGCAATGCAGGACGTCGGCCTTCGTCTGCTCGGGGCCGGCCAGAAGCTCCGAATAACCGAGGATCGCGCCGAGGGGCGTGCGGATCTCATGGCTCATGTTAGCGAGGAAATCGCTCTTGGCCTGGTTCGCCGCCTCGGCCGCGTCTTTGGCGTCCGTGGTTCTCGCTTCGGACTTCTTCTCCTCGGTCACGTCGTCGATCGCCAGCAAGATCCTTGCGGCGCGGTCGCTCTTCTGGACGAGCCTGCGGGCATTCAGCCGCATGACCCGCCGGCCGAGCCCCGGGAACTCGTCGTCGATGATGAAGTTCTCCAAGCGCTCGTTCTTCGGCAAGATCTCTTCGAGGAGGGCGCGTAGCATCGGCGTGTTCCAGGAGCCCTTGCCGAGCTCATAGATCTTGGCGTTCCGGATTTCGCTCAGCGTCACTTGGAACAGCCGACAAAAGGCCTCCGTCGCCGTGACGACCTTGAGGTCGCCGTCGAGGACGAGCAGCGGTACGGGAGCGGTCTCGATGATCGCTTCCGAGTATTCGTGCGCTTCGGTGATCTGGTCAAAGCTGCGCTTCAGCGGGTCGATGTCGACGAGCACGATGACGGCGCCGTCGATCCGGTTGTCGCCCGTCCTGTAGGGCTTGATGCGCAGGGAAAACCAGCGACCGTCCGAGTCCTGGATCTCCAGCTCCTTGGTGTTGAGGGACTCGATCACCTCGGCCGCCAAGGCCGCGAGCCCGGAGACCCGAAGTTTTGGCGCGATTTCCGCCAGGGATTTGCCGACGTCCGCTTCCGAGAAATTCAGGACTCGTTCCGCCGACTGGGTGAACCGGCGAATGCGGAGCTTTTCCGAGAGCATCACGATCGGAATGTTGGTCGCGCCGAAGAGGTTCGTCAGGTCGTTGTTGACGCGATTCAGCTCCTGAAACCGGCCTTGGACTTCTTCGTTGACCGTCGTGAGCTCTTCGTTGGTCGCCTGGACCTCTTCTTTCGCAGTCGCCATCTCCTCGTTGGTGCTCTGCAGCTCCTCGTTCGAGGAAAGAATCTCCTCGCTCGCGGACTTCAGCTCCTCGTTGGCCGCCTGCTCTCTTTCGATGATGGCGTTGAGGTACTCTTTCGTCTCGCCGAGCTCGCGCAACAAGCGGCGGTTCTCGGTCATTTCGTCCGGAGACGGCGCTGCCGCGCTCGCCGCGGACGTGACGCCCGGGGCAAAGAGGACGACGAAATGACGAAGGTTCGTCGCCGAGGCTAGGAACGGGACGACGTCGACGCTGACGGGCGCAGGCTCGTGATTCGACGTCCTGATCCAAGCGGTCTTTTTTACGGGCGCGCCGGAGCCGTCAGCCTCGTGGATCGCCGAACGCAGCTCGACGAGGAGCCCCTCGGCGCACATCTTGAAAAGACTGGCGGTGACCTCCCCGGGTGGGTGGAGGAGGTAAGGTCTCGTGTCGCCGCGGAATTGCAGGACCTCCATCCGGTCGTTGATCACCACGCCCGGGGGCGTATGCTTCGCGAGAATGGCTTTTTCCGCGTCGTTCCTGATGTCGAACTTCGTCGCATTCTCGCCGCGCCCGCCGATGCCGACGGCGCTCGCCGGCAGCTTCTCTGCGAGCGCGTCCATTGCGAAGTTCGGTGCGCGTGCGCTGCGCGCGGCCTGCTTCCGCACGAAAATCTTCCCCGCCTTGTCGACGACGTCGAAGAGCTCCGTCGCGTTGCCGATGGTCTCGGCGTTTCCGAGAGCGAGAAAGCCCTCGGCATTCAGGGCGAAGTGAAAGGCCGAAAGAACGCGTTCTTGGAGGGCCGGGGACAGGTAAATGAGGAGGTTGCGGCAACTGACGAGATCGAGCTTCGAAAACGGCGGGTCTCGAGCCACGTTTTGCTTGGCGAAAATACAGGGCTCTCTGATCGTCGAGGCGACGCGGTAGCCTCGCCCTTCTTTGACGAAGAAGCGCTTGAGCCTTTCGCGGGACACGTTTTGGACGCGAGTCTCGTCGTAATAGCCGGCCCTCGCCGTAGCCAGCGCCGTCTCGCTGATGTCGGTCGCAAAAATCTCGATCCGGATGGACAAATCCGCCTTCTCCAGCGCTTCCATGAGGCAGATGGCGATGGAGTACGCTTCTTCACCGGTGGCGCAGCCGGGAACCCACACGCGCACCGAAGTCGGGGGCGGGTGGCGTTTTTGGAGCATCGGGATGACGTGGTGCTTCAGCGAGTCGAACGTGTCGGGCGTCCGGAAAAACTCGGTCACCTTGATGAGGATGTCTTCGTAGAGGCTATCGACCTCGGTCGCGTGGGCCTTGAGAAAAACGACGTAGTCGTCGAGTTTCTTGATCTGATGCATCGACATGCGCCGCAGGATGCGGCGCCGCACGGTCGGCATCTTGTAGCCGGAGAAATCAGCGCTTCTCGAGGCCGCCAGGAGCTTGAGAATGTTTTGGAAGCCCGACGTCTGGTCGAGAACGGGTGCGGCGGCGGAGCGAGGCTCCTTGCCGAGCTTGTGGAGCTCCGCCGCGATCTCTTCGGGGCTCAAGACGAAATCAACGCCGCTGGCGACCGCGGCGGTCGGCATGCCGTCGAACCGAGCCGACTTCTTGTCCTGGGCGAAGGTGAGCCCGCCTTCGGCAATGATCGCGGCGAGCCCCTTTGCGCCATCGGTGCCGGTTCCGGATAAAATGATCCCGATCGCGTTGTCTTTTTGGTCGCGCGCGAGCGAGAGGAAAAAATGATCAATGGGGTAGAGCCCATCCTCGCTCTTTTCTCGCGGCGCCAGACGCAGCCTGCCGTCAGTCAACGTCAGGCTGGTATTCGGCGGAATAACGTAGACGTGATTAGGTTTGACAGCCGTCCCACTCTCCACCGCCACGACGGGCATGGTCGTCGATCGGGAGAGCAGCTCGCCGAGGAGACTTTCGTGATTCGGATCCAGGTGTTGGACCAGGACGAAAGCCATGCCGGTATTGACGTTGATGGCCTTGAGAAGCTGGGCGAACGCCTCGAGACCGCCCGCGGATGCGCCGACGCCGACAACCGGAAAAGGGATGCTCTCGCTGTCGCTCGTCGCTGACATAAGGGCTTGCTGCCTACGCGTTCTGGCATCACCAGGAGCCAGTGGCTCAGTTTGGCCGAAGCCTACGCCTAGCCTGGTCAGTAAGACAGCGCCGATCGCATCGAGGCTGAGAAGTTGAACCCGTTTTTTTCAACAGTTACGGGATCTCAAGGCGGATCCCCTTAGGGGAAACCACCGTTTCGCAGCGCGACGATCGCCTCGGTGAGCTCGCTGATTCTTACGGGCTTGGTCAAGTGCGCCTGAAAGCCGGCAGTTAGCGCCTCGTCCCGGTCTCGTTCCGTGGCGTATGCCGTCAGAGCGATGGCAGGTATCGGCGGCAGAGAGCGTTGTCGCTCGCGGCTGCGCCACTCTTTTATCAATTCGAAGCCGTTCATCTCGGGCATCCCGATATCACTCACGAGCAGGTCCGGCCTCTGCCGATCGAGAAGATCCAAGCATTGCGTTGCGGACTCGGCCGCAGTCACCGAGGTGGCGCCGAACCTCAGAAGCAGTTTTACCAGGAGATCCCTGGCATCGGCTTGGTCGTCGGCAACGATGATGGCCAGCCCGGCGAGCGGCAGGGCGATGCCTTGCGACGGCGTCGTGTCGCGATCCGTTGCCTTCGCGGCCAGGGAATCTTCCGTCGAGTCGTCGTCGACCCGAAGCGCCTTGACCGGGAGCATCACGGTGAAGGTCGCGCCACTGCCTTTGCCGCTGCTGTGCGCCTGGACGGTGCCGCCGTGCAGCTCGGTCAGGTGCCTAACGATCGCAAGACCGAGGCCGAGCCCCCCATACTGGCGCGTCTTCGACGCATCTTCCTGGTGGAATCGGTCGAACACATGCGGCAAGAAATCGGCTGAGATGCCCTGCCCCGAGTCCTCGACGCGGAATTCGACGTGCGACTCGACCCTTCTTGCGACGAGGCGGACGGAGCCGCCCTTGGCCGTGAATTTCACGGCATTCGACAAAAGGTTCCAGAATATTTGCTGGAGCCTCGTCGCGTCGCCCACGATCGTCCCTAAGCCATCTTCTTGGATTTGGATCTCGAGGCGGACGCCTTTCGACTCGGCTGCGAATCGAATGGCGTCGGCGGCTGCGAAGAGGATCGCCTCGGCGGCGAACGACGTCAGCTCCAGCATCAACTTGCCGGTGATGATGCGCGAGACGTCCAAAAGGTCACCGATGAGCTGGGTCTGCAATTTGGTATTGCGTGCGATGGCGTCGATCGAGTCCTGGAAGTCCTGTGACCCCGGCTCTTCAAGGCGAAGGAGCTCGGCGTGCCCGCCGATTACGTTCAAAGGCGAACGCAGCTCATGCGACAGGACCGCTAGAAATTCATCCTTTCTGCGGTCCGCTTCGGTCAGATGCCGGAGCAAGCGTTCGGCTTCGGCTCTCGATCTGCGCTCGCTGGCGAGCAGGACCTCACGGTCGTCTTCAGCGACCTTGCGTTCGTGAATGTCGATGACGGACCCGATATAGCCTTCGACTTCGCCCATTTCCCCGAGCCGCGGCTCACCTAGATCGATGGCCCAGCGATAGACGCCGTCGTTGCGGCGAAGGCGGCATTCGAGCCGGAAACCGATGCCTTTTTCCGCGGCGGCCCGCACGATCTCGCCCGACGGCTCCGCGTCGTCCGGATGGACGGCGTTGAGCCATCCGAAGCCCAAGGCCTGCGCCATCGTCTGTCCGGTCGATTCCCGCCACTGGCGGTTCACGAACGTGCATTCACCCGCGGAGTCAAGAAGCCAGATCATGACGGGCGCGTCGTCGACCAGGGCGCGAAAATACGCTTCGCTCGCGCGAATGGTGATGGCCTCTTGCTCTCGTTCCAAGCGCTCTCGGGCGAGGTTTTGGCGTCCGAGCTCCGCGGCTTTGAAAGCCGAAATGTCGCGCATCGTGACCACGGCGCCGCCGTTGCTGCCGTCGGCGCGCATGATCGCACGACCGCTGGCTAGGATTTGGCGCGCGGGCCCGTGCGTCGGCGAGATCACCATTTCGGCGTCTTGAACTGCCTCGCCCGCAAGAGCGCGAAAAAGCGGAATGCTCTCCATCTGCAGCGGCGTGCAGCCATCTGCCTCGAAGAGACTGTAGTGGTTGGCCCACTGCTCTGGTGGCACGGGGGACTCGGGGAGCCCGTGAAACTCACGCGTCGCTTTGTTAAACATCGTCAGCCTGCCGTCGGCGTCGCACGCGACGACTCCCTCGGCAACATTGTCCAGGATCGCATTCAGCAAGTCCCGTTCTGCGGCGAGCTCCGTCATATGATGGACGTTGGTGAAGGCAGATACGGCGGACTGGATCGCGGCATGAAGCGCATTTTGAATGATCGAGATCTCGACCTTGCCGAGAGCTTCCTCGCGATCGAGGTCGTCGAGAATCGCTCCATGCAGGAGCTGATACTCGGTGAGGACTGCCGCCAGCGTGACGTCGTCCGCACCGCTTGTTTGCGCCGTGTGCTTGCGCGAAACCACCGCAGTGCGCTGCTGATCACCTGAGAGGGCGTCAGCCAGGACATCGAGGAAGACTCGGAGTTCGTCCTGCAAAAACAATCGCGCTCGATGCTTAGCCGCCGGGACGGCGTGTCGCACTCGCTTCTCCCACTCCTCCAGGATGGAGTCGCGGTTGCGACGGAGAATGGCTCCGGGGTTCAACTTGCCGCTACCTGGTGTCATGCTCATCGGGCGCAATTCGGGCGGAGCTGGCGCTGTGCGGACCGCCAAGATTAGATCTCGGTGTTGTAGCAGTGATTGGAGGTGGGCGAAGGTCGAAGATGATTGCCATCCAGCTGGCTCGTGTCGGCGGCTGGCAAAGCCATCAGGAGAGGCATCGCCAAGCGAATGTTATCAACGGGTTGCCGCGGGCGGCGTGGTTGCTGGGTACGATGGCCGAAGTGATCGGGTGAGGGCGACCTGCGGGCGCCCGCCCCTCGGGGAGCTAGTGCTCCGGGCGCTGAATTCGTCCCATGCCGCTCAGTCGAGCGATGCTACAGCGTGTTGTGACCATGCGTCTTCAGTACGGAGCAGGATCCATGCCACTTACGGAATCCCGCTCGAGTGCAAAATGCGTCACAAGTTGTTTAAGATCGACGAAACCACCGCCGAGCAAAGTAGATGCCCGCCGCCGAAAGAAGGACTCCTCCTCCGACCATGTACGTGAGCGCGTCAAACTGCAGCATCATGGCCAGGGTCAAGCAGAGACCTACCACGGGGAAAACGGGGCACTTCTTTACGCTCAGCGGAACTCGAAACGGCCGCTTCTCGCTCGGCGCTCGGTAGCGCAGCGCTATCACCGCGGCGTGAACGGCCATAAAAGCCACCAGCGCCCCGAACGAGGCGACGCTCGCCACAGCCTCGACCCTGCCCAGAAGGAGAAAGGTCGAGGCCAAGCCAAAGATCGCCAAGGCGGACAACCAAGGACTTCCGCGCTCGGCCAGTACGGAAGAAAGCTTTTCGGGCAGGTCTCCGGCGCGCGCCATCGAGAAGAGGACGCGGCTGGCGGCAACGATGGCGATGAGCGCCGTATTCGCCGTCGCAAAAAGCGCGATTCCACCGAGAGCGTTGGCTGTCCCCGGCGACACGGAAGCAACGGCGGCGGCAAGCGGCGAGTCACTCGCCGCGAGCTCTCCTGGGGGCAGTAGCGCGACGACGGCCAAAGCGACGAGCACATAAAGCGCGGTCGTTACGCCAAGGCTGATTAAGATCGCGCGCGGGATATCACGCCCAGGGTTTTTCGACTCCTCTGAAAGATTGGCGATGTTCTCAAAGCCTAGGTAGTAGAAGAAAATTAGGGCTGCGCCCGGAAGAATCCCCGCGGTCGGGGTTGAAAGCATCGCCTTCCCGAACGAATCGCCGCCCGTGACCGCAACATAGATAACCAGAACGAGCCCCGAGGCTTCAACAAGAGTGAAGAGAATATTGACCCAGCTCGACTCTTTGATGCCGGCCACGCTGATCGCCGTAGCGACTCCGAGAAGAGCTACCGCCACCAGGCCTTCGGGCACGTCGATGAACGACTTGAGATAGCCAGAAAAGGAGAGGGCGACTGTCGCGGCCGTCGCCGCCCCGAGGCTAGCGACCATCAGGCCTACGGCAAAGGCGATCAAGCGGCGCCTTGGGAACGCTTTACCGAGGTATGCATACTCAGCGCCGGCATTCGGATGCATGGTCGCCATCTCGGCGTAGGAAAGACCGGTGAAGAGCGCGACAACAGCGCTTAGGGCGAAGCTAAGCCACAGACTTTCGCCGGCGCGCCCAGCGGCTGCGCCGACCACCGAATAGACGCCGGCTCCAAGAATCATCCCGATGCCGTAGAACGTCAGCGGGACGGCGCCGAGAGTTTTCTTCAACTTCCCGTCCGTGTTGCTCACCACCTTGAATGTCCTACGCCCTTAGTGGTTAGGCCGTGCGTTCCCTTTGTTTTTCTCCCCTTCGCGTCCCGATGCGCCCGAGTGCGGAACATCGAATTCTGGAATATCGCTGACTTTCATTGTCTTTTTTCCGGCTGTGCTTGCATCGCTCGCCTCCGACATCAAGCCAGTTGTAGACTTCAGATTTGCTGACGTTGACCACTCCTTCATCGCCTGGTCACCCGGCCGACCGATGTGCACCTTGTCGTCGACCTTTGTGACCCAACTCAAAGGGATAAAGTGATGTTGGCCGTTCTTGTCCTTTTTGAGTTTGATGGTGTCGCTCCCCTCCATATGGTCGACCGTGGCAAACTGGCCATTTTTCGAGCACACGACTGGGGCGTCCGGATTAATTTGATTGCCGCTAATCATGGTGGTTCCTTTGGTTATTTCGAAAATTGCGAACGGAATGAATCTGATGCATGATCTGTGCCTCTCCGGAGGAGCGTCTCCCGACTCGCAGTGCTTGCACGTTCCTCTGCCGAGAGGCGACAACGTGCCGGCCGTGAGAAGCAGGACTTTCTCCTCATCGAGAGCGAGAGCCAAGGTGTCGCGCACGACGAGATGTGGCCTACCAATGGCCTCGGCTGCGCTGCGACAACCTCAGTGCAGGTTCTTGCGCGCGATGCGGGCGCAGATCGAGTCGAACGCGGCGATGGACCGCGCTAGCTCGGCTTGTCTTGGATGGTTCTTTGCGAACGCCTCGATCCGGGACGCGACCTCGCCGAGCTCCGGGAAACCGTAGCCCCCAGCTGCTCCAGCCATCTGATGAGCCAGGCTTGCGACCTCCCCCAGTCTGACTCTTTCTCGGCGCGCTGCAGAGCAGCGACTCGCAAGGGTAGGGTCTTGACGAACTTGGCAACGAGCGGAGCAAACACCGGATCATCGGCGATTCCTGTCATTTTGCCCACCTCCGGGGCCACGAGAATTTTTTGCGGCTTTCTCCACGATGCCCACGAGAACGCCCGGCTTGACCGGCTTGCTGACGTAGTCAACGCAGCCAGCGGCGATGCAGCGCTCCCGCTCGCCGCGCATCGAGGGGGCCGTTAGAGCGACAATCGGAACTTCGAAGCCCGCTGCACGCAGCCGCTTCGTGGCTTCGTAGCCGTCAAGAACCGGCATCTGGATGTCCATCAGGACGACGTCGTAGGCGGCTGCCTTCGCCATCTCGGTGCCCTCAAGGCCGTTGCTCGCAACGTCGACTTTGGCGCCGCTGGCGACGAGAAAATGCTCCATCAGGATCTGATTGTCCGGTCCGTCTTCGACCAGCAAAATTCGCAGGCCAGCGAGCCGGTCGTTGCCGGTGAACCAGTCGGTCACGGGCTCAGTACGCTTGTCCAGATCGGTCTTCGTCAGGCCCTTTAGCATCGGCACTCCATCCAGTGCGCCGGGGTCGAGGCTGACGGTGAAGGTGCTGCCTTTGCCCGCCTCGCTTTCGGTGAGCACGACGTCGCCGCCAAGGAGTTCAGCCAGACGGCGCGCCAGAGTCAGCCCGAGGCCGGTGCCGCCGAAGCGGCGCGTCACGGTGGTGTCGGCCTGGCTAAACGGCTGGAAGAGCCTGCCCTGCTGCTCCAGTGTCAGCCCACAGCCGGTATCCGTCACGGCCATATATAGCTTCGCCGTTTCTTTCCCGTCGGCGGTGGGCACGTATTTGATGGCGGTGGTGACGCCTCCCTTCTCGGTAAACTTCAACGCGTTGCCGACGATGTTGAGGAGGATTTGCCACAAGCGCCGCGGGCAGGAAGTGATCGCCTCGGGGATGTCGCTGGAAGTCGTGACGTCGAGCGTCAGGCCTTTGTCCTCGGCGCGGCTTTGAAGAAGAGCGAAGGTCTCCGCCATCTCGGGCAGTAGGGCAAAGCGAACGCGCTCGACGTCGAGCTTGCCGGCCTCAATCTTGGCAATGTCCAGGATCTCGTCGATCAGCTCGGTCAGGTGTTCGACATTTCTGCGAATCCTGGTCACGCTGTTGAGCGTCTCGGTCTTGTTGGGCTCCGGGTTCGCCAGGAGTTCTGAGTAGCCGAGGATGGCCCCGAGCGGCGTGCGGATCTCGTGGCTCATGTTGGCAAGGAAGTCGCTCTTTGCGCGGTTGGCCGTCTCAGCGGCCTCTTTCGCCGCATTGAGGCTCTCTTCGGTACGCCTTTCCTCCGTCAGATCGCTGATTGCGAGCAGGATCCTCGACGCCTTGTCGCTTTGCTGCAAGAGGCGCCGGGCGCTGATCCGCATGAACCGGCGACCGATGTGCGGGAACTCGTGCTCGACCACGAAGTTCTCCATTAGCTCGTCTTTCGGGAGGATCTCCTCCAGCAGTTCCCTGAGCCTCGGCGACTTCCACTGCCCGTTGCCCATGTCGTAGATTCGAACGTTTTTCGTGTCGATCTCTTTCACCTGGAACTGCCGGTAAAATGCCTCATTTGCCGAGATCACCCGCAACTGGGCATCGAGAACGAGAAGCGGCACGGGCGCCGTTTGCACGATCGCGTCCGCATAGTCATATGCCTCTTTGAGCTGGGCGAAGCTGCGCTTCAGCGAGTCAATGTCCACCAGGGCGATGACGGCTCCGTCGATCTTATTGTCACCGGTTCGGTACGGTTTGATTCGGAGCGAATACCACCGACCGTCCCTGTCCTGAACCTCTTGATCCTTGGTGTTCAGCGACTCGATCACTTCGGCGGCGAGGGCCGGGAGCCCGTCTACGCGCAGCTTTTCGGCGAGGTCGCCCAATCGGCGCCCCAAGTCCGCGGCGGAAAGATTCAGGACTTTCTCAGCCGACGGCGTGAGACGCCGGATCGCGAGGGTCTCTGACAGCATCACGATCGGAATCTGGACGCTGCCGAACAGGTTCGCCAGGTCGCTGCTGACGCGAGCCATCTCCTGATTCCGGGTTTGCAGCTCGTCGTTGACGGTGGTGAGCTCTTCGTTGCTCGCCTGCGTCTCTTCCTTGGCGGTCGCCATTTCCTCGTTCGTGCTCTGCAACTCTTCGTTGGCCGAGAGGATCTCCTCGCTTGCCGACTTCAACTCCTCGTTGGTCGCCTGTTCCTTTTCGATGATGGCGTTGAGGTAGTCCTTAGTCTCGGAAAGCTCACGCTCGACGCGGCGAAGGTCGTTCGCGCCTTCACCCGTTAGCTCCTCAGTCGCGCGTTCTGGCACAGCTCTGGCGTTGAACAGCACGATGCAGAGGCGTTGAGCGGTGCTCGGATCGGTAAAGGGAAGCACGTGGATGGTTACGGCCACCGACGGCTGGCCGGAGGGCGTGATCCAGCTGTCCCGCTGCAGTGGCTCGTCGTGCAAGGCCGCCTCATGCAGTCCGCTGCGCAGGTCCACCAGGAGCCCGGGCCGGCACATTTTTAAGAGGTTTAGGGTCGCCTCGCCCGGCGGAATTGTCAGGTAGGGGCTCGTATCGCCGCGCACTTGTAGGACGTCCATCCGTTCGTTGATCACGACGCCGGGCGGCCCGAATTTCGCCAATATGATCCGGTCCGCATGGTCTTTGACGTCCAAGCGCTTGGCGGGATCACGACGGGTCCCCGCCTGCGACGGAATCTCGCTGTCGATCCTCCTGCCCAGCCTGTCGATGACGAAATCCGGCGCAGCCGACCCGATGACGGCTGGCCGTTTGGAATAGATTTTGTTGTTCCGGTCTGTAACTCCAAAGAGGTCCGTAGCAGCGCCGATCGTCTCGGCGCTGCCAAGGGCGAGGAACCCGCCGGCTCGGAGCGCGAAGTGGAACGCCGTCATGACCCGCTTCTGGATGTCCGGCGCCAAGTAGATGAGCAGATTCCGGCAGCTGATCAGATCCAACCTGGAAAATGGTGGATCGTGAGCGACGTTTTGCTTGGCGAAGATGCAGCATTCACGGACCCTCGTCGTAACGCGGTAGCCGGTTCCTTCCTTGACGAAAAATCGGCTGAGCCGCTCGGGTGACACGTGTTCGGCGATGCCGTCGGCATAAAGTCCGAAGCGCGCTTTGCCGAGCGCGATTTCGCTGATGTCGGTGGCGAAGAGCTCGATCTTGGTGGTCGAGGCGATCTCGTCCATGAACTCGAGAAAGCAAATCGCGATCGAATAAGCCTCTTCCCCGGTGGCGCAGCCCGGCACCCAAATGCGCACGGGCGCCGACTGGGGCCGGTCTTTCAGCAAGGCGGGAAACACATGTTCCCGAAGGGCGCTGAAGCTCTCGGGGACGCGAAAAAACGATGTCACTTTGACGAGGATGTCCTCGAACAGGAGATCTAGCTCGGCCGGATGTGTTTTGAGCTGTTCGACATAGTCGCCGGCGTTGCTGAGGTTGTGCATCGCCATGCGCCGCAGCGTGCGCCGCTCAATAGTCGGAGTTTTGTAGTGCGAAAAATCCAGACCCTTGGCGGTACGCAGCAAGGCCAAAATCTTTCTGAGATCGTCTGGCTCCTTCTCGAGCAAGACTCGGTTATCCGTGCGCGTGACGCTGCGCGGCAGGCGCAGGGTTTTGGCGATGTTGGCGAGCTCACTGGCGATGCCGCTCGGGGCTAGGACGAAATCGACCCCGCTGGCGATCGCGGCGGCGGGCATCGCGTCAAACTTCGCCGAGGTCCTCTCTTGCGCAAAGGTGACGCCGCCCTCGGCGATGATCGCCGCCAACCCCTCGGCTCCATCGGTGCCCGTTCCGGACAGGATGACGCCGATGGCATTGGCCATTCGCTCAAGTGCGAGCGAGTAGAAAAAAACATCGATGGGCTTAGGCACGTCGCGGGTCGTCAGATCGCGGGGCGAGAGTCGTAGGCTGCCGGAGTCCAAGGTCATGACCACGTTCGGCGGTATGACATAGACGTGATTTGGCTCGACGCGCTGATGGTCTTGCGCTTCGAGCACCGGCATCGTCGTTGCTCGAGCGAGGATCTCGGTTAGGAGGCTCTCGTGGTTCGGGTCTAGGTGTTGGACGAGCACGAAAGCCATGCCTGTCTTCAGATCGAGATGCTTGAGGAGCTCGACGAAAGCTTCGAGGCCACCGGCGGAAGCGCCGATGCCGACGATGGGAAAATCGGGTGGGCTTTTCGCCTGAACGCCGGACTTGTCGTCGGTGCTCATGACTTATCTTTCGCGACGTTTTCTCGGATGAAACGCGCGCCAATTTTTGCGAGTTCTTTCGCAATTTTGTCGGGTGGCAGCACGAAATCAACACAACCTGCGGCCTGGGCACTGAGAGGCATGCCGTTTACTTCGGCAGAGTTGTCCTGAGCAAAGGTTGTTCCTCCCTGTGCCTTGATCTGTTTGCATCCCTCGGAACCGTCACCATCGTAACCAGAGAGGACAACGCCGATCGCTCGGGCTCTCATCGCCTTTGCCAAGGAAATGAAAAAGACGTCTACCTGCTCGTTCCCCCTGGTGCGCGGGGAGATGACTTTGAAGGTGAAATTCTCAATGTGAAGATCCGAGTTCGGAGGAAGCGCGTAGACGTGATTCGCCTGGATCGGCATCGCCGTGGAGATCACGTTGACTGGCATTTTTGTATGCTTCGACAGAATTTCAGCTAACTGACTATGGGCGGTGGGGAGAATATGAGAAACAATGACGAAGGCCATACCTGAATTAGCCGGCATTGCGTCCAGGAATTCCTTGTAGGCGATTAGACCTCCGGCTGAGCCGCCAATGCCGACAATGAAGTTAGGAAGTAATGTTCTCGTAACCTGCGTCATTTCGGGCTTTCCACCGGACATGGATCAGCGTAATCGACTGCGGGTTTCGGATCTGCAAACGCCGCGACGGCAATCAATGCGTCGACGATGATCGAGTGGCGAGTTCTCGCGAGCGCGAGACTGACCCGACCCGACCCGACCCGACCCGACCCGACCCGACCCGACCCGACCCGACCCGCTGGAAAGAAGCATGACGAGATGGTCGAGCGCGAGAGGCTCGGGGGTTCTCGCATGGAGTGTTTTACTTTGAGGCATTTTTGCCCTTCTTTTTCTGCGCGGGATTTGCGGCAGGGGCAGCATCAGCCTCCATTGGTACGATCATTATTCCATCATCACTCAAGATCATTTTGTGAACGTCACTCGCGTGGCCTGTGCCACGGGACTTAACGATGTAGAGTCCACGAGTCCGTTTCTTACCCGCATCTTCCTCTAATTCTCGCACGACGATCCAAGTGTCTATCAGAGACGAGACGCCGATTTCGCCGCTGGTGTCGTTGTTTGCGGATGAAGCAACGAGACTCGTAAAAAACGAGGTGATGCCATTGGATTTTAGGAGATCGATCATGCGAGTAATCATGGATCGAATTTCACGTTGGTCTCCCTCGCCAATGAGACTTGTCAGGGGGTCGATGACGACGGATTTTGGTTTAAATCCTTCGACGAGCTTGTGCAAATCGAGCAAATGCATCTCTAAGCCGAAAAAGGAAGGTCTCGTGGACACGATCTTCAAGAGACCTTTTTTCACCCAAGGCTCCAAATGAAAGCCGATGGAGCTCAGGTTTTGAATGAGTTGCCCTGCCGACTCTTCATAAGACAAGAAAAGGCACCGCTCGCCTCGTTTACAGCTCGCCAATGCGAAGGCCGCCGCGAGGCTTGTTTTTCCAGTGCCTGCTGTGCCTGACGCGAGCACCGTGCTGCCTCTGGTGAATCCAGGTGTGCCTCGAAACATTTTGTCGAGCGAAGGAATTCCCGTCGAAACCTTCTTGGCCGTGCCCGGCTGATCGAGTCCTGCCGATGTGATCGGAATCACCGACAGCCCATTGTTATCAATGACGAAGGGATATTCGTTGGTCCCATGTTTTGATCCGCGATATTTGATGACGCGAATTCTTCGAATGGCAATTTGTTCCCTGACTCTGTTGTCTAGGAGGATGATGCAGTCGGAGAGGTACTCCTCCAGGCCATGACGAGTAAGAGAACTTTGTCCCGTCTCGCCCGTAACGAGTGCCGTAACTTCTTTGTTCTTGAGCCATCGGAAAAGTCTCTTGATCTCGACGCGAAGAATGCCGACATCAGTGACGCCGGCAAAGATAGACTCGATGGAATCTAAGACGACGCGTTTGGCGCCAATGAGGTCAATGGCGTGTTCCAAGCGAATGAGTAGCCCTTCAAGATTGAAGTCTTGCTCTTGGATGTCCTTGCGCTCCAAAAGAACATACTCAAAATGAATCTTTTTCTGCGAAACTAGCCCTTCTAAATCCAGATTGAGCGAAGCGACGTCTTTATAAAGCTCGTCTTCGGTCTCTTCAAAGGACATGAAGATGCCTGGCTCCTTAAAATCGGTTGCACCCTTGATTAAAAAATCAAGCCCCAACAGGGTTTTTCCAGAGCCGGCCCCTCCGCAAATCAAGGTGGTTCTATTTTTCGGTAGTCCACCTTCTGTAACTTCGTCAAAGCCCTTGATGCCTGTAGGGCACTTGGGCAATTTTTTATGATTTGAGGCCAGATGTTTCTTAGGAGCTTTAGACATACGGTGTTCCCTTTCCGCCGACTGCATCCGCGTTCGCGCCACGAAGTAGCGCCCGTCCCCGATCCAAGCGGGGGACCAGCGTTGCGGAAATCAGGCGAAATCTTCGCCTCAACGCCAGGCTTTTCTCCTGAGCTCATACTGACTCTTTCGAGACCGTCGAAACCGAACGGAACCCGGCGAGCTTAGGGCTGCTATAGGCCAGAAATCGTCAAAATGACAGGCTTTCCCTTTCTGCGCTCGGGCAGAAAAGTATCCAGGCCGCGGCGCAGACGCCGGCGCGGTCTTTCCGCCTCCAGGTGATCGCAGGAGCAAAGTAAGCGCCCGGCGAGCCACACCTGGACGGCAGACGGCCGGATTCAATACGGAAGAAGCGCCGCGACCTGCTCGGCCGTCTCCGCATTCGGCAGCTCGGTCATGACGCGCATCAAGTACGCGTGAGGATCGAGCCCGTTGGCCTTCGCCGTTTCAACCAGCGAATAGATGTTGGCGCTGGCTCGCGCCCCTGCCG
>JANOTL010000206.1:0-9008 GCA_031416315.1 Pseudomonadota bacterium
AGCTGTTCTCTACCGACGGCTGCAACACCTGCACCTGTACGAACGGCGGCGGCTTCGGCAACGTCATGGCCTGCACCGAGATCGGCTGCGTCGATGCCCCGACGCCGCAAGGATGCAAGGTCGGCGACGCCGTGATGAAGCCCAACACCAGCCTGAAGTCGGCCGACAACTGCAATACCTGTTCGTGCACCAGTAGCGGCATCGCCTGCACGGAGATCGCCTGCGTCCCAAATTGATCCGTTGCGGATGGTCGTGACCCGGGTCGGGTCGGACCGGTTGCCGCGAGGATGCCGGTGAATCCTCCGGCCGGCGTGAACCCGAACTGGCAATCACCGCTAAAGCATGTCGGAAATCCCAACGTTCCGTTGGTGACGCTTTCGAGTGTGATCGCCTGAGCCGCATGCATGTCTTTCATGGCGATGGTCCAGCGCCGCATGCCCATGCTGTTGGCGCCGCGGATCCCCGCGAGCCCGAGCCGCACGGGCGGGCTCTTTGACCGCAATGACGACAAGTCGACGAACTGGTCGATTATTCCAGAAAGCAGGATAACGCCGTTTTTGCAGCCGAATTTTAGTCCGGTGCCGTGACTCGTGGCTCGACTGTCGGGGAAATCGACCGCTGTAGCAAGATATGAAAGCTCCGCTCTCGCCGCTAACGCTGGTATGTTCGTGCGATGAAACGCCTCGTCTGGACCATCTCGGGACTCGATCCGTCCGGCGGCGCCGGCATTCTGGCCGACGTGCGGGCGATCGAGGCGCTCGGAGCGCATGCCGTTGCGGTCGTAACGGCTTTGACCGTGCAAGACCTCGAGCGCTGTGATTCGGTCACGCCGGTTGCGGCGACGGAGCTTTCGCGCCAAATCGCCTTGCTTGCGGTCTCCATGCCGCCCTCCGTGGTGAAGATCGGCATGTTGGGCTCGGTGGAAAACGCGCGCGTCGTCGCGGAGTTTCTGCGGGCGACGCGGACGACCTGCGTCCTCGACCCGGTGCTGGCGTCGAGCTCCGGCAGGTCGTTCGCGAGCGATGAGCTGCGCGAATTCATCGCGCGCGAGCTCGTGCCCCTCGCGATCGTGGTGACGCCAAACGCGCTGGAAGCAGCGGCACTCGGCGACTGCGAGGCGAAAGCGATCCTGCTGAAGGGTGGGCACGACGCCTCGCAAGACGGCTTCGACTCCGTCGTCGACCATTTTCGCGACGCCGAGCGCGGCTTTTCGCTGGCGACGCCGCGCTACGAGCACGCGGTGCGCGGTACGGGGTGCGCCCTGGCGTCGACCATCGCCGCGGCTTTGGCAAACGGACAGCCCCTGGCCGAGGCCGTGGTGACGGCGAAAGCCCAGGTCGCGCGCGGCATTCGCCTGGCGGAGAGCGTGAGCGCCTCCGAGCGACGGGTCATGCGCCTTCTGCCGTGGCCCGTCGAAGGGATCGACTTTCCGCGCATCGGCCCGCCCGGCGCATTTCCGCCGCTGGAGCGCGCGATCGGCTTCTATCCGATCGTCGACCGCGCGGCCTGGGTCGAACGGCTCGGGCCCCTCGGCGTGCCGACGATGCAGATCCGCATCAAGGATTTGGCGGGGCCGGATCTGGCGCGGGAGGTTCGCGCCGCGGTGCGCGCCGCGCAGACGCACGACGTGCGGCTCTTCGTGAACGATCATTGGCGCCTTGCGATCGAGCACGGCGCCTACGGAGTGCATCTCGGGCAAGAGGATCTCGCGGCGCTGTCACCGAGCGATCTGCAAGCGCTCGAAGTGTCCGGCTTACGCCTCGGGCTCAGCACGCATTCCTACGAAGAGCTGGCGCGGGCGTTGGCGGCCGGGCCAAGCTACGTGGCGCTCGGACCGATCTTTCCGACGACCTTGAAATCGATGCGTTTCGCGCCACAAGGCGCGCGACGCCTGCTCGAGTGGAAGGCCCTGATCGGAGATCTCGCGCCCCTCGTGGCGATCGGCGGGATCACCCTGGAGAGCGCGCCGGAGGTCCTGGCCGCGGGCGCGGAGGGCATCGCGGTCGTCTCCGACGTGATGCAGCACGCGACGCCGGAAGCGAGAGCGCGGGCCTGGGTGGCGAGGCTGAAAGTCTGAGAGGAACGCCGTCGTGACCATCCTGTTCGCTGATCCGAGCTTCGAAAAACACGAGACGGGCGCGCACCCCGAATCGCCGGCGCGCCTGCGGGCGATCGCGCGCGCCTTCGCCGATGACCCGTTGGCACGCGCCCAGCCGCGTGGCGCGATTCGGACCGCGGCGGCGGGCGAGATTCTCTCCGTGCACGAGCAAGCGGTGATCGCCGCCGCGAAGTCTCTGGCGGAGCGCGGCGGCGGCTTCCTGGACGCCGATACCGTCGTGAGTCCCGCGTCGTTCACGACCGCGCTGGCGGCGGCCGGCAGCGCCGTCGCCGCCGTGGACGAGGTGATGACGGGCCGCCATCAAACGGCGTTGTGTTTGGTGCGGCCCCCGGGGCACCACGCGACGCGCGAGCGCTCGATGGGTT
The DNA here is from genome assembly GCA_031416315.1 of Pseudomonadota bacterium. GTDB lineage: Bacteria > Bdellovibrionota_B > Oligoflexia > Oligoflexales > CAIYRB01 > JANOTL01. The sequence continues at coordinate 2,485 of JANOTL010000206.1, forward strand.
TTTGCCTCTTCAACAACGTCGCGGTCGCGGCGCGGCACGCGCAAGCGAAGCACGGCATCGGCCGCGTCCTGATCGTCGACTGGGACGTGCACCACGGCAACGGCACGCAGGACATTTTCTACGACGTCGAAGAGGTGGTGTTTTACAGCATCCACCGCCACCCCTTTTATCCCGGTACGGGAAAGACCGGAGAGACCGGCACGGGTAAGGGGCTCGGCGCGACGATCAACGTGCCGATCGCCGCGGGGACGCCGCGAGGCGCCTATCTGGCGCAGTTTCGCGCCGGCCTGGAGCGCGCCGCGGCGGTGGCGAAGCCGGAGCTCATCCTGATCAGCGCCGGATTCGACGCGCACGTGGACGACCCGATCGGCGGGCTCGGGCTGGAAACGGAAGACTTCGAGGTCCTGACCCGAGACGTCCGTGACGTCGCGGCGACCTATTGCGGCGGTCGAATCGTCAGTTGCCTGGAAGGGGGTTACGACCTCGCGGCTCTGGCAAAAACGGCGCTCGTTCACTTCAAGGGCCTGATTTAGCTCGAAATTTTCGGCGGCCCGGCGGCTCAATCTTCGGCGTTTCACGCCGATACCTCTAGCAGAGGTTCCGCCTTGGTCGACGCGATGGAAAAACTGGCGCAACTCCTCGACGTTCCGCTCCGCGTGACGGTCGAGCTGGGGACCGCGCGCGTGCAGGTCGCCGATCTTCTGCAGCTTCGTTCGGGGAGCGTGCTCGAGCTCGAGCAGCTCGAAGGCGAGCCGCTGATGATCCGCGCCGGCGGCAAGTTGATCGCTCGCGGCGTGGCAGTCGTCACCAACGGACGCCTCGGCATCCGCATCACCGAGATCGCGTCCGACGTGGCGCTCCCGAGAGCCGGTTGATGTTTGAGCTCGGTCAAGAGCCGGAGACTCCGCCGCCCCTCGTCCTCGTCGTCGACGACGACGACGCGACGCGCAGCGCCATCGTGTCGATGATCAGCGCGTTCGGGGTCAATCCCTTGGAAGCGAGCTCCGGGCGGCAGGCGCTCAACGTGATGAAGAAGCACCGCATCGATCTGGTGATCAGCGATCTCGTGATGCCGAAAATGTCGGGGATGATGCTGCTCCACTCGATGCTGGAGCAGGGTCTTCACGTTCCGTTCATCTTGACGACGGGCTACGGCGACAAGGACGCGGCGATTCAAGCTTTGCGGCTAGGAGCCTTCGACTTTCTGGAGAAGCCGTTCGTGGACGTCGACCTGCAGTCGGTCGTTCACGAAGCCCTGCAGGTGAGCCGCGCGCAGCGCCGCCTCGAGGAGAAGCTTTCGGCCGAAGGCTCGCCGCTCGGTATCGAGTTGAACCCGCGCGCCGAGCTGCAGATCATGAAGATGCGGACGCTGCGCTTTCGAGGCCAGGCCGAGACCGAGGGCGAAGGCGACACGGCCCCGCGCGACTGGGAGAATCTGAAAACGCTGTTCGTGCAGGAAGCGGAGCCGCAGCTGATCTTTTGCGAGGCGGCGTTCCAAGCGATCGAGCGCGGCGAGATGCGCGAGGCTGGGTTCGTCCTGCGAGTCATGCAGTCGGTGCGCATGGCGAGCGAGGCGATCCGCGTCAACGACGTGGCCGAGCTCGCCTGGTCCTTGGAGAAAGCGCTCGCGGCCGTGAAGGGCCGCCCGGCGGCGCCGGGCGCCGAGGTCATGCGGGCATTGCGGCGCGCCCTGACGGCTCTAGCGACGCGCGTGCGGGCCCTCGGAGATGCCGAGGCGACGCAGGCGAAGAAGGATCTGGACCGGCTCGTGGGCTAACCGTTGGCGTTGACCGCCGGGAAGAGCGCATCGAGGTCGACTTTCATCGCCTCGGGGATCTGTACCTTCAGGGCGCCCAAGTTTTCCTGGAGCTGCTCGATGCGCGTCGCGCCGAGAATGACGCTTGAGACCGCGGGATGCGTCGCCGCCCAGGCCAGGGCAAGCTGCGCGCGCGAGACGCCGAGCGCATCGGCGCGCTCCTTGAAAGCGCGCACCTGGGCGATGCGCGTCTCTTTGAAATGCTGCTCCTTCAGCCAGTCGATTCGGGCCAGGCGCGAATCCGCGGGGACGCCGGCGTCGTATTTACCCGAGAGCATGCCGGAGGCGAGCGGGCTCCAGACGACGGTGCCCATGCCGAGGTCCTGCGCCACCGGAGCGACGTCCTTCTCGAACCGGCCGCGTTCGAGGAGGTTGTATTGCGGCTGCTCGACTTGCGGAAAGTAGAGGTTGCGCTTGTCGCAGATCGCTGCGGCTTGGCGCAGCTGCGCGCCTGACCACTCGCTGGTGCCCCAGTAGAGGATCTTGCCGGCGCGCACGAGGTCGTCCATCGCGCGCACGGTCTCCTCGACCGGCGTACCGGAGTCGAAGCGGTGGCAAAAATAGAGGTCGAAGTAGTCGACGCCGGTGCGCTTCAGGCTCTTATCGACGGACTCCATGATGTGCTTGCGCGAGAGGCCGGAGTCGTTGACGTCCTCGCTCATCGGCCAGAAGACCTTGCTCGAGACGACGAGCGTGTGCCGCGGAAAGTCCCGGAGGACCTTGCCCATGCTCTTCTCCGCCTCGCCCTTGGCGTAGATGTCGGCGATGTCGAAGAAGTTGACGCCGGCGTCGACCGCCGCGTGGATGATGGTCTTGATCAGCTTGTCGTCGACGACGCTGCCGCCGAACGTGGTCCAGCCGCCCAGGCTGAAGGCCGAGACCTTCAGGCCGCAACGTCCGAGGTTGCGGTAACGCATCTCACCCATCGAGCATCTCCCTTTTCTCCGCGAATCGGCAGGGATGCTATATCAGATTGCCGGGCTGAGCGAGGTCTTCGGCCGTGGCGGTCATCCAGACGTCCAGGCTCGAGAAGACGAACGCGACCTCTTCGCCGTTGCCGCGCCGGTAGAGCTCCATGACGTTGTTCGTCGGCAACGTGAAGGCGCCGACGAAACGCGCGTCGGGGACGACGGCCGCGGCGCGCGGATCCACCTTGTTCGGGATCGGCTTCGCCGCGACGCGCAGGACGTCGATCAAAGAGATCTCGTCGAGGCGTACGTAGCGCTTTTTGGTCCGTGACTTGTGAGTCACGGTGGTTTGGCCCGGAGCCTTGGGGGAAGCCGACATAATGACCATTATCGGTTGGAACAGGCGCGCGCTGAAGTTCTATTATTCTCATGATTTCAGGATGTTGTTGACGCGGGCCCAGCGCCGGATCGTTGGCTGGAATTAACCATCGGCCCCTGCTACGGTCTTAATCATTATAAATGGATCGTTACGGAGCGCAGATGGGACTTCCGATGCTTGCACAACCGGGCGCTCGGCCGGCGATGGGTCCCGACGTCGGTCGATCGTGATGAAAGCCGTCCTGCGTGGCGCGAGCGCCGTCGAGGCGGCATTGGTCGGCGCCTCCGTGCAGGTCGTGCCCGACGTCGTCGATGCGAGCGACGGGTGTTTGCTCGTCATGACCGACGATCCGGCACAGGAGCCCGCTTCCGGGGACGAGGACGACGAGGCGCAGCTCGTGATCGGCATTTGCCGGGATCCCGCCCGGATGGCGAGCCCGGCGCATCCGCATTTCGACGCGGCCCTGCCGCTCGCCGGCTTTAGCTCGCTGGTGCTCGAAGCGGTCGTGAAGGCTTTGGTCGAATCGCGCACCAGCCTTCGCGAAGCGCAGGCGGCGCGCGCGGAGCGCGACGCTTACGCCTACCTCGCGGCACTGGGCGAAGTGACGCACGGCGTCGGGCACGAGCTGAGCAACCTCCTCGCGATCCTTCTCGCGTGGTCCGCGCAGCTGCGCGTCGCGGTCGAAGCAACGGGGCCAGAACGCGTGCGCACCATGGCGACGCGCATCGACGGGGCCGGGCAGCGCATCCTGAAGATCGTCAACGGCCTCGGCCTTTGCGCGCGCGGGGTCGTAGCGCAGGCGCCCGGCCCCTTTTCGCTCGGGGAGATCGTCGAACAGGCGGTGGAGATCTGCGCGTCGAGGCTGCGGGTGCGCGACGTCAAGATGGCCGTGAAGCTCCCGGAAAGGGCGTCGATCGTCAGCTGCCAGCCGGGCCAGCTGACGCAGATGATGGTGGGATTGATCGCGAACGCGATCGAGGCGACCGAAGGATCGAGCGACCGCTGGATCGAGATCGGCGTCGTCGATCACGGCAAAGAGGTCGAGATCGCGATCTCCGACTCGGGACCGGGCGTGCCGGATGCCTTGAAGGACCGCGTTTTCGAGGCTGCGTTCTCGACGAAAGACGGCGGGCGCCGGCCCGGCCTCGGACTGACCTTGGCGAGGTCGATCATGGCGCGGCATGCCGGCACCTTGCGGCTTGATCCGACGGCAGCGCATACACGGTTCGTCGCGGTGTTGCCGCGGTAGGCTAAAACAGCGCGAAAAACTGGACGCCGCCGCCGTCCCACAGATTTCCGGGCGTCGAGCCGCGGTCGAACGGCCAGTCCTCGCGAATTCCGTCGAGGTCCAGCGTCGCGTTCAGGAAGACGCCCGCGGCCTTGGCGAAATAAAGCTCGAAGGCGAGCTGGAACTTCTGGTCGACGCCGTGCTCGGCGAAGCCGGAGAAGTCGTGACGCGCCCAGCTCTGCACGTAGCCGAGTTGCAGGAACTGCCCTTGTGAGGAGTCGTTCGGCGGCGCCAAGCGGAATTGATGAAAAAGGTAGGCCTGGCCTTCGCGGCGCGACGAGTCGGGGCTCGGCTCCTCTTCGACCGCTTCAGGCGTGGGACCTTGCGTGAAGCTCGCCTCGCCTCGGCGAAGAATGTGCGTGACGCCCAGCTGATCGCTATCGCCGTCGTCGTAGCGGCGGAGGACGCTGAGGTCGAGGTGTTGCGAGCGTTTGTTCAGCTTCTTCGTGTAGGGCATCGCTCCGTCGGGCGTAAAGGTCTTCGACTCTTGTTTGACGTCGGCGACCGCCGTCGCGAGGAGCTGCCAGCCCGGTGCGAGCTCGAGGCGGCCGTCGAGATCCAAGCGGGAATGCGCATAGCGGTACGAATAGTCCGTCGCGGCGCCGAAGAAGGTGCGCGTCCAGGTGAACGGTGTGTCGACCTCGTATCTCAGCTCCAGACCGGTGCCGGCGTCCCGGTCGAGAACGAGGTGGGCGCCGTACGTGCGCGGCTTGGTCTCGTAGTTGCCGAAGTCGACTTCTTGTTTGGATTGGTAGAAATGATCGACGGACCAGGCATAGAGGTCGATCTCGAGGCGGCGACGGCCGCGCCATCCGAGCGCGACCCCGAGGTCGCCCCACTGTTTGAACGAGGTCTCGCCGTCGGCTAGGACGGCGCCGTAGAAGTCGCCCAGACGCGCGGTGAAGCGCATCTCATTGTCGATGATCTCGTCGGCGAGGTCGTGGAGGCGTTCGCGCTTATAGGCGAGAACGAGCGCGGCGTCCGGGTCCGTCGTGACCTTCAGCTGCTCTTGGATTCGCGAGCGGTCCGCATCGTAGCTGCCGTCGCTGATGCGAAAGCCGAGATCACGGGCGCGCCAGAGCTCCTGGAGGCGGGGGTAATAGCGATAGACGCCGCCATCATGCCAAGTGGCGCGATCCTGGCGTTCTTCACGGTCGACGGCGCGGGCGTCGTCTTGTTGAAACCGGGCCAAAGCGCAGGGCGTCCCGATCAAAAAAAGGAGGGGCGCGAGAAGTAGGCGGCGCATGAGACCTTACATGAAGTTCGGAGTGTGGAGGTCGGAGAGCGTCTGCGCCTGTTCGGTGGTGAAGCCGGCTTGCTCCAGACGCTTCATTCGGCCGGTGTGCATGGTCTCCAGAAGATCGCGGTATGCCGCGTGACCCCGGCGGATCGCGGCGGGATCGGTCCCGCGCGCGGCGAGGACGGTAAGCGCGTCCTGAACCGGCGCGGGAGCGCCCGAGAATCCGGCGAGCGTCGAGGCGCGGCGGCGGACGGCGGCCTCGAGGCGGGCGTAGAGCGTGGGATCGCTTGCCAGCGCATGGCGCAAGTGGGCGACGCCGAAGAAGACGTGGCGGGCTTCGTCGACGTAAACGCGCTGCATGATCTCGTGGGTGACCTCGTCGGGCGCGTTGGTCTCGATGAATTTCAGGAGGTCGAGGAACGTGCCTTCGCCCAAGACGGAGAGGAGGAAGGCGGCCTCCGCGAAATCGGCGGTCTCCAGGAGCGAGAGGAGCGACTGCGAGGTGACGACGGAGGAGATACCGGCGCCGCCCGCGCCAAGACGCGCGCGCTTCATGAAGACGTCGATGTGCCGCGCTTCGTCGGCGAGCTGCGTGGCGAGGAACATCGCCGTCTCGGCGTAGGCCGGGTGGATCGCGGCGATGAAGCGCGACGGAAGGTAGAGGGCCGAAAGCTCGTTCTCTGCGAGGAAGGTCATGACCTGACCCACGGCGCGCTCGAGGGCGAGCGGCAGCTGCGGGAGCTTAGCCCATGGAATCGCGGTCTGCCCGTCCCATTGGCCGCGGACGGCTTGATCGTAGAGCTTGGCGACCTCGGGCGGCGCGACACGCGCCCTTTCCGCGAGCGTGTATGCGTAGGCGGGCCCGCCGACCTCGACCTGGGCGCCGCGCGGCG
>JANOTL010000207.1:0-2320 GCA_031416315.1 Pseudomonadota bacterium
TTGGCGCCGATCAGGACATCGATCGTCGTGCCGTTGGATCGCATGGGTTCTGGTACGAAATCAATCGCTTGTCTGCCTTTCTGGAATCCATCGGATGTGGGGAGCTTAAATCCAAAGCAGGACAATTCCCCTGAAGAGACCTTGGCGCAGTTCAAGCTGTCCGCGAAGAGGTGAGATGGGTACTCGATATCAACGTGGACTGGTACGGCTGAGTATTCATCGCTCGAACGGCCTAAGTGGCCTTCAGAGCCTTCACCCCAGCAAAATGCCTCTTTCGCCGCGATAGCGCAGGAATGAAACCTTGCCACCGACAATGAAGAAATCGGCTTGTCGAGCAGGACTCTCTGAGGGATTTCCTGGCGGGACGTGCTGCCGTTACCAAGCTGACCTTTGTTCCCCTCGCCCCAACAAAATGCGGCGCCATCCTTGCGAAGAGCGCACGAGTGCGTAGGCCCGAGTGAAAGGCTCGCAACGTTAGTGAGGCCATCAAGCGGCGTTGCTTCGCCCGGCGATCCTCGCTCGGATGGCTGCCAGCAAGCGACGAGGTCGCTCTTCGTAATTCCACAAGCACGGTTTTCGGCGATCTGGATGTCGCGAAATGGCTGGTCATAGCGAATCGCAGTGGGTTCAATCCCGCTGCCGGTGACCGTGTGTTCGACAGGGCCAGAATAGGGACTGCCCCAGCACGAGACTTTCCCTGCTTTGGACAGCCCGCACATGTAGTCGCTCGAATTTCGGACGACGGTGAAATCAGACGAATGATTCACCCGAACATAAGCAAGGGAGCGATCAACCGACTGGGCTAGGGACTTTCGGTCGCTGGCGATCTTACGTTCGACCTGACGTTCATCGATGAAGTCTGCGACAGATCGCTCGACTTCGAATGGAATCATCTTCAGCATCAGACCGAACTCGCTGGAGTTGTTCTCGAAGTCGCGGCGGTAGAAGGGGAAGAGATTGACTACTGACGTAGGCAACTGGGTCGCGCCCACCGCAACGGTCGTCTGAGTGCCGACGAACTTGCCGCTCGTTTCGAAGACCGGCCCGCCACCAATGGTCACAAAAGCCAAGCTGAAAAGAATGGCTTCAGCCTCTGCGTACACGCGACCGACACCGTTTTTGACGAAGTAGCCGGCCGACCATCCAGCCGCGGCGCCAATCAGTGGAATGCCGACATATGGTCCGATGAGGGATAGCTCAAACCCGCGGGTTTCTTTCGAAAAAGTCACGCCAACGGTCGTGAATCGCAATGGTGGAGTATCGCTTTGCGCCCTCGCGTAGGCCGGAAAATCGCGTGAAAGCGCTGATTGAATCAGCATAGCGACAAAGAAGTTTGCGACGCCGCGATTCCATGCATTCATGATTGCTGTGTCTCCGTGTTGACCGCCTATAGGCTAATCGATTCGCGCCAGCGCCACCATTTTCGCCGCCGGAGCGCCGCATCGCCTCGCCACCGTGCGATAGTACTTTCAGAGCGAGCCCCCAGGCTAACGCCGCGTCGCCACGAAGTGGGTCGTGTCCGCGAAGAAGCAAGAGACGCGCGCCAAGCGTCTCGCCACGCTGATCGCCGACTCCGCCGCGCAGCGGCGGATCGCGCTCGTCGACTGGAGTAGGAAGAAGGCGAAACGCTGAACGGTTTGGTCACTGCGACAGCAGCACGACGGTATTGATGTATTGGGCGGCGCGCGCACTGCTATTGACGACGTGCGGCGCAGCACTCGCGCCAGAAAACTGCGCGCTCGTCACCGCGCCGTTTATCGTCCACGCGGTGCTGCACGCGCTCGAACTCTATGGACGCGCGCCGGCGCGAGCGCCGCCGCGAAGTTTGTTCGAAGACGACGTGAACCAGGAGTACACGTTTCCCGACTGAAAATCCTCGGTCGGCATGGCCGCGCCATGCCCGAATGGCGAACGGTAGGCCAAGACCAAGCCCCAAAAAGATAACGACGGGTGTCCGAGGCGCGTAACTCCGGCAAAGGCAGCCTTCGTCGCGGCTGCGACTGCAACCGGAGTCAACAAACTCGGGGAACCCGGAGATCTTGGGGAGGATCGATTATCCTAGAGGCTTCTGCGTCCAGGGCGCGTCGTCCTTGCGGATCATCCGCTGGCTCGCGGCCGTCGACACCAGGACGAGCTTCTTCACCCGCTGCGGCTCGGCCAATGCGAGCTCCTGCGCCAGGAAACCGCCCATCGAGATCCCGACGACGCCCGCCTCCGCCGCGCCGGCAGCATCGAGCACCGCCACGAGGTCCGAGACCATGTCGGCGAAGCCGAAGCTCCGCGTCGTCTCGGTCGTGCCGGCGCCGCGGTTGTCGAGCGC
>JANOTL010000208.1:0-63138 GCA_031416315.1 Pseudomonadota bacterium
CGAACTGACGCGCCTCGCGCTTTCCGCAAGATTCGGCTGATTTCCGCGCGCGCCCCGGCCCTTACGGTCGGGGCGCTTTCTTCCGGGCCAAAACTCGTCCCCCTTTCGGCCGATAAGCGCTCGATGGGAAAACGCCTCGACCTCCTCTTCAAGGCCGTGGTCTCGGACCAGGCTTTGAACCACCTCTACGAGATGCGCCGCGCCGCGCGTCCCGAGGGCGGCGTGCGCTCGCGCCGTGCGGTCGCCGTCTGTCTCGTCCTGGTCGCCATCGCCGCGACGTTGCTCGTGTCTGCGGCCTGGGTGCCTCAGGACGTCAAGACCTACATCAAGTCGCGGAACAACATCGCGCAGCTCGAGGCCAAAGACGTTGCCTGGTCGATGACCGTTCCGGGCGCCGCGACGCGGGACGTGCCGCTCTCGGAGATCGACGCCTTCGTCGCTCCCGCGGGTCCTGACTCGACCGTGCACCTGCACGTGAGCTTCGCCAGCGACGCCTTCCAAGCGCTCACCGGCGAAAAGCTGGCCCTCGTCGCGCTCCCGCGTTTCAACTACCACCGCGCCGAGCTGAAATTTCGCGGGGTGCCTTTGCGCCAATTCTTCGGCGGTGAGCGCATCCTGCTCACCCTGCCGATCGAGGAGCTGAAGGCCGCGCCGCGCGTCGAGTTCGACGTCGCGATGACGCTCGTCGCTTCCGGCCGCAACCTCGCCGGCTCACGCGACCAAACCGGAGTCATTGTCTCGAGCCAGGGTGAGTTCGAGCGGTTTCGCGACTTTTTCGGCGCCAAGCAAATCAACGGCGCCGGCGCGATGGGCGACATGGCGAAGGTCGTGCTCGCCCTCTTCTGCCTCCTCCTCTTTCTGATCATCGACAGCTCGTCGGAGTCGTTCGGCCTCGCCCTTTTCATGGGCTTCGAGGCCGCCGCCATGGGCATCGGCCGCGGATGGTTCCCGCTCGGCTACTTCGGCATCGGCCACGTGCCGGTGATCACCAACTACTGCTTCCAAATGGGCGACTTCCTGAAGCTCTACTTCCTGCTCCAGATGGCGCGCGTCTCCGGATCGAGTGCCACGCGGTGGCTCGTGATCGGCTCCTTGCTCTCGGTGCCCTACGGCTTCTTCATGGAATACGCGTCGATCAATTCGTTCACGTGGACCTACCGGATCCCGCTGACGCGCGACACGATCGTCGGCACCGTCGGCGCCGCATTCTGCATCCGGGCGCTTTGGGTTCTGCGCAAGCAGCCCTTGCCGTGGCGCAAAGCGGCGCTCGCGATCGCCGCGACCGCGGCCACCTACGAGGTCGTAAACTCCCATATCGCGCACTCCGACCTCATCCGCGTCTACCCGGAGATCCGCACGCTCTTCACGGTATTCCAGTCGATCTGCGGCTACCTGTTCACGCTTTCGACCTTCCTCAACATCTCGACGCTCGAGAACCGCGTCCGCAATCTGACCGCCGCGAAAGCCCGTGCCGACGAGATCGAGCGCGAGCTCGCGGTCGGCCAAATCGTGCAGCAAGCTCTGCTGAAGCCGCCGGCTTTGCCCGAGGTGGTCGACTTGACCTGCCATCACGAAGCGGCGCTCTACGTTTCGGGCGATACGTACTACGCGCACTGGGATGAAGGCCGCCGCATGTTGACGTTTCTCGTCAACGACGTCACCGGCCACGGCGTCCAAGCGGCATTGAAGGCTTCGGCGTGCAACGTCCTCGCGAAAACTATCTGGGAAAAGGAAGGCATTGTCGGCGTCGACATCAAGCAAGGCTCGCGCCTGCAGGAATACGACCGCATGACGACGCGCCTCCTCGTCGAGATGAACACGACCCCGGACTTCAACTCGCTCGTCGGCGCCGAGTTCTCGCCGGAGACCGGCGACCTCGCCGTCTACCGCTCCAACTTCACCTTCCCGATCTTGATCGAGCCGAAGATCGCTTTGACCGCCAACATGGACCCCGTCTTGGGCGAGCTCTGGACGATCGAGATCGTCGTCTCGAAGAACCAGGAGCTCGTGCAGCGCAAGGTCCGCCGCGGCGCTTTCCTGCTCTTCATGAGCGACGGATTCCTCGACTCGAGCCGCGAGGTGAAGGTCTTCACCTCTTACGTCCGCCGCGAGCTTTCGAGCGTCGGTCCCGAGCTGAACTGCGTCTCGCTCACCGAGATCATCCTCAAATGGGAAGGCTTCAAGAAGCGCAAGGTCGTCGACGACCGGACGCTCCTGGCCTTCCAATGGACGCAGCCGAACGGGCTGCGCTCGGCCACGGATCCGGACGTTTGGGTGCCGGTCAGGAAAATACCAGTAGCGTGAGATCGAGCCCGCCGTGCACGAATTTGCGCTCGGCGTCGACCTTCGCCACTTTGGCGAGTTGTTTCGCTACGGCCGCCAGGTCCTCCTGGAAGCCGAAGATGAAGCCGGAGACGGCCGCGCCCTTGCCGAGCACCTCGGTCAGCCGGTCGCCCAGCATCCGGTAAGTTTTCTGCGCGCTCTTACGGTTGCCGATGCGCACGCCGTACGGCGGATTCACCACGAGCATGGTGCGCTCGTCGCGGAGCATCGGCTCCAGGTCCCAGGTGAAGAAGTCCTGTTCGGCGACGTCAATCTCCGGCTTCGGATAGCCCTTCGCCGCCAGACTGTCTGCGAGCGCGCTCCCGAACTTGCGAAGCGCGCCGGCCGCGGCCGCGTCCTTCTCGATGAATCTGAGGCGCGGCGCCGGGCCGCGCTCCCGCGAGCGCTCCGCCAATTTCAGGGCAAAGTTTGCCACCGTCTTGTCCGGGCAGGCCGGCGCGCGTAGCGCGGCCCAGTCGTCGCGAAAGATCGCGCCTGGCGCGCCCAAAGACCAAAGCAAGGCCTCGGCGCCGAGCGTGCCCGAGCCGGCGAACGGATTCAGGATCAGGCTCGGCTTGAACGCGCCGAGCACGCGGCACGCCGCCGCCGCCAGATCTTCGCGCACCGAGGCCTCGCCGCTCATCTCCGGCTTGTAGCCGCGGCGAAAGGCCTCGACCCCAGGCACCGCGACGGAGAGCAGGAGCTCGTCTTTCGCCATGCGGATGTCGAGCAGGGCCTCCGCATCCGCGGTCTTCGCCGCCTTGAATCCCGCCGCGACGAGCGCCATGTCGGCGCGCTCGCGGATCATACCCTCGTGATAGAGCCGGCTCGAAGTCGACCGCGCGCGCACCGCGACGGCGCTTCCCGGCGGAAAGTGAAACGCGAGGGTCGCCTCGGCCAAAGCCTTGTCGAGCATCGAGCGGTTCGTGATCTTCGGCACCCGCTCGATCTCGAGCAGAATCTCGCGGGCCGTGAGCGAGCGCCAGGCGAGCTCGAGCGCGCCGCGATAAGAGATCTCCTCGACGACGACGGCATTCGCTTCGCCCGTCACCTTCGTCGGGAATTTCGCCGATTCGACCGGCGTGGCCAACAGAGCCTCGATCTCCTCGCGGCAAATGTCGCCGAACCCGCGCGCGAAACGCACGAGGAGTCGATGCGGCCTGCCGTGCACGAGGCGCTTGATCCGCTTCTCGTCACTCACGACGCGGCCACCGCCAGCGCAAAAAGCCGATCGGCGCTGCCGTCTTGCCCGTGAGCGCCAGATCGGCGAGGATCCTTCCCACCGCCGGCGCGAATTTGTAGCCGTGCCCCGACATGCCGGCCGCATACGTGACGGGTCCCGACTGGTCGATGATGAAGTTTTCGTCCGGAGTCATTTCGTACATGCAAACCGCGTGTTCACCCGCGACGGGCGAGATCCCTGGCAGCGCTTGCCCCACGAACGTTTCGAGGGGCACGAGGTCGTCTTCTCGCCGCGTTCGGTCCAAGGACGAAGGCTCGGTGACGACGTCGCCACCGCGATGCCAGCCCACCTTCATGCCACGCGGGCCCAGCGGCGGAAAGCCGTAATAGAACCCCGTGGCGTTGCTGAAGCCGAAGCAGGGAAGATCCGGCGCTACGGTGACCCCGGGGCGCGGCTGGAACCAGGCGATCGGCACCCGTTTCACCACGATCTGCTCGGCGATCTCCGGCAGTATCGAGCGCATCCAGGCGCCCGCCGCGACGACGACCTTTGCTGCGTGGACGCGTTCCCCGGTGCTCAGCTCCAACTCGACGCCGTTCGCGTCCCGCCGCAAGATCTTCGCCGAGGTGTTCTCCCGTACCGAGGCGCCCTGGGTGATCGCCGTCGTCACGAAAGCCCGAATAGACGCTTCGACCGAAAGCCAGCCCGCGCCCGGCTCGAACACTGCAACATCTTGATCTTCCGGATGAAAGAAGGCAAACCGCGCGCGCATCGCGGTGCCGCTCGCGACGTCGACTGAGATCTGGTGGAGGCGCGCGCTCTCCATGGCGCCCGCGATGATCGGATCCTCGGCCTTTCCGAACAGCACGAGCCCGTTTCGCGTAAAAAGCTTTTGCCGCGATTCGCGCTCGATCTCGTCCCAGCCTGCATAGGCGAGCTTCAGGAGCGGCACGTAATCCGGGTGCTCGAAGTAGGCCTGGCGGATCAAGCGAGAATCGCCGTGCGAGCTGCCGAGCGCATGCCCGATCGTGAATTGCTCGAGCCCCAAGACCGAGACGCCGCGCCGCGCGAGCTCCCAGAGGGCCGCCGAGCCCATGCCGCCGAGGCCTAGGACGACGACCTCGAAGCGACTACTCAAACGTCAGGCCATAGCTCGCCGTCGTCGCATCCATCACCTGGCCCCCGGCAGCGGTCAAGGCCTTGGTCACCGCGCCGCGCTTGTCTTTCGGCGCGAAGATGCCCATCACGCCGCCGCCGCCCGCGCCGCCGACGCGCGAAAACCGCGCCCCCGCCGCACGCGCCGCTTGGTCGAGCCGCTTGGTCTCCACGGACTCGATCGCGGGCCATAGCTGCAACCGGAGCTTCCATTCCTTCTCCGACAGCTCGATGACACGGTCCAGCTTCCCGGCTTCCACAGCGTCGCCGCAATCGGCCGCCACGTCGCCGATCCTACGGAACGTGGCGAGGAGCTCGCGATCGCCGTCGAAAATGCGTTTGAAGATCTCCCAGTTGTTGATCGCCGATTGCCGCGATTTCCCGCTGTAGCAGAGGATCAACTCGTCATCGATCCCCGCGAGCTGGCTCGGCGCGAACGTCGAAACGACCGTGCGTCCGCCCGGTGGGAAGCGCAGCACGTTGATGTTGCCGCGCATTCCTCCCCAGTAGTCCTGCACGCCCGTGGGCGCGTGAATCAGCCGCGCCTCGACGTCCTGAACGACGGCGATCGTGTCGGTCTCGGAGAAGGCCGGCCCGCCGTGGAAACGCGTGCGCATCTGCGCGATACCCGCGCAAATCGCGACGCCGAGGCAAGACGAGCCGCCGAGGCCGGCGCCCGCGGGGGACCGCGCCGACGTGTGGATGCTCAAGGGCGGAAGCTTCGCGTCCCAGCAGGCGCCCAGGAGCATGCCGATCAGCGGCAATTCCGGCGTCTTCGTCACTTCGTCGAAGCCGCCCCGGGCTTCTTTTCCCTGATCGGCCGAGTGCAGGACGTATGCAGAGCCCGCGGGCAACTCCTCGATCGTCACACCGGCGTCGAGCGTGACCCCGAGATTGACCGTCGCCTTGCGATCCAGAAGCTGATGGATCGGCCAAAGATCGAGCGTGCCGCCCGCCAAATCGAGGCGCGTCGGGACGCGAACCTGGATGCGCTTCATGAGCCCCTCGTAGTCCCACATGTTATTGGCTATGATATTGAACCATGACGACCCAGAACCCGCCACCGATCGCACTTTTCCCCGGCCGCATGCTGCGAATCAAGCTGTGGAACGCCGACGCGCGCATCGTCGACTCCGACCGCGCCGCGCTCGAGCAGCACGTAAAGCGCTTGGGCGACGTGAAGATCGACACCCTACGCACCCTCGACGCGCCGGATTTTCACCCGATCGACCTCCTTCTCATCGCCGCCCAGCGGCTCCCCGTCGAAGATTTTCCCAAGTGGTTGGGAGGCATTAGAAAACGCTTCCAGACGCCGGAGAAAATCTGGGTTCCCGCGTTGATCCTGGCCGACGTACCATTCGAGGTCCTGAGCGAGCTCATGGTCGAAGCCATCCGCGACAACTGGTACTTCGACATCCTGGCGCCGAGCCACCTGTCCTCGCTGCCGATCCGCGTCGCCAACCTTCTCCGTATCAACGATCATCTTCACGAGCTCGACCGCTACGGCGCGGCCGTCGAAGAGGTGACGAGCAAAGTGAAAGACTTGGAAGCCCGCTTGAAAGCCTTGACCCCGTGAGCTTCCTCGACCTCGACGAGGCGAGCCCGCAGGACGTGGTGACGCAGTTCGTCCTGCAGCACCGCAACAGCGGCCATTTCCTTCCCTACAGCGACCACGAGATCGTCAACGAGTGGCTCGCCGCCGCCGCCGAGCTCGACGACCTCCTCGTCGTCCTCTCCGATCTTCTCCCGGCCTATTTCGCGACCGCCGCCGGCGCCACCGCCCGCAAGCCCAAATCCCTCGCCGGCCTACGCAAGATGGTGAGCTTGCGCCTGCGCGACCGCCGCGACCGGAGCTCGACCCCATGATGGAAAACCTATCGCCCGAGGATCGCGAGGCGATCGAGGCGAAACTCCAAAAGCTGAACATCGGGGGCTACGACCGCCACGTCCTCCTCTGCGCCGGCGGCGAATGCTGCTCCGAGGAAGAAGGCGGCACGGTCTGGAAGTACGCCAAGCAACGCTTCAGCGAGCTCGGCCTCCGCAACGGCCCCGTCTTCATCACCAAGTGCTATTGCCTGCGCATCTGCCGCAATGGGCCCATCGGCGTCGTCTACCCCGACGGAACCTGGTACCACTCCCTGACCAAAGAAAACCTGGAGCGCGTCATCCAGGAGCACGTCATCGGCGGCAAACCGGTCGAGGACCTGCGGATCGCGAGTAATCCGATCTAGTCTAGTCCTCCCGTTTCTCGCCCGAATCCGCCGAAGACGCCGACTCTTCCTCGTCATCCGACGGCTTCAAAGGCACGCGGTATTCTTCCTGCGCCCAAGCCACGATGTCCTCGTTCTTGCAACGCGCCGAGCAGAACGGGCGATACTCGTTGGTCGCGTCGTAGCGCGCCGACTTCCGGCACTTCGGGCACGCGACGACCCGGGGCAGCTTCTCAACCATCGCTCAAACTCCTGAGCCTCTCCGGCCACATTCTTCGCGGCAAGTACGTCGACTTTCCGGTCGCGATCAGCTCCGCGAGGCATTCTCCCGCGAAAAAGCCGAGCGTCAAGCCGCAGCCGAGGAATCCGGTCGCGACCAAGAGGCGCTCTTCGCCATACATCGGCCCGATGAGCGGCAGCTCGTCGCACGGCCTGACGTCGCGGAACGGCACCGCCTCAATGAGCCGCGGCACTCCGACCGCGGGGAAGCTCGCCGCGGCGAACTCCGCCAAACGCTTCGTCACCTTCGGCTCCACCGTCGCCGTCTCGGCTTCGATCCCAGCCCACTTTCTCAGATAGCGCGCGCCCCCGAGGATGATCTCCCCGGGCCGCACGAAGGCGCCCCAATCGTGCCCATGCCGCGCGCTGAAGACGGTTCCCGCGAGCGCGGCATCGCCGTCGAAGCGATCGATCGCGTACCGCCCCCACTGGTCCGCGATCGGCACGATCGCGTCCTTCAACGCGGGCACCAGCTCCCCGATCCCGAGATGCTGCGCCAGGACGACAATTTCGGCCTCGCTCTTGGTGCCGTCGACGTGCTCCACGAAGACGCCGTCCCCCGTCGTCCTCAGGCTCTTCACCGCCGCCAAGGTCGGCGCGGCGATCGCCGCGCCCAACGCGGCTACGAGCTCCTCAACCGAAAGCACGACCCCGCCTCCCGCGCCGGCGTCGTCGACCTGGACCCCGAGGACGCCTTTGCCCAGCTCGAGCCCCGGCAGGCCGTCTAGGAGCCTCGCGTCGAAGCCCTGCCCGTGGAGCTGCCCCACGGCGATCCCGGCCTCTTTGAGCTCGTCCGCGCCCACCAGGAGGCGCAAGTGCCGGTTCCGCGCCACCGCCACCCCGCGACCCCCGCAAAAGTCGAGGAAGGACTGGTGCGCTCGCGCGGCCACGCGCCACAGCTCGCCCGCTCCGGCCTCGCCGAACACGTGCGAAAACCGGGTAAAATTATCGACGTAGGCCCGCGGCAGGAGCCCCGAGGCGCGCCTTGTCCCCGCGTCCGGGTTTTTGCTAGAAGAAAGAGCAATATTCAGGATACGCCGCTCTTCCAGCCGAAGGGCCGTCGCGAGTCCAGTCACCCCGGCTCCGATGACGAGCACCTCGTAGCGTGCCATGGCCTTTCGCCTCCCTCTCCCATAGGCTTACAGCGTGATCGTCCTTCCCCGCCACTTGGCATTGGCACTCATCGTCTTCGGCGCGACTCTCGCGCGCGGAGCGACCGAGATCGCCATCACGGGCTGGCCCGCCCCGGAGCTGGGCCTGAGCGCGCCCCCGCTGGAGCTCGGCGACGACCCCGTCCTTGGCCGCCAGGTCTGCCCGCCCTTCACCCGGTTGAACCTGGCGCAGGGCAAATCGGAAGACCTGCTCGTCCGCCGGATCGTCGAAGAGTTTCGCGACGCCAAACGCGGCGCGCTATGGCGCTACGAGCTTCGTGACGGCCTCCACTGGTGGAGCGGCGCCGAGCTGAAGCCCGCCGAGGCCGCGGCCTCCCTTGCGAGCGCGCTGCCGCAGCTTGTCTTGGCCCGAGGCGCGGGCCTATGGAAGCTGCCCCATCATGAGATCACGGTCGAAGGCAGAGACCTCGTCGTGCGCTGGAAAGAGCCGCCCGAATTCGGGCCTTACATTCTAAACGGCTTGCCCCTCTGGCGCACCGCGGCGAACCCTGGGAAGGGGCCCAAGTTCGAGTGCGTCGGCGTCTACCGCCCTGAGCTGCGTCCCTTCGGCGTCGTCCTCCTGCCGAACCGCGGCTACTCGGTCGCCGCGAAGCTTCCCGAGCTCGCGATCTATGCGCCGGGCGCGCCCGAAGAGGCGAAGCTCGACAAGAAGACGCCGCAGATCGCCTTTCGCCATGCCGCGCTGTTCGACGGCGCTCCGCACGGGGGCGACAGCGACGCTCCTCCCGGCTGCGCGCAGCTCGTCGAGCTGCCGCTGGCGACCGTCATCGCCTGGAACACGACGCGTGGTCTCACTGCCGATCCGGCGTTCCGCGCGCTCCTCACGCAACTCACGCCGCGCGGCGCCCTAGTCCGCTCGGCCGCCGCGACGCTGGGCGAGCTTCTCTCCGCCCCGATTCCCCGCGTCCATCCGGGCTACGACGGCAAAGTCCTCGTGCGCCCCTTCGACCTGGACGTCGTCTCCCGCTCGCTCGACGGCCTCGGCTATCCGCGGAAGACGCCCTCGTCCCCGCGCGCCGGAAAGGACGGCACGGCGCTCACGCTGCGCATCGTCGCCGAGTCGGGTGCGGCCAGCCTCGCCGCCAAGGTCTTAGTCGACGCTTTCGCCGCCGTCGGCATCGCCGTCACCTTCGTCGACGAGGCGAACCTCACCGAAAAAGAGCTCCGCGCCGCCGACGGCCACCTCGCCGCCGTCGCGCTCGACTGGCCGCGCGCCGATTTCCTCGCCAATTTTCACAGCAAGGCGAGCGAGCCCGGTCCCTTCTGGCCCTTGGCCGACGGCGCCTTGGATCTAGCTCTCGAGCGCTACGCGCTTTCCCTCACGACCGCGACGCCCTCGTTCCAGATGCTTCAGGCCGTGCACAAAAGGCTCTACGAGCTGGAGCCGGTCACCGTGATCCTGCAGCACAAGGCGTGCTTCGATCGCAACGTGAATACCAAGGATCCGGACTGGTTCCGCCACATCATCATGGAACGGGGAGCGCACTGACGCCGTGATCAATCTGAAATCTGATGCCGAGATCGACGCCATGCGCGCCGCCGGCCGCTTGACCGCCGACATTCTCGACATGATCGGCGACTACGTGAAGCCCGGCACCACGACGCAGGAGATCAACGACATCGTCCACGAGTTCACGTTGAAGCGCGGCGGCATCCCCGCGCCTCTGAACTACAAGGGCTTCCCGAAGTCGGTCTGCACCTCGATCAACGAGGTCGTCTGCCACGGCATCCCCTCGCCGAAGGTCCGCTTGAAAGACGGCGACATCATCAACATCGACGTGACCTCGATCGTCGACGGCTACCACGGCGACAGCTCGCGCATGTACTACGTGGGCACGTCGGTGCCCGCGATCGCGCGCCGCGTCACTGAGGTGGCCCGCGAGTGCCTCTTTCTCGGCATCAAGACGGTGAAGGACGGCTCGCGCGTCGGCGACATCGGCGCCGCGATCCAAGCGCACGCGGAGGCCCAGGGCTTCAGCGTCGTGAAGGATTTCGTCGGCCACGGCATCGGCAAGATCTTCCACGAAGACCCGCAGATTCCGCACTACGGCTCGGCCGGCAAGGGCTCGCGCCTCGGCCCTGGCATGACCTTCACGATCGAGCCGATGATCAATCAGGGCAAATGGCAGTGCAAAGTCTTGAGCGACGGCTGGACGGCGATCACCACCGACGGCAAGTTGTCGGCGCAGTGGGAGCACACGATCGGGATCAAGAGCGACGGCAGCCTCGTGATCCTCACGGAATCCGAGCGCGAGAAAGCCTCGCGCCCCGCAGTCTAAAGCCCGCGCTCAGGGCGCTTCGTCGCCTTCGAGCAGGTCCACGTACAAGCTGATTTCGTCCGCGAACACCACGTCCGGCCGCTGCATCCGCGCGCGCAAGGTCGCGCAGCGCTCTTCGAGCTCGGCTTTGAGCTCCGCGTGATCTTGCACTTCGGATTCGGAGGCGAGCCCGCGCTCGACGAGGTCTTTGCCGACGCGGTCGAGGTTCTTCAACATCTTCTCCGCCATGTTCAGGCGGATCGCGCGCAGGGTCTCGAATTGCTCGAGCATTTGCGGGTCGAAGTTATGCTCAAAAACCTTTTTCGAGATCGCAGTTCCAAGTTCCATGACAGCGCCTTTTTGCACAGCAGCTTCAGCGTCGACATGCGGCGAGAAGACGCCGCATCTGTGCAGACCCTGAGCAAGGCGCGTGCCATGGCGACGCGGTCCCAAGCCGTTGATAAGGCGGGATTCGCGGGTGTCGAACTATTGGCCAACTGCTTCGAGAAACCGCCCGCTGACCCAGCCGAGCGTGGCCGGTGTGCCGGGCGCCGGCGCCGGGCCCGGTCCGTTGCCGTCCCAGTGGAACGCGTAATAGATGGTCGTTCCCAAGCGGCGCTGGCCCACGATGTCGAGCGTCGTTCCTTCCGTCACCGTGCCGATGACGCTGCCGCGCTCGACCAGGTCGAAGCTGAGGACACGAATCCCCTCGGTACCGGCAGGTGTTTTACCGGCGTCCGGCTTGTTCGTGACGCGTAGCGAGAGCTTGCCGCTCTCAGGGACCGCGGGGACGTTGAGCCCGGGCTTTTCCACGAGCTTCGAGATCTTCGCCCGCGGCGGCTGCGGGTACGTGTAGCGGTAAATGGGTCCCGCGCCGCTCAGGACGAGGGCGAGACCGACGGCGACGAGAATGCGGCTGAAAAGCATGAAACCGAGCCTCCGGCTTACACCAAAGGTCTCGGCTCGTTTCGGCTCGGGCTCGATGGGCAGGAGCTGCCTAGCCTCGCCTCAGCCCAGGATCACGTCTTTCACTTCCGGAACATGCTCTTTCAGGATCGGCACGATCCCGTTGAACAGCGTGATCGCGCTGGAAGGACAGCCGGCGCAACCGCCGAACATGCGCAACGTCACGATGCCGTCGTCGACGTCGAGCAGCTCGCAGCCGCCTGCGTGCAACGCCAGCTGAGGGTTGATTTCCGTCTCGATGACTTCCTTGATTCTCTCGATCATCAGTGACCTCTGTCGAAGTACTTGCGGAGCTGATCCAGCACCGCCACCCATCGCCATGACTGCTTCTACGGCATTTCCCGCCATGTGGGGCGTTCTGGGAGAACCTGCAGGGCGAAGAGCTCCAGATCTAATATGGTCTCGAACTCGACAACGTCCAGTCCGGCGCCCACAAAAAGCCCTGAAGAGGTATCGGCAGATCGCAGCGCTTCGGCGCGTCTCACTTGGACCGCCCCGATTTCATTCGTTATTTGCTCCTCGTCGACCAGGTCGACGAGGAGTACCGAGTAAGCGAATCGCAGGATCGCGCAGTTGCCGCGGCGGCGCGCTGAGCCGTTTTCCGCCGATCGCGAAGGACGGGGACGCCATCGACGGGCGCTGGCCCCCGGCTTGCGGCCGAGCTTCGCATCAAACTAGAATGAGACACTCCCATCCAAAAGGTCGAGCTTTGCTCACAAGGCCCGTCATTCAGCACATCGAGGGCGCGGCTGAGTCCGACGGCCGCGAGCCGTGGGCATCCGGGCGACCTGCAGCCGGAAGGTGGACCGGGGCCGGGTATGCGCTGCGCCTCGGGATCCAGCTGTTCCTGCGCGATCAGAAGGGTCGCTACCGCGATTCGCTGCTCGGCGCCAGTTGGTCGATCGCGGTCTCGATTCTGCTGTCGTTGGGCCTATTCTATGCCCAGCGAATCGGCTTGCTCACGGTCGGCGATTGGCAGAACGACTATCTGCCGCGAGCCATGATCGGCTTCATCCTTTGGCAGCTGTTCACCGATGCATGGCGCTGTGGGCCGGAAGCCGTCCGCGAATCCAAGCCCATGCTCCTGCGCGCGGCCTTTCCCCGGGAGGCATTGATCGTCGGCAAGGCTCTCGGCGTCGGGCTGCAATTCCTGCTGCGCTGGGTCGTCGCGTTGGCGGCGCTCATTCCCATGAATTTGGCCTTGGGACCAGAGCTGGCGCTCCTGCCGATCCTCTCGATACCGTTGGCGGCGCTTGGTATCGGCCTCGGATTGCTCACGCTACCGCTCTTCGTGTTCTTCCGGGACTACGGTGCGGCGCAGGCTCGAATCATGCAAGCGGCCATGTTCTTGACGCCGGTGTTCTATCCGATCCCGGCCAACGGGGCCCTTCTCGCCAAGCTGATGCGCCTCAACCCGATCGCTTGCCTCATCGATGGGCCGCGTCAGGTCGTTCTGGACGGCACCGTTGCCGACGCCCTGCGTTGGGCCGTCACGGCCGCCCTCGCCTTCGCGTTCCTCGCGGCTGGCCTTGCCGTCTTTCGCGCCTCCATTTCCGCGGTCTCCGAGTTCATGGGGGATTGACGTGCCGCAACCGTTACTGAAGGGAGAGCGGCTTTCGAAGAAGCTTTGCCCGGATCCGAAGCTGGCGCGGTGGTACCACCTCCGGCGGATCGCCCAACGCCTCGGCGGCTACCAAACGCAGGCCGAAGAGCTTCGCCCGAGGGAATTTTGGGCCGTCCGTGACGTCGACCTCGAGATCGGGCGCGGCGAGGCCGTCGCCCTCCTAGGCGCCAACGGCAGCGGCAAGACGACGCTCCTGCGGTTGCTGGCTGGCCTCATGCGGCCGGACTCCGGGTCGCTCGCCACCAATGGGCGCGTGATTCCGGTTTTCAATCTGGGCGCGGGCATCAGCCCGCTGTTGAGCGGCGCCGAGAATGCCGCCCTGCTGCTGACGATCTATGGGTTCAAAGGCGCCGAGCTCGCGAGCCGCCTCGAGGAGATCCGCGCGTTCGCCGGGCTCGAAGACTTTTGGGGCAGCCCGTGCCGATATTACAGCAGCGGCATGGTCGCCCGGCTCGGAATGTCGGCGGTGCTGTTCTCCTCGCCTGACGTGCTCCTGCTCGATGAGGTCCTGGCCGTCGGCGACCAGAGCTTCCGTCGCCAATGCGCTGAAGCCGTCAAGAACCTGCTCGCCAAGAGGGTGAGCGTCGTCCTCGTCGCCCACGACGGCGGCTTGCTCGAGACATACTGCCAGAGGGCGGTCTGGTTGAAGAAAGGACGCGTCGAAGCCGCGGGAGCTGTCGACGAGGTATTGAAGAGCTACTTGCGCTAAGCCGTATGCTCTAGCCGCCACGACCGCTGGAGACGCAAGCGACCGGTTCTGGCTTCGGCGTCTGGAGGGCGACTACCGCGAGTCGACCGGCCGATTGTGCTCCATCGGGCGATGGAGTCGAGCGAGCTTCTGGATCCAGATGGGCGTGCGACCGCTCGGAGGCACGATCGCGTCGCAAGGCGCAGCCTGTGCGAGCTCTGGCCTAGATCGATCGACCAAGCTCTTGATGACTTGTAAATATCCATGGCCATATCGAAGATCTGGCTCTACGTAGTTGCCTTCCGCCCACTCGTTCCAGGATTTCACGAAAACCAGACGCTCCGATGGGGGAAGGCCTTGGACCATCTCGAAAGCTTCCCCAGCGTGAATACGGAAGAGCTCCGGAGTGGAATTGTGAAAGATCATGGCGCTCTTGCCGCTGCGGGGCGAGTTGTCCCAGTTGGGGACGACGCAAGGATAGCAAGGATAGTCGACCGGCTTTCGCGACAGGAAGAACCGCATCGCATCACGGTAGTCGAAGAGATTGGGAACCCTGCCGCGAAGGTCGCGCTGCCAGCGAATCGGAAGCGACTCCCCGTGCAGAGATTCGCGTTCGGCCAGAATTCGGGACTGATTGGATAGTACGGCGCCGTCGAAGCCCAACCCACGCGGATCCCAAGGAGCCGATCGCTGTATTAGGGCGAGCAGATAGAGGCCGGGATGTCCGTCACGGAGTGCCAGCTCGCGCCACCGATCAGTCGTCCGGCGGGAATCGGGCAGCCCCTTGGGATCGTAGACGATGAAGAGCGGTTTGCCGTCCACTCGCAAGTATCGCGGATCCATGAAGGCGCGCGACAGGACGCGGAAATGCGCATCGTCGTCTTTGCCGCTGTCGTAGACCTGCTCCATCAGCATCCGATCTGGAGCTCCATGCCAGATGCCGGTCCAACTCTGGTTCGCCCAAGCCAAGCAGAAAGGAAAGTCCGGCTCTTTGGCAGCCAGCACCTCCTCGAACGGGCGATGGAGCAACCGCTTGCCGCCAAACCAGTAATGCCAGTAGCAGAAAGCCTCGACGCCGTACCGGCGGGCGAGCTCCGCTTGGGCGACACGGGTCTCCGGCACGCGCAGATCGTAGTAGCCCAAATCGGCGGGAAAGCGAGGCTGATCGTGTCCAGGAAACAGCGGCTTCGCCTTGGCGACGTTCGTCCATTCGGTGAAGCCTTTGCCCCACCAAAGGTCGTTTTCAGGCGTGGGGTGGAACTGCGGAAGATAGAAGGCGATGACGCGGGCGCGCTTCGGTTGCGCGTCGGCCGTTTTCATCTGCAACTCAGCGCGTCGATAGCCATGGGCGACGAGGTCCAACAGCGCTTTGCCAGCCTCACGGGTGTACCAGTCGGCCGTCGGCGTTTTCGCCGCCCGGCCTAACAACTCTTCCGTCTGCCCGATAAAGCGACGGTAAGAGTAAAACTGCTCGGCCCGGTGTCTCCCGGCGATCCCCATACGTTCGGCGCGCGCGGTGTCAGACAGCACGTCCAGGATCGCATCCGCGAACCGCTCTGGATCGCCGACTGGCGTCAGATGGCCGGTCCCTCCGTCCACGATGATCTCGCTGGGTCCCCCGCAGGCGGTGGCGACCACGGGCTTCCCGAGGAGCATCGCCTCGACGCAGACGAGAGAGAACGACTCGACATGCGAAGGCACAACCAGCACGTCCGCCGCGGCCATGACCTCCAGACGGTCGTCGCGAAAGCCTAGAAACTCGAAAGCGCGCTGCAGCCCCAGGCCGGCCACCATACGTTGGGCTTCCGCGAGGGCCCCGTTGTCGGCGCCCACGATCCTGAACCGGCAGTCTGGGAATCTCGCGAAGACTCGAGGGGCTGCCTGCACGAGGTCCAGAATCCCTTTTGCCTTCGTCAGTCTGCCGACGAACACGAGCACCGGTGCGCCGGGGCGCGGTGCCGGCGGTGCCGAGATGGTCGGCAGCTCCACGCCGGGATACGTCATCTCGATGTCTTTCCAGTCGACGTACCCCTGAACATGCGCCTGAACACAGCGGGACACGGTCGACACCGAGGTCGAGAGCTGGGCGATCAGCGAATAGAAGGTCGAAATGTCGTGAATCGGCGTCAGCTCGGGATTGTCACGGTAATTTTCGGAGATCAGCCAAACATGGGGAATCCCCGAAAGCTTCGCGGCCAGCGCGCCTTCAGCGATGACGCTCGTGCTGGTAAAGACGGCCTCGGCGCGCTCCTCCCTGAGGAGCGCGGCGGTCTCTTCGACACGTTTTTCGAGGCCGTCGAGAAATCGTTCGCGCTGCGAGGTCCCGACCTGCGGAAGGGCGACCCACCACACCTGCCGAACCATTCGGGTGCGCACGCCGATCGCCTGAAGCTTCTCGCCGAGAGGGCCCGGCCTCGGCAGAAGCACTACCGGATCGAACTGCCGCCGATCTAAGCCGCAAAGCAGCCGATATAGGAGTTGTTCTGACCCGCCCAGTTGGCTCGAATGCGAAACAAAGGCGATGACCTTGGCACGAGCCGCTCGCATCAGCTCAAACCCGCGCTGAACTCGCGGTAGGGGTCGGAGACCAGGAGAAACCCTTCGTCGACCAACTGGTTCACCGAGTTGAGCTTCCGGGAGCTAGGCTGCAGAAGTTGGATCGGCTCCGGGTTCTGCAGCGCCTCGGCGTAACGCCGGTACTCGTACGAGTCGTTCCAATACATCCCCTTTTCTACCGCCTCGGCCACCCGTTCCTTGAAGTCCGGAACGAACTTGTAGTGGAGAACGGTGCCAGTAATGTCGGCGATGCGAACGGTACTGACGCAGTGGGGGTTCAGCAACTGCACCCCTTCCGTATAATGGATAAGAGAGTGCTTCGTCAGGCACAGCTCCGATATCCCGAAGACTTTCTGGCGAATGCCGCCGTGGTTGAACTGAAGCGAGGGGTTGTCGACCTGATTCCTCAGATTGGGCGGATAGGGACGCGAGCCGATGTCGCTCACGTCGTAGTAACAATGGGTTTTTCGCAAGTCGCCCGCCCAGTCGACCTCTTGTCCCACCGGACCTCCGGGGAACATGTCCAACATCTGAGTGAGCATCGCGGTGTACGAGTTCGCTCTTAGGTAGTTCACCAGAGAGGCGAGCGGGACTCGGTTCGAAAAGGGATAATCGAAGTGCTCGTCGATATCGACCAAGACCGCCCAACGATCGAGTGCGAACTCCTCGAGTAGATACTGCCGCATCCAGGTGTTCGTCGTCTTGAACGGAAGGCTCGAGCTCAACACGGTGACGTCGGGTTGCCCGGACACCTTTCGCACCGTGCCGTCGCTGGAGCCATTGTCCAAGAAGACGAAGTGCTTGGCGCCGAGCCGTCGGTAATGCTCGAGAAAAGGCGTGAGGTAGGGCTCCCCATTGCGAATCAAACACAAGACGATGACGTCGTCGCGCTCGAGCGCTGGAGATTTCGGGCCGAAGACGTGACGAATTCTGGTTCGTAGCTCGAGCTGCTCCTGAAACGAGCGGAAAGGCTCCACCCTTCCGTAGGGCTCGGACGCGGGCGTTGGACCGAGTTGCTTCCCCGACGCAGCAGCGCGCGGGACGCGCTCCATCGCGTCGACCCGCCCGGCGAGATCCGAAATCGACTGTTGCAGGCGCGCGTTGTGTTGGCTCTGCTGGTTAAACACGACCCAAAGCATCCGGTAGATCAACGAGCGGGCCGCATCGATCGGCGGTCCAAAGATCTTCCGTTTGGACCGAAAGGTAACGTTCGACAAGTCCAGCCGGGTCGCGCTCGAAACCGGCGCCGGTCCCGGCGGCGGAGGCGGCGCGGCCGGCTTGGGGAAGCGGGCCTGATCTTCCACCTGCCGGAGGAACTCCGCGCCTTGAACCAGCATCCCGAATCCCCCTTTCACGCTCAGATCCCGCCGTAGTAGCTCGTTCTGCAGCCGCATCCGCACCTTGGCGAACAGATCGAGGTTGGTGATCGAGTTCGCCATCGAGGTCGATTGGTCGCTCGGTCGACTATGGTGAAAGGCAAGCGGCTCCTTGATGAAGGCGAGATCCTCTTTCAGCAAAAGCCGCAGGTTAAAATCCCAGTCGCCCATGACGGGAAGGTCTTCGCGATAGAAGCCCACCTTTTCGAGCACGGATCGCCGGAAGAGGAAGGCGATCGGCGGAAACGTCCGCACGACCGCGCGACTGAGGATCAAGTCGTTCCAATCGAAAGCAGCGACCCGCCGCGATTCCTCGATGACGGAGTCGTTCCGAAGCCTCTCGAAGATCCGCGTGAAGAGCGTGACCACTCCCGGAAACGGGCGACCTTCGGGGCTATTTAGAAAGCGAGTGGTCCGCTCGAGGAACAGGGGACTCCAGGTATCGTCATCATCGTGAATGACCAC
This sequence comes from Pseudomonadota bacterium, assembly GCA_031416315.1. Classification (GTDB taxonomy): domain Bacteria; phylum Bdellovibrionota_B; class Oligoflexia; order Oligoflexales; family CAIYRB01; genus JANOTL01. The sequence continues at coordinate 18,255 of JANOTL010000208.1, forward strand.
GAAATCGCTCGACGTCGCGCGGATCGCCCGGTTGGAGGCCGCTTCCATGCCGTGACGCTTGGACAAGTGCAGCAACTTCAGCCTGGCCCCGAGCTCGGACTGAAACTCTTTGAGGACCCGGTTTACAGCATCGGGTCCGCCGCCGTCGTTGACGATCGCCAGCGTCCAATCCGTTTCGGTTTGCGCGAGGACACTTTGAATGGCGCGTCTCAAGAGCAGCGGACGTTCGTAGGTCCGCATGACGATCGCGACGGCCGCATGACTCGTGGTTAAGCTTCGCGCCATTCTCGACCTTTCCAGGAACGCAGGAAATCCGCGAGCGGTTCGACGCAGCGACTCCACTGATACGCGCGCGCTTTGCGCAACGCGGCTCGCTGGCGCTCGATCGCTGGGATCTGAAGGTGCGCCTCGACGGCTCGGCGGAGGCTATCTGCCTCACCGAAACGGAACAACTCGCCGCAGGCTCGATCTTCGGCCACCATGCCGCGAAAAAACGGCAAGTCCGAGGCGATGACGCCCTTCCCTAGGGTCCAGGCCGCCAGCAGGCTGCCGCTGCCAGTGATCTTCCGGTAAGGCAGCAATACCGCGTCGCACACCGAGACGATGTCCGCAAACTCGGCGTGACTGAGCTCCTTTTCGATGAGCACGGCTCGAGGCATTTGCCGCATTTGGCGGCGCAAAGATTGCAACTCGTCGCGTGGGAGCTTCGGCGTTCCGGCGACGATGAGCTGGATGGGTGAAGGGTAGCCCTCGAGCGCGCGGCAGGCGAAATCGAGCCCCTTGTAGGATCGGATCGCCCCGAGACAACCGAGGGTCGGGGTGCGGCGATCGAGCCCCAGCTCGTCGAGGATCCGAGCCCGCGGGCGCGGATTGGGGAAAACGCCGTCGTAGTTGCCATGGGGGACGATCAGCACGTGTGACTTAGGAACCAGGCGCTTGATTGCGTCGTAAGCCGTTTCGTCGTGACAAAGAAGCAGGTCGCTCTCGCGATACATCATGCGAAAGCCGAGGGAATCGAGCCAGTCGTTGCCCTCGTGGCGCTGTAAGTTGTGCACGGTCCAGATCCGGCAGACTCGGTGTCGCCGAGCCTGACGAAGCACCCACACGAGCCGAGCCAACCTGCGAAGACGAGTCTTGAGCGGAGCGTTCCGATCGAGCCAAAGGTGCTCAGGCCAGTGGATGTGGGTCGCGTCGATCTCGCCGTCGCCGAGCTCCCCGGGCCTCAACTCGAGCTCGCCCGACAGACGGATCCCGTGTTCGGACAAGGCCGAGTACAAGAGTTCCAAATAAGGGTTTTCCTGTTTCGTGCGGAACGGATTCGGCCAGACGAGCAGTCTCGCTGGCGCCCGGGTCCCGCGCTCCTCATTCAGCATGGTCGGCGGCCTAAAAAAACGACGGATTTCCGGCGATTTTGCATCAAGATCGAGCCGATGAAAAGCCTGACCTGAGTGGCTTCACTGAAGTCGGGGGGCCGACCCTTGGTCGCGAGCTCGGTCGAAATACCTGCGGAGCTGATCCAGCGCCGCTACACCCATCGCCATGGCTGCTTCTACGGCATTTCCCGCCGTATGGGGCGTTCCCACGAGACCCGGCAGGGCGAAGAGCTCCAGATCCAAAATGGGCTCGGATTCGAAAACGTCCAGCCCGGCGCCCGCGAGATGCCCCGATTCGAGCGCTTTTTTCAAGGCCGAGAGCCGCACCACACGCCCGCGGCTCGTATTGATCAGATGAGATCCGGGCTTCATCTGCGCCAAAAAGCGCTCATTTACCATCCCGTCCGTCGCCGCGGTCAGCGGCACATGCATGGAAAGGATATCGGCGGACCCCAGCGCCACTTCGAGGCTCACCTGGACCGCCCCGATTTCGTTCGCTATTTGCGTCTTGTCGACCAAGTCGACGACGCGCACCGAGCAGCCGAAGGCGTTTCCGAGGCGGCCGACGCGGCTGCCGACCGCGCCGCAGCCGACGACGGCGAGGACCTTGCCGCCGAGCGTGCGGCCGCCGTCCTTGTTCCAGGTGCCTGCGGCTAGGAGGAGGTGATTGCGCGCGATGTTTCGCATTGAGGCCAGGATCAGCCCCAAGGTGTGCTCTGCGACGGCATCGGCGTTCACGCCGTGCGTGACGAGCAGCGCGACCCCACGAGCGCCGCAAGCCCCCGCATCGACGTTGTCGAAGCCCACGCCGTAGACCGAGATCGCCTTCAAGCGCGGCAGCTTCGCCAGGATATCGGCGGTGATCACCTCGCGGCCGATGAGCGCCGCGTCGCAGTCGAAGAGGAAGGAGACGAGCTCGTCCGCCGCTGCCGACCGCGGCAGGGCGATGTATTTGACCTCGTGGCCCGCGAGGATCGTCGCGGCTTTGGCCCGTAGCGCCGCGCTCTTGCACAGGCTGACCGAGGTGACGCCGATTTTCACGAGGCGCAGCTCTTGGCCGTGATCACCGCGAGAATCAGGACGACGAAGCCTAGATAAAGCCAATCGCGATGCCAGTTCCGATACGAGGCCGATGAGCCGAGGAAGATCTTCCTGAGCGCCTCAAGCAATGAGACGGTCCACCGTCAGCGCGCCGAACACGAGGAAGAGGTAGAGGCACGAGTAGTGGAACACCGGCATCGCCTTGGCGTTGTCTTGCGAGCGCCGCAGATCCCAGGCCTTCCAAGCGAAGTACGCGGTCGCGGCCACCGACAGCAGCATGTAAGTGAGGCCGGCCTCGCCCAGCGCCCAGAGCGCCACGATCGGCGGGAAGAGCGTCAGCGTGTACCCGAAAATCTGCCGGCGCGTCGCCTCGTCGCCTGCGACGACCGGGAGCATCGGCACGTTCGCGGCGGCATAATCCTTCTTGTACTTGATCGCCAAGGCCCAGAAGTGCGGCGGCGTCCATAGGAAGATAATCAGGAAGAGCACCCACGCCGGCCAGCCGATCGTGCCGGTCACGGCAGCCCAGCCGATGAGCGGACCGACCGCGCCTGCCGCGCCGCCGATGACGATGTTCTGCACCGTGTTCCGCTTCAGGCAAAGCGTGTAGACGAGCACGTAGAACACGTTTGCGGCGAAGGCGACCACCGCCGCGAGCGGCGTCGTGAAACGGTAGAGAATCCCGATCGATACCAAGCCGAGCGCGGCCCCGAAGGCCAGGGCGGCGCCGGGCGAGACCGTTCCGGACGGCATCGGGCGACCGCGGGTCCGGGCCATGACCGAGTCGAGGTCTGCGTCGAGCATGTGGTTGAAGACCGAGGCCGACGCCGACGACAGCCAGGTGCCGACGATCGTCGCGAAAGCGACCTCGAGGCTCGGCATGCCGTGCGCCGGCAGGAGCATCGTCGGCACCGCGGTGACGACGACGAGCAGCGAGATGGTCGGCTTCGTGAGCGGCAGAAACGCCCGCCAAGATGCCGCGGGCGTCGCGGCAGAAAGCGTGGCTTCCATCAGAGACCCCAGCGAGGAGCCCAGCCGAGCCAAAGCGGGATGTAGACGCAAAGGAAAAAGAGCGCCGGGAAGACGAGCATCACGACCATGATGCTGATCCAGCCGATTGCTTCCTTACGCATGTCGCGGGCGATCTTTGCCATCGTGACGCCACCCTAGAAGGGATGAATACAACAGGAAAAAAACGATTGGCCTGTGCATATCACGGCCGAGCCCCGGACGGCTACCGACTCTTCGGCCGGTCCTCCGGCTTGAACCGCTCCGTCCCCGTTCTTCCCGCGTTGTCGCTCGGTCCGAGCAGGCTCGACCGATCCTTGCCCTCGAGGAACCGGTAGATCATCAGGTTGCGCCAGACGTTCCGGATGTAGTCCTTCGTCTCCCCGAAGGGCACCATCTCGACGAACATCAGCGGGTCGCTGTGCCCGCGGCGCCCGAGCCACCCCTCCATTGCGTACTCGCCGGCGTTGTAGCCGCCGTAGATCGCCGGCGGGAAGCCTTTGAAGTGCAGGTTCAGGAAGCGGAGGTAGCGGCTGCCCATCCGAATGTTTGCCTCGGGATTTCGCAGGAGCTCCTCGATCCCGTTCGGGTGGGCGAGCCCCAACTCCCGCGCGAACCGCTCGCCGGTCGGCGCGATGAGCTGCATGAGACCAACGGCCGCCGCACCGCTCTTCGCGTCCGCCGTGAACGCCGACTCCTGACGGGTGATTGCGAGCAGCATCTCGCGGTCCAGGCCGGTGTCCATCGCGGCCCGCTGATACGAGTCCAAGTAAGGGGTCGGGAAATGGATGACGAGCTGCTCGGGGAAACGCTTCCAGAAGCCCGGAAAGGCCTTCGCGAGCTTTGTCGTCAGCGTGATGCTCTTGGCATGATCGCCGGCCGCGTAGTGCAGCCGCGACAGGTAGACGAGGGCCTCGAGGTTGGCTTCGCTCGACACCTCCTGAGGCAACGCCGCCTCGAGGTCCGCGGCGGCGAGCTTGAGCCAGCTTGTCAGGCGCGCCGCCAGCAGAGTCTCGGCACGAGTCAGGAGGCGCCGCGTCGCTGGCGTCCGGCGCTCGCGGGCGAGCGACAGGCCGTCCGAGACCGCGAGCTTCCGCCGCAATTTTTCCGGATCGCCAAACACCTTGCGCCAGTCGCTCTTCCCGGAGAGGCCGGCCACGCGCGCCGCGACCGTCGTGTAGAAGCTCAGCGGATAGTCTTCGGTCAGGGCGTCGAGGTAAAACCGGCTTTCGTCCTTACGGTCCATGTGGTCGTAGCTCTTGGCGAGCCAGAAGTAGGTCGTCGCTTTCATCGCATCGTCGCGCGTCTCGGCGAGGAGCCCGTCCCAACGCTTCTTCGCGGTCTCGAAGTTGCCGCCCAGGTAATCATAGAGGCCGGCGAAGAAGGTGAGCCGTTCCCGCCATTCCGTATTTAGGTTTGGCGACTGCAGCGCAAGGAGGTTGAGGGAAAGCGCGCTCTCGAACTCGCGCTTCTCGACCGCGATGCGGAACGCGAGCACGTGATAGGCCTCTGCGCGCAGCACGGCGAGCGCGTCGCGCGTCGTCGCGCTGATGCCGCGCGTCGTGTAGGCGTTCGCGACCAGCTCGAGCGCCTTTTGCGCGAAGATCTTGCCGTTCTCGTAGTCGCCGACGAGCGCACGGTAGCGCGCTGCCCACAAGGTATCCTCGACGCGGCGGATCGCGAAACCCGAGGCGTCCAGGCCGAGCGAGGCTGCCGTGACGCCCGGCGCATCCCACACTTCCATTAGGTCGCGGTAGGTCTCGCCCGCTTCCTTCTTCATCGCGAGCGCCCGCTCGAGCACCGCGGCCCGGGCCAAGGCCTCGACGGCGAGGCCTTGCGTCTCCGTGTCCTTTGACAGAGCCGTTGCCGCGGCTTTGAAGCCTACGAGAGCCTCGCGGCTTCTTCCCGCGCACTGCAAGAGCAGCGCTTCCCAGTAGCCGCCGAGCCGCGGCGGCAGTCCCGCCTTGAACGCGCGCCACGACTCGACGTCGAGCTTCTTCGCTTTGCAGTTCTTCTTGGCCGTGTCGGCGAGCGTCGGATCGGCCTCCGGAACGCCGGGGCGGGGCGCGCGCAACGCGTCGGTCAGGACATCGCCGTCCGGCAGCAATGCTTCGGGGACCAGCCCGGAAAGCAGCGGCGCTAAGGCGTCGGCGGTCGTGATGCCGCGCGCGCGCATGTGCGGGCTGATGCTGCCGCTGCGCGTCTCCGCGATCAGGAGGCGCGCCAGCACGAGCCGGTCCGTCTTCTTGTCGAGCGCTTTGACGTAGGCTTTCACCCAGCCTTCGAAGGCAAGCTTCCCGAAGGCGCCCTCTGCCATGTTGAGCGCCTCGAGCCAATGCTTGGTCGCCGATGCCGCGTCGCCCTTCGCGTCGAAATCCTGCGCGACGAGCATCGCGCGCACGTCCTTTAGGTCTTCACCGAGCGGGCCGTCGCGGCCGGTGGCGCGCTCCAGCGCTTTGAGCTGATCCGCAGGCGTACTCGGTGGGTCGCTCGCCGTCGCGGGCGATGCGTCACTCGTCGTCGCGATCTCGAGGTCCGGCGCCGACTCGGGGGGCGTGCACGACAGCGCCACTACGAGCAGCACGGGGATGAAGCGACTCAGTCTCACGCGGCTTCCCCATAAATTTTGGAATTTATTAGGTAAATCTTAGCCTTGCGCGCGACTTCAGGCAACAGGGCCAAGCGCCGATAAGTGACAAGGTATCGGTTCGTTTAGGAAAATCGGAGCTTACCCCCGTGCGCCTCCTCCCGGCCGGCAAAGGCCAGAGCGGTTTCACCGTGCTCGAGATCGTGGTCGCTTCGGCGATCCTGATGCTCATCGCCTGGCAAATCGCCGACGCCATGTCGACCAACGTCGAGGCTCGCGCGCGCATCGAGACGCAGCGTCAGTTCGTCGAAGTCGAGGGCGCGCTCCGCAGCGCCGTCTTCCGCAAGGCGAGCGTTTACATGGAGAACGCGCCGAACTGCGCCAGCCCGAAGGCCGGCCTCGAGGCGCTGTTCGCGACGCAGCCGCTCAGCAACGTCAACTTCGCGCTCGTGAAGCCGAGCGGCGCCACCTTGCCGCCGGCGATGAATCGCTGCAAGACGCAGACGTCCGACGTCACCAACGTAAGAAACGGCATCTACATGTGCGTGACAATGAGCAACGCCGGCGCGAGCAAGAAGTCCTTCCTCGCCGCAAACGACGTGTACGCCGAGGTCTTCTACGGCTTCTGGGACGTCTGGAACAACAAGGCGCTCACGTGCCCGCAGTTCAACGACGTCTTCGCCCCGCTGCGCGGGGCCAAGCTCTTTTACACGATGTATTGGCGGCCGAAAGCGGGCAAGCAGGCGAAGGGCAAGTTCTTGAGCTACTCCGGCGTCATGTACGGGCAGAGTAAAGAGCCATAGAGTCCTCAAGGCCGCCAGCGAAAAGCCCTTACGCGGTCGCCGACCAGCATCGCGGCCGTATCGCCCGCGACCGCGAGCCGGCTCACGCCCTCTTCGCCGTCGATGCCGAGCTTGAACGAATGCGCCGTCTTCTTCTCGACGTCGAAGATCTCGAGCAGATAGTCGTCGAAGACGTAGGCGTGGCGGTCCTTCGCGACGGCCATCGCCGTTAGCTTGCGCGCGCCTTGCACTGGAATCGACTTGCGCGTCTTCGCCGTGCCGGCGTCGAGGCGTAAGACGGACTGCGCCGTGTGCAGCACGACCTGGCCGGCATCAAGCGCGAGCCCCAAGAGCGGCCGTTTCACCGTCAGGATCGTCTTCGGCTCGGCGCCGCTTTCGAGGTCGACGGCGGAAACCTCCTTGCCGCGCGCGACCCAAAGCTTCTTGTGCGCCGGATCGTAGGCCGCGAGATCGCCCGCGGTCAGGAAGCCGAGCCTCTTCATCGGATTGAGCGTCTTGCCATAGCGATCGACGGCGAAGAGGCCGCGCGCATGCACCAGCCAAAGGTCGTCGCCCGCGCCGCCGAAGGCGACGGCGTTGCCGTCGACGGCGCCCGGGATCTGATAAACAAAAAGTCGTTTTGTAGCGACCTGGTACTGGAAAAGCCGCTTTTTCCCCGCGGCGAACACGCTGAGCCCGTCGAAGGCCAGCTTCTGCGGCGCTTCGTCGAGCGCGATCTTCGTCAGCCGGCCCTCCGAAAGGCGCCAGTTCCAAAGGCTCTGTTTCCCGGCGATCCAGACGGAGTCGGCGCCTGCGAGCAGGATGTCGGCGACCGGCAGGTCTTTTTCGAGCGCGGCGGCTTTGAAGCCGGGAAGCTTGTACTCGTAGACGCCGGCGTGAGCGGCCGTCGCGAACGCGAGCGCGAAGACGACGCAGAGGGCGCGAAACATGCGAGGCTCCTTGGGTGGGGACCTCCGCAGTATAGCCCTAAGCTTTAGCTCGTGTGCTAAGGAAGGTCATCGGTCGGGAGTCCGGAGCAGCGCGTCCGACGCGATGCGTAGGGCTCCCGACCGATGACCTTCCTTAGCCGTCCGCCGCCAAGGCCTCCAGCACGTAGGCGAGACCCAGGTCCTCACGAATCTGCGAGCGCTTGAGCCAGGTGTCGACCTCTTGGCAACGTCCCAAGGCATCGAGGTAGCGCGCCGGCTCCGCGCCGCGCAGCCCTTGGGCGTAGCTTTTCACGATGAAAGGCGGCAGCCGCATCGCCGAGGCCATGTCGGCCGGCGAGACGCCGCGGTTATTCAGCTCGATGAGCCGCAGGGAATGCCGGCAATGCCCGGCGAGGATGCCGAGCAGCGCCAGCCCCTTCTCCCCGCGGGCCAGCAAATTCGTCAAAAGTGCTTGGGCCTTGGCGCCCTGGCGGGCCAAGAGGAGGCGGTCGAGGGCGAAGGCCTCGTCCTCCCTGAGGACGCCGAGGTGCGGCGCCAGGTCCTGCGCGCCGAGCTCGCCTTGGTGCTCGGAGAAGACGAGACCGAGTTTCAGCAGCTCCTGATCGAGCTTCGCCAGGTCGGGCCCCGTCGTCTCGAGGAGGAGCTCGTACGCCGCGGGCGCGAGCCTCAGCCGGTGCGCCTCCGCCAGCTTGCGCAGGAGGACGGGCACCTCGCTCGGATAAGGATCGGCACAAGGCACGAGATGAGCCTCGCGCTCCAGGAGCTCCGTCTTGACCGCGGCCAAAGGCTCCCCCGAGAACGCGAGGACCACCAGGTTGGCGCCGTCGGGCACGGTCCGCGCCGCCTTCAGCAGCGCGCCGAGCCCCTTCGCCTGCTCGGCTCGCCTGACGATGTAAAGGGTCTTCGGGTCGAAGAGCGAGCCTTGGCTCAGGATCGCGTTCAGGCTCTCGGCGGTGAGCGTGCTCGCCTCAAGGGGCGTCACGGCCATCCCCGAGAGCTCCGTCGCGTGCTTGCGCAGGAGCGCGACGGAATGGCCGACCAAGAACTCCGACGAGCCGTAGACCGCGACGAAGCCGGATTTCAAGGTCGAGAGCTTCTCGCCCTTTCCCAGGTTGCCGGCCGCGGCTTGCCAGTCGCGGAAGCTCGGTTTCTTCGGGAACGCCGTCATGCGGTGCCTCCCGCGACGCGGGTGTCGAAGCTGACCTTGCGATCGAAGCATTTCTCCAGGGAGGCGCTCTCGAGACGCGCCTTGTGTAGCTCGACCTCGGGATAGCTCCCCGCCACGTGTTTGATCGTGAAAAGGGCCTCACCGCCCTCCAGCGTGACGCTCACGTCCTGCACGCGGTTCTGCCGGGTGCGGTCGAGCGCGGTCGCGAGCCGGACGATGCCGGAGAAGAACTTCAGCCGCGCGATCTCGTCCTTCTTCAGGTCGGCGCAATAGCGGTTGTCGCTCGCGGGGACGCCCTTCCGTTGGAAGCGCGCGATCAACCCCATCATCGTCCGCTCCGGCTCGGTGAAGCCCGGCAGACGGCTGTTCTCGATGAGGTAGTGCGAGTGCTTGTGGTACTGCGGCGCGCTGAGAAACTTCCCCGCCTCGCGCAGGTACGCGGCGGCCTTGAGGAGCTTGATGTCTTCTTCGTAGTCGTCGCCCTTGTCCTGCGGCAGGAGCGCCGGCGCCAACTGCTCGAAGAGCCTCAGAGCCAGCTTTTTCACCTGCAACGCGTGCGCTTCGTTGATCTGTAAGCGCTTGCCGAATTGCAGGACGCTGTGCCACTGCACGTCGGGAAGGTCGGCGGAGTTGCGGCCGTAGGCCCGGTAAAAGGTGTCGGCAACCAGACCCTCGCGCAGGCCGTAGCTGGTCACCATCCACTCCTTCACCTTCAGCATCTTCGTCACTTCTTCGATGACGACGGCGCCGGCGAGCACGATCTCCGCGCGCGACGAGTCGAGACCCGTCCATTCGCGGATCTGCTGTGGGGTGAGCTTCAGCGCCAGGTGCTCGACGAGGTCGATAAGCTGATCTTGCGGGATGACGTAGCCGTTCGGGTCCGAGGTCTCGACGCCGCCGACGAGCTTCGCGTGCACGACCGCCAGGGCCTTTGCCGTACCGGAGGACGCCAGCGCCCGCGTGAACGTGAGACCTTTCGTCTCCTCCGGCAAAGGCGCGAGCCGCGAGCGAACGTGCTCGCGCATCGCCTTCAGCTTCTCCAGGCTCGGCGGACCTTTGCCGAAGTATTTCTCGGTGAGGGTCACGGCGCCCAATTTGAAAGACGAGACGAACGCGATGTCGTCGTCGTTCGCGATGATGATCTCGGTCGAGCCGCCCCCGACGTCGCAACCGAGGCAGCTCACGTCGCTGAGCGACAGGCCGTACCGCATGCCGAGGAAGGTGAGGCGGGCTTCCTCGATGCCGTCGATGATCTCGACCTTCACGCCCGCGTCGCGCTCGAGCCGCTGGAGGAGCTGACGATGGTTGCGAGCCTCGCGCGCCGCGTACGTCGCGACCGCGCGAATCGTCGCTTTGTAGGCGTCGGCGATCTCACGCATGTGGGAGATCGTCTCGACCGTGCGGGCGATCCCGTCGTCGGTGAGAAAACCCTCGGCGTCGAGCGCTTGTCCGAGGCGCAGCGTGACCTTGTCGCTGTCCAGGATCCGCATTTCGCCGATATGATCCATCTCGGCGACGACCATGTGGGCCGAGTTGGTGCCGATGTCGATCGCGGCGATCGTGCGTTTGGGGTACTCGGCGCGGTGCGGCATGCGGACTCGGATCCCTTTGCGAGAAGTCGGGAGCCACGATAGGTTACTGAGGCCGTTGAGACCACGTGTATTCGAGAGGCCGAAAGATGCAAACGATTCGCACCATTGGGCAGGTTTTGCTGCTCTCATCCCTGGTACTCGGCGCGGCCGCGTGCGGTAAGAAGTCGCCGGTGACGTCAAAGCCCGAGGAGCCGCAGAGGAACGGCACCGATCTCGAGTCCGTCAGCGGCAAGTTCAACGACCTCGAGCCGGTGCTCAGCGCCGACGGCACGCGCATCCTCTTCATCTCCGCGCGCGACTCCTCCGACGTCGCGCCGACGCGAAAGGCCTATAAAAGCGAGTGGCTGGCCGCGCAGGCGCCGGGCGCTCCGGTCCGCGTCACCGCCGTCGATCTCGGCCTCGAGCGCCAGGCGACGCTCTCGCCGGACGGCAACTGGATCGCCATCGTCGCCTCGAATGCCGGCCGTACGGAGCTTTATCTGCAGGATTTCGCCGGGGCGTCGGCGCCCGTGCGCATCACCGACGACGCGCTGGAAGACGCTGAGCCCGTTTTCAGCCCCGATTCGAAGCTTCTCGCCTGGATCGCGCGCGACGCGGCCAGCGGCACGGCCGCCGCCGTCGTCGTCGCTCTGGGCGGCGGCACCGAGGCCGAGGTCCTGAGGCTCGGCGTCTTCGTCAGTCAGCCGACAGAATTCGTGACTCTTATCGGGTGGTTGCCGGTCGAAAGTGGGTACCGTCTGCTGACCGCGACCCCGGCTCCGGTCGCAGCAGGACTCACCAACGTCTCCTATTTCGATTTCGTCGCGGCGCCGGACGCGCAAGCGGCCGTCCGTACGCCCTGGCTAGACGCCGTTCCTCTCAGCTCCAACGTCGAGCCGCGTCTGGCGGCGACCAAGGGCATGTTCGCGCGCCGTGTTCTCCCGGTCGGCAGCAAGCTCTCGACCGCTGGCGGCGGAGGCGAGACCCCGCAGCGCATGCCGGTGAAGAACGAGGCCGTGTTCGCCGACCCGACGGTCGCGGGCGCCGTCGCCGAGTTCGCCGATCCCCCGGGACACGAAGTCTTGGCCCTAGGCGGTCTCACCGCCGACGGCACGAGCGGCATCTTCGTCGCGCGCTCCGTCTATCGCTGCGACCCCGCCGCCAAAACGTATCTCTACGGCACCTCGATCATCCTCGCGGCCACGGACGCGACCTCCTTCACCCGCTTTGTCCCCCGCATCTCGCCGGCGGGATTCGACGTCGCCAAGGATTTCTGCGACACGAAGCGAGCCGACGAGACCTCCGGCCGCGTCGACGACAAGATTCTCGCGGCCACCGTCAACGCCAACGCCACGCCGACCAAGATGCGCATCCTCTACGTGACCCGCTTCACCAACGTCTTCGACGCCGCCTGCAACCTGAAGGCCGGCGACCCCGAGATCCTGGCGATGGAAGTCGACGGCGATGCGAAGGCGGTCGCGCCGGTGTCGAATTTCCGGGCGCCGATCGTCGATTCGCCGCGTGGAGCGGCGGCGGCCTGCGTGCTTTAGAGTAAGGTCTTCGCGCGGACGACGTCGGCGGAGATGGCTCCCACCATCTCCTCCATGCTCCCGAATTTCAGCTCGTCCCTGAGGCGATGCGTCAGATAAAACCCCGCCCGCATCCCATAAAGCGCGTCCACCCCATACGTTCCCGCCAGCAGATGCGCCTCGACCCGCAAGCTCGGTTTCGCCTGTTTCACGGTCGGCCGCACGCCGATGTTGAACGCGGCAGGCACCGCCTGCGAAGGCAGGCGCGTGAACGTCGGGTCCGCGCCGAGATGCACGTAGCCGGCGTAGACTCCGTGCGCTGGGACGAGCTGCTCGATCCCCTCGAGATTCGCCGTGGGAAAGCCGATGGTGCGGCCGAGCTGATCGCCCCGGAGGATCGTACCTTCCAGCATGTAGGGCCGCCCGAGCATCGCGCGCACCAGCTCGACCTTGCCGCCGTGCGCCAGGGCGCCGCGAATGCGCGTGCTGCTGACCGGCTCGCCGTCTTCTAGCGCCGGCGGCATCGCCTCGACCGTGATGCCGTCGGCCATGCCGGCCGCGCCGAGGTAGGCCGTGTCCCCGATCCGCCCGTGGCCGAACCGGAACGAGCTCCCGACCACGATCGCGCGGGCTCTGAGCGTTTGCTTAAGCAGACGCTCGTAGAATTCCGCATGGCTCACGCGACCGAAAGCTTGATCGAACGTCTGCAGGATCTCGAACGCGAGCCCGAGCTCCGCGAAGGCGCGCGTCTTTTGCGCCGCCGTCGCGAGCCGCGGCGGCGCCTCGCCGCGCAGGACGAGCTCCGGATGCGGGTCGAAGCTCAAGGCCGCAGGCTTGGCGCCGAGGCGCAAGCTCAGCTCCAGGGTCCTGGCGATCAGGCGCTGGTGGCCGAGGTGGCAGCCGTCGAAATTGCCGATGGTCAGAGCCACGGCAGCTTGGCCGAGGCTCGTTTTGGCCCTGTCGGTAGTCGTCGTCTCGAACTGCATCAATCTGAAACTTATACGGGTTTGGCCCGGGCCTTGAAACCGGTCGGGCGAAAGATTAGTACACGGGCGATGCAACACTCGCCTAAACAAGTCCTCAAGCTCTTACCACTGCTGGCCTTCCTTGCCACTGCGGCGTTTGGCGCCCCGGAATCGCTGCCGTTCTCGCCCGCGACCGAGTTGCCGGGCCTCCAGATCGCGGCGAACTCCTCGGCCGACGCCGACAGCTCGAGCCAGTTGCTCTGGTTCGCCGGGCTAGCCGCCTTTTTGGTCTTTCTCGGCGCCTGGTCCGCCGCCGGCCGTCTTTTCGGCGCCCGCAAGGCCGACAACCTCTTCCTAAACCTCCGCATGCAGGTCGACGGCCGCGGCGAGCAGCAAGTTTACTTGCGCTCGCTCGATTTGAGCCACGCCACCTTCGTCTGCCCGATCGCGTTGACGCGCGGCACCCGCGTTCGTCTAAACCTAGGCTCGCTCCCGGACTACCCGAGCGAGATGTGGGTCGACGCGAACGTCGCGAGCCTCGGGCGAATGGGCGGCGAGAGCTTTCTGATCAAGGTCCGCCTCCCGGCCCTGAAGCTCGAGCAGAGGCAGCCGCTCATGCAGTACTTGGACGCGCTCGGCGGACAATCGCGCCTCTCGCACGCCTGATGGCGATCGACGGGGCGACGCGGATCCTTGGGCTCGTCGGCGAAAGCATCGAGTACACGATGTCGCCCGCGATGCACAACCGCGCGGCCGCGAAGCTCGGCGTCAACGCGGTTTATCTGCCGTTCTCCCTGCCTGAGGCAAAGATCGCGAGTTTTTTGGATCTGATGTGGGGCCTCGGCGCCGTCGGCTTCAACGTGACGCAGCCGCACAAGGGCGCCGTCGCGAAGCTCGTGCCAGGCTCCGGTCTGGGCTCCGTCAACACGCTCTTCCGCGGTGAGCACGGTTGGACCGCTGCCTCGACCGACGGCGAAGGCTTCGCCCGCGGCCTTTTGCGCACGGGTCGCGAGCTCGGCTCGTTCGCCGAGATCGTCATGCTCGGAAGCGGCGGCGCCGCGCAGGCGATCGTCGAGCATTTGGCGACGGCGTCGCTGCAGCCGAAGCTGACGACCTTGCGACGGGCCGAGCTTCAAGACGCGACCGCCCTGACCACGGCGCTCGCCGGCAAAGGTGAGGAAACACTCTTGATCCAAGCGACCAGCGCCCCGCTCAAGGGCGACGACCTGAGCTCGCTCACGCCGGCGTTGCGTGACTTTCGCGGCGTCGTCTGCGACTTGGTTTACGGCAAGCCGTCGGCGCTCTATTTCGCCGCCGTCGGCAAAGATCTCGTGGCGCAAGACGGGGAGCCGATGCTGATCGAGCAGGCCCGTCTGGCTCAAAAACTTTGGTGGGGCAAAGCAGCCGCCTATGACGAGATGGCGGCGGCTTTGCGCGGGAAGACCCTAGTCTAGAATTGCACGTCCATGTCGACGCGCTCCGCCCCCACCGTGACGTTCTTCTCCACGGTCTGCCCGTTGAGATCGAACTTCAGCGTGTAAGCGCCGGGGTTCAGCACGATGTGGTAGCTACCGTCGTTCTTCACTTTCCACGTGAAGGGCGCCTTCGCCGAGGCGCCCAGGCCTTGCACCGTGACGTAGGTAGAAGGCTGCGCGCGCCCCGCGCCGTCCGTGATCATGCCGCGGATGCCGCTCGCGTCGAGCTGCTCGAAGAGGTACTGCCACGCCGGACGCATCTTCTCGACCGTCGGCTGGCGGTTGCTGTACGCGGGCTGGAAGCCGAGGCTCGAGCTGTTGATCTCGATCACCATCGGGATGACGTTGTGCTCGTGGTACATCCAGTCGATGTCGCCGCCGTCGACGGCATAGAGCAGCTCCCACGCGGTACCCGGCGCGTAGGTCCCCTGGCCCGAGTCGGTGACGATCTTCCCGGCCATGTCGCGACCGACGCGCTCGACGACTTCGCGCGTCTCCGTGCGCGAATCGTCGCAGCCGTACGGGTAGATCACGAGTTCCGAGTACGAGTGGTACGAGATGTCGAACACCGGCTGAATGCGCGCGACGAGGCCCATCAGCGCCTGCGTTTCAGGCTCGGAGCCGGCGGAAGGGCCGCGGTAGGTGTCCGACCAACTCGAGCCGCTCGAGCCATTGCAAGTGCCCCATGCGTAGGGATAGTTCCGGTTCACGTCGACGCCGAAATTACCGCGCGTGTTTTTGCGCCACATCGAGTTGCCGTTCCAGACCTTGTTGTTGCCGTCGCTGTTGAGCATCGGCACGAGCCAGATCTCGTTGCTCTCGACCCAGTGCGTCACCTGCGGGTCTTGGCCGTATTTGGTGAGCAGGACCTCGGCGGTGTCGAGCACGACCTCGGGGGTCATGATCTCGCGCGCATGGTGCATGCCGTTGAAGAGGATCGACGGCTTGCGGGGATCGTGCGACTCCGGATCGAGCGCGATCTTCAGCGCCCAGATGTCGCGATTCTCGACGGTCTTGCCGATCGACTCGAGACGCGTGATCGCCGGGTGGGCGTCGTGCAGCTGACGTAGGATCGCCGCGATCTCGTCCGGAGTCTTGTAGTCCGCTTCGGGCGCGAGGGTCGTGTCGATGGTTTTTTGGCCTTCGACCGGGTAGCCGAGAAAGCGGAGGGAGAGGCCTTCGTCCTTCGTCCGCGTCAGGACGTCGACCGTGCCGTTCTCGAGGCTGACGCCGCCGATGTCGTAGCCGTCGGCGACCAGGCCCTCGATCATCGAGCGGTCCTTGCCGATCTTGATGGTCGAGATCGTCACCTCACCCGACTCCCCGAGCTGGGTGGTGTGAGCTTGCGCCGCGCTCGCAAGCGCAACTGCCGCAATTCCGAACACCGCGCGCACGTAAGTGCGCTGAACGGTCCGCCGATCCATGGCTTCCCCCTTCTTCCGTGAAGTGATGGAGAAGATTGTACCGCGGGAGTTGGCCGATCAGTCAACTTGGCCTGGTGTAGTACAGAAACTCGCCGACGTTCCCCATGGGATCCTTGAAGTAGACGCTGCGTCCGTCGCTGCGGTCGTAAGGTCCTTTGAGGATGGTCGCGCCGCGCTCGGCAATGTGAGCGGCGAAGCGGTCCACCTCGTCGGGGGTGCCCGCAAAGAAGCCGTAGTGATCGAGCGTCTGGAAGCCGGCCCGGCCCGTAGCCTTCGACTCGAGGCCGTGCTCCGGCTTGGTCACGGCCATGCGCGGCGTCTTGATCGCGATGACGTCGTCACCCGCGTGCACGAAGATCAGCTCGCCCCGGTCCTCGATCAGTTCGAGTCCGAGCGTGTCGATGAACCAGGTCTTGGCAGCTTCGATGTCTTCCACGATCAGCCCGAGGTGATTCAGCCCACGGATCTCGAAATTCATAGGACGGCCCCCGTGCGGACCTCCGGCTGGCGGTCCGAGCCGTTTTTCATATCACGAGAGAGGATCGGGACGGGCTCCGGCATCGAGGTCGTCAGCGCGGCGCGCACGACACGGGCCAGATCGCGGATCAGGCCGCGGCCCAGAGGGATCTGGCGGAGCTGGAAGCGGTCGACCAAGTTCCCGGAGTTGGGACCGACGTGGGCCGAAAGCGCGCCGAGGAAGCCTTCTTCGCGCACGCAGCTCAAGGTCGTCGCATCGTAGGCGCCGAAGGGATACGCGAAGACCTTGGCGGGCTTGCCGCTCATCGAGTGCATCGCGGTCTTGGCCTTGGCGACGATCTGGCGTTGCTCGAGGTAGGAGCGCGTCGACAGGTCGACGGCCTCGTGGCCAAGGACGCCGAGCTCCCAACCGCGATCCTGAAGGCGACGGAGCTCGCCCCATTTGAAGCGCGGGTCGCGGGCGTCTTCGGTCACGCCGCCGGTGGCGACGAAGAGGGTCGTTGGCAGGCCGAGCCGTTCGAGCCGACGTTGGGCCGCACGCGGCATGGGCGCGGCCGGCGAGGTCTCCATGGTGAAGACCGCGAGGCGTTCCCCGGACGCTGGTCCGATCTGCAGGGCCTCGCTCGCGGTGACGAAGCGAAAGCCGAAGCGCCGGAGGATCGCCACCATGATGCCGAGCGCAAAGCGCGTGGGCGGAGCGCGACGCCGCATCGGGCGTTTCGCCTTCGGCAGTCGATCGAGGATCAGGGGCGCGATGTTCAGGATGAGGGTTCTTGTCGGAGAGGGCACGAGTCGTGATACCTGTGGTGGGATTCGTTGGTGTCAGTACTGGGATGATTATAATTCGTTACTGTACGGAAGTCATGCTGAGGAAGCTCTAAGACCCCGCCAAGTGAATCAAACATCTGAAATCATTAATTTTTTGTCCGAAACAGCCAGGGCGCACGGCCTTGTGCTCGTGGGCGTCGCGAGCCTCGGACCCGAGCCGGACTACGGCCGCTTCGCCACTTGGATCGACGCCGGCGAGCACGCGGGAATGGACTACCTGGAGCGCAATCGCGAGTTGCGCGAAGATCCGGCGCGACTCCTGCCAGGCGCAAAGAGCGCGATCATCGTCGCGCTGCCTTACGGACAAGGCGACGCGCTCCCTTTGCGCGGCGCTGCGCCGGCGCCTCGCGTGGCGCAGTACGCGCGCCTGCGTGACTACCACAAAATCCTTTGGCGCGAAGGCGAAGCGCTGCTCGAAGCGCTTTGGGAACGCCTTGGCCACCGTGGCGTCGGGCGGGTCCTGGTCGACTCGGCACCGATCCTCGAGCGGGCTTTGGCGGCACGGGCCGGGCGCGGTTTCATCGGCAAGAACACCTGCTACATCGATCCGGAGGAAGGCAGCTTTCTGCTATTGGCCGAGATCGTCTTGGATCTCGCGCTCGAAGCGACCGCGTCGCCTCCGGTTAATCCTGAGGCGCGTACCAAGGCAGGTGGCTGCGGCAGCTGCAAGCGATGTCAGGTGCATTGCCCGACCGGCGCCCTGGACGCGGCGTATAGGCTCGATGCGCGCAAGTGCCTAGCCTATTGGACGATCGAGCATCGCGGCGTGATTCCGGAGGAGTTCTGGTTCGGTCTCGGGATCTATCTCTTCGGCTGCGACATCTGCCAACTCGCTTGTCCCTATAATCGCGGCGTTCCCTCTTCGGTCGCGGCGAACGCCATTCGCGTCGAGGCGGCGCCGCCGCTCTTGGAGGTCGCGACCATGGATCAAGCCGCGTACGAGCGCCTCTTCGGGGGAACCCCGATGACGCGAGCGAAGCGCGAGGGCCTGATGCGCAACGCGCTGATCGCGATGGCGGTCACCGACGCGCCGCAGCTCGAGGCGGCGCTCGCGCAGGCCGAGGCCGCGGGTGCACCGCCAGTCGTCCGCGAGACGGCCGCTCAGATTCGGGCGCGCGCCAGCCGCGCGGCCGGGGTTACGTGAACTGCGCGTCGATCTTCGTATAGGCCTTGGCCGCGTGCCACATGGGTACGAGCTGTCGCAGCAGGGTCTCCGCCTGATCGATCCGCAGCTGCGCGTCCTTGTCGCTGATCGCGCGCGGCGGATCGGTGTGCACCTCGAGGAAATAGCCCGAGAGGTGCCCGGTCGCCGTTGCGGCGCGCGCGAGGACCGGCGCGAACTGGCGCTGGCCGCCCGAGGTCGTGCCGCCTTCGCCGCCGGTCGCGGGAAGCTGCGTGCTGTGCGTGATGTCCAGGATCAAAGGCGCCTTCGTGGCCGCCATGATCGGAAAGGCCCGCATGTCGACGACGAGATTGCCGTAGCCGAAGGACACGCCGCGCTCCGTGAGCCACACGTCCTTTGACCCGGCGCGCGCCTTCTCGACGATGCTCGCCATGGCGGCCGGGGCCATGAACTGCCCCTTCTTAACGTTCACGATCCGGCCCGTCTTCGCGGCCGCGACGACGAGGTCGGTCTGCCGGCAGAGAAAGGCGGGGATCTGCAGCACGTCGCAGACCTTCGCGGCCGGCTCGCATTGCCAGGACTCGTGGACATCGGTCAAGACGGGCACGCCGAGCTTGGCCTTCAAGTCGGCGAACCAGCCCATCGTTTGCTCGAGGCCAGGTCCGCGATGGCTGCCGCCCGCGGTGCGGTTGGCTTTGTCGAAGCTCGCCTTGAAGACGTAGTCGAAACCTAGCTCCTTGGAGAGCTTGGCCATGGCGGCGCCGACGATGTTGATCAGCTCTTCGGATTCGGCGGCGCAGGGGCCGGCGATCACTAAGGGGCGGTCTCGCATGACGAACTTCTACACCTTAGCCTTGACGACCGCAACGGAGCCGTCTAAGTAGGTTATTCCTTGAAGCGGGCCATCGGCGTCTTAGCTCAGCCGGTAGAGCAGTGGATTGAAAATCCACGTGTCCCCAGTTCGATTCTGGGAGACGCCACCACCCTCGCTTTCAAGTTCCTTCTCGCTGAAGAGAGCGCTCCGATGCTGGAAACACTGATCACCGTCGTTCATGTCCTCGTCGCCTTGTTCATGATCTTGGTCGTCCTCGTCCAGGGCGGAAACCAAGGTGGCGTCGGCGCGGCTTTCGGCGGCGGCAACTCCGCCGGCGTCTTCGGCGCCACGGGGGCGACCTCGCTCCTCGGGAAGCTGACCTACGGCGCCGCCGGTCTTTTCATGGCGACGTCGATCACCTTGACCGTCATGCAAGGCAAAGGCGGCAACGTCGGCCTGAAGGAAAAGCTAAAAGGCTCGGCCGAGACGACGCCGGCGGTGCCGGCTCCCGCGGCGGCGGTTCCTGCGGCGCCTGCTGCTCCGGTCGCTGCCCCGGCTGCTCCGGTCGCTGCCCCCGCGCCCGCGACGACCACTCCGGCTCCTTGATCTCCGGATCTCGTTTGATGTAATTAGTTCGTCCTTGTTCGATGCGATCGTGGTGAAATTGGTAGACACGCTAGTTTGAGGGACTAGTGCCGCAAGGCGTGGAGGTTCAAGTCCTCTCGATCGCACCAGACTCCGTGAGAGTGACCATCCGATCCGTATGGGAAGCCCGCGCCGCCTCGGCAGCCGCTCCGGACGCGATTGTCTTGTTCGATGTGTTTCGTGCCTCGACGACCTTGCTGGCGCTCTTCTCCTGCGGGCCTGGCGAGGTCGTCGCGACCAATGATCGGCGGCGCGCCGAGGCGTTGCGCGCCGAAGGCTACCTCTTGATCTCGGAGGTCTTCGCGGGCGACTTCGACAATTCGCCGTCCCAGGTCCTGGCGGCGCCGCTCGCCGGCAAAAAGATCGTGCACAAGTCGACGAACCTCACGACCGTGCTCTTCGCGCTCGAGCTCCAGGCGGGACAACGCGCCTACCTCGGAGGCTTCGGGAACCTCAGCCGGCTTACCTCGCACCTCGTCCAGGCGGAATATCAGCACATCGAGCTCGTTCCCGCCGGGCACTTCGCGAAAAAGCGCGAAGCGGACGAAGATTCTGCGGCGGCCGAGCTCCTCGCCGCCTATCTTCGCGGCAAGGTCTGTCGGGACCTCCCGCGCCGCACGGCGATCGACGCGTACCTGCAGCGACTGAAAGAGCGGCGTGAGGACATTGCGGAGCACTACTTCCGGGATGCGGCCTTGGCTCTGGAGATCGATCGGTTTCCGGAGCTAGTTTGCGCCGAGCCGCGGGCCGACGGCCTCGTGAGCTGGAGACGAGCATGAAGGTTCTGTCCGCCCCTTGGCCCCTGATCGGCGTCGTGCACTTGCCGCCCCTTCCGGGA
This sequence comes from Pseudomonadota bacterium, assembly GCA_031416315.1. Classification (GTDB taxonomy): domain Bacteria; phylum Bdellovibrionota_B; class Oligoflexia; order Oligoflexales; family CAIYRB01; genus JANOTL01. The sequence goes on from JANOTL010000208.1 coordinate 38,853, forward strand.
TACCCCGGCTACCCTGGCATGAAGGCCTTGGTGCGCCATGCGCTAGCCGATCTGGAGGCACTCGAGGCCGCGGGCTTTCAAGGCATCTTGATCGAGAACGAGAACGACCAGCCCCATCGCGTGCTCGCGGCGCCGGAGACGACGGCGGCGATGACCGAGATCGTCGGCCGTGCGGTCGAGCGGGCGAAAAAGGTCGTCGTCGGCGCGGAGATCCTCCTGAACGATCCGCGGGCCTCCCTGGCCGTAGCCCTTGCAGGTGGCGCGAGCTTCATGCGCACTGACTATTTCGTCGATCGCATGGCGCGGGACGAGTACGGCGGCGAGATGGCGATCGATCCAGAGGGGCTTCTCGCCTTCCGGCGGACGATCGGCGCCACAGACGTGGCGATTTTCGCCGACGTGCAGGTGAAGTACGCGCGGATGCTCGAGCTGAAGACGATCGCTCAGTCCGCTCAGGAAGCGCGCGCGAAGGGCGCCGACGGCATCATCATCACCGGGAGTTTGACCGGGACGGCGCCGGTGCACCAGGACATCGAAGCGGCGCGCGCCGCGATCCCGGGGCATCCGGTCCTGATCGGCAGCGGCCTGAGCGCCGAGAACGCGGCGGGGCTCGTTGCGCGCGCGACCGGCGCGATCGTGGGCACCGGCATCATGACGAACGGAATCATCGACCGGGCGAAGGCCCTGGCTTTGAAGCGCGAGGTGGATCGCCATGTTCGTCTGTCTCGGTGACGTCGGCGTCGACGTGATGCTGCCGGCGGGCTTCGAGCGCGCCGGCGGGTGCGCAGCCTATCTCGCCGTCGCGGCATCGCGGGTTCTAGGGCCGGCGCAGGTTCGCGTTGTGAGCGCGGTCGGAGACGACACGCGCGGCGCGCTGGCGCTGCAGTATCTGACCGCGAACGGAATCTCCGCGGAGACGGTCCTGGCTTGGCCGGGAAGGACGCCGACCCAGACGATCGAGGTGGATGCCTTGGGCGAGCGCCACCTGCGGGCCTACGACCCCGGCGTCTTTCCGGAATGGCGGCCGAACGGCGCGCAACTCAAGCTGATCGCCGAGGCGGACGTCTTGACAGCCGTCGTGTACGAGCAGATCGTCCCGCTCTTCGAGGCGCTGCTCGCGGCCCCGCGGCGCGGCGAGATCTTCGTCGACTTCATGGACATGAAGGATTTCGGCGGCGACTTCCGCCGGGTGCGCGGTTGGATGGAGGCGGTCGACGGCGGCTTCTTCGGCCTCGATTCGCGGCGCAACGGCGCGTTGATCGAGAACGTGCGGGCGTTCGCGGCCGACTCCGGCAAGCTCTTCGTGGTCACCCTCGGCGACGAGGGCGCAATCGCCTTTGACGGCATCGTCGAGAAACGCGTGCTTCCGGAGGCCCCCGCGGCGGTCACCGACACGACCGGCGCCGGCGACACCTTCGCCGGCACGTTTCTCGCGGTGAGAGCGCTAGGGAAGCCGCTCGTGGAGATGCTCGCGTTAGCGTCCGAGGCCGCCACGCGGCACGTCTCGCGAGAGCTTTGAGCAAAAAAAAGCGGAGCCTTCCGTGGGGAAGGCTCCGCTCATTCGTCGAGCGCGGACTCAGCCGCGGCACTTGACCCCGAGCTGATCCATGCAGCCGTCGAGCCAGCGCCCGCCGTAAGTGCACTGCACTTTCGAGTCGTTGATGCACTGCGTCTGGCCTTCGCCGCTGACGCCCCAGGTGCCGTTGCCGTCCTTGTGGCAGCCGCCGTAATAGAAGGCGGTCTTCAGGTCGCTGTAGACCTTGTCGCCGCCAGATTTGCCGCTTTCGTAGCAAGCGTCGGCCTTGCGCTGCTCATCCATGCGCTCCGCCTCGCGCTTGCTGACTTGCGCTTCGATGACCTTGTCGATCGCGCTCTTCAGCTGGTCGCGGATGCCTTCGAACTGCGAGGACAGGTCGGTTTTCGCCCACGTGACGAGGAAGGCGTAGCACTGGTCGAACATGAGGTTCTTGCTCAGGCCCGAGCAAGAAACGGCCTCGCTGGAGCGGGTCGAGTCGATCGACCAGTTCAGGTCGCCGCCGACCCGCAGCGCAGCGTGCGCGTCGACGCCGTTTCCGAAGACCTTGAACGAGCCGCCGACGCCGCCGGCGACCGACGCGCTCGCTCCGTACATCTGGCGGACGCGGACTTCGCAGACGAACTTCGAGTCAGGGCGGCAGAAGCCGGACTCGGTGAGGATGCTATCGCCCGCGTTCATCTGTTTCATCACGATCGAGCCGCCCAGCGTGCCGCGCACCGCAACTTGGGCATCGGCGTAAACACCGGCGTTCATCGTCGCGCTGCCTTCGACCTGGGCAAAGGCTGAGATCGCCTTCTCGTCGATTTTGAGGTCCGAGCCTGCAATGCGCTGGCCCTTCTCCTCGCCGGCGAAAGCGGCGCCCTTCTTCGTGACGCAGTTCTGGACGCGGCAGTCTTTGAAGTTGTGCTCGCCCATCTTCGCGCAGAACGCGTTTCCGGCTTCCGTGGCGCCGTAGGTGCCCAAGCAGACGAGCGGCTCGTTGCCGGCTTGCCCGAGAGCGTTCTTGTAGGAGACGTCGCAGCGCGTGCAATCCACGGTCGAGCTGAACGTACACGGCGCGTCGCAGTAAGAGTAGAGCTGCGGGACGGTGCGCTTGTCGTATCCGCCTTCGCGGCAATCGCGACGCGCTTCCGCGTTGTAGGCCGTCACGATGCCGTTGGTCTTCGTGAGGGTCGAGAAGAACTCGACGCACTTGTCGTAGAGGACTTCGTTCTGGAACTCGGTCTTATAGAGGTCGAAGCACTTGTTCTGGTTGTCGGCGAATTTCGGGTGCTTGATCAGCGCGTCGGGGAGGCCGAGCGCGATCTCTTCGAGCTTCGACGGCGGCGCGTCGGTGGTCGGCGTCGGGTCGGCGAGGCGCAGTCCGTTGCCTTCGGTCGGAGCCGCGGCGAAGGGGTCTGGCTCGAGGCTCTTCTCGGTGCGGAAGGCCTTCCACGCGTCGAGGTAGGCCGTCTTGAGCTCGCCGAGCTTCTGCGACTGGTACTTGTAGTCAGTGAACATGCTCTTGCAGTCGACGCCGTCGAAACCGCTTTTCACGACGGCGACGGGTGCTGGCTCCTTCTTGCAAGCGGAGAGCGCGAGCAGGAGGCCGATGCCTAGGGGAAGAAGACGTTTCATCGGAATTTCCTCGCAGTATGGGATCTAGGGGGTCACGGATGCTTTGGATTTCACTCTTTCGGCGGCAGCCACTTGCCGTGCAGACCGTCCTTCGGGCCGCCGCTGAACGCCTCGTAAGTCCAGCCGGCCTTTTTCAGCTCGGTGATCTCGTGCGCCGTCACTGACGGACGCATCGAGCCGTCCGGCTTGGCGCCGAGCTGCGTCGCGTCGAGGCCTGGATCGGAGGCCATGAAGATCGGCTCACCGCGATGCAGGAGCCCCTGCAGATAGACCATGTTCTTCGCGGGATTCCAGCCCGCCGGCGCTTCCTTGTTGTTGCCGACGAGCGCGGTGAACTTGTCGAACTTCGGATCCGAGGCCTCGATGTCGGCTTGGCGGCCGAGCACTCCTGGCTTCGAGCCGTCGCGCCCGAACTGGTAGAACGTGTGTGCCTCGGCCTGCGCTTTGGTGTCGGTGCCGAAAAGGTGCGCGGTCGCCGCGTCGAAGTCGGCTTTCGGCGCCTTCGCGGGCAAAGGCTTGAACGCGAGCGAGCCGACCGGGACGGTCGTGCCGGTGCCGGAGTTGCCTTCCTTGTATTGCGTCGTCAGCTTGGCAAAGACCTGATGGTATGGCGGCGCCGGCGGCGTCTTGCCGCCGAGTCCCGGCGTCGCGCCGTTCGTCGCGGGCTTCGTGCCGAGGCCCGAGGTCGAGCTCGGCGGCTTGGTGCCGAGGCCGCTCGCCGGCTTCGTCCCGGTGCCGCCGGGCGTGGGACCGGCGCCGTCGTTGTCCTTGGCACCGCCGAGTCCCGGCGTCGTTCCGGGCTTGGTGCCGAGTCCGGGCGTCGTTCCCGGCTTCGTGCCGCCGAGGCCGGACATGCCGCTGGTGCCGGGCTTGGTCACGCCGCCGAGGCCGGGTGCCCCGCCGGTGTTCCCCGGCTTGACGCCACCGCTCGGCGGGGGGGCTTTGGGGTCCGCGAGTCCGAGCCCATCGCCGGTCGAAAGGACGAGATCTTGCTCCGAAGCTGCGACGGAGGTCGTCTCGGGCTCGGACGTCGTCGTAGACGCGTCCAGCGGAACGCAGGCTACGAAGCGCTCGAGCTCCGTGAGCACGCGGCCGCGCTCCGGCACGAGCGACGGAACGGAGCTCCCTTCGTTGAGGCGAAGCGCTACGACCTCGTCCGGAGGCGGAACGTCGCCGCTCGCGCCTCTGGTCCCGCTCGCCAACGCGTCGCGCGTCGCAGCGTCGCGGTTTGCCAGCGCGACGATCTCGGCGGCCTCTGCCGCCGCGATCGGAGCTGCGGCGCGATCCAGCTGGCTCGTGGCTTCGGAGAGTCTCGCCGAGAGATCGTTGCGCTCGGTGTCCGTACAGACTGTTGCCGGCGGTACGTCGGCATCACGAAGTCTTGCGGTTGGCGGCTCCGACTTGCACGACGCGAGCGTCGACAACAAGATCGTCGCGACGAACGCCAAACGATAGCGATGGTTCATGGATGACCTCGCGAACGGCGAAAAAGGGAATTTGGATGATTCCTTATCGGCCGAACGGCACAGACCTTGATTGCGGCGATATTCCCTTTCAGGTCTTAGGCCTGGCCGGCGCGATCGTTCGCCCTGCCGAATTCCGTGGCTATTCTTTCGACGATGACTGAGACCAAGGCACTTTCGGCCCGCAAAGCCTCGAGGTATGCCATTGAAATAATGGCTGTTTTAGACATGCGCGCCACAGCACGCCACTTGCAAAGCCGCCAGTATGAAACTTTTCGCATACTCGGCTCTGGCTCTGGTGGTTCTCGGTTGCGGCTCGGCTCGACCCGAGACCGGTGACTCCGGCGTTTACCATCTCCACTACATCACCTTCGGTCCGGGCGTGACCGGCCTCGTGTCAAAGGTGAAGAAGCCCCAGATCACGGCCTGCCTCACTGGCGTCGGCGGCGGGCAAGTCGCGGAGTGGGACGACAAGATCTCGCGCGCGATCCTGAAGTGGGTCGACGTCCTGCGCCCGATGACTTCGGCGAAACTCGCCTCGAGCGTCCTGGTGAGCACGAGCGGCGGCGACTGCGATACGAACGTCGTCATCCAGCCCGGCACCCACGCCAACACCTCGATCGGCCAACGCCCGACCGTCCGCATGGACCACAGCGGCTACTTCGCGAGCTTTAACGTGCTCCTGCACGAGTTTGGCCACGGCTTCGCCCTGAGTGATACCTATCAGGGCGGCCAAAGCGGCAATTGCCAGCCCGGTCAGCCGCAGGCCGTCATGTGCAACACGTCCTTCGACACGCCGCAAAAAGATGACATTGCCGGCCTTGCCGAGATCTTCAAGAACGAGTTTCCGACGGACGAGCCCGGCTCGGTCGAGCCTCCACCAGCGACGGCGCTGGATCATCAGCTCTTCGTAGCGTTGGGCCTGGGCGCCGCCGACGGCTCCCACCCGCTGAAAGTCGGCCTCTCCGGAGCCGCCGAAGTCGCGGGCGCCAAGCTTGAGATCTGCCGGGGTAGCAAAGTCGAATGCATGAGCTCAGGCTCTTGGACACCAGCGACGCGCGAGGGCGTCAAAGGTGACGCCGTGCTCTTCGGTGCGGGCACGTTGGCCCCGACGAACGGGATGAACCTCACGATCCGCTACAGCACCGCAGGCGCCGCTGCGTATCGTACGATTTCGTTCGCGCAGCCGACCTAGGCATTAGCGGGCGTAGCGCTCTTTTAGCTCGAGAATCCGGCGCACCGACTGGTCGATCCGCTCCGTCGAGATCTTCTTCGTGCGCACGGCGTCCTCGAGCGCGCGCACCATCGCGAGCTGCTTCGCCGGGTCCCAGACCGCGATCAACATGTCGCAGCCAGCCTGAACGGCGCGCACGGCGATCTCGGCCGGCGTGTACTTGATCGACAATGCTTTCATCTTCACGTCGTCGGTCATGATCACGCCCTGATAACCCAGGGTCTCGCGGAGCACGCGAACGATGCGCGGAGAGATCGAGGCCGGCAGCTCCTTGTCGAGCGCGGGCACCAGGACGTGCCCGACCATCACGGCGCCCATGTCGTCGCGCAGCCCGGCGAACGGCAGAAACTCGTGCTTCCGGAGCTGCGCCAGCGTGCGATTGAGCACGGGAAGCGCTTGGTGCGAGTCCGTTCGCGTCAGGGAAAGATTCGGGAAGTGCTTGCCTGTCGAAGCGACGCCGCCTTTCTCCATCGCCCGAATGAAGTCGCGCGTGATCTTGGTCACCGCTTTCGGATCGTTGCCGAAGGAGCGGTCGTAGATAAAAGAGTGCCGATCGTTGGTCAGATCGAGCACCGGGGCGAGGTTCATGTTGAAGCCCAAGCGCTTCATCGTCGCGGCGATCTTCGTGCTCGCCGTGGTCACCAGCTTCCGCGCGCGCTTCGGGTCGAAGTCGTAGACCTTGCCGAGCGTGCGTGCGCCGTGGCGCGTCAGCCCGAGATTGGTCATCGGGCCGAGGCGGTCCACCTTGCCGCCCTCCTGGTCGAGCGCGGTGAGGAGTGGCACGCCGGTCCGCACCAGCGCATTCGCCTGCAGATCTTTGAGGAAGGCGCCCGCCTGATCCTCGTTCGTCAGGTTCCGCTCGAAGAAGATGACGTTGCCGAAGGCGCCATCTGCCATGATCTTCGCGAACTCGGCCGTGAGGTGCGTGCCCTTCGCGTCGATCATCATCATCTGCCCGATCTTCTCGCGCAGGGTCATCGTCGCGAGGTGGCTCCTGACCCAGCCGCTGGGCGCATCACGCTCGTCTTCGTCGTCGTCTGCTGCGGCGTCTTCGAGAAAGAGGTCGACCGCCGCCGCGGCGCCGGCCGCGGCCTGCACGCCCGTCTCGAAGAGCTCGTCCGACGCCGACTGCGCGGCAAGTCTTGCCGGCGCGAGCAGCGCGAGAACGAAAACTCCTTTGAGAACACGGACCATGCCTGGGCCCTCCCCAAGCATTTTTCGGCGCTCGGGAGGGTCTCTTTGAGAACAAAATCAAAGGTGGGCTTGGCGTTTCGTGAAAAGCCGGGGCATTAGTCCCAGGGCAGGGCCGGGTCCGGTCCCTCGCGGACGACGGGAAAAATCGTCCCAGCGACGCCGGCCTTCGGCTGCACCGTGATCTCGAAGCCGAGCGCGTCGAGGACCTGGCGCGTGCAGTCGAGCTGCACCGTCGTCTTGCTCTTCTCGAGTTGGTAGACGAAGTTCAAGCCGACGCCCGCGAGATCGGCGAGCTGTTGCTGCGTCAAGTTGAGCGCCTTGCGTTTTTCTCGCACGAAACGGCCGAGGTCCATCGTCGTCTCTCCTAGCGCTTACGAAGCTTCTTGAGCACGAGGGGCAGGATCGACAGCGCGGCCAGAAGACCGATCGCAATCCCGAGGCTGTTGCGCACCTCGTCGGGAAAATCGCTGAAGCTCATTTTGCCCTGAACGAGCGGGTCGATGAGCTTGCAGCCGGTATTTCCCAGATAAACATACGCAAAAGTGCCGGGGAGCATGCCGATCCAGGATGCCAGGACGTAGTCCTTCAGCTTGATCGGCACGAGGCCAGAGGCATAGTTCAAGCCGTTAAACGGGAAGGCTGGTACGAGGCGGGCGAAGAGCATGAAGTTGAAGCCGTTGTCCTCGACGCTCGCCTTGAACTTCGCGAACCAGGCCTGCTTGCCGAGGAAGCTCTCGACCGCGTCGCGCGCTAGGTAGCGGGCGATGAGGAAGGAGAGGACCGCGCCGGTCATCGACGAGACGGAGACCAGGGCCGTTCCCCACCACGGCCCGAAGGCGAGGCCCGCCATCAAGGTCACAATCATGCCCGGGATGAAGAGGACGCAGGCCGCCACATAGATGAAGAAGAAGATCACCGGCGCCCAGAAGCCCCAGCTGGCAAGGTTCGCCTGAATGGTCGCGCAGTCCGGAATCGTCAACGTGCGCAACGCGAGCACGAGCACGGCGAGAACGACGACGCCGACGACGAGGCGCTGGTATTTCCCGAAACCCGATTTCGGCGGCGAGGACGGCGACTGATCCATGGGGGCAGGACTCCCGGACGACACGGCTCGGCAACGACTCTTTGGCGATGGGAGTCATTTTCCCACAGGCCGCGAGTTTTGGCGAGGCGCCCGGGTTTTGGCGTCAGGGGAGGAGCGTCACCTTTGCGCCGCCGCCTGCGCGCTCGTCGATCTCGATGCGAATGAGCCCGGCGTCACGCACGTACCAGATGAGCTTCGCGTACGGCGCGTCTTCGATCTTCAGGAGGACCTCGACGCGATGGACGGGCGTGGTGTCCCCTTCTAGAGTCACGTCCGACTCTACGACGTCGCCGCAGCGGAAGTGATCGCCCAGGGGCTTCTCCGTGGCGTCGAAGATCTGAGCTGCATGAGGGCCGACTTTGGCGTCGCCCTTGACGAACGCGATGATCTGGCTTTCGGGCTCCGCCTCGGTGGGCAGTGAGCTCAAGGTCCAGCGCTCGTCAGCGTAGGTCGCCGTGAAGCCGAGGGCCGCGAGCTTGACCGGTGCCGCGGGCAGGGCCGGCTTCATTGCGAACGGCGTCGCGCAGCTCGTGAATAGCGCCCGGCGATCGAACGCGTCCATGACGAGATCGTCGCTGGTCGCGGCTTCTTGTGCCGGAGACGTCGGCAGCTCGCCGCCGGAGGCGGCCGGCTGCGGCACGGAAGCGCTGCCGCCATGGGCGACGCTTTCGGGGGTGCCGGAGGCGTCGTTCGCGACTTTCGGCTCCTCGGCGCTCGAGGCCGACTTTTTCTTCTTGGCGGAGGTCTCGCCGCCGGCGGCGACGCCGTTGCCGATCTCGGTCCCGCAGCCTGAGACGTAGAGGATGCAACCCGTCAGGATGATCATCGCGATTTTCATGGGCTGACCTTCTTCGTATGCGGGTACATCTGCGCGTTTACCTGGACGACCAGCTCGCCGCCCTGCTCTTCCGAGACTTGCATCGCCCACTTGTGGAGCTCGCTGCGGAACATTTTCATCTTGTACTTCAGCTCCGCGAGCGCCGCTTCGGGCAGGACGAAGGTCAAAGCGCCATATTCGCGCTCTTCCAGCGGCAGGTTCTCGAGCGCTTCCTTCGCTTGCTCGAGCATTTGCCGGTGATAGTTGCGGATCGCGAGGCTCCGGACCTCGTCGCTGGAGAGGACCATGTTGTCCCGCGCGACGAAGCGTCCGTCGACCTTCTCAATGAAGCCCTCTTTCAGCAAGAACTGGAGGGCCTGACCGATCTCGACGACGGTCGCGCGGCCGTTGATGCGGCGCGAGATCCAGTACGGGTCGTCGCGGAACTCGACGAGCCCGACCATCTCGCGGATCACTGGGTAGAGCCAGTTGCTGACGTACTTCAGGCTCTCGGCGTTGAGGTCTCTGCGCTTGGCCTGGGGTGTCAGCTTCTGCAGCGTTGCGAAGTGCGTTTCCTTCTCGCGGTCCGACTTCGCTTGATTCATCTTTACGAGCGCGGTGAAGTACTCGGCCATCGCGCCTTTCAGTCCTAGCGCTTTCAGGAACTTCACGATGGCGTCGGCGCTGATGTTGCGCTCCCCGTCGATCACGAGCTTCAAGATGTTCGGCGACGAGAAGCCGGCGGCCTTGGAGAAGCTGCGAAAGCTATAGCCGTGCGTCCCGTCCTTGCGAAACGCATAGAAGTCGCGCAAGTAAGCTCGATAGTCGGTGTAGCCGAAAATGCTGACCAAGACGGCGATCCTCCGAGTGACCATGCCTGTATTCGGAGTTTTGCCGGATTTCTTTAGTTGGTCTTGTTAACTATCTCGAATGACTATCTATTTTAACGGACTCTGTATACAGCCCATGCGGCTGTAAGGCTTCCACCAAAAGGCCGGCCATCCACAGGAAGTCGCCTCCTGAGTAGACGCGATTGCAATGGATCGACGAGACGAGGCTTTCGCGCGGAGCGCGCTGCCACAGCCAGTCGGCGCTACGGTCGCAGTTGAGCGGCAACCGCTCCTCCGGGAACTGCGGCATCTCTAGGAGCTCGGTTAAGAGCTGCGCCGCCGCCTGCGGGGACAACGCCCCCGCTGCGCGTAGCCATAAGTAGCGGTGGAAGAGGTTCTTCGGATCGATCTCCACGAGCTTGGCTGTCGTCCATAGGAGCCGTTGCTTCTCCAGGTCGCCCGCTCCGGCCCACGAGGTCGCCTCCCCTATCCAGCCGAGCCAGGGCGCCCGCTCCGCCTTCGCGAGCTCCGGGTTGTCGTGCGTCGCCTCCAGCTCTACCCACGCCGACAAGGCCGCAAGGTGAGCCTCATAGCCCGGGGTGATCCACTCGAGGCTCAGCTCGACGGTCGAATAGCCTTCGCGCACGAGCAAAGGCAGCTCTTCCTGCGGCACGCCGGAGCCGGAGGCGACGACGCGGAGGAGCTTGGCGATGTTCGGCGTCAAATAGCTCAGATACCGCGGCCCGGTGCCGAAATAGCCGTCGTTGGTCCCGATCAGCGCGAGGAGCATGCGAAGATGCTCGGCGTGCCCCTCCGGCTTCTGCGACATCGCCACGAGGAGGCCGACCATCATGTCCCGAGACGTCGACTTCGGACAGCGCGGGTGCCGCATCCACATGCCGTTCGCCTGCGAAAGCTCGATCGCGCGCCAAGCCTCGCGCGCCTCCGCCTCGAGGCCGAGCTTCACGAGCCCGACGTAACGCAAGGCCGAGAAGAGCAGGGAGTCGCACGTATCGCGCGGCGTCCCGTCGCGGTTGAGATTGACGAGCATGCCGTCGATCAGGTGCGAGGACCCGATCAGTCTTTCATACGTCTTCGTCCGCTTCATCGCCCGGTCCGCGAGCTCAGCCCGCTCTTCCACCGAAGGCGGCGGTATCATCCGCGACCACAGCAGATAGGAATCGCGCGCCCGTCCGAGCCAACGCGCGTTGGCGACGAGCTGCGAATAGGCCGCGATCGACCCAAAAAGGATCAATCCCGTTAGCAATGTGCTCAGGAAGGGACGCAAAAAAAGGACCCCGACGGCGAGTCGAAGTCCTTATCGGCAGAATCGGGAATTTCCCAAAATTCGCCCGAAAATGTCGAAAATCTCTTAGGTTGGCAAGCGGAAGCCGAAGTCCGGCTCCACGTACGCCGTGTCCATCTGCGCCAGCTGCAGCTTCCCGGACATGTCCCAGTTCACCGCGTGCCATTTCGTGAACTGGTCGATGACCCAGATTCCGGATTGGCGGCCGCCGTTGCCGCTCTTGCCGTTACCGCCGAACGGCAGGTGCGCCTCGGCGCCCGTCGTCGAGTTGTTGATGCTCGACATGCCGGCGGTGATCTCCGTCTTGAACTGGTAGATGCGCTGCGGATCGTTCGAGTAGATCGCCGACGACAGGCCGTAGCCCGTGTCGTTGGCGAGCGCCATCGCTTCGTCCATGTCGCTGAACTTCAGCACGTTGAAGAGCGGCCCGAAGGTCTCGGTGTCGTAGATCTTGTCGGTCTTCTTCACGTTGAGCAGGATGTTCGGACGCGCGTAGAAGCCGTTCTCCCCGTCGCCGTCGAAGTGCTGCCATTCGACGCCGTGACCGATCCAACCGCCTTTGCCCAGCGGCAGCTCGTGGTGCTTCTCCACCAACGTCTCCAGATGCTGGAGGTGGGTCTTCAGGAAGCGCTCGCTGATCATCGGGCCGTAAGTGTTGGCCGCGGTGAACGGGTTGCCGATCTTGATCTCCTTCGCGCGCTTCACCAGCTTCTCGACGAATTGATCGTGGATCTTCGCGTCGAGGATCAGGTTACCGAGCGAGGTGCAGCGCTGGCCGGCGGTGCCGAAGCCCGACCAGATGACGCCGTCGAGCGCCATGTCGACGTTCGCGTCGGAGCACACGATGAGCGGATTCTTGCCGCCGAGCTCGAGGCACGGCGTCTGCAGCGCGCGGCCGCAGGCCTCGCCGATTTTCCGGCCGATGGCCGTCGAGCCGGTGAAGCCAATCTTGTCGAACGAGCCTTCGTCGATCAGCTCGACCATCGCGGCGCCGGTCGTCGGGCCGTTGCCCAGGACCGTGTTGAAGACGCCGCGCGGCACGCCGGCCTTCGCCAGAAGCTCCGTGAAGAAGTAGGCGGTGAGGAGCGCGTCCTCGCTCGGCTTCCACACGCAGGTGTTGCCCGCGACCAAGGCCGGCACGAAGTACCAGCTCGGCACGGCGACCGGAAAGTTGCACGCCGTGAGGCAGCCGAACACGCCGATCGGGCGGCGGTAGGTGAAGCACTCTTTGTTCGGCATCTCGGAAGGGATCGTCTGGCCGTAGAGGCGGCGTCCCTCGGAGACGAAGAAATTGCAGGTATCGATCGCTTCCTGCACCGAGCCGAGCGCCTCGCGATACGGCTTGCCGATCTCGCGGGCGACGATCTTGGAGTAGGTTTCTTTGTTTACTTCCAGCAATTTGCCGAAGTTCTGGATGATGCCGGCGCGGACGGGGGCCGGCGTCTTCGCCCAGGACTTCTGCGCGCCGCGCGCGGCTTGGGCGGCTTGGCGGACCAGGTCCTTGTCCGCCTCGCCGAAGCTGGCGACGACGTCCTTCTTGTTGGCCGGGTTGATCGACTTGATCTGACCCTTGCCTTTGACCCACTCGCCGTTCACATAGGCGGCGAACTGCGACTCGATGACGGGTTTCATGCGGCTGACCCCTTAAAGGTATGAACCGCGGAAACTACCCGCTCAGTGGCCGGAATACCAGGTTTTCTCGGCCATGACGTTTTGCCCGGCGATCGACGGGTGGAAGCAGTCGATGGGTGAGACGTGCGACCAGTCGAACTGCGTTTGCGCCACGGTCGGGTCGAAATGCACGTTCTCCGGGAAATCCGCGGCGATGCGCGCGAGGGCCTCGTTCGCGTCCCCCCAGCGCAGGCGGAACTCCTCCCGCTGTGCCTGCGTCCGCGAGCCGTCGAGGAGCGGGCGGCACATCCCGATGATGTTCCACTTGAGCTGGCAGCTCGGCTGGTTCACCGCGACTTCCCAAAGATTATAGATGTCGGGGATCGGGCCGAGGATGATGTGCGCCGAGGGCCGGGCGGTGACGAGCTTCCGAAGGCCCATCCGTACGTCGTACTCGAACTGCGCGAGCTGCTCATGATGCTCGTCGGCCCAGCCGCATACGTCGTTGGCGCCGATCACCATGGTGACGAAGTCGGGCTCGCTCGCCAAAAGGCGGGTGATCTGCCGATCGAGACCGGAGGCCACCGCGCCGGAGATCGCCTCGTTGTCGGCGACGACGGGACGTCCGATCTCGAGCTCCAGGCGACGTTTGTGGCTCAGGACGATCTCGGAGTTGCCGGTGCTCCAGCTGTGCTCGCGGTTGTCGCCGAGATGCTGCGCGTTGAAGGCGGCGGTCAGCGAGTCGCCGACGGCCCCGAGCACGATTCTGTCGTCGTCATCGGCAGCGGCCGTAGCCGCAAAGCCGACCGCCAAAGCGATCGAGAGAAGAGCGCGCATCGAAAATCCTCCTGAAATCTTCACAGAAGCGTAGCATGCCGCGCCGAATTCAGAAAATCGCACTTTTGTCTCGTCTTTACGTATACTTCGCTTATTCACCCCGCGGAGGCCAGGGAATGGAGCGCAGGTCTGCCAACAGATGCCCGGTTTGCCAGGGGCCTGCCGTCGAGGACGCGTCCGCGCCCGAAGGCGTCCGCTGCCGCCGCTCGACCTGCACGCACAATCATAGTCAGGTGAAGTGCCCACGCTGCGGCAAGCAGGACCTCGAGTCGGTCAGCTTCGAGAGCAAAGCCTGGAAATATACGTGCCGCGAGTGCGTGCACTCGTGGACGGTCGACGGAGCGAAGGTTTAGACCTCAACCTCCGACCACGTTCCCGAGGTCGAACACCGGCAAATACATCGCCATGACGACGAATCCGACGATCGAGCCGATGCCGACGATCATGATCGGCTCGATCATCGAGAGCATCGTCTTCACCGCGAGGTCGACCTCGTCTTCGTAGAACTCGCTCACCTTCATCAGCATGTCGTCCAAGGCGCCGGTCGTCTCGCCGACGGCGACCATCGACACGACCATCGGCGGAAAGAGGCCGCCCTCGCCGAGCGGCTCGGAGAATTTCGCGCCCTGCTCGATGCGCGAGCGGACGTGGACGACGAAAGTCTCGATCATCTTGTTGCCCGAGGAGGCGGCGCAGATGGAGAGCGCCTCGAGCAAGGGCACGCCGGAGGTCAGCATCGTCGCCATCGTGCTGCAGAAGCGGCCGACGGCGATCTTACGGATGAGCTGCCCGAAAACCGGCACTTTCAGGATGATCTGGTCGAAGCGCGCGCGCCCGGAGTCGGTCTGCACCCAGCGGGAGAAGAATAGGCCCGCGCCGACGGCCGCGCCGAGCGGCACGTACCACTGCTCGATGAGGAGGTTCGAGATGTCGATGACGACCTGCGTCAGGCCCGGCAGCTCCTTGCCGCTACCTTCGTACTGCTTCGCGAACATCGGCACGACGAAAACGAGGAGGCCCGTGATCACGACGAAGGCGACCGCGACGACGATCAAGGGATACATCATCGCTCCCTTGACCTGCGATTTGATCTTCGCCGCCTTCTCGATATAGGAGACGAGCTTCATCATGATCGTGTCGAGGTTACCGGAAGCCTCGCCCGCGCGGACCATCGAGACGTAGAGCGAGTCGAACTGCTTCGGATAGGCCTCGAGCGCGTCGCTCAGGGTCGCGCCGTTCTCGACCGCGCCGCGGACGGTGTCGAGCTGCCGGCCGAACGAGCGCACGCGCTGCTGCGCGGCCAGGATGCCGAGCGTCTGGATCAAGGGGACGCCGGAGGAGATCATCGTGGCGAACTGCTTCGAAAAGATGATCAGATCTTTATCCGTCGCCTTCTGCTCGCCGAGCTGAAGGTTGTAATTCCCGTCCTTGTCCTTGTAGAGGATCTGGCTGAAGAGCCCGCCGCCCCCGTCGGTCGCGTCGAGCTTGGTCGCCTTGATCGTGACCGGGCGGAGGCGCATCTTCAGGAGCTGGCCGCGCACGGCTCCCTTGGAGTTGGCGGTGACCTTCCCGGTCCGCATCTTGCCCCGTGCATCGCGTGCTTTGTAGAGGAACTCGGCCATCGTTTACCTTGCGGTCATGCCCCGCGCTTGGGCGTATAGCCGCCACCTGGTTTAGCTGGTCCGCGTCCGGGCGCAGCACCGGCCCGCTTATTCAGGATCTCCTCGAGCTCCTCCGGCTCGTTCGACGAGTTCCGCGCCAGCTCGAGCGAGATGAACCGCCGGTCGGCGAGCGATAAAAGGGCCTGATTCATCGTCTGCATGCCGCTGCTTTCCTGCCCGGTCTGCATTGAAGAGTAGATCTGATGCAGCTTGTCCTCGCGCACCAGGTTCCGGATCGCCTTGTTGGGAATCAAGATCTCCATCGCCATCACGCGCCCGCCGTTCTGCGCCGGCAGGAGCTGCTGCGACAAGACCGCTTGTAAGGTCATCGAAAGTTGCGTGCGAATCTGCAGCTGCTGATGCGGCGGAAACACGTCGATCACCCGGTTGAGCGTCGAGATGCACGAGTTCGTGTGCAGGGTGGCGAACACCAGGTGACCGGTCTCGGCGGTCGTCAGCGCCATCGAGATCGTCTCGAGGTCCCGGAGCTCGCCGACGAGCACGACGTCTGGATCCTCGCGCAAGGCGCTTTTCAAGGCGCGCGCGAAGGACATCGTGTCGGAGCCGACCTCGCGCTGGTTCACGACGCAGTTCTTGTGCGAGTGCACGAATTCGACCGGGTCTTCGATCGTCACGATGTGATCGTGCCGAGTCGTGTTCACGTGGTTGATCATCGACGCGAGCGTCGTCGACTTGCCGGATCCCGTCGGGCCCGTGACCAGGACGAGGCCGTTCGGCAGATCGCAGAGCGTCTTCACCACCGGCGGCAGGGCCAGCTCCTCGACCGTGTAGATGCGGAATGGGATGACCCGGAAAACGCCGGAGACGCAACCTTTTTGCATGAAGATGTTGGCGCGGAAGCGCGCCAGATTCTTCACGGAGAAGGCGAGGTCGAGCTCGCGGTTCGCCTCGAATTCCTTCTTCTGGTCCTCGGTGAGCACGCTGTAGCAAAGTTGCTTGGTGTCGGCGGGGGCGAGCGCGGGCAGCTCGAGCGGCAGGAGGCTACCGTCGATGCGCAGCCGCGGCGGCGTCTCGGCCGAGATGTGCAGGTCGCTGCCGCCCTGGTCGAGCAGCGCCTTCAACAATTGGGGCAGGGTGTAGTTCATCTTTTCCTCTAGGCCGCGGCCGCGCCGCCCCGCAAGTCGTCGTCGGAATCGGACGCCGTCGTCTTCGTGACCTCCAGCGCGCTCGAGATGCCCTGCACCATCTTGTTCAAAGCGGATTGCCGGAGCGTGCGCATGCCGTTCTGCATCGCGATCCGCTTCATCTTCATCGCCGGCATGCCGGCCAGGATCGCGTCGCGCACCGGATCGGACAGGCGCAGCACCTCGTGGACGGCGATCCGGCCGCGGTTCCCCGTGCCGCCGCAAGCCGAGCAACCGGCGCCCTTGTAGGCGCGCACGCGGTCGGTGTACTGCGGGTGGATGCCGAGCTCGACCATGATCGCGGGCGTCACCGCCTCGTCGACGACCCGGCATTTCTCGCAGATCCGGCGCATCAGGCGCTGGGCCGTGATGCAGGTCAAGGCCGAGACCAAGTTGAACGGCTCGACTCCCATGTTGAGGAGCCGCGAGATCGTCTCCGGCGCGCTGTTGGTGTGGAGGGTCGACAACACCATGTGGCCGGTGAGCGCGGCCTTGATCGCGATTTCCGCCGTCTCCAGGTCGCGCACCTCGCCGACCATGATGATGTCGGGATCTTGGCGGAGGAAGGAGCGGAGCGCCGCGGCGAAGTTGAAGCCGATGTCGGGCTTCATTTGCACCTGGTTGATGCCTTCCAAGTTGTATTCGACCGGGTCCTCCGCGGTCATGATGTTGTCGGCTTCCTGGTTCAGCTCCGACAGGGCGGAGTAGAGCGTCGTCGTCTTGCCGGAGCCGGTCGGCCCGGTCACGAGCACCATGCCGAAGGGCGCGTAGATCGACTTTTTGAACTTGTCGAGCTCGTCCTGCTCGAAGCCGAGCTGGGTCATGTCGACCTGCAGCGCGCTCTTGTCCAAGATCCGCATCACGACCTTCTCGCCGTACACGGTCGGCAAGCTCGAAACCCGGAAGTCGACCGGCTTGCCGCCGATCGAGATGTTGATCGCGCCGTCCTGCGGCAGCCGCGATTCCGCGATATCCAGGCTCGACATGATTTTGATCCGCGAGGTCAGTGCGGCTTTCATCGATGCCGGCGGGCGTGCGATCTCGTGCAGCACTCCGTCGATGCGCAGACGAACACGGAGGAAGGACTCGTAGGGCTCGATGTGAATGTCCGAGGCTTTGCGGTGCAAGCACTGCATTAAGACTTGGTTGACCAGCTTGATGATCGGGCCGTCGCCGCTCGCTCCGGACGAGATGTCTTGGCGAACGTCTTTGGCCTTCTTGTTGATCTCGACGGTGCTCCCGCTCTTGTCCATCGAGTTCACGTCGAGCATCTTGCCGTAGTATTTGTCGAGAGCCTCGGTGATGCGCACCTCGCTCGCGAGCACGGGCTTCGGGAAGAAGCCGACGCTGAAGCGGATGGCGTCGATCGCGGCGAGGTCGCGCGGGTCGCCCATCGCGACGATGATGTTGTTGCCGGCGCGGTCGATGGGCACCACGCGGTGCTTCATCGCTAGGTCCTTGGGGAGCAGCGTGATGATGGCGCCGGGGATGTCCATCTCGCCGAGCGCCGCCTTCGGGACGCGGTAGTACTTCGAGAAGACTTCGAGAATCGTCGCTTCGGGCACGGCGCCGGACAGCTCGAGCGCATGCATGAGGGAGAGGCCCTCACGGCGAGCTTTGTCTTCGGCCTTGGCGAAGTCGGCATCGCTGATGATGCCGTTCTTGACCATGAATGTGCGGAGTGGATTCGACATGGCCTCAGCGTTTCGGCTGAAAACCTCTGTCGGATTACTTCTTCGTTGGCTTGTAGAAGGTCCGGGGGTCGACGTGCTTCATGCGCAGGTGGCGCAGCTGCAAGGTCAGAAGACGGAAGAAGACCGATCCCATTTCCTCTTCCCCGGTTTTTTTGGCGAGCTTCAACTGCTTCTTCAGAAGGTCGTCGACCTTCTGGGGGTGCAGGACGAGGCCGCCCGAGAGCTGCTGCAAGCCGCCGATCGGAAAGAGAAAACCCTGGAAGATGTTGCTTTTCTCGAGGCCGATGAAGTTTTCGCCGCCTTTGGCGCCGACCGTCGACTTCTGGCCCGTGACCAAGTCGACGACGACCATCTGTTTGGCGTCGACTTTTTTGATTTGGAACACCGAATGGCGGAAACCAGCCAGGCGGTGGACCGCCTCCGGAAGCGCGTCGCCGCGCTGCGCCAAGAAGATCTGGAAGGGCGTCGCCGCCGTCGATCCCAGGGCGGGCCGCTCGAAGACGTAGTGGTCGAAGAAATAGCTGACCCGCGCCCCGAAGAAAGCGTCTTCGTGGAAGACCTTGCCGGCGCGCAGGTGGAAGTTCTCGCGCGCGGCGACGAGCGCCTCGAGGCCGAAAGTCTCCGACGACCACGCGATGAGGTGCTCGAGGATCTCGTCCAACGAAGGCGTCGCGGACAAAGGCTTCGGCGGATTCGGGATCGGCGCGGAGATCGGCGTCGGCGTCGGCTTGCGGGGGACGAACGGCGTCTTCGGCGGCTGGTGTGCTACGCCGCGCTCTTGCTTGTCGGGGCCATTGGTTTCCAACACCACTCGAGAACCTTCTCGCCGAGGACGGGAATGCGCCATTTCAAGGGGATCCAGACGTAGAGTCTACCCCGGCCACAAGCCTTTTGCATGAGCATTCCGAGGTCCTCCGCCGCTCCGTCCGCGTTTTCCGAGGGCGCGGTGACGACGATGTCTTCCATCGGTATGTAAACGTCATGACTGAGGAAATGCTTTTGCAGCCCGCGACGTAGGGACATCGTCTGCTGCGAGTCGTCCCAGTCTTGATCGCTCATCGTCGGCAGGGTCGCATCCCGCGTCGCGGCGAGCGCGCGTAGCGCCGGGAGCGAGCTCCACGCGGCTGCGAGAATCCACGGCAAAATCAGCAGAAAAATGAAGGTGAGGCGACGGATCAGCGGCATCAGGGCGTCTTTCCCGCTTGGCGCCAGAGCACTTCCGGCACGTGCAGGCGCTGCGACACGACGCGCCCCGCGACGAAGAGCCAGTCGCTCAGTCGATTCAGGTAAATCCTCGGCTCTTCACGGACGTCCTCTTCACGCGCGAGCGCGACGACGCCCCGTTCCGCGCGCCGGCAAACGGTCCGGCAGACGTGAGCGAGCGAGTTCGCCTGATGGCCTCCGGGCAAAACGAAGTTCGCGAGCGGCGGCAAGGTCTCCATGTACGCGTCCATCTCCTGCTCGAGACGCGCGATCGAAGCGGCCGTCACGACCTGCTGCTTCTTCACGTCGAGGACCTTGGCCGGCGTCGAGAGCTCGCCGCCCAGATCGAACATGTCGTTTTGGATTTGGGCCAGCTGCGCCAGCAGGTCGGGAAACGCACTTTCCCCAAGCGTGTCGCGCCATAACCCGAGAAAGCCGTTGAGCTCGTCTACGTTTCCGTAAGCGTCGATGCGGACCGAGTCCTTGGGCACCTTCTCGCCACTGGCGAGGAGGGTCGTGCCCTTGTCACCGACCTTCGTGTAGATCTTCGTGAGGCGCACGGACCAGCCACTCAGTCAGCCGCGCGGGCGTCGTAGGCTTTGTTCACGGATTCGCGAAGCTTGTCGGAAGGATGGAAGGTCACGACGCGGCGAGCGGAGATCTCGATGCGGTCGCCCGTGTGCGGGTTGCGACCCGGACGCGCGCGCTTCTCTTTGACCGTCCATTTGCCGAAGCCGGAGATCTTGACTTCCTTGCCTTCTTCCAGCTTGAGCTTGACCTCCTCGAGAATGATCTCGAGGATTTCCTTCGCTTCCTTGACTGGGTAGCCCACTTTGTCGCGGATCATCTCAATGAGAGCATCTTTCGTAAGCGTGCCGTCCACTGCTCACTCCCAATCAAAAAGCGTTGGATCGAACTTGCTCTTAAATATTAGCAGGTTCACGATAGGGCGAGAAGAGCGCTAGTGATTATTTTGGAGGAGCCCGATCCATGCCCGCAAAAAAGCGCGTCCTGACCGGGTCACGGCCGTCCGGATCTCCTCATGTCGGGAACTATCTCGGGGCTTACCTGCCGCTCATTGAGCTGCAAGACCCTTACGATTTCTTCTTTTTCTTGGCAGATTTCCACACCTTGAACAGCGACGTCGGTCCCGCCGAGATGCGCCAATATTCTTATGACATGATCGCGACCCTACTCGCGGCCGGGCTGGACCCGAACCGCGGCTGCTTCTTTGCACAGTCGGCCGTCCCGGAGGTTTGCGAGCTCGCCTGGGTCCTCGGCTGCCAGGCCCCGATGGGGATGATGACCCGCGCGCATTCCTATAAAGACGCCGTCGCCAAAGGCGTCGACGTCAACATGGGCGTTCTCAACTATCCGGTGCTGATGGCGGCCGACATCCTCCTCTACGACGCCGACGTCGTCCCAGTCGGTCAGGATCAGAAGCAACATCTCGAAATGACGCGCGACTTCGCGCAGCGCTTCAACAACCGCTACGGTTCCGTGCTCACCATCCCGGAGCCCCTGATTTCCGAAGAGGTCGCCGTTGTTCCCGGCACCAACGGTGAAAAGATGAGCAAGTCGAAGAACAACGTCATCTCAATCTTCGCCACCGACAAAGACTGGAAAAAGCAGGTCGGAAACATCGTCACTGACGCGACGCCGCTAGAGGCGCCGAAGGATCCGACGAGGTGCAACGTCTTCGCGCTCTACAAGCTCTTGGCGACGAAGGAAGAAAGCGCTGCGATGGCGGAGAATTATCGCAAGGGCGGCTACGGCTACGGGCATGCCAAGCAGGAGCTCGCGAAGAAGCTCGGCGAGCGCTTCGGCCCGATGCGCGACAAGTACTTCGAGCTCATCAAGCGACCCGACGATCTGCGCGACATCGTGCAGACCGGCTCGCGGAAGGCACGCGAGATGGCGAAGGCGAAGGTCGAGCAGGTGCAGGCGGCGGTCGGCGTGATCGGGCGGCCCTTCGCATGAGGCGCTTGCGGACCGGGATCCTGATCGCGGCATGGGTCGCCTCCGGCGCGACGGCTAAGGACCTGCCCGGCGTGGACGAGACCACCAAGACCATCCGGGTAAACCTCTACGACGAGCCGAAAACCCTAGACCCTCAGCTTGCCGCGGACACCGTCGCGACCATGATTTTGGGCCATGTCGGCGAGGGGCTGGCGCGCCTGGACCCGGCGGGCAAGCCCGTCCCCGCCCAAGCTGAAAGCTGGCAGGTCAAGGACGCCACGCACTACGTCTTCACGCTGCGCAAAGACGCCCAATGGAGCGACGGCAAGCCCGTCGTCGCCGCCGACTTCCTCCACGGCTGGACCCGCGCCCTGGACCCCGAGCTCGCCAGCGAGTCGGCGTTCCTCCTTTTCGCCGTGAAAAATGCCCGCGCCATCAAGGCCGGCACCATGCCGAAGACGGCTCTAGCCGTGAAAGCCGTCGACGAGCGCACCCTCGAGGTCGAGCTCGAGCGCCCGACGGAGTATTTCCTCCGCCTCCTCAACTTGAGCGTTTACTACCCCGCCCGCCGCGACGCGCCGAAGGCGCATGTCGGCAACGGCCCCTTCGTCATCGCGGCGTGGGAGCACGACAAGAGCATGACGCTGCGGAAAAACGAGCGTTACTGGAACAAGGACGAGATCGCCGTCGAGGTCTTAGACTTCCCCATGCTTCTGCGCGACAAAACCGCCGAGTTCCACATGTTCCGCGAGGGCAAGCTCGCCCTCGTTTGGTCCCTGTCGAAGGAGCTCCTTCCCGAAGTCGCCGCCGCGGGCCTCCCGATGCGCAAATACAATTACGGCAGCGTCTCGTTTTTCCAGTTCAACGTGCGCCGGCCGCTCTTCGCCGAAAAACACCTGCGCAAGGCGTTCCAATTGGCGTTGAACCGCGAAGAGTTCGTCGGCATGGTCCACGGCATCCCCGGCTCGAAGCCGATCTACGGCATCGTTCCCGAGTACATGCCGGGCGTCACCAAGCGCTACGGCGAGGAGTTTCCGCTCGCCTTCCCCGACGCCCAGGTCGATGCGGCGAAGGCCGAGCTCGAGCTGGCGAAAAAGGCGCTGAAGCTCGACAAGCTCCCTCCGATCCAACTCCTCGCGAGCGACACCGACGACATGCGCCGCGACGCCGCGTACTTCGCCAAGTACTTCAAGGAGAAGCTCGGCCTCGAGCTCGTGCCCGAGCACCAGAGCTTCAAGACGCGCCTCCAGCGCAGCGAGCGCGGCGAGTTCGATCTCGTCCTGTCCGGTTGGGGGCCCGACTATCTCGACGCCATGACCTTCGCCGACCTGCACACGAGCTGGAACGAGAACAACAACTCGGGCTGGAGCTCGAAGGACTACGACGGCGCGATCGAGCGCGCCATGCGCGCGACCGATGCCAAGACGCGCCTCGAGGCGATCGCCGCCGCCGAGCGGATCCTCGTCGAGGAAGCGCCGGTCATCCCGTATCTGCAGTCTTTCCGCGTTTACGTGCAGGACCCGCGCGTCGTCGGCGTCGTCCGCCGCACGGTCGGCGCCGACCCCGACTTCTACTACGCGAAGTTCGCCGGGCCGGTTGCGAAAAAGTAGCGAGGCGCTCGCCTGCGCGCTTGATGATCGCGGACGCCGACGTCGGACAGATTGTAGCGGAGTTGCGCTGGATTGCGCTACGCTGCGGGTATGAGCAGGAAAACCTGGAATCGGATCGCGAGCGGCGTCGTCGCTCTGGGCGTCGCCGCCGGCGGCTTGGCGACCTTTCTCGTGCTGCGCCAGGGCCTCAGCGAAGCGGAGCTGCGGGCTGGCGTGGGCAAGGCGACGGTCGAGGTCGATGCCGATGGTGTGCCGACCATCGCCGCGGAGGACTGGCTCGCCGTCACCAAGGCGCAGGGCTTCGTCGTCGCCTCGGAGCGACTGTGGCAGATGGATCTCATCCGGCGCAAGGCCGGCGGGCGCATGGCGGAGCTCTTCGGGACCGTGGCGCTGGCTCACGACTTGGAGACGCAGAGAGATGATCGCCTAGGTGCCGCCCGACGCGGCGTCGAGGCGTTGCCGCAGGAGGAGCGTGCCGCATGCGAGGCTTACGCAGAAGGCGTCAACTCCTTCATCACGGCCGCGAAGAGCCGCTGGGGCTTCGAGTATCAGCTCCTGCGGACCGAGCCCGAGCCGTGGCAGTGCGCGGATTCCCTCCTGGTCTTGATCGAAATGCTGGACATGCTGACGAGCACCGCGTCACGAGACGCGAGCGCCGGTCGTTGGTCCAAGCATCTGTCGCCCGCCTGGAAGGAGCTGCTCTTCCCGGCTCGTCACCCCTGGAACGAGCCGCTATTCGGCACCGATCCGCTGCGGTCGCCGGCGATGCCGCCGCCCGCGGAGTGGATCCCGCCCAAACCGCTCGCCGCGAACGACGCGGCGCGCGTCGTCCGGGATCCGCCCGTCATCGGCAGCAACAATTGGGCGTGGCGCGGGCGGACCGGTGCGTTCCTCGCGACTGACCCGCATCTCGGGCAGGTCGTCCCCGGGATCTGGTACGCCTTGCGCCTGCGCGTGGCGGCGGAGGATTGGGCCGTCGGCGCCTCGATCCCTGGACTGCCGGGCGTCATCATCGGCATGAATCCCCATGTTTCGTGGGCGTTCACCAACACGGGCGAGGACGTCGACGATCTGCTCGAAGAGACCCTCACCGAAGACGGCAATAGCTACCTGGAGAAGCGCGACGGCGAGACTCAGATCTGGAAGCCGATCGAGCGCAAGACCTTTGCGATCAAGGTCAAAGGCGAAGCCGCGCCGCGGCAGCTCGAAGCGACCTTCACGCATCGCGGCCCGCTCGTGGACAGCAGATCGCGGCAATGGCTCGCCTTGAAGCCGGGCGTGCTGCGGCTCCCCGCGTTCGACATCATGCGCTCGAAAGATCTGGCGGAGCTCGACCGCGCGCTCGACGGCATGCGCTCGCCGGCGCAAAACTGCGTCGCGAGCGATCGCGCCGGCACGATTGTATATCGCACGACCCGGACCGGCGTCGGGCCGCGGCTCGACGCCCTGACGCCGGTCGGCGCGTTGGCCGGGGAATGGGGCGG
>JANOTL010000209.1:0-18708 GCA_031416315.1 Pseudomonadota bacterium
CCGACCTTGCCATCGACGAAGAGCGTGTCGGCGCAGGTGTAGTCGCAGTCCGGCGGGACGATCTTGTCTTTGAACTTGAAGTCTTTGACGAGGGCGAGGGCGTCGACCATCCCTTTACCGTCGAGCGTCGGCTTGCCCGCGACCAAAGGCGACTGACCGTAGGCTCCGAGGAAGGCGACGAACCAGAAAGGCTCGTTCAGGTTGTAGGCGAAGCCGAACTGCCCTTTGGCCGCGTCGCTCTTCATGGCGGCGGTCTTCACCAGCTCTTCGATCGTGGTCGGCGTCGTCGGAACGATCGCTTTGTTGACGAAGAGCATGAGGTGGTTGCCGCGAGAGATCGGCAGGCCCCAGGACTTGCCGCCAGCGTCGGTGACGGCTTTGACGACGGGCGCGCCGAAGCGGTCGAGCTTACCCCAATCGTTGACGGGCTGGATGATGTTCATCAGCGAGAACGGTCCGGCAAAGTCGTTCGGAGCGAGGACGAGGTCGCCGCCGCCGCCGCCCATCGCCGCCGTCTGAAACTGGGTGCGGAGGTCTTCCGTCTTGTAGTGCGCGCGCTTGATCTTGATGCCCGGGTTCGCCTTCTCGAAGTCGGCGATGACACGATCGAGGGCTTTCTGGACCTCCTCGTACTCGTGCTCCCAGAAGGTGAGCTCGACCGGAGCGCCGAAGGCTTGGGATCCCGAGACCGCAGCGAGGAGCGCGAGCGACGCGGCGATGGGGGCAAAGAGGCTTCTCATCTTCAATCTTCCTCGAATATTTGAAAGGCCGAATTGGGGGCAAATATAAAGAATGGAAGGCCTCTGCTAGCCTTCGATCGTGCTTCAAGTCAACGCGCCCCCCTGACGTAGCACCCAACCCCCTGCCCATCAAGACCCTTTTCCGGTACCCTGGAGGGAGCCACGCGTCCATCCCCCGCCTCGCTCCGGAGCTTTCGTTGCGTTCCTCCAGCACCGTCGACGTCATCGTCTTCACGGACCGCGAAGAGGTCAAAAAGCCGGCCGGCGAGCACCTGCGCATGAAGGGCGTGTCGAACATCCTTTGCCCGCAGGACGCCGACGAAGCGATCGACGCCTTAAATCGGCATCCGAAGAGCCTCTTGATCATCGACTGGGAGCTCGGGCCGAAGTGCGTCGCGCGCGTCTTGGGTTATAACCGGCAGAAGTTCGTGCACGAGAATCGGCCGATTCTCCTGATCGCCTCGATGGTCGACGACGCCATCGTCACGACGGCCGCCGAGTACCACGTCACGCAGATCTACACCGAAGCGCTGACGGTGAAGAACCTCGGCGCGCGGCTCACCAACCTCATCATCGGCGAGTCGTCGCCGAGCGACGTGAAGAAGGTTCTGGCGCAGGTCGCCGAGGCGCGCGCCGGCGGTAACCACAAAGAGGCGTTCAACGCCTTGTCCAAAGCCCTGCAGAAACACCCGACGCACCTGCGCCTGAAGTGCGAGGCTGCCGAGACCTTGATGACGCTCGGCGAGTGGGACAAGGCACATCAGCTTCTCGCCGGGCTGGATTCGACGAAGCCGCCTTATCTGCGCGCGGTCCACCTGCTCGGCCGCTGCCTCATGAAGATGGGCCAGTTCGAGACCGCGGTCGAGATGCTAGAGAAAGCGAGCCTCTTCAACCAGCACGACGTCGAGCGCCTCGTCGACATCGGCAACGCGCTCTTGCACGCCGACCGCGGCGACGACGCGGAAAAGAAGTTCGAAGCCGCCCTCGGGGTCGACCCCAACTATCGTCCCGCGAAGGTCGGCAAAGGCCAGGCGAAGCTCCTCGATGGCCAGGTGAACGACGCGCTCTCGATCCTGCGAGAGGTCTCGGGCGAGGTCGAAATGGCCTCGATGTTCAACGTCGCCGCGATCCTGAACGCGCGCCGCGGCCGCCACGAGGCCGGCATGAACCTGTATACGGCCGCTCTCAAATCCCTGGGGAAGGACGAGCGTCTCCAGTCGCGCCTCCACTTCAACATGGGGCTCGGCTACCGCCGCTGGGGCAAGCCCGAGAAGGCCGTCACGGCCTTCGAGACGGCGGTCAAGCTCGACCCGAGCTTCGAGAAGGCCAAAACCTCGCTCGCCGCGACCAAGAGCGGCAGCAAAGCGCCGGCGAAAAAGCCGCCGCCCAGCGTGGCGGCTGCGGCCAAAAAAGCGAAGGCGACGGACATACCCGTCGCCGGCGCCGGTCTCGTCGACTTCGAGTCCTTGGACTCCCCTTTGGACGAGGACCTCTTAGAAGAAAGTCTCTACGACACGACGAAGATCATCTGACCTCCCTGGTCAGCGGGCGTCCTTCCAGGACACTTTGATCTTCGCCGCCTCGACGGGCGCCGGAGTGATCGTCACCGCACCGTTGACCGCGTCATAGGTGACGCCGGTGGCCGCGAGGCCGTCGACGGTGACGCGCAGCGTCCGCTCGTCGAGCGTCTTCGAGCCGATCACGAACACGGACTTCAGCTTGGTGCTTTCTTTGTACTCGAACTTGATCTCGGCGCGCTCGGTCGGCGGGTCGAGGAAGCTCACCTTCTTCGTCGTCGCGTCCCATTTGTACGCGGTCGGCTCGAGGTCCTCGCCGTTCACCTTCGCCCTGACCGAGCCGTCGACGGGGAGCTTGTCGAGGCTGAAGTCTTTCGCGAGATCGCCTGAGGCGCCGAACTTGTAAGCGACCTCGACCTTCGTTCCGAACGGCGGCGGCTCGGTGAAGCGCACGTGCTTGCCGGTAACCTCGAACTTGTCCCAAGGCTGGCCGTTGGCGGTGATCTTGAGCGTGCCCTCGTCGGGATCCTGCGTCAGGTCGAACTCATATTTCACGATCTGCGAGATGTCCTTGGAGATCGCTTCGAGTGTCTGGGTATAGTCGGCATCGCAAATGGAGCCCCATTTGCCGCTCGTCGACTCGATGACGTCGGCGATGGTGTTCGCCTGCTTCAAAGCCGTGGAGCACGCCGTCTTCTCAACGGTCGGATGCCAAAGGAGGCCGTACACGCGCGCGTCTTTGCCGACGGTACGGATCGAGCTCAAGTAGTCCGTCAAGTACTTGCCTTGCAGGTCCGCCAGGCCCTGACAGCCGTAACCTTGGGACTCGTCGAGGTGGCAGTTGTCCTCGTCCGTCACCATGAGCACGGAGACCGTCGAGCCCGGACGCACCCAGGGCGTGGCGCCGGCGCATTCGCCTTTCAGGCCGCTCACGGACTGGAAGATTGAGCGCTCGAGGCCGCTGCCTTTGATGCCGGCGGCGATCGCCGTCTGGAACCTGGCGACGGCGCCGACGTCCTTCTTCTTGATGACCGAGCGCTGGCAGCCTTCGAGCGGGTCGGTGGTGATGACCGCGATCTGCCAGTCGGCCTTGTCGATGTGCTTCAGGAGCGGCTCGAGCTTGGTGGACAGGTTGCCCTGCTCCTCCGTCATGGAGCCCGAGGTGTCGATGACGACGAGGAGGTCGAGGGCGCCCCATTCGCCTTGCTCGAAGTTCTGGGTCTGCGGCGCGCCCGTGTGGCCTTGCTTCCGCGTCGTCTGGGCGACCGGGTAAGAGTCCTGGACGAACTCCCTGGTGACGGTCGGGTTGAGCTTCTCGGAGGAGCCCTTGAAGTCGCTGTTGTTGCAGGCCGCGGTGAGCGTGCCGACGAAGGCGAGGCTCGCGAAGGCGAGGGAAGTGCGCATCATGAATCAACTCCTCTAGGGGCGGGGCCACTGGAATCAGCTTCAGCTCGGCCTTCGGTCACTGGTATCGGGTCGAGGTTCTTATCGGCATTTCGGCAAAAAACTTTAGTTTCTATGCAGTTATTTGATTTCTTTCATGAATTGCCAAGTCATCCCCAGCCCTGCACAATGGCGGCGAGCTCCCTTTCCCGTTCCGACGAGGTCCCCCGTTGAGCTTGCGCCTTTGGCCAGCCGAATGCTGTCTCGTCTCCGAGCTCGCGCTCAAGCTCGCGGCACTCGATCCGGACGTGCTCGCTGCGTCGCGCGTCGTCTTACCGACGAAACGACTCCGTACGTGGCTCTTGGCGCTCCTTGCCCAACACAGAAAGGCCTTCGTACCCCCCAAGCTGACGAGCCTGGACGAGCTCGTCGGGGTCTTCGCCGAGGCGCTGACCCCCGGCGCTGCCGGTGCGACGGCCGCGGCGTCGACGTTGACCTTGGAGCTTCTGCTTGCGAGCCTCTTGCGCCAGCGCGAGTACGTGCACCTCAAGGCCGGACATGCGCACGAGATCCAACAGCTCTTCGCCGAGCTCGACGAATGGGGCTTGGCCGAGGAGGCCTACCAGAGGCTCGAGGAGGTCGTCGCCCGCGACGTCGTGCGCAGCGAGCCCGGCCTCGACACGCTGTCGGCGCGCTTTCGTGAGCTCGAAGATCTGGCCAAGGTCCTGCGGACGACGCTCGGCGCCGCAGGGCTCGAGACGCGGGAAGCCCGCACGCGGCGGCTGATCCGCGGCGTGACCGAGGCCTTGGCGGTCGGCGTTGATCCAGAGATGCCTGGGCCGATCTTCATCGTCGGCTTTTCCTCCCTGGGTGGGCATCACCGCGAGATGCTCCAAGCTCTCGGCGTCCTGCCTTCGGTCGAGGTCTGGCTTTCGGAGCCCCCGACCCTATCAGGAGCACGCAACCCGCTCGCCGAGCTCGTCGCGCTCTTTCCGGAGGACCTGCGCATCGCGGCGAAGGCCGAGCCGACGATCCACGCCGTCGCGCGGCCGACCGTCGCCTTGCTCGAGGCCGAGACGGTTCTGGAGGAGGTCGAAGCCGCGGTCGGTCTCGTCCTCGCCGCGGTGGCCGAGGGCTTGCCGCCCTCGCATGCGGCGATTCTCGTGACCGACGATGCCGCATACGGGACGCCTCTACGGCAGGCGCTCGCCAAGGCTGCGTTCGCGACCAACGCTGCGATCGCTCTGCCGCTCGCTTCGACCGATCTCGGCGGCTGGCTCACGGCGCTGCAAGCTCTGCTCACGACCCCCGAGTCGCCCGAGGCGATCCTCGATTTCCTCGCTCACCCGCTGTCGGCCGCGCGCTGGACGGCGCGCCACGCATCGGTCGACCAGCGGGCCGAAATCGCCTCGACTCTCGCGCGGCTGGAAGAGCCGCGGCCCCTCCCGGACCTCGTGTTCGAGGCTCCAGAGATCGCGGCTTACGTTGTGAGGCTCGGTGAGAGCTTGGCACCGTTCTTCGACCGCACGCCGCGACGTCTGGAGGAGTGGGCCGGCGAGCTTTCGACCTTGATCCTGCCCGTCACGGCAGCGCGGCCCGCCACCGCACTGCGTGAGCGGGCACTCCAGCGCTCGGCACGGGAGCAGCTCGAGGCGCTTTTGCAGGAGCTGAAACGCGCGGCTCGACTCGCCGTCACCCCGATCTCTCCCCGTGAGCTAGCGCGACTCGCCTTGCCGCGAGCGCTAGACCTCGACGTCCGCGACGTCGGCGACCAGCTGGCGGGCGTTCAGGTGCTTTCGGTGGCCGAAGCTCGCTACGTGCCGTTTCGCCTTCTCGTCATCCTAGGGGCGGTCGAGGGATCGTTTCCTCGCGCTTTGCCGAAAGACCATTTGGTCGACGGCTGGTTGAAGACGCGCATCGGACTTCCCGGGTGGCAGCTCCTCGAGGCAATCGAAGACACGACGTTCCACCTCCTCGTCGAGCGCGTGCCGAGCCTTACCCTGAGCTATCCGCAACGTCGCGGAGCCGATCCGGTCGTCCGCTCGCGCTTCGTCGAGGACATGATCGCGCGCGGGATCGCCAAGCCGCAGCGGATTGCGGTCGGGGCCCCTACCCTCGCCGTGTCGGTCGACGAGATGACCCGCGCGCTCACCGAGCGGTGGGATGCGCCGGGAGTCTTTCCGAAGGCGACGACCCTTGCCGTGCGGCCGATGAGCGCGACCGCGATCGAAGCTCTAATCCGTTGCCCCTACCGTCATCTGTTGGAGCGTCTAGGCGTCCGTGAGCTCGGGCTGCCGCGAGCGGGCGACGACCGTCGCGAGGGCGATCAGCTCCATGAGGTGCTCGAAGCCTTCTTCACCGGTCGCGCCCGCGGACGGACGGTCGCCGAGCCGCTGACGGAGTCGCCCGACTGGACGCGACACTACGACTACTGCTTGGAGCGCCTAGGAGCGATCTCGGCCAAGCTCATGCCCGCGAGCTTCATGAGCTCTGAAGGTGGCCTGCAGCTTTCCATGAAGGCGTGGCCGGCGTTCGCGCAGCACCTCCTCCGCCTCTACGATCCAGACAGCTGGCGACGAGCGGCCCAGGGACTCCGCGAGCACACGTTTCACGTCGAAGGGGCGAGCGTCGCGCCCGAAGGCGCGTCGTGGACCCTCGGGGGCTCGATCGACGCAGTCGACCGGGTGGGGGCCTTCCACCTCGTCACCGACTACAAGCGCGGCGGCGCCCCGGATCCTCGCGACGTGAAAGACGGCATTGCAGCCCAGCTCCCGGTCTATGCTGCTGCCCTCGCCGCGCGCGGTCGCGAGGACGACGAGCAGCAGTGGCCACTGGAGGCTGCCGTGCTCGGCTACTGGCGGATCCTTGAAGGCGAGTGGATCGGCGTCGCCGCCGGCAGCGACGCGAAGGACACCGCGGTCGCTTTGGGCCTCGTCGGGGCGCGCTCCCCTTTGGCCGAAGAGCTCGTCGACAAGGTCCGCGACCTGATCACCTGGCGGGAATCGCAACGCGAGGCCGAGGGCGGGCGCTACGTCCCCGACCCGAGCCGCTGCGGCTTCTGTCGCCTTGCAGGGATCTGCCGCCGCGACGACCCGCAGGCGACGAGTCCCGGCGGGGGCGGACCGCGAAACGAGATGGCCCTTGCCGAGCGCCTGGCCGGCCTCGAGCCGCCGCGACGCTCGAGCGCGTCGAAGACGCCGCCGTCCACAGAGCGAGGGCGCCAGGCAGAGACGACCTCGGTCCCACCAGTGATCCCGGATGCCCTAGGCTCGAGCACTCCCGAGGTCCCGTCATGAGCACGACGAGCCCTCGCGACCCGTACCGCAGCTTTGTCGTCGCCGCTTCGGCCGGCAGCGGCAAGACCTATCAGTTGAGCCGGCGGTTTCTCTTCCTCGTCGCTGCTGGCGCGGAGCCCGGCGAGATTTTGACCGTGACGTTCACGCGCAAGGCGGCCGGCGAGATGCGTCAGCGCATTCTGGAGGAGGCCGGTCGCCTGGCCCTCGGTGGAGCCGCCGAGGAGCGTTTCGCCGCCGAGCTCGAGTCCTATCGGCGTCTCGCCCCACAAGGCACGCCGACGCCGCGCCGTCCGCGGGACGCGGCCCGCCTTATTCTCGGAGCGTCACAGGCCCTGGCGATCACGACGATCGACGGCATCTTTCTCGAATGGGTCGCAAAGTTCGCCTACGAAGCGGGCCTAGAGCCTGGCGCGGCGCAGCCTTTGATCCCGGCGCCCTTCGAGCTTCTCGACGAGTCCGACGGTGAAGAGCTCGAGCGCCAGGCTTGGCGCGCGACCTGCACCTTTCTCTCGGCCGGGCACCGGTCGGGCGACGACGCCGTCCGCCAACTCTTGGGCGCCTTACCGGGTCAGAGCCTACGCGCCGCGCGTTCCGCTCTGCGAAGCCTCGATACGATGCAGACCGCCATCTGGCACGCCGAGCGCACGCTAGAAAGCGCGACGGCTTTCGCGCTTCACGAGGAGAGGCCCCAGCTCCCTCCGGCCGAGGTCATCGCGCACCTGTCGGACGACCTGAAGGCCATCGCCGCCCAGATCGCCAACGACGAAAAGCGCGAGCGAGTCTATGCCGCGGTCGCGGCGCAGGACCTCGACGCGCTTCTCGCTTCGGAACTCATCACGGCGGACATCGGGATAAGCGGCAACCTTTTGCGCGGGAAAAAGCGCGACCTCGTCGGCGGCGCGATCGCCAAGGTCGAGGAAACCCTGCAGGACCACGTCGATGCCGAGCGGCTCGCGCGGCTCAACGTTTCCGGAGCCGCCCTTTACTCGCTTTACCGGGCGCACCGTGCCGCCCGCGATGCCATGAAGCTCGAGCACGGGCGGATCGGCTTTCCCGACCTTGTCACGGGCGCGTACCGTCTCTTCCACAACGACGCCGGCGTCGGCGTGCGCTTTCTCTTGGCTCGCACGGTTCGGCACCTCCTTCTCGACGAGTTCCAGGATACGAGCCGCCTCCAGTGGTCGGTCTTCGCCGCCCTGGCCAATGAGCTGACGGCGGGCGACGGCAGCGTCTTCCTCGTCGGCGACGCGAAGCAATCGATCTACGGCTTTCGTGAGGCCGACCCCGCCGTGATCGCCACCGCCGCGACGACCCTCGCAGGGCGAGTCGAGCATGCGAGCCTGACGTCGAGCTACCGCACCGCACAGGTCGTCCTCGACATCGTCAACGCCGTGTTCACGCCCGGGCTTCTCCCCGATTTTCCCGCTCACGCCACGGCGCTCGGCGAAGGCGAGGCACCGGTCGTCCCCGACGCCGGACGCGTCCTCGTCGCGCCCTTGATCGAGGCCTCCGAAGTCGTTCCCGATCCGGCGGCAACCGAGGCGGAGCTCATCGCGGCAACCTTGGAGCGCATCCTTTCTGGCGCGCTTGCTTCCCCCGTCTTCGACAAGGAGCTCGGCCGCTTTCGGCCGATCGGCCCGGGCGACTGCGCCATCCTCTACCGCTCGGGCACGAACGCGGAGCTTTTCGAGGCGGCGCTGCGGGCTCGCGGCATCCCTTGTCACAAGGAAGAGCAGCACGGCTTTTACGCGCGACCCGAGGTTGCCGACGCGTTGGCGCTCCTGCGCTTCCTCTGCATACCGTGCGATCTGACCGCGCTCCTGACCGTGCTGAGGAGCCCGCTCGGCCGCCTTTCAGACCGCACCATGCTGGAGCTTCTCTCGGATACGGCCGGCGAGAAGACTGCCGTCCGACCTCGCTTGCTTCTCGACTTGCTCGCGGATCGTGATCCTCGCTTTGCGCCGGCGGCCTTTGCGATCGAGCGTGCTCTCGACGCCCTCGGGACACGCTCGACGGCGGCGGTGCTGCGCGACGCGCTCGCGGAGCTCGCCGCGGCGGAAGCGTACGCCCACCCCCTCGTGCACACCGCGGCCGAAGGCGACCTCGCCCGGCGCAACCTCGCGCGACTCGTCGAGATTGCGTTTCAATTGGAAGATCGCAAAGCGCTCAGCCCGTCGGCCTTGCTCGCGCGCTTGGACGAGGCCGCGAAACGCGATGAGACCGGCAACGCGCCGGTCGCGGCCGGCAGCGTCAGCTTGATGACGATCCACAAATCCAAGGGACTCGAGTTCCCGTTCGTCGCCGTCGTCGACGCGGCGCGGCCTTGGGCACAACGTGACCTCCATTGGATCGCCGGACCGGGCGGCGGCGTCCACTACGTCGGCACAAAGGCCGACCAGCCGCTGCGCGATCCGGAGTTCGCGGCCCTGCTCGCTGGGGGCGAGGTCGAGGCACGGCAGGAGTGCGCCCGCCTTCTCTACGTGGCGATGACGCGCGCTCGGCAGTACCTCATGGTCACCGGTCACCTCGCCGCGCAGACGCGCGGCCTGAAGGGCACCTCCTTTTATCCCGAGCTTTGGACCGTCGCGACGAGCTATCCGACCGAGCAGACGATCGAGATCGAAGGATTGCTTGTGCGCGCGATCAGCTCGACTTTGGACCCGAGCGCGCACATCGCGCCCCTCGACTTCGTACATGCCGCGGCCGTCTTGCCCAAGGCGGCCGAAGTCTATGCGCCGCTCGTCACTGCCGCGCGCGTGCCGCCACCTTCGTCCCTTCCAGCGGAGCTGAAGCTCGTGACGCCTTCGGCCGACCACGGAGAAGATCGCGACCTTCACGACGAAGAAGTCCGCCTCAAGGACGACGCCTTGCCGGACGGTGTCGCCAGTCTCTTTGGCACCCTCGTGCACTTGGGATTGCAAGCTTGGCTCGAGGACAAGCCCTTCGTCGCGCTTGCGGCCTACCGGGCGCTGACGCAGGATGCGGTCGCCGAGGCTCCTGCGTGGCTCGGTGAAGTGCAATGCCACATCGAGACGACCCGAAGCGATGCCGCGTGGACGAGGCTGACGGCACGAGCGCGGCGGATTCGTTGCGAGCTCCCCCTGGTGCACCATGCGCACGACGGTCTCGTCGTCGGCGCCTTGGACGCGCTGGTGGAGACGGAGGACGGGCGCGCGGTCATCGTCGACTTCAAGAGCTCGATCTTTGCCGGTAGGCCCGGGGCCGAGGCCCTCCAGCGTTTCGCTCGGCGCCGGGGCTACGACGCGCAGCTCGCCCGCTACGGAGACGCCGTGGCGGCCTTGTTGCCCGAGGCTCGGGTCGAGACCTTGCTCTATTTCACGGGCCCGGGCGCCTTCGTCGCGACCTGACGCGGAGGCCACCAAATAAAAATGGACGGCCGTAAAGGCCGTCCATTCTGCGTTGCGGTTCCGGGAGGACTCGCGCGGCGGGTTCGAGCAGTTCTTTAGAAGAGGGTCGCCGAGAGGACGAGGCGGTTTTCCCAGCGGGAGGCGTTGTCCACGCCGGATTCCCAGGCGCCGTTGACCGACTGACGGACCGAGTTGGCAATCACGACCTTGTCGGTCAGCTTGTAGGAGATCGTCGCGCGGTTCACGACGGACTTCGACAGCGCGTAACCGTTTTGGGAGATGTTGCCGGACTCGCTGACTTCGTACTTGGGGGCGTGGGTCGAGTAGCCTTCGAAGCCGGCCGAGAGCTTGAGGCCCGGGACGATCGAGGGCTTGATGTAAGGAAGGAGCACGGTGATCGTGCTGATGTCCGGGTCGCGCTGCTTCACTTCGTCGCCGGCGTCGCCGACGAGGCCGAGCGAGCGGCCGTCGAAGCCGTCGCGCTGGGCGACTTTGGAGTTCGGCTGGTCCGTGCCGCTGTGGTAGGTCGGGCCAACGTATTCTTCGAAGAGGGCGCCGACTTCGCCGAGGCCGGTCGAGAACTTGAGGATGTCCTTGCCGTCGGTGGAGAAGTACGCCATCAGGCTGGTCGAGGTGAACTTGTCGAGACCGCCGGCCGCGTACTCGGAGTAAACGTAGGCTTTCAGGTCGCCGAACTTGCTCTCGACGGCCGTCAGGTAGACGTCCGAGAAGATCAAGGACTTCTTGATGGCGGTCGAGTCGTTGGTTTTGGCGAAGATGTAGGTCGCCGAGGCGTCGAGCTTGCCGTCGAAGAAGGTCGCGCCGAGGCTCGGGCGAGCTTGGATCTGGACGTTGTCTTCGACGACTTTGTCGTCCGTCATGACCCGGTTCGTCTTGTGACGAAGCTCAACGCTGCCGTACGCAGTCGGGATGAGCTCTTGGATCATCGCCTTCTTCTCAGCCGACGCGGCCGGAGCCGCCGTAGCCGGTGCCGCGGCAGCCGGAGCCGCAGCGTCTTGAGCCGAAGCGATGCCTGCGAAGCTCACACCTGCGATCATCGCGACGATGGCCTTAGAGAATTTCATGAGTCCCTCCCTACCTACTGTTTTGTGGTGCCTGTGATTCGATGCCTGTCGTCCCCATACCCGCCTATGGGGACAACGCGGTTTCTATAGAAAAGCCAAAACGGCGTCAACAAGTTTAAAAATGACTAAGACTTAGCGTGGAATGTCCAAGACTTAGACGGGTGTACAAAGTCAAGTCGACGCGGTACTTCCATGCCAATTCAAAAATCATTCTATGATTGTATGAAAAGCGCAGACGTAACAAGCCTATACGCTCGCCATCAGCTCGTCGCCGACGCCGCGGTCGAGGCCGCGATCCATCTCGAATTTGGGGTCCCAGAGGAAGCGCGAATCGGCGCAATCCTGTTGGATCGGCAGACGTTCTTCGACGCCGGCAAGCGCCATGTCCGCGGCGAAAGCAGAGATGAGAGACTCGGCCTCGTCCAGGGAGTTGATGGTCGAAAGCTTCTCGCGGAGGGCACGCGCGCCTGGCCACCCTTTGACGTACCAAAGGAGGTGTTTTCTCATACAGACGGCCGAGCCGATGCGGTCCTCGTACTCCTCGCGCTGCCAGCCGAGGTGGTCGAGCACCGTTTGCAGCCATTCGCTGCGCGAGACGCGCGCGTCGCCCGTGCGGATCTCACGGAAGACCCACGGATTGCCGAGCGCGCCGCGACTGACCATGACGCCGTCGACGCTCGCCACGCGGTACATGTACTCCGCGTCGGCGCGTGAAAAGACGTTGCCGTTGCCGAAGACAGGAACCGTGACAGCGCGCTTGATCTCGGCAATGCGCTCGAGGTCGACGGGGACAGAGTAGTCGTCGCTGCGCAGGCGTCCGTGCACCGTGATCCATGCGGCGCCGGCCTCAGCGGCGGCTTGCGCGCACTCGAGGCCGGTGCGCGTTTGTTTGTCCCAGCCGAGCCGAATCTTGACGGAGAGCGGCTTTCCTGTGGCCGAGCGCGCGAGCCGCACCGTCTCGGCGACGCGGCTCGGCTCCTTCATGATGGCGCTGCCGCAGCCGGCCTTCACGACCTTGCTGACGGGGCAGCCCATGTTGATGTCGATCGTCTCGTACGGCATCTTGTCGAGGAGCTCGACCGCACGCGCGACCTCGTCCGACGACTTGCCCGTGAGCTGGACGCCGAGCACGGTCTCGACGGGATGGCGCTTGGCCATTTCGTAGGTGCGCCGGTTCTGGAAGAGGAGCGCCGTCGCCGACAGCATCTCCACGTAGGTGAGGTCCGCCCCGTGGCGCGTGCAGATGCGACGGAAAGGGTGGTCGGAGACGCCCGCTAACGGGGCGAGTAGGACCGGGCGCTCGGGAAGGCCGAGCGCTTGGAATGCGGAAGGGATCGTGGGCATTGGTTTTTATTCAGAAGTTGAGCTCGAACGGCGGCAGCCATAGGGTCGGATCCGGGATCCGCAGGCGCGCCTCTTCGTCTTTGGCTTTCTGCTTATAGTTGTAGGCGCTGACGAACGCCACCACATCCCACCACGTGTGGATGAAGATCGCCTCGCCCAGGCGGTAGCCGTTCTTTTGCGTGACCCAACCCAAGTGATATCCCAAGAGAAGTTGGATGATCGGGAAGGGATTCGTATTCAAGTGGGCGGCCGCGAAGACGGTCGACTGCGTCGCATTCGACCAGAATGGGCTCCCCCACTGCTCCATCAGCCAGGGCTGGAGCCAGCCCCGAAAGACTGCCTCTTCATGCGTGCCGGCATTGTAAGAGAAGGCTCCGGCGAAGAAGTAATCGGCCGGGCGCACGGCGTCGCGCTCGATGTCGCTGTCGGCCGGGATCTCCTGCTTCAGAGAGAGGTAGGAGAGCGCACCGATGACCGCGAGCGGGATGAAGGTCGACGGACGGATCACGTAGTCGAAACGCGCGGGCGCGAGCATCAAGTCCCAGGGCGTCTCCTCGTAGTTGAGGAACCCATACTCGCCGAGGTTCGTCTTGCGCGTGCGCACCGCGGTGCGGAACGCATGGTAGGTGCTCATGCCGCCGGCCCACTGCGCGAGCTGGCCGCCGAGCATGACCTTTCGCACAGCGATGTTCTTCGAGTCGAGGTCTGCCTTTTTCTCTTCTTTGGGCGCGTCCTCGGCCGGGTCGTCGCCCTCGGGCCTTTCTTCGGCGGCCGTGACGAGACCGTTCTTCGCGGCGATGTAGCTGGCGAACGCGAAGCCGCCGACAGCCGTGCCGGTATAGCCGATGGCGCCGTACCATTGGCCTTCCCACCACTGGTCTAAGCCGGGGACGAAGAAGCAGGACAAGGGGATCCAGAAGGCTGAACGTGGCTTCTCGAAGCGGCGCTT
The DNA here is from genome assembly GCA_031416315.1 of Pseudomonadota bacterium. GTDB lineage: Bacteria > Bdellovibrionota_B > Oligoflexia > Oligoflexales > CAIYRB01 > JANOTL01. Next base: position 13,683 of record JANOTL010000209.1, read on the forward strand.
GACGCCGAAGTACCCGTCGTTTTCGGCCCAGGCTTTGGGGATCAAGCGCGATTCACCGGCCTCGGCGTCGTCGCCCGTCGTCGAGTTCGGGTCCCTGGGCCCGCCGCTCTTGACCTTGATGTCCTTCGCGTCGGCGCCGAAGACGGGTGACGCGATCAGTGCGCCCACCAGCGCGAGCGTCTTACCAAGCTTCAGAGTTCCCACTCCGCACCTCTTCACGCAACGGCAACATCGCGATTGTTTTCGCCCAGATTACCAAAATATGATAGCGGAGGACACTCGCGCGGAGACACCAAATGCTGGACATCAAGTACATTCGTGAGGCGACCGACGAGCTGCGCCGAGGCGCCGAGGCGAAGCGGATCAAATTTGATCTCGACGGTCTCCTCGCCCTCGACCGCGAGATCCGTCCGCTGCAGGCCGAGTGGGAAGCGCTGCAGACCGACCGCAACGCGCTCTCGAAGCAGATCGGCACGACCCCGCCCGACGCGCGCGAGGCCTTGAAGGCCAAGGTCCACGGAATCAAAGAGCGGATGGACCTCGTCACCGAGGACCTGCGCGTCAAGAAGGAGCGCTTCGACCAGGCGATGCTCCTCGTGCCGCAGCCGGCGCGCGGCGACGTGCCGGTCGGACGCGACGACGGCGACAACGTCGAGATCCGCAAGGTCGGCGCGCTGCCGAGCTTCGACTTCAAGCCCCTCGATCACTCCGAACTCGGAAAGCGCCTCGGCATCATCGACTACGAGAGAGGCGTTAAGATCGCCGGCAGCCGCTCCTACGTCTTGAAGGGCGACGGAGCGCGGCTCGAGCAGGCCGTGATGCGTTTCGTCTACGATTTCCTCGTCGACAAGGGCTACACCCCGATGTCGATTCCGGTGCTCGTGACCGAAGCGTGCATGACGGGAACCGGCTACTTTCCAACCGGCCGCGAGCAAGCGTACTACGTCGAGGAAGACAAGCTCGCCCTCGTCGGCACGTCAGAGGTCTCCCTCACGAGCTTCCACCAAGGTGAGATGCTGAAAGAGACGGAGCTGCCGCTGCGCTACATGGCGTGGAGCTCATGCTTTCGGCGTGAGGCAGGAACGTACGGGAAAGACACGCACGGGCTCTACCGTGTGCATCAATTCCAAAAGATCGAGCAGGTGATCGTCGGACCGAATGACGTCGCCGCGTCCGAAAAGTTCCATGCCGAGCTCCTCGACAACGCCGAGCTCGTGTTGCAGGCGCTAGGACTCCCGTACCGCGTGGTTTACGTGTGCACGGGGGACCTGGGCCAGGGCCAGGTGCGAAAGCACGACATCGAGACCTGGATGCCTTCGCGGAACGCCTACAGCGAGACGCACAGCTGCTCGACCTTCCACGAGTTTCAGGCCCGGCGGCTGGACCTCCGCTACAAGACGGCGAGCGGCGACAAGCGTTTCTGCCACACGCTGAACAACACGGCGATCGCGAGCCCGCGGGTGCTCATCCCCTTGATCGAGTGCTACCAGGAGAAGGACGGTCGAGTGCGGGTCCCGGACGTGCTCAGGCCCTACATGGGCGGGAAGACGCACCTCTCATAATATTCTTAGGCGATTCTTGCTAAGCTCACGCTTCGGCTGGAGGACCGCCATGAAGATCGCGACCCTGCTCGTTTCGTCGGCATTGTACTCGGGCCTTTTGGCCTGTGGCGGCAGCGTCCACGATGCGAGCGCGGCGAAGGCTGCGGTTTCGGCGAGGCGCGTCTGGCTGCCGGCCATGACTTTGCTTCAGGCCGAGCACTCCGGCACGGACACACGGTGTCAGATGGCGCTGACGGCAGAGCTTACGGTCGAGGGTTCGGAGCTGCGCGGGATCGTGCTCAGTGACTATCTGAGCGGCGAATGCGACGCGCAGGTCGGCCCGAACAAGCGATACTACGCGCTCGAGGCTGCAGGGGACGACACCTGCGGCCACAAAGTCTACCGTGGCTGGCTCGGCTCGGCGCAGGGAACCAGCCGATTGGAGCTGAAGGACCGCACGAGCACGACGTGCGCCAGCGAAACAGCGGGCACCTTCGAGCTCCTCGAGCACACCTCGGCACAGGCCGGCGCCCCAGCCCTTCCACGGCGTTTCTTCGGCGGCTGGTAACCGGGGCTTGCCCGCCGAAGCCAAAGGCGAAGGCGGGTCAGTTGCCGAGAAACGGGATCTTGACGCCTTTCGCCTTGGCCACCTCGATCGCCCGGTCGTAGCCCGCGTCCGCGTGACGAACGACGCCCATGCCGGGGTCGCTCTGCAGCACCCGACGGAGACGGGCCTCTGCTTCCGCCGTGCCGTCGGCGACGATGACCATGCCGCTGTGGAGGGAGTAGCCGATGCCGACGCCCCCGCCGTGGTGGAAGCTCACCCAACTCGCGCCATTCACCGAGTTGATGAGGGCGTTGAGAATCGGCCAGTCGGCGACGGCGTCGCTGCCATCCTTCATGCCTTCGGTCTCCCGGTTCGGCGAGGCGACCGAGCCGCAGTCGAGGTGGTCTCTGCCGATGACGATCGGCGCTTTGACCTTGCCTTGGCGCACGAGGTCGTTGAAGAGAACCCCGGCTTTCTCGCGGTCGCCGTAGCCGAACCAGCAGATACGGCAGGGCAAGCCCTGGAACGCGATGCGCTCGCGAGCCGTCGTGAGCCAGCGCTTGAGCTTCTCGTTCTCGGGGAAGGCTTCGAGGAGCGCCGCGTCGATCGTGTAAATGTCGGCCGGATCGCCGGAGAGCGCGGCCCAACGAAACGGTCCCTGCCCTTCGCAAAAGAGGGGGCGGATGTACTCGGGGACGAAGCCTTTGAACTGGCTCGCCCGCTTCGAGCCGCCCTTCTCGGCCTGGGCGCGGATGTTGTTGCCGTAGTCGAAGACGACGGCGCCGCGGTTCTTCAAATCGACCATCGCCTCGACGTGGACGGCCATCGACTGGAACGCGCGGCGCTTGTAGGCCTCTGGATCGGTCTCGCGCAGCGTCTTCGCGGTGGCGAGGGTCAGACCTTGCGGGATGTAGCCGTTCAGCTCGTCGTGGGCCGAAGTCTGATCGGTGACGACGTCAGGGATGACGCCGCGCCGGAGAAGCTCCGGAAGAACGTCGGCGCAGTTGCCGACGAGGCCGATGCTTTTCGCTTGTTTCGTCTTTTTGTAGCGGTCGACCAAGGCGAGCGCTTCGTCTAGGGAGCCGGCGAGCTCGTCGAGGTAGCGTGTCTCGAGGCGGCGCTTGATGCGCGACTCGTCCACGTCGACGCCGAGAAAGACGCCGCCGGCGATCGTCGCGGCGAGCGGCTGCGCGCCGCCCATGCCGCCCAAGCCGCCGGAGAGAACGAAGCGGCCGGAGAGGTCGCCGCCGAAATGCGTCTTTCCGCAGGCGGCGAAGGTCTCGTAGGTGCCCTGCACGATTCCTTGGGTGCCGATGTAGATCCATGACCCGGCCGTCATCTGGCCGTACATCATCAGGCCCTTCTTCTCGAGCTCGTGGAAGTGCTCCCAGGTCGCCCATTTGCCGACGAGATTCGAGTTGGCGATCAGGACGCGCGGGGCGTCGCGATGCGACTTGAAGACGGCGACGGGTTTGCCCGACTGCACGAGCAGGGTCTCGTCGCCTTCGAGCTTTTGGAGCGAAGAGACGATCTGGTCGAAGCACTCCCAGTTGCTGGCAGCCTTGCCGGTGCCGCCGTAGACGACGAGGTTCTGCGGGTCTTCGGCCACCTCGGGGTCGAGATTGTTCATCAACATGCGGAGCGCGGCCTCTTGGACCCAGCCCTTGCAGCTGAGGGTCGAGCCGCGCGGAGCGCGAACGGTGCGTGGCGGCATGGCGAGAAGCCTCCGAGCGAGCAGGGAAATCGGCAGATCAGGCGAACGGCGTCATCATGCCAGGCTGAAGAGCGGCTCCCAAGTCGATTTTAACCCGTCGGATTCACGCCCTTTTCGTGGAGTATTGAGGGTCCGCCTCAACTCTTCTTGGCGGCTTCCGAAAGATGGGGGGCGCGCGTCGGCACTGACGCGGGCTTAGAGGAGCCTCACCATGATCCGTACCATTGCGGTTTTTGCCGCCATGGCCGTCTTTTCCCTCGGCTGCGCAACGCCGACGAAGACGTCCAAGCAGAGCCAGAAGAAGGCGAAGCAGTCGAAGATGATCGGCAAGACGAAGAAGCGCTTCAACCCCGACGACTACTCGCTCACCGACGACAAGAACCTCGACGAGGGCCATCTGAAGAAGGGCGAGGCCGCCCTGGTCTCGCCCGCCTTGGACTCGCCGGATTCACCCTACTGAAGTGACGTTCCGTCAGAGCGCGCCGAGGAGCGCCTGTACCTTGCCGACCACCTCGGCGAGCGGCAGGTCTCGCTCCTCGGTGCCCGTCTTCATGCTTTTCAGCGCGTAGGTGCGCTTCACCCTCTCCTCGCTGCCGACGGTCAGGACGAAGGGGCAACCGAGACGATCGGCGTGCTTGAACTGGCCACCGAGCTTCGCCGTGAGGCCGACGTCGGTGACGATGCCCTCGTGACGCAAGGTCTCGGCGAGCTGGAAAGCGTAGGCCATCGCATCGTCGGTCGCGACGGCGATGAAGATCATATCCTTGCGCGCGGCTTGGATGCGGCCGAGCTCCTCGAGGCCGCCTAGGAGCCGGTCCAGGCCGACGGAGCCGCCGACACCGGGAAGCTCGCGCGAGCTGAAGCGCGACGCGAGGTCGTTGTAGCGGCCGCCCGAGCTGACCGAGCCGAAGCCCGGGAGCTCGTCGAGGGTCGTCTCGAAGACAATGCCGGTGTAGTAGCCGAGGCCGCGCGCGATCGTGAGGTCCAGCGCCAAGCGGCCAGGAGCAACCTTCGGATCGTCGGCGTTCACCATCGCGAGGCCGCGGACGGTGTGCATCACCGCCTTCATGCGGTCGATCTCCGCCTGGGCCGCGGGCTCCCTGCCGAGGAACTGCTCGATCTCCTGGATGTCGGAGTCGCCCGTGGGGATCTTCGACAAGAGAACGCCGAGGAGGGCGTCGGCGCCGGCGACGGAGCCGCCGGCGAGCGCGGCGAGCAGGTCAC
>JANOTL010000210.1:0-23101 GCA_031416315.1 Pseudomonadota bacterium
GGCGTCAGGCGCCGGCCGGCGATCTGGACCTTGCCGGCCGTCGGGTCGAGGTTGCCGGTGACCAGTTGGAAGAGCGTCGTCTTCCCGGCCCCGTTTTTCCCGAGGAGCGCGATGGTCTCGCCCGCCTCGAACGTCAGGTCGAGGGGCCCGAGCTTGAACGCGTCGCCGTAGCTCTTCTCGAGTCCCGTGGTCGCGAGCGCCGTCATGCGCGGTAAAACCTTCCCGCCGAAGTCTTCAAGGCATAGTGCCTGAGAAGCGGCAACAGCGCCAAGCTCAACCAGTGCGCGAGCACCGCCGTCCCGACGAAGGTCGCGACGATCAACGTGATCAAGACGTTCACCGCCGGCTTGCGCCCGTCGATGGTCAAGAGGATGAGAGGTGCGATGCCCAAGGGGAGGGCCGCGAGGACCCCGACCTTGAGCGCATCGAGCGGCGTCAATGCCGTGAAGGTCGCGACGAATCCCAAGAGCAAGGCGGCGGAGCCGAGCACGAAGCCGACGAGCTGATACGCGCCGAGGAATTGATCGTGGGTGACGCCGAGGCTACGCTCGGTCCACGCGACTTGGAGATCCTCCGCCATCTGAAACGCGAGGCTCGTCGACGCAACGATGCCGCCGGCGAGCGCCGCTGCCGCGGCGACGAAAAGCGGCGCCGCCGCGTGCGCGGCCAAGGCCGCGAGCGCTAGGAATACGAGTCCGAGGACGAGCGCCAAGCGCGCCGCCCGATTGCCGAAGACGAGCTGGGCGAAGCGCCAGCCGGCGACGTCGCCCAAGAGCCGCATCGCGAGGTCGAGGCTCAGACTCGCGCTCTTCCTTTGCCGCGCCGGCCGGGCGGGCATCCGAGACAAGGCGAGGCTCGCCCCGATCATCGCCGCCTCGAGGACGAAGGCCATCTTGGCGGACGGTTGCATGAGGAGGCGCACGACGAGGAGCCAGGCGAGCCCGTGCCACACGGTCAACATGAAGACGGCCTGCAAGGCCAGGTACGCCCTCACGGTGCTCTCGGCCTCACCGAGCGCCCGGGCCATGGCCGACACCGTGCGCTCCTCGACGCGCTCGCGGCGGATCCCTCGCGCCGCAAGCGCTACGGCGAGAAGCCACACCGCATACGATGCATAGCTCGCGAAGTGATCGCGCATCGCTTTCGACAGGGCGGCGACCTGAACGTTGAGAAAATCGTTGAAGACGTAGAAGAACGTCGCGAACAGCACGCCGCTCGCGACGAGCACGGTGAGCTCGCGCCCGAGATCGTGGCGCAGCCGCTGCCACGCGGCGCCCAGCCCGAGGCCGGAAAGACGTACGGCCTGACTTCCGATGTCCGTTCCCCCGCTCGCGTAATCGCTTTACAAAGGCAAAGGCGCCCGGCTACTGTTTCTCCGAAAGATCCTACACAGAACGGAGACTTCCCGTCATGAAGCTTTCGCTCGCCAGGGCCCTGGCGCTCGCCGCCGCGTCCTCCCTTTCGATGAGCGTCGCCGCGCGGGCCGATGGCCCCGGCATGGCCATGCACGGCGCGCCGAAATACCAGCCGGGTTTCAAGTCCTTCGAGTTCGCCAACGCGGACGCGCCGAAGGGCGGCACCTTAATCCTCGGCGTCGAGGGCTCCTTCGACACGTTGAACCCGTACTCCGCCAAGGGCGATCCTGCCGGCGAGGTGCAGCCCCTCGTCTTCCAGGAGCTGGGCGAGAGCTCCCCCGAGGAGCCCTTCTCCCAGTATCCCGCCATCGCCGAGTCCTTCGAGCTCGCCGCCGACAAGCTCTCGATGGTGGTCAAGATCAGGAAGGAGGCCAAGTTCTCCGACGGCCAGCCGATCACCGCCGACGACGTCGCGTTCAGCTTCGGCGTCTTCCGCTCCGAGTCGGTGCCGCCCTTCTACAAGTTCTATTGGCAAGACATCAAAGAGGTGAAGGCCGAGGACAAGCAGACGGTGAAGTTCGTCTTCGCGAAGGAGAACCCCGAGCTGCCGCTGATCACGACGCAGATGCCGGTCCTGCCGAAGCACTTCTACGGCGCCAAGGGCGATTTCGGCAAGGACTTCACCGACAAAACGCTAGGCTCCGGTCCCTACACGGTGAAGGAGTTCAAGCGGGACTCGTACGTCACCTTCAAGCGCAACCCCGACTTCTGGGGCAAGGACTTGGGCCTCTTCAAGGGCCGCTACAACTTCGACGAGATCACGCTCAAGTACTATAAAGACGCCACCGCGCTGACGGAGGCCTTCAAGAAGGGCGACTTCGACATGTACGCGGTGAACAGCTCGAAGGTCTGGGCCCTCGACCTCGTCGGCGAGAAGTTCGACACGCTGAAGTACATCAAGAAGGAGCTGTGGCCCCACTCCAACAACCAGGGCTCGCAAGGCTTCGTCTTCAACCTTCGCAAGCCATTGTTCCAGGACGTCCGCGTCCGCCAGGCCCTCGCCCTGGCCTTCGACTTCGAATGGTCGAACAAGAACCTCTTCTACGGCCAATACAAGGAGAGCCGCAGCTTCTTCGAGAACTCGCCCTTGAAGGCGACCGGCATGCCGACCCCGGAGGAGCTGAAGATCCTCGAGCCCTTGAAAGCGGACCTGCCCGCCGACGTCTTCACCAAAGAGATGGGCTTCCTAGGCAAGGGCTTGGACTCCAACGGCCGCCTCCGCGAGGCGATGCGCCTCTTGAAAGAGGCCGGCTATCAGATCAAGGACGGCGTCGCCACTGGCCCCGCCGGCAAGCTCGAGTGGAAGTTCTTGATCGACGGACCGGGCTTTCTCCGCATCATCGAGCCCTACACCCAGAACTTGAAGAAGATCGGCGCCATCGCCACGATCGAGCAGAAGGAGCAGAGCGTCTACACCAAGCGGGTCGAGGCGCACGAATTCGACATGATCGTGCAGACGATCGGCCAGTCGCAGTCGCCCGGCAACGAGCAACGCGACTACTGGACCACCGCGGCCGCCGATCAGGAGCACTCGCGCAACAACGCCGGAATCAAGAGTAAGGCGATCGACGCCCTGGTGGATCGCGTCATCTACGCGAAGACGCGCGAAGAGCTGGAGCTGACGACGCGTTGTCTCGATCGCGCGCTCTACCACTCGCATCCTCAGGTCCACAACTGGCACGCTACCGCGCACCGCGCCGCGTTCTGGGACAAGTTCGCGAAACCGAAGGAGCCCAAATTCTACGGGCAGCGCCAGCTCGTCGAGTTCATGTGGTTGGACGCCGCCAAGGCCAAAAAGCTCGAAGACGCGAAGGCCAAAGGGGCACCGCTCCTGTAGAGGGCCTCACAGTTCCTCTAAGGCACGCATGCAAACCTACATTCTGAAGCGGATCCTGCTCTTCCTGCCGACTTTGCTCGGCGTGGTGCTGATCAACTTCGCAATCATTCAGTTCGTGCCGGGCGGGCCCGTCGAGCAGACGCTCAACAAGCTCCGCCACGGCGGGCGCAGCGGCGGCGGCGGCGAGGTCGCGATGACCGACGGCGGCAACCGCCTGCGCAAGGGGCTCGACGCCGATCAGATCGCCCAAATCCAGAAGCTCTACGACTTCGATAAGCCCGTCCACGTCCGGCTCGTCATGTGGGTGACCAAGCTCTTCACCTTCCAGTTCGGCGAATCCTACTTCCACCACAAGGAAGTCATCGAGCTCGTGAAGGAGAAGTTGCCGGTCTCGGTCTCCTTGGGAGTCGCCTCCTTCTTCCTGACCTATCTGTTATGCATCCCCTTGGGGATCGCGAAGGCCGTGCGCGACGGCTCGCCGTTCGACCTGCTCACCAGCACCGTCGTCCTGGTCGGCTACAGCATTCCGGGCTTCGTCCTCGGCGTGCTCCTGATCCTCCTCTTCGGCGGGGGCAGCTTTTGGGACGTGTTCCCGATTCGTGGGCTCACGTCAGACAACTTCGCCACGCTGGATACCTGGGGAAAAATCAAGGATTACGCTCACCACTTGGTCCTGCCGCTGATCTGCCTCAACATCGGCGGCTTCGCCGTGATGACCGCGCTGGTGAAGAACACCGTCATCGACAACATGCAGCAGCTCTACGTGCTGACGGCGCGCGCGAAAGGCGTCACGGCGCGCTGGGTCCTGTGGAAGCACATCTTTCGCAACTCGATGATCCCCCTCGTCACCGGCTTCGCTGGTAGTTTCCTGACCATGTTCTTCGGCGGCAGCCTCCTGATCGAGACGCTCTTCTCGCTCGACGGCCTGGGCCTCCTCTCCTTTCAGTCCGTGATGCAGCGCGACTACCCCGTGGTGATGGCGACGCAGTTCTTCTTCTCGCTGCTCTTCGTGATCGGGAACTTGATGAGCGACATCATGTATGTTCTCGTCGACCCGCGCATCGACTTCGGCGCGATGGTGGAATGATGAAAGGCGACCTCGCACGCCGGCGCTGGGCGATCTTCCGCAGCCAAAAGCGCGGCTACGTCAGCTTGATCCTGCTCACGATCATGATCGGGCTCTCTTTGTTCGCGAATGTTCTGTGCAATCAGCGCCCGTTGCTGATCAATTACAACGGCGAGCTCTACGTGCCGATCCTGAAGGACTACCCGGAGACCCTCTTCGGCGGCGTCTTCGAGACCGAAACCGACTACGCCGACCCCTTCTTCAAGGGCGAGATCGCGAAGCCCGGCAATTGGGCGATCTACCCGCCCGTCCGCTTCGACTATGCGTACGTCGACACCAGCCTCTTGGCGCCGGCGCCCTCGCCGCCCGACCGCGAGCACCTTCTCGGCACCGACGACCGCTCGCGCGATGTGATGTCGCGCCTCGTCTACGGCTTCCGCCTGTCGATCGTCTTCGGCATGACGCTCGCCATCTTCGGCTCCATCGTCGGTATCATCATCGGCGCGATCCAAGGCTACGTCGGCGGCTTTCTCGACCTCATCGGGCAGCGCCTGTCGGAGGTCTGGGGCTCGCAGAACGAGCTCTACCTCCTGATTATCCTGAGCTCGATCTTCGAGCCTTCGGTCGCCGTCATCTTCCTCTTGCTCTCGCTCTTCGGCTGGATGGGCCTCGCCGCGTACGTGCGCGCCGAGTTTCTCCGCGCCCGCAACTACGAATACGTCCAATCCGCGGTCGCCCTCGGCGGCTCGCGCGTGCGCGTCATGTTCAAGCACATCCTGCCGAACGCGCTAACGCCCGTGATCACTTTTTTCCCGTTCCGCGTCTCTGCGGGAATCATGGGGCTCACGGCGCTCGACTTCCTGTCGATGGGCGTCCCGCCGCCGACCCCGTCCCTGGGCGAGCTCTTGAGCCAAGGCAAGTCCAACCTGCAGAGCTGGTGGATCATCATCTCGGTCTTCGTCGTCATCACCGCGATGATCATGATGCTGAACTTCATCGGGGAAGCCATCCAGAAGGCGATGGACCCCAAAGCCGTCGCCTGAAAGCCGAGCCGCTACTTCTCCGTCGGCCCGCCCGGTCCCGGAGTCGTCACCCAAGTCTCGATCGCCAAGCGCACGAACGGCTTGAATTTCGTGTTCTGAATGACGATCTCCTTGCCCTTCTCGTCGTGGAGCACGAGGTCCTCGCGCGTGACCCCGCCCTCGAGCGCCGCGAATGCCGGGCCCACGAGCTTGCGGCGAACGCCGGCGAGCCCGTACAGGGCGCTGCCCTCGACCCAACCGGCGCCCGCGACGCCGTACACGGGGTACTCGCGCGAGGTCGCGCGCCCGCCGCCGTAGAATTTCCAGGCGCCGTCCGGCGTCTCCCAGCCCGCGAGGAAGTGACTCGGGATCGCGACGTCGAGCGAGAAGCCGTTCTTCCGATCGATGCGGTGCCCAACGAGGAAGAGCCACTTGTTGAAGCCGGGAAAATGCCTGAGCCGCACCAAGGCCCGCGACTCGGTATCGTCCGTGTCGCCGATCTTCAGCTTGAACGGCAGCGCGTCATCGGAGAAATCGGCACCGACGATGTACTCGCTCATCGGCTTCGCGTCGTCCTTGAACGACATGTTGCCGTAGCGCTCGACGACGACCAGAAACCGCGGCGCTCCTTCCTGCGCGTGCGGTAAAAACACCACGCCGGCGCCCGCGACGTTGGGATTGCGCGCGTCGTTCTCCGACGGTCCCAGCGCTTTGGGGTCGTACTCGCGCTGCTCTTTGTAGAAGTCGCCCTTGAGCAGGAACATGCCCCCGAGCACCCGCGCCGGGATCGGCACGAGGAGCGCCATCTCGTAGCGCCGTCTTTTCACCTCCGTCTCGGTCTCGACCCCTTCGGACTTCGTCACCTCGATCGGTGCGGCCCAATCTTCCTCGACGGCGATCCAAGGCCCCTTGGCGACCTTCGCCCAAGCGGCGGGGGGAGGGGAGAGGGCGAAAACGGTGGCTACGAGGGCCGCAAACTTCAACATGAGCAACTCGTCCTATTGCCTGAAATCACGAATTATTTCTGTTGCATAGGCAGTATAGGCCCACGCGGCTTGGCACGGAAGCCGCCATTCCTATATACGTAAAGCCGCGCTAGGAGATCCCCGCCCGATGATCGACATCCAGTCCGGTGAAGCCAAAACCCCATTTGCGATCGAGTCCGTGGGGATCCTGAACCTCGTCTACCCGATCGTGATCAAGGATCGGGTCAGCGGCGAGGTGCAGTCGACCAGCGCCACCTGGCGGATGGGCGTGGCCCTCCCGGCCGAGCGCCGCGGCACCCACATGTCGCGCTTCATCGCCGAGCTGGAAGCCGCGCACACCAGGCCTTTCGACCTCGACGAACATTTTCGATTCGCGCTCCACGTCGCCGCACGTCTCGATGCGGCGCCCCTCCATTCTTGCGACATCTCGGCGAAGTTCGCCTGGTTCCGCACGGTGAAGGCCCCCGTCTCCGGCCTCGCCTCGCACCTCGTCTCCGAGCTCGAGCTCAAGTCGAAGACCGGCGACCACGCCGAAAAGGCCATGCGCGTCACCGTCTCGGCGAAATCCCTCTGCCCCTGCTCGAAGGCGATCTCCGACCGCGGCGCCCATAACCAGCGCTCCGACATCACCGTCGAGCTCGCCTTCGCCCCCGACGCCGTCTCGATGTCTCCGAACCGCGTCCTCGAGCTGATCGAGCAGTGCGCGAGCTCTCCCGTCTACCCGCTGCTGAAGCGCGAGGACGAGAAGCACGTCACGGAGCACGCGTACGACCACCCGGTCTTCGTAGAGGATCTGGTGCGCAACATCGCAAGCCGCCTGCACGACCTTCCCGACATCACGCGTTTCGAGGTCGAGGCGATCAATCGCGAGTCGATCCATGCGCACGATGCGTACGCGCGGATCCGGTTTACGCGCTAAGCGAACCGTCCCCATTCGACCCGCTCCAAAGTCGCCGCCAACGCGTCGACGTCCCCTCGCGTATTGAACCATGCATTCGACACGCGCAAGAGCTGCGTTCCATCCCCCAACTTAGGCATCGCCACCTCGAACTGCTCCACCGCCCGGAAGTGATTCCAAGCCTTATCCGCATCGATTCTCACGGCGCCCGGCACCTTGAACGCGACCATGCAAGTCGAAAGCTCCGGATGCTCGTGGCTCACGACCGTCATCTTCGAGCCCAGCCGATTGCGGCAGTAATGCGCTAAAGTGCGCGTCCGCTCTTCGACTTCGGCCGGCGTCACCTCGCGCAAGAAGCGCAGCACCTCCGGCAAGACGCACAAAGGCACGAGATCCCGCGTCCCCTGATACTCGTGCGCGTGGCACCAGCGCGTCGTGCCGCTCTCGCTCTCCTCGTCGAGCATGGCAGGATCCCGCATCAGCTCGAACGTGGCCGTCGTCACGAGCGGCACCGTCACCGAGCGCAGCTCCGGCCGCACGAAGAGGAACGCCGAGCCCGTCGCTCCCATCATCCATTTGTGCACGTTGGCGAAATAGAAATCGGGCGCCATCGCGCCCAAGGGCAGCGGCACCAACCCGGGCGCATGCGCGCCGTCGACGATCGAGAGCGCCCCGACGTCGCGCGCCAGCTTGCACAGCTCCAACGCCGGAAACCGCAAGCCTGTCGCGCTCGTCACGTGGCTGAAGAAGACCGCGCGCGTCTTCGGCCCCGTCTGCGCGCGAAACGCCTCGACGAGCATCGCCGGCGTGTAGCCCGGCGCCGTCTCGCGCGTCGGCAGGGCCACCGTCCGCACAACGAGTCCGGTCTCTGCCGCGAGCCGACGCCACATCACGACGTAGTGGTGGTACTCCTGGTCGCTCGTCACCACCTCGTCGCCCGGCCGCCACGCAATCGACCGCGCCACCGTGTTCATCGCGTAGGTCGAGTTGTTGAACAGCAAGAGGGACCGTCGGTCGACCCCGAGGTGCGCCGCCAGCTCCCGCCGCGCCGCTTCGACCAAGAGGGGCGCCGTGCGGAACACGAACTGCACCGGATCCTCGGCCTTGACCGTCTGCCAGCCGACCAAGGCGTCGAGCGCCATCCGGCTCGTCGGCGAGCAGGTTCCGGCGTTCAGATTGGTCACGCCGGCTTTCAGACAGAGCCTGCCGCGTCGCGCCGCCCATTCGTCCTCGGTTTTCATGCCGTCATATCCGTTGGTTCGAAAAGGGCTCGTTCAGTCCGCCAATTTCGGCTAATTATCGCCGTGTAGGTGGGAGCTTGCAACAAGTGCCGATCAAGTAGCGGCATCCGAAGGAGGTCCGTCATGGCGCACGTCGCCGTCGTCCTGTGCGGCTCGGGTTTCAAGGATGGCTCCGAGATTCACGAGTCGGTGCTCGCCATGCTTGCGCTGGAGGAGGCGGGCGCCACCGTTCAATGCCTCTCGCTCGCGAAGCCGCAAGCGGATGCCGTGAACCACCTCACGATGGAGCCGTACGCCGCGCCGCGCTCGATGATCGAGGAAGCGGCGCGCATCGCTCGCGGCAACGTCAAGGATCTGACGACCGTGACCCCAGCAGACTTCGACGCCGTCGTCCTGCCGGGCGGTTTCGGCGCGGCGAAGAACCTCTGCGACTTCGCCGCGAAAGGCGCCGCGATGCGGGTCGACGCCGACCTCGAGCGCTTCCTCCTCGGCATGCACGAGGCTAAAAAACCCATCGGCGCCATCTGCATCGCTCCGGTCGTCTTAGCCAAGCTCTTCGGCCGCCAGAATCCGGAGCTCACCATCGGCAATGACCCAGAGACCGCCGCCGCGCTCGTGGAGCTCGGCGTGCAGCACGTCGCCTGCGCCGTCGACGCGATCGTCGTCGACCGGAAGAACCTCTTCGTCAGCACCCCGGCTTACATGCTCGGCGCATCGGTGAAAGACATCCATCAAGGCATCCGCAAGCTCGCGAACGAAGTCGTTCGCATGACCAAATAGTTCTCGAAAGGCACGTTTTCCCGCATGGACCCTACCTCGACCAATGCCGCGCCGCGTCGCATCGCCTATTTCTCCATGGAAATCGCGCTCGAGACCCGCCTCCCGACCTACTCGGGCGGCTTGGGCGTCTTGGCGGGCGACACCCTGCGCGCCGCGGCCGACCTGGGCCTGCCGGTTTGCGCCGTCTCGCTCCTTTACCGGAAGGGGTTCTTCCGCCAGCACTTGGACAGCCAAGGCCGGCAGACGGAGAGCCCGGTCGCCTGGAATCCCGACGCCGAGCTCGAGCCGCTCGGCACGACGGCGACGGTCGAGGTCGAGGGCCGTGCGGTGAAGCTCCGCGCCTACCGCTACCGGATCCGCGGTGAGAAGGGCCACGAGGTCCCGGTCTACTTCCTCGATGCGCAGGCGGCGGAAAATTCTCACTACGACCAATCCCTGACCGACCACCTCTACGGCGGTGACGAGCGCTATCGACTTTGCCAGGAGGTCCTTCTTGGAATGGGCGGCGTCGCGATGCTCGCGGCGCTCGGCGAAGGCGGCCTCGACACCTACCATATGAACGAGGGGCACGCCGCCCTCCTGACCCTGGCTCTGGCGGAGAAGAAGAGCCCGGCCTACGCCAAGGACCATGCCGTTTTCACGACGCATACCCCGGTCGCCGCCGGCCACGATACCTTCCCAGCGGACCTCGTCGAGAAGGTCTTGGGCGTCAAGCGCACGCACACCCTAAAAGAGCTCGGCGGCTTTCACGAGGGCCGGCTCAACATGAGCCACCTCGCGATCAATCTCTCCCGCTACGTCAACGGCGTCGCCAAGCGCCACGCGGAGATCTCGCGTCGCATGTTCCCGGGCGTCAAGGTCGAGGCGATCACCAATGGCGTGCACGCGGTCAGCTGGACCGCTGACGCGATGCGCGCGCTCTTCGACAAGCACATGGGGGGCTGGCGCGAGGACAACGACTACCTGCGCTACGCCGTGGAACTGCCGCTGGGCGAGCTCCGGGTCGCCCGCGCGGAGGCTAAACAGGCTTTGTTTAACGTCGTGAAGGCGCGCACCGGCCACGTGCTGGACAAGGGCGTCTTCACCATCGGCTTCGCCCGTCGCGCCACCCCGTACAAGCGCGCCGACCTCCTGTTCGAGGACGCCGCGCGCCTGAAAAAGCTCGCCGAGCACCGGCCGCTCCAGATCGTCTTCGCCGGCAAGGCGCACCCGAAGGACCAGGGCGGCAAGGATCTGATCGAGCGCGTCCACGCCGGCGCCGAGGCGCTGAAGGGCGACCGCGCGCACGTGAAGATCGTCTACCTCGAGAACTACGACATGGATCTGGGGCGCTTGATCACGTCGGGCGTGGACCTTTGGCTCAACAATCCCCTGAAGCCTCTCGAAGCATCGGGCACCAGCGGCATGAAGGCGGCGATCAACGGTGTGCCGAGCCTGTCGACGCTCGACGGCTGGTGGGTCGAGGGCCAGGTCGAGGGGGTTACCGGCTGGGAGATCGACGATCCCGCCGACGGCTTCGGCGGCGTCGGCAAGACCGAGACGCCCGAGACGCGCAAGGCCGCCGCCGACTCGCTCTACGCCAAGCTCGAGACGAAGATCCTACCGATGTACTACGACCGCCCGGACGAGTTCGCCGCCGTCATGCGCAACGCCATCTTCCTGAACGGCCCGTACTTCAACACCCACCGGATGGTCTTGCAGTACTTCATCCAGGCTTACACGCGCCGACAAGGCTAGTGCCGTGAAACGTCGTCCCGAAAACGGCCACGGATCGCGCTCGCGCCTCGCGCCCGCGCTCGTGGCGGTGGGCGTTGTCGTGATCGTGGTCGTCGTCGCGCTCGGCTAGGCTCCGCCTGCGAAGGTCGACGCCGCTTCCTCTTGCGGTGCTTCGACACCTTTGAATCATCTTTAATTTCAACCACCTACCTTTGCCTGGCGAAGCTGGACTGAGTTGTCGTGGTCGCAAAAGCGAAGGCCGCATCCCCTTGCAGGGATGCGGCCTCCAACTGATCCGAAAAAAAACCGGCTGCCACGAGCTCTCTGGCAGCCGGCTGAAACGAATCAGTTTCTAGCCAAGAATCAGTAAAAAATTACTTCTTCTTGGTGCGCTTTTTGCCGCCCGCTTTTTTCTTGCGAGCTTTTTTCGCGGTGCCCATCGCGCCGTCGGCGGCCGCAGCCGTCTTCTTCTTGCGCTTGGACTTTTTCTTCGCGCCGCCGGCCGCAGCCGTCTTCTTCTTGCGCTTGCCGCCCGCTTTTTTCGCCGCTTTCTTTTTACGTTTAACCAAGGCTCATCTCCTCCATACACGTTTTAAAGTGGACCCCAACGATTAGGGCACTCACCTCTGGCCGCAGGAACCGTCCGCGCTTTCGCGGTTGACTCGGCGTCGGTTCATCGCCGCTCTGGCGTCGCGCATCACGCGCGTCTCGTTGTTGATGATAACACACGTTGCGCGACGACCTTAATATTTTTTTACCGAATCTGGATTTCGAATTCAAATTTTTCCGGCCGCGCGCTCCGCGCGTCGCCTTCGCAATGTGCGCGCGCGTCGCGCGCGGAATTGCGCAAACCCTTGGGGCAGTAATGTTGCGCGCGTTCGGCGCGCGCCGCCGCACGGCGACTCGAATGCATGCGTACGCATCGGTCGGTCGCCGAAAAAAAATTAACGGCGCGCCGACTCGCAAAGCGGCGCGCAGGGGGGTGCGCGGCCTCGCGGAGCCGCTGAATCGTCCGAAAATCCAGCGATTCAAAATCCGTGAAACACTAGTGCCCCAGCGGTTTGCGCCATCAGCGCGCCGCCGGATTCAGTAGCGGTATGCGAGTCCGAGACGCGCTTGCGCGAATCGGGCGGTCGACCCGCTCTCGTTGCGGCAATGGGTCACCGCCGGACAGTCGACGACCATCGTCAAGGTGTCGGAGCGCGCCGCGATCGCCAACTCGGTCGCGAGCGCCGGCACGAAGGAGTACCGCCATGCGATCTCGGCGCCGGTCGTTTTCGTCTTGTTGGACTTGCCGAAGGACACCGGCATGTATTCCAGAAGAGCCACCAGCTGATGCGCGTCAAACGGGGAGGTGCCGAGCGCGACGATGAGGCTCGGACCGACCGCGTTCTGAGCCTTCAGGTCGCCCGCGCCAGTCGTGTTGTTGGTGATCTCGAGCGCCGGAACCTTGAGGTAGCGGAGCGCAAGCCCGATGCCGACGACGCCGTCTTTGGGCGCGAGAAAATCGTAAAAGACGCCCGCCCGGACCGCGAGTCTCAGGAACTTAGAGTCGCGCTTCGTCTCGACCCCGGTGCCCTCGTCCTTCTCGGTCGTCTCGGTGCCGAAGTTGTGCGCGTCGATCGCGAAGTCGTAGCCGAGGGGGGAGTCCACCGAGAGGTGCGTCGCAGAGAGGATCGTGCCGCCGATGCCGGTCTCGCCGGCGTAAGCGCTGATGCCCCCCTCGGCGTCGAGATATTCTTTACCCAGGCCAAGAGTCAAAGAGACGACCGACGGGCGTAGGGCTTCGCCGTCAGCGACCGGGGTCGACTTCGGCTCCGGCGGCGGTTCCGCGACGGGCTCCGACTCCGACTCCGGCGCGGGCTCCGCGGCCGGCTGGGGCGCCGGCTCCGGCTCCGGCGCGGGTTCCGGCGCGGGCTCCGGAAGCGGCTCCGAATCCGGTTCCGGAGCCGGTTCGGGCGCTGGCTCACGCGCCGGGCCCGGCGTCGGCGGGAGCTTCGAGGCAGAGTTCGCGCGCGCCTCGTGCATGACGCTCGACTCGCCCGCGGAGACGCGGCCTAGCGCGCGCCCGCCGGCGCCGACCGCGTCGAGCTCGACCGCGCAGACCCCGGGGCACAGGATCCAATTGGACTCCGTGCGCACGTGATACAGCTTGCCGTCGCGCGCGAGCATCCCGTCGTAGCTCTCGGCTCCCGCCTTAGGCTCCCACTGGAGACGGTCGGCGGTGGCACTGCCGCTGGCGACGATCAACGCGAGGGCGAGCGTCGGCGGCAGGATGGAGCGGCGGCAAAAATTCATCGCGGGACGCCTGATGACAATAGGGGAGTGTGGACTCCCCCATTATTGGGTCAAGGTCCCGCGTTCCGCAACCGGACTCAGCGGAGGCAGCCGGCTTCCACGAAGATGTCTTCGAGCTTGTCGGACGGGTTCACGGTCACGAGACCGTACCGGAACATGTCCTGCTTGCCGAAGTCGGGCTGACCCCAAGCGACGGTGAGCGGCACCTCGTGACCACCTTTCAGGACGAGCGTCATCGCGGTGCCGGGCTCGATCTCCTTCGAGATCACGATGCCCATGCCGTTCGCGGACACGTCCACGGGCTTGCCGTCGACGTCGATCTTGGTCGCCTCGAAAATCAGGCGACCGGGCATGAGCCCCGTCAGCTTGCGACGAATCGACAACCGCTTCTCTTTGAACAAAGCCAAACCCATGAACCGACCTCCTAAGGGGCCTTCGCGCGCACTCTGTCTGCAAGTTGCTCTCTTGATCCATGTTCGGCGTCTAACGAATAATCCTGAGAAATGCTGGATTCGCTAGACACTATGAGGGCTTGCGTGCGCCATTTAACAGGCGCCGGAACACCGCGGCGAAGCTCTCGGCCAGGCGCTCGTTCGTGTAGAGCGCGCGGACGCGTCTGGCGCCTTCGGCGCGCAAGTTGGCGGCGAGCTCGCCGTCCTGCATCACGCGCGTCAGCACGCCTCCCAGCGCCCCAGAATCGCCCTCGGGAAAGGTGAGTCCCGCCGCGCCGATCACGTGCGGAATCTCGCCCGAGCTCGAGCCGACCGGGATCGCCTCGGCCGCCATCGCCTCGACGAGGATGCGGCCGAACTGCTCTTTCCAATTCTCGCGGGTTCGGGACGGCAAGCAGAGCACGTCGACGGCGCGCAGGTAACGGGCGACGTCGCGTGACGGCACGTGCGCCACGAAGCGGCAGCGCGGACCGAGCGGACGCGCGGTCTCGAGGAGCGCCCGACGCTCCGGTCCGTCGCCGAGAACGAGGAGCTGGGCTGCGGCCAAAGCCGGCGTCTCTTGCAAGGCTCGCAGGAGGTCGGAGACCCCCTTTTCGGCGACCAAGCGGCCCGCGAAGAGGATGATGAAACGCTCCGGATCGAGCCCGAGCTCTTGCTTCGCCGCGCGCCGCGCCGCCGTGCCGCTCGCCTTCGGCGCGAAGTGCTCGAGCTCGACGCCCATCTGCGGGATCTCGGCGATCAGGCCGCCGTACCCCTTGGCGCGCAGGATCTCGGCCGCCTCGTGATTGCCGCAGATGCCGGCCTCGGCGCGGGCGAGGACGTAGGCCTCGGTCCAAGAGAACGGCGGCGGATACGTCTTCGCGATGTTTTGCCAGGTGTAGAACGCGCTCGGGATGCCGAGTCGTCGGGCGATGCGCAGCGCCTGAAACGTGACGAGGGAGTAGTGCTCCTCCTCGATGTTGAGCAGATCGGGGCGGAAGCTCCCGATCGCCCCCTCGAGGCCGCGGTAGAGGTGGAAATGATTCCGCCCGTTGAGGACGATCGGCAGGACTTTCGTCCAGAGGGGCGGCGTCCCAGGCGGGTCGGCCTCGTGCGCCTGCGAGCCCCAGGCAGGTGGGCAAATGAGACCTACCTCAAATTCACCAAGCGCGGCGATGGCCTGCAGCTTGTGACGGTAGGCGCTGGCCACGTAGGGCTTCGACAGGGTGAGGATTCGAGGTCGCATCGCTGGTGTCGTATAATAGAAGGTGCCGCTTCGCCTACCTGAGACCGAACCAAGGAGGGCTCCGATGATCGCCATTTTCCCGGAGACTCTCGCGCTCGCCAAGTCCGGCGACGTCGAGCGCCTAGCCGTCGCCGCGCGCCGCTATTTCGAGCGTGGCGCGCCGACGCCGAAGCCCAGCATGCACGGGCTCCTCGCGAAGGCCGGCTTGGCCATCGGCCAGCTTCCCGGCGCCGCGCGCAAAGACGGCGACGAGCTCGCCGCCCTGGTCGCGAAAGATCACGCCGGCGCCTTTCGCATCGCCGCGCTGATTGCGCCCGACCTAGATCCTATTCGGGAGCGCTTCCTCCTCGCGCACCTCCTAGGCCACTATCTCCTGGACGTTCTCCCACTGATTGCTGCCGGCGACTACGCGAGCGGCGGCTACCGCGAGACGACCTGTCCCCTCCGTCGCTACGCGCTCACTGACGCGGTCGGCGCCAAGTCGAACCCGGAGGAGCGCCGCGAGCGGCGGGCCGATGCCTTCGCCGCGGCCCTCCTGATGCCGCGCGGCATGCTGCGGAAGGCTTTCGAGAGCATGCACGGCGACGTCGCACGCGCCGCCGCCTTCTTCGGTGTCTCCAAGGCCGCCCTCGAGCGCCGCTTATCCGAGATCGGCGCGCAGGACGCCGCTCAGACCAAGCCCACCAGCTTTCTCGAAGCCGAAAGCCTCCTCGCCGGCGCGAACGCCGCGCACGAGCAAGTCGTTCGCGACCCCGAGTCCCGCGACGCGCCCTCGAACGGTCCGAGCATGCCCCGAAGCTACGCCGCGTCGACGTACGGCAATACGGAGCGGCGGACGGGGAAAGTCGTCAAGGCGTCGGACCCGGCAGCGAAGGCGGCCGAGCCGCTGGCGAAGCGGGCCGCAAAGCCCTCGCCCGCCGCCCCCGGCGAGGCGCCGGCGCCGACGGAGAACGAGAAGCAGGGCATGGCGCGGCTGCGCGAGATCGCGCGGCGGTTGGACAAGAACGTGCCGAAGTAGGGCGGAAGTCGTTTTACCCGCAGAGAACGCCGAGGACGCAGAGGGCTTCTTTAGAAACCCCTCTGCATCCTCGGCGTTCTTTGCGGTAAAACAACTTCCTAAGCACCCCTTCCGGTACTACATTTCGCCCGATGACCACCACTACGACGGCCTACGGCGAAAAACTCTGGACCCCGTCCCCCGCCCGCATCGAGTCCGCGCGCATCACCTCCTTCTCGCGCGCCGCCGAGCGCCTCGCGGGCCGGTCGCTTCCGGACTACGACTCCCTCTACCGCTGGTCTCTCGAAGCCCCCGGCGCCTTCTGGTCCCTCGTCGCCCACGAGACGCACGTCGTCTGGCAGACGCGCTCTCAAAAGCCCTACTCGCCGCCGCCCGCGGGCAAGATGCGCGGCGCCGTCTGGTTCGAGGGCGCGCGCTTGAACTACGCCGAAAACCTCCTCGCGCGTTTGCCAGCCGACGCCCCTGCCGTCATCGCGCTCGCCGAAGGCGCCGCGCGCCGCGAGCTCTCCGCTGCCGAGCTGCGTGCCCGCGTCGCTCGCTGCGCCGCTGCGCTCCGTCGTGCCGGCGTCGGCCCGGGTGACCGCGTCGCCGGCGTCGTCGCCAACGTCCCCGAAGCTCTGATCGCGATGCTCGGCGCCGCCACCCTCGGCGCGATCTGGTCCTCCTGCTCCCCGGATTTCGGCGTCGCCGCCGTCGTCGACCGCCTGCGCCAGGTCGAGCCGAAAATCGTTTTCTACACAGAGCGTTACGTCTATGGCGGCAAGGCCTTTGCCGGTGGCGCGGCGCTGAGCTCGGCGCTTTCGGAGCTCCCGGGCGTCACGCAGACCGTCGGCGTCGATCACTTCCGTGCCGACGGTGGCGCGGCGTTCGCCTCCTTCCTCGCATCCGCCGCCGAGGATCCCGCACCGGCGTTCACGCCGCTCCCGTTCGACGCGCCGCTCTTCATCCTTTTTTCCTCGGGCACCACGGGCGTCCCGAAGTGCATCACTCACGGCGTCGGCGGTACGCTTCTGCAGCACGCGAAGGAGCTCGTCCTCCACGGCGACGTCGGCCCGTCCTCGCGCCTCCTCTACTACACCACCTGCGGCTGGATGATGTGGAACTGGATGGTCTCGGCGCTCGCGACCGGCGCGACCCTCGTCCTTTTCGAGGGCTCCGTCGCGACGCCCGACCTCGGCGTCCTCTGGCGCGCCGTCGCCGCGGAGCGCGTCACGCACTTCGGCACCAGCCCGAAATTCATGGGCGCTTGCATGGGCGCGGCCGTGAGCCCAAGGTCCCTCCTCGGCGCCAAGGCGCCGAGCACCGTCTTCTCCACCGGCTCGCCGCTCCTCCCCGAGCATTGCGCGTGGATCTACGACGAGATCCCGGACGTGCATCTTGCCTCGATCAGCGGCGGTACCGACATCGTCTCGTGCTTCATGCTCGGCGTCCCGACGCTCCCGGTCCGCTCGGGCGAGATCCAGGCCCGCGGGCTGGGCATGGCCGTCTTCGCCTGGGACGACGAAGGCCACGAGGTCCTGGGCCAAAAGGGCGAGCTCGTCTGCACGCGTCCGTTCCCGTCGATGCCCGTCTGCTTCTGGAGCGATCCCGACGGCGCCAGATACGACGCCGCGTATTTCGCCCATTTCCGCGAGCTGCGCCCCGACGCGCCGGAGGCCTGGCGCCACGGCGACTTCATCGAGATCACCGGCGCCGGAGGCATCGTCGTCTACGGCCGTTCCGACGCCACCCTCAACCCCGGCGGCGTCCGCATCGGCACCGCCGAGCTTTACCGCCAGATCGAGCGCGAGCCCGCCGTCGCCGACTCGATCGCCGTCGCCGAGCGCGACGCGCATGGTGACGAGTGCATCATCCTCTTCGTGAAGCTGAAGCCCGGCATCATCTTCGATGCCACCGTAGAAAAAACCATCAAAGACGGCATCCGCAAAGCCCTGACCCCCCGCCACGTCCCGAAACGGGTCGTCGCCGTCGAAGACGTCCCCTATACACGCAGCGGCAAGAAGGTCGAGATCGCCGTCACCCAAGCGATCCACGGCGAGGAAATCAAGAGCCTCGCCGCCATTGCCAACCCGGAATGCATGGCCGCATTCCACGCGTACTTCCGTTCGCGCACCTAATCACCAAACGTGCCTAGCCGCGCAGCGGCGAGTGCCCGTGCCCGCGCAAGGTCGCCCCCCCCCGGTCAAGCTGCGCCATCCTTCTCCAACCGATCCAAGCCCCGCTGCGCCTTATCGAACCCTGGCTGATGCATCAAAGCTTGCGCGTAATACCACTTCGCCCGCTCGAAATCCCCCGCCTCGGCCCGCTTCTCGTGCGCATGCCCGAGGTTGAATAGGACGCGCGCATCGCTCGCGTCGAGCTTCAGCGCCAAGAGATACCGCTCGATCCCTTCCTTGAACTGCCCCAGCCGTACGTGCGCCAAGCCCAGGGAGTTCAAGGTCCCGACGTCGCCCTCGTCCAGATCGAGCGCGCGCTTGAAGCTCTTCATCGCCCGCTCGTACTCTTCCTTCACCAAGTAGCAGTTGCCTAGCCCCTTGTACCCTTCCGCCATCCGCGGCGACAAGGTCACCGTCTTCTTGAAGAGCGAAAGCGACGCATCCGTGTTCCCCATCTCGAGATACGTGCGCGCCAAGGCGAGCGTGTAGCGCGGATTTTCCGGGCTCGCCTCGTGGAGGATCTGCGCCGCTTGCAAGATCCCGGCGCGGTCCTCCCGCTCCTCGGCGATCGAGAGCAGCTCACGGTACGCCTCGATGAATTCGGCATTGTGCGTCAAGGCCGTGCGCAGAAGCGAGATCGACGCCGACAAGTTGCCGCGCAGCCTTTCGATCTTCGCCATGCCGGCCAGGCCTCTCGCCGAGTTCGGCTTGGCGTCGAGCGCTGCGGCGAAGTAGGTCTCCGCCATCGCCAGGTCGCCGTGCGCGATCCGCTCCTCGCCCTGGTCGAGGAGGCTCGTCGCCTTGCTCGGCGCCACCTGCTGGCGCAACATGTTGAAGATTTGCGCGCAAAAATCCTCGTACGAGAACGGCTTAAGCAGGTAACCGTCGATCTTCACCTCGGAGGCGAGGACCACGTCCTTCTTCAAATTCTCGACCGATAGGATGAGAAAAGGTGTCTGCTGGTAGGCCGACTCCTTGCGCACCTGGCGGCAAAACATCAGGCCGTTCACCTCGTCGAGCGACCATTCGACGATGAACAGGCCAATTTTCGCGGTGAGCATCATCCGCCGGGCGTCCGCCACCGAGCCGACCAGCTTGATGTTCTTGATTTTGAGGTTCGTCAGGAACTGCTTGATCGAAGTGCGATAATTCAAGGAGGGCTCGATGACGAGCACCACCTTGTCGCCCAGAAATTGTTGCAGCTCTCGGACGTTACCTTTCAAGGCGTGCCTCCACCCCAGTTTGTCGGCAGCTTCCCGCCCCACCTTGACCCTAGCGAAATGGCGGGGGAATATGCCCACCTATGGGCTCAGCTCAGACCGCAGGGACTCTTTACCGCCAGGCGCTCCGGAACAACTGGGGCGTCTATTTGGCCGGCGCCCTCACGTTGATCTCGACCAGCATCACCGAGGTGCTGACCCCGAAGTTCATCCAGTGGTGCCTGGACCTCGCGGCGACGGGCGGCCCCGGCGCCGTCAGTCGGCTCCATGAGCTGGTCACCTGGTTCGGCATCGTCCTCGTCGTCGGCCTCGTCGGCAGGATCGGCTGGCGCCAACTCCTGGCGCGCCGCACGCACGTCGAGGGCCGAGAGCTCAAGGTGCGGTTCTGGGACACCCTGCGCTTCCTGCCCTTACGCACGTTCCAGGACTATCCGTTGGGCGACCTGATGAACCGCGCCACAGGCGACTGGTCCGCGAGCCGCACGATCTTCGGCTTCACCGTCGTGCTGACGCTCGACATGATCTTCTTCACCTCGCTCTCGGTCGTCGCGATGCTCACCATCGATTGGCGTCTGACGCTCCTGAGCCTCGCCATCTTTCCGGTCCTGCCGCGTTTCATCCTGCGACTCGCGCGCAAAGAGCACGACCTGCACGTCGTGGCGCAGGAGCAGCTAGGCCACCTCTCCGACCGTATTTCTCAGTCTTTGGGCACGATCCGCCTGACGCGTGCGACGGCGAGCGACGCGCTGTGGCAAGAGGAGCTCGCGCGCGAGGCACGAGGCTACGCCGACCGCCGGTTCGAGGTGATGAAGACCGGCTGGAAGATCTTTCCGCTCGGCGCCGCGCCGACCCTGATCGCATACGCGATCCTGATCTTCTTCGGCGGCCGGCGCATCGCCTCGGGCGAGCTCACGATCGGGCAGTTCGTCGCCATGCTCTCCTATGTCTTGATGCTGCAAGGGCCACTGTTCGACATGGGCGACTGCATCGCTGAGTGGCAGAAGGGCTTCGCCAGCCTCTCGCGCATCACCGAGGTCTTCAATCTCGGGCGCGCGCCGTCAAAAGTCGCCGTTTTCGCGCCGGACACGGCCAGGGCCGCGAGCACCGTTCTCTCGATCCGCGGCCTCTCCTTCGCCTACGGCGACCGCCTCGTTCTCGACGACGTGAGCCTCGAGGTCGCCGCAGGCGAGAGCGTCGGCATCCAAGGCGCCATCGGCACCGGCAAATCGACCCTCCTGGCGCTCGCGGCCGGCCTCGTAGAAACGCCTGAAAGTACTGCCAAATCTAAGATCGCGCTCCTCGGCGAGACCCTGGCGGCTATCCCGCGCGCGCGCATCCCCGACCTCGTTACGATGGTGCCGCAGCGCTCGTTCCTGTTCGCCGGTACGATCCGCTTCAACTTGGAGCTCGACTCCCGCTACGACGAGGCCGAGATCTGGGAGGCGCTCGCCGTCGTGCGCCTTGAAAAAGACGTGCGCGGCTTCGAGAAAGGCCTCGAGACGCGGATCGGCGAGTGGGGCGTGACGCTCTCGGGCGGCCAGAAGCAGCGCCTCGCGCTCGCGCGCGCCTTACTCCGCCGCCGGCCTTTGCTCCTGCTCGACGACTGCCTCAGCGCCGTCGACGCCGTCACCGAGGAGGCGATCCTGGAGAACCTGGGCGCCTACCGCCGCCGCGAGAGCCGCCAGGCGATCGTCTGGGTCGCGCATCGGCTGTCGACGCTCGCCCTGTGCGATCGCGTGTTCGCGATGGATCGCGGGCGCCTCTCGAAGGTCGAGCGCGGGGGCAAGGCATGAGCGGCATGTCCAAACGTCGCGAGTTCCTGGCGCGCTTCAAGGACGATGAGCGCGAGACCGGCGATAAGGTCCTGGTCGCCCGCGGCGGCGACGTCGGCGCCATCTTCGCCATGCTGCGCTTCGGTCGCGGCGTCCAGGCCAAGCTCTTCGGATCGATCGCCTTGATCATGACCGGGACCGCCTGCGTCATGATCTCGGCGCGCACCTTGGGTCGCCTCGTCGAAGCGTTCGCCGATCCGGCCCAGCGCCATCATGCGACCTACCTCGGCCCGACGTTCCTGGCCCTCGAGGTGATCGCGGTCGTCGTTGCCTACTACGGCCGCGTCGGCCTCGCCGCGGCGACGATCGAGGTCACCTACCGGATCCGCATCACGCTCTTCGAGAAGATGAAGGCCTTGCCGATCTCCTACTTCGACGAGCAGCCGCTCGGCCGCACGATCACGCGCCTGACGAGCGACGTCGAAGGCATGGAGACCTTCTTCAGCGGCACGCTCGCCCGCGTCCTCACGGCCTTGATCACCATCGTCAGCGTGCTCGTCGCCATGCTCGTGACGTCGCCGCGCTTCGGCTTGATCATCGCGCTCGCGGCGATCCCTTCGATCGTCTTCACCGTCGTCATGCGCGGACCCGTCGTCGAATGGATGCGGGTCCACAAGCGCCGCAGCGCCCATCTGAACGCCAAGCTCGCCGAGTTCCTGAACGGCATGCCGGTGATCAAGGTCTTCGGCCTGGAGGACTGGACGCACCGCTCCTTCACCGCCGCCGCCGACGACATGCTCTACGCTGGGCTCAACACGATGACCTGGAACAGCATCATTCGCCCGATCGCGGTGCTCCTCTGCTCGCTTCCGACCTTCCTCATCCTTTGGCTGGGCGGCGAGCGCGTCCTGGCGGGCGTCATGCCGATCGGTATGCTGGTCGCCTTCACGCGTCTCTCGGAGCGCTTCGTGGCGCCGATCCGCACCATTTCCCAGGAAATCCAAACGATCCAGGAGGCGCTCGTCTCCTCCGAGCGCGTCCGGCGCATGCTCCACGAGGAGGAAGAAGAGAAGACCCTCGGCCCGGACGGCGCCCAGACCCCGGAGATTCGCGGGGGCGTCTTTTTTCGCGACGTTTGGATGCGCTATCGCGAAGGTCGTTGGGTCCTGCGCGGCGTCTCGTTCGAGGCTCGTCCCGGCGACAAGATCGGTCTCGTCGGCGCCACCGGCTCCGGCAAGACCTCGACGGTGGGCCTCTTGCCGCGGCTCTATCCCCACGGCAAAGGCGAGATCATCGTCGACGGCGTGCGCATCGAGGACGTCAAGCGCGAGCATCTGCGCTCGCACCTCGGCTACGTCAGCCAGGACGTCGTCGTGTTTTCCGGCACCATGCGGCAGAACCTCGCCGCCGCGCTTCAGCCCGGCGCCCGCGCGCCTACCGACGCCGAGCTCCTGGCCGCCTGCGAGAAAACGGGCCTCGGGCGTGTCGTCGCCCAACTGCCGCAGGGCCTGGACCATCCTTTGGTTGAGGGCGGCGAGAACCTCAGCATGGGCGAACGTCAGCTCGTCGCGTTGACGCGCATGCTCTTGCGCGATCCCAAGGTCATGATTCTCGACGAGGCCACCGCGAACATCGACGAGCGCTGCGAGCTCCTGATCCAGCAGGCGATCGCCGAGCTGATGGTCGGTCGCACCTGTTTCGTCATCGCGCACCGCCTGAGTACGATCGTCCAGTGCGACCGGATCCTGGTGTTCAAGGACGGCGAGATCGTCGAGCAGGGAACGCACGCGGAGTTGATGGCTCTGGCCGGAGTCTACGCCGGCCTGGCGAAGCGGCAGCTGACCGCGCCCGCGACCTGAGAGGGAGTCTAAAAAGGCGCGGGACGCAGGTTTACGGTCCCGCGATCCGCAACCGCTGACCGCTTGCGGCATTCCGCGGTCCGTGCTCCGCCGACCGCTTTCTGCCTGCCGCTGACGGCATGCTGCTAGCCGCATGCCCG
>JANOTL010000211.1:0-43593 GCA_031416315.1 Pseudomonadota bacterium
GCAACCGCCCGCCGCGCGACCCCAATCGTCCGCCCCGCGAGGGCCAAGCCGCCGCCCCGGGCAACCGCCCGCCGCGCGATCCGAACCGTCCGCCGCGCGAAGGCCGGAACAAGGATCGCGGCGGCAAGGAAGGCCGTCGCGACAAGAACGCCAAGGGCAAGCGCGAGCGCGACAGCGGTCCGCCACCCGTGCCGGCTTCGCCCTTCTTCAATCTCGCGCCAAGGCGCAAAGACCCCCGCCTCGAAAGAGAGGAAGCGCATCCGCGCGACGTACCGCGGCGCTACGGGATCTTGTTTTACGAGACCTTTCCGGCCGCGAAGGCCGACCTGACGGTGATCGCCCAAAAAGCCCAGGACGTGGACCAGCTCAACGTCGTGATCCGCGCCGAGGGCAACATGGACGATCCCGACTTCACCTTCTCCACTAAGGTGAAAGTCTTCGCCGGCAACGCATGGACGATCATTCACGAACGGAGGAAGACCGATGGCTGGTACGACGCACCGCGCTGAGCTCCTGGCTGCCCTGGCAGTCTTGACGCTGGCGCCTCTCGGGGGCAACGCGCGGGCCCAGGCCGCGACCGTCCCGGACGCGCTCGTCCTGAGCCTGGCGGCGTCGGACATGACCCAGCTCGCCCAAGGGCTACTCGACGGCCCGCTCGCGGCGCCGTTGGAAGGGCGTGCCGACGTGCGCGTCGAGCAGAGCTTCTGGTTTCTCACCATGGGCATCGACGGCATCCGCTACAAGGCGCGCATCGCCGACCTCTCGATCGAGCCACGACAAGGGCGCTTGCGCGCGCGCGCCCGTCTCGCCGACCTCGACGTCAACATCGAGAAAGTCTTCTTCAACCGCGCCGGCACGCTCTTTTGCCGCGACATGCCGATCGCCTCGGGCGACGGCGAAGTCCCCGTCGGCGTCGACATGACGCCTCGCGCCGCGGACCGCACTCTGGACCTCGGCGCAGAAGAAGTCCGCGTCGGCCTCACGAGCCGCAACTATCGCCCCGGCCAGCCTGCCTCCTGCCACACTTTCTGGGGCATGAACTGGCTGTTGCGCCAGACCCTGCCACTCGCCGCGCGCCTTCTGCGTCCCGTCCTCGAGCATGAGCTGGAGAAGCGCCTTCTCGCCGCTGCCCGCGAGGTCTCGGGCGAGCTCGGCAACTACGTCACGGCCGAGATCACCCTCCCCTTCTCGCAAGGTTCCGCGCCCGCATTTAACGGCACGTTCGGCGTCTGGCCCTCGACGGTCAACATCACGCCGGACGCGCTCCAGCTGAAGCTCGCCGCCGAGCTCTCGTTCGATCCCGATCCGCCCCACGTCGCGCCGCGGCGCGCCGGCCGCGCGAAAGCGTTCGATCCCTTCGCCTCGGAGCTCCTGCCGTCCTGGATCGGGCTTAAACGCTCGCTCTTCGCGGCCCTCGTCGCCGAAGCGAACCGCGCCGGCCTCTTCCGCTTCACCTTGAGCCAGGGTCTCCTCACCGTCTCTGACCTCGCGCGCATCATCCCGGACGCCGCGACCCGCTTCGGGCCCGAGCAGGAGGTCGGCCTTCACCTCGCCGGCGCCGCCGAGACGAGCGTCATCATCAAACCGGACGGTCCCGGAGGCATTCCCATCATCGAGGCCTACCTCGACGGGCTCGAGGTCGTGACCAAGGTCGACGGCGAAGACTACTATTCGCTGCGCACGAGCGTGCGCCTCACCTTCCAAGCCGGCTACAGCCCGAGCGAGGAAGCCGTCGTCCTCGAGCTCTTGAGCCTCACGGCCCGCCCGCAGACCGGCGCCTTCTCGCCCCATTTGGAGCCGGCCCCGGAAGATCGCCGCTTCGACCGTGTCGGATTCCACGACTACGTGCGCACGCTAGAGGCACGCCTGCGCGACGGCGACGAGCGCATCCTGCGCCTGTCTTTGCCCGACATCGCGATGGGCAGCCGCAAGCTCGATTTCCTCGGCTCGTCGGTGCGTGACGACTATCTTAGCCTAGACGCCACCGTCGTCCCCGACCGCGGCTTCGTCGCCCCGGCTGTCAGTCGGTAATCTCGGCCGCGTCCATAGGCAGCTCGGTGGGCCCGTCGCCGGGCTCGTCGTCGTCTTGGAAGTTATCGTAGTTCACGACGAAGCTACTGCGACCTTCGTCGCCGCCATCGTTTTCGGCCGCGTCGGCAGCACCGTCTTCATAGGCGGAATCCGTCCGGTAGAGGTCAAAGCGGCTGCGCGCCGCGTCCTCTTTCATCGTCCCAAAGCGGCGCAACGGCAGCCGTAATCCTTGGCCTTCGCCCTCCGCGTCCGCCTCGGCGCGCTCGTTCTTGAATACCTCGATCGGCGCGTCGCTTAGGCCGCGGTAGTAGTTGTCGATGAAGCGTGCCGTCCGGCTCGGCGCGCCTTCGTCCTCGCCGCTCGCGGGCGAGCCTTCGGCGAAGCTCAAGATGACGTCCTTCTTCCGGTCGGTGATCACGACCTTGCGCGCCTCGATCGCTTTCAAGGTGAAGCCGAACTCGTTCGGGAGGGTGTCGCCGATCGACAGCGTGAACGTGCGCTTCGTCGCGACGTTTTTCAGGACGGCGACGCCGATGTCCTTGCCATCCTTGTCGGTGCCCGAGATGACACCGACCACGAGCCATTGGCCGGCGATCTTGACCGCCTCGGCCTCGACCGCCTGCACGCAAGGCGCCGCGAGCGCCGCGAAGCCGAGAATGAGCGAGAGGAGCGTTGCGCGAACCATGGAGACCTCCGACGGAAAAATCCGTACGAAAGCTCATCGACCGCGCCGCCCAAATGTTTAACAGCCTGAAATAATAGGAATTTATTGCCCAGCGGCTAAGCCTGCGGAGACCTCGGGATAAGCGCCGGCTTTCAGAATCCCGCCAGCTTTCGCAAAGGGCGCTTGTCGTCGAAGTCGACGGTCATTTGACCGAGCGGCGTCTCGAAATTCGCCACCGCCGTCAGCTCGGCGTAGACCTCCTCCGTCTCGGTCATCAGCTTCTTCAGCAGCAAAAAGGCCGCGGACGCGTCGATCGACAGGGGCAGGCGGATCACGGCCGAGCCCTTCTCCGGCACGCGCAGATCCTCGTCGTAGAGGCCGTCGGCGATGACGAGGCCGGTCGCCTCCATCTTGTAGCGCAGCTTCGAGAAGACGAGGTCGAACTCGTTCGGGTTGTCGACGCGGATCGAGACCATGAGGTCGAGCTTGCGCAAGCTCGCCTTGGTCACCGCGATCTCGGTCACGCGCACCTTCGGCCGCGTCGGACCGAGGCCGACCAGCGCTTTCATGTAAGCGCAGCCGACGAGGACCAAGCACAGAACGACGGTGGCGAGACGCGCCATCACAGGAGCTCGAGAAGCTTCTCCTTCCCGATCTCCTTCAGGAAGCCGGGAAGGCGCGGGCCTTGGTCGCGGCCGATCAGCCGGTTGTACACGACGTTGAAGAACGCCTTGCCGTCGACTCCGGTCGCCGTGATCGCCCGGTCGTAGATCGCCTGGTTCAACTCTTTTGGCTCGATCGCCTCGAGGTCGGTCTCCTTCACGAGCGCGGATAAGGCGGCCATCGCGGCCGTCTGCTGCGCGTCCATCGGCACCTCGACGCGCTTTTCGTGGAGCTTGTACTTGAACTCGTCGGGCGCGAACTTCTCGAGCCAGTTGGCGGCGCGACGCGCGCGCGACAAAAAAGCCTCGCGGTCGGCCGGCGTCTTCACCTCGGCCTTGTAATAGCGGTCGAGGGTCCGCTCCGGATCGCCGTTGCAGATCTGCAGGCGGTTGGTCAGCAAGCGAAAGGGCGGGCGAAAGGGCTTCTCGGCAGCGACCTTGCCGCTCGGCAGAGACAGCTCGTAGATGCGGCGGTTGAGCCACCACTTCTGATCCGTCTTGTCGCCGGGCTTGAAGGCGAGCTCCTCGCAGCGGTCGAACTCCTCATGCAGCTTGATCACGTCCTCGTCGAAGGCGAGCGAGAAGTCGGTGTTCGGCTTCTGCCGAGCGAAGATCCAGCGCACCATCTCGGGGCTGTAGGTCTCCATCACCTCGGCCAGGTCGATGACGTTGCCCGAGGAGGAGGACATCTTGCCCGGGCCGCCCTTGATCGAGACGAAGTCGTACTGCACGTAGACCGGCGACTCGTGGCCGAACACCTGCTTCGAAATGAGCTTTGCCGTGTCGTGCGAGCCGCCGTCGGACGAATGGTCCTTGCCGCCTGGCTCGAAGTCGACCTTCTCGTAGCTCCAACGCATGGGCCAGTCGGTGCGCCAGTTGAGCTTCAGATTCTTCGTCGTGCGGATGTCGGTGACGGCCTCATGGTTGCAGAGCGCGCACTTGTAAGCGTAGCTCCAGTCGCCTGGATAGCGCTCGTAGACCATCTCGTCCTTGTCGCAGCTCTCGCAGTAGATCGCCGTCGGCAGCCAGTCGGCCGCCAGGGGCTCCTTCCGGTACTCGTTCAAGATCTTGACGATCTCGTCCTTGTGCTCGAGCGCATGGCGGATCTTCTCTGCGTACATGCCGGAGGCGTAGCGCTCGTGCTGGTACAGGAACTCGGGCGCGATCCCGACCGCGGGCAGATCCTTCTCGAAGCGCTTGATGTTCGCCTGGGCGTAGCTCGCCGTCTGGCCCCAAGGGTCGAAGACGCGGCTGATCGGGCGGCGGAGCTCGGGTTTCAGCTTCTCTTGCTGCGGCGCGTTCGCCGGGACCTTGCGGAACGTGTCGAAGTCGTCCCAGCTGTGGATGACGCGGACGTCTTTGCCGAGGGCGCGGAGCGCGCGCGCGACGAAGTCGACCGTGATCTCCTCGCGGAAGTTGCCGATGTGGACCACGCCGGACGGCGTGATGCCGCTCGCGGCGACGTAGCGGGGCTTGTCGCCGCGCTGGGCGACGACGCGCGCTGCGGCCTGGTCGGCCCAGTGCGGAGAATAGGGCTGCATGGGGTCTCTCTCTCGAGCGAGCTCGCCGCGGCCGAAAAGGCCGCGACCGGACCCCAATATCGCCTAATGAAGGACGGCTAAGCAAGAGCCGTAGCCGTCCGTCCTGCGCACCGCGTCGGACGCGGTGCTCCGGACGGTCAGCTACGGCCCCTGCTTAGCACTCTAGCCTTCAAGGACGGCTAAGCAAGAGCCGTAGCCGTCCGTCCTGCTCACCGCCTCGGACGCGGTGCTCCGGACGGCCGGCTTCGGCCCCTGCTTAGCACCCTAGCCCTCAAGGGGGAGGCGCCTTGCAGATGGTGCCGTCCCAGTTGGGTTTGTCCGCAGGGCAGTTGCAGGCGCCGGTGGTCGGATCGAAGATGGCCGCCGTCGGATCGCAGGTGCAGGTCTTCACCTCGCCGTAGGAGACGAGCTTGCCGATGGTGTCGCCGTCGAAGGCGAGACGCGCGATCGCGGAGCCCGCGCCGCAGTATCGGCCGCGGCCCCCGTTGGTCTGGGTCTCGTCGAAAGCGACACCGGAGCACTCGTTCAGGCACGGGCCGATCTTGACCTGGAACTCGACGGGATAAGATGCCGCCGCCGAGGGGTGGTCCATGACGTTGAAGTTGATCTTGGCGGTCGCGGCGCCGGCGGCGTCGGCGAGGATCCGACGCGAGGGCTCGAGGATCTGGTCGCCGGGCTGGATGAAGAAGTGCGCGGTGAGCGCGCGTGCGCCGGTCGCCGGGGTGCCTGTCGCCTCGAACGTCACGTTGATCTCGGTCTCGCCGGGAGGCGCGTTGCCGCAGACGTCATGGGCGAAGAAGTAGCGCCAGGTCGAGCCGCTGCCCGCTCGGATCGCCGCGCTGGCGCCGGCGCCGAAGAGGTCGGTGTCGTCGATGACGTCGGCCGCGGCGTCGCTGAAGAGCGCGAGGGGGCGGGCCACCAGCGTGTCACGGAGACCCTTGGTCGCCAAGCCGCTGAAATAGCCGGAGCCGACGGCGTCGACCGCATTGTTCAGGTTGCCGGCGGTGATGACGCCGTGCTGCATCGCGAAGGGCGAGGTCCCCATGTAGATCGGCACGACCTCGGACTTCCAGATCAAGGTGTCGGCATCGCGCTTACCGTTCGGGTTGCTGTAGGCGTCACCGACGATGACGTCCTTGTTCAGCGTGAAAGTGTTGTCCTCGTCGACGTCGATGAACGGCGTCGGCAGATCGATGAACCATTCGCTTCCGACCGCGAGCAGCCCGTCTTCCCCGACGTCGAGGGTCAGGACGTCGCCGGTGTCGTAGATGCCGTTTTGGTTCTTGTCCCAAAAGCCGTCGCCGCCGCTGTCGAAGACCCCGTTCTTGTTGGCGTCGTTGAAGTGCTCCTGGCCGCGAACCATGTAAACCACGGTGGAGCGCCAGTTCTTGCGCAAAGTGACGTAGCTCGTGTCGGTCGACTCGAGCGACAGCGAGTACGCGTCGCATAGCGTTTGCGCCGGCGCGCTGCTGAAGCTCACGACCGGATAAGGTCGATAGTTCACCATGTGCTGTGCGAGCATCGTGAACTTGACGGTGCCTTCGCCGATCTTCGGATAGCCGCTGTTCTCGACCATGATCTTGCCCGTCTCGGCCGTCACCGCGACCGGGAAGTCCGGGATGGGGTCCCCGTCTTGGCGCGCGCCGAGCTTCACCAGGAAGTTCTGGGTCTGCGTTTTCTCGTCGGCGTTGGTGTTGAAATAGCCCCGGATCGTCTTGGCGTTCTTCGCATCGAAGGTGAGCGACATGTTGGCGAAGTTGGTGAGGCCAGCGTTGATCGCGACGACCGGCGACTGCACGGTGTAGGTTTTCGCCTCCTCGTCGGTGTAGACGCCCGTGACGACGATCGTGCCGAGGTCGACTCCGGCGCACACCGGGACGGCGAAGATGCCTTGGCTGCCGCTCGTCGCGGCGTAGGTGCCGAACTTCTTGCCCGTGCCCGCCTCGACGTCGCTCGTGCCCGTGTCGGCCTTTTTCGCCAGCTTGGCGCCCTTCGGATAGTCGACCTGCGTCCGGAAGACGATCTCCTTGCCAGAGATGCCGGCGCCGTCGCGCGACAGCTTGAAGTAGAGCGTCGTGCAGTCCTTCGGCCCGGCGTCGAGCAGGTTCAGGCTGATCTGCGGCGGCGCGGTCTGGACCGGAACCGCCTCGGAGCCCGTGCCCGAGCCGCCTTCAGCGGCTTCGGCCGGCGTCACCGCCTCGATCTCCGAGCGGAGGTAGCGGAAGGAGTACTCGGGCTTTGCCACGACCTTGATCTCGGCCGAGTTGCTCGACAAGGTGCCAATGCGCGCCGTCACCGTCACCGTGCCCTCAGTCGCGCCGGAGCAATACGTCGAGCTCGCGAGACCCTGCGCGTTGGTCTTGGCGTCGACGGGCTCCATTTTGCCCGGATCGACCATGTCGCCAACCGGCACAATGGCGAAGCTGACGACGATATCCGGCAGGACCGTGCCCGCCTTTTTCGCGGTGAAACCGACGTTGACGCAGGTCTCCGCGCTGGACGAGCCGTTGGTGTAGACGGTGGTTGAGGTCAAGGCCGCGGCGCTCAGAGCGTCGGCGACGGCCTCCTTGTCGTCGGTGATCTCGCCTGTGGGCGCCGGCGCCGGCGCGGGAGGCGGCGTCGGAGCCGGAGCAGGTGTCGGCGTCGGCGTCTCGACCTTCGTCGTCGTCTTCACGGCGTTGCTGCGACCGCTACCGCCGCTTCCCTTCGAGCTGCAGGCCGGCACGAGAAGCGCGACGGGTAGGACAAGGGCTAGGATCCTTAGTGCGCCACGAGCCATGTTCAAACCTCTGCGATCATTCCACTTATTGGAGCTTGATCGGCAGAAATCGGCAGGTCGTTGAGGTGCGCGAATTTTGTGTAATTATGATGGGGTGTTACGAAGAGTCAGTGCGACCAGGGGAGGAACTCTTTTCCCTTACCGGTCTTAGGGCTGGGGGCTTTTTCGACGCGCGGGACGAGGCCCGCGGCAAGCCGCGACACCGATGCCAAGCGCGAGGTCGCCTCCGGCGCGAGCCACCCGAGCGGCGGGCGGGCTTTGGCGCGATCGATTCGCTGCGCGAGCTGAGAGCGTACGTCGCGGCCGCCGGTCGCGCCGGCGCGCGCCGAGTCCGGCTTCGCGCCGCCGTGAACCTCGAGCCAAACGGGGAAGGCCGCGTTCGCGGCGAAGCAGATCAAGCGCTCGAGCTCCTCCGCGACCGTCGTCTCCCAAAGGCGCCGGGCGTTCTCCACGAAGATCGCCGCGGGCGCGGTGTGACCAAAGGTCGGACGCGACCGTGCCTTGCCGCTTGCCTTGTCGAGGGTGACGAGCTCGACGTCGAAGCCGAAGCGCCAAGCGGCTGCGAGCGCCAGTTGCCACATCGCGGGCGAAGGCGCGCTCGGCAGCCCCTCGGCAGGCGCCAAAGCCGAGCGGCCGCGCTTCACGCTGGTGCCGAAGACGTGGTGGAGGTCGCGAACTCCCGCGGGATCCAGGCCTTTTTGCGCGGCGAGAAGCACCTCGAGGCGAAAGCCGTCCGGCTCCCACGTGCGGCGAAACTGCCGCTCCAGCGCCGAGACTGCGGCGAAGCGCTTGCGCAGCGCGCAGCCTAAAGTCGGCACGGCCGCGTCGGCGCCCAGGGCCGGTCGAATCAGACCCTCGCCGGCGCAGCACGCGAAGTACGCCGGATCCGGCGCGAGCTCGCCGTAGAGCCAGATGAGGCCGGCGAGCGGCGCCGCGAGCTCCGGCGCCGCGAGCGAGGCGAGACGGCAGCTCACGCCTCAGTACCGCTCTTTGAGGCGAAAATCGTCGCCGGACAGGGTCGCGAATCGACACATCTCGGTGAGCCGCGAGTAGATGCGCCCGCCGATGCGCTCTTCCAGCGGCCCGAAGTTGCGCGGGTCGAACTGGCCGCGCGTCAGCTCTTGGTCCAGATAGTAGCGCTTCGAGCCGACCTGATAATTCGTCGAGGCGATGATGGTCTTGCTCTGGTTGTAGCGCCCCGAGATCAGCTGATCGAGCACGGTGAGCTCGAAGTCGTTGGCGCGCCCTTTGCCGAGCTCGTCGATCAAAAGCACGTCGACGTCGATCAAGGGCTGCAGCTGCTGGTGGTCGGCCTTGCCTTCGGAGAAGCCGGCTTTGAGCTCGCCCAGGAGCTGGAAGAAGTCGGTGAAGCGGACGCTGTGGCCGGCCTCCGCCATCGACTTCGCCAGAGCCGCGAGCACGTATGTCTTGCCGACGCCAACCGGACCGGTGATCACGAGCCCCTGGCCCTTGATCGGCTTGAAGTCGGCCTGCCAGCGCTCGAGCTCCTTCAAGAAATCCTTGGCGTTGCCGGAGAAATTCTGGAAGCGCTCGAGGCTCGCCTCGGCGTAGCGCGCCGGGATGTGCGCCGCATTCACGAGGTTCGCGACCAAGACCGGTGACGGCGTGCGGCAGGAGCGGGACGCATTGCCCTCGACGGCGATGCGCGCTTGGCCGAAGCACGCCGGACACTTCGTGACGCACTTGCACAGATCCGCGTGCGCGTGCGCGCCGCGCGCGACGATGGCGAGACCCGAGCCGCGACAGAGAGCGCAGCTCTTACCCAAGCCGCAGGCCAAAGCCTTCACCTGCGGCAGAGCCGAGGCGGGGCCGTCGGTGAGCGCCTTGCGGGCACGCGCGAGTTTTTGCGCCGGATCCATGGCTCGGATCCTAGCCGGAATCGCCGGCCTGGCAAAGGCCGACGGCGAAAGGCGAAAACCTCGAAGGCTTACGGCGCCTTGGCGTCACCCACAGGCTTCTTCTCGACCTTCTCGGCCGTCTCGGCTTTGTCGGCCTTCGGGTCGAGCCGCGCCAGCCGCTTCTTCAGCTGCTCGTTCTCGACGCTCAGCCGTGCGAACTCGACGTTGAGGTGCCGGAGGCTCGCCGACAGGTCCTTCACGAGGACGGAGAACCAGTTCGGGACCGTCTTCAGGAGCTTCTCG
Organism: Pseudomonadota bacterium; assembly: GCA_031416315.1. Classification (GTDB taxonomy): domain Bacteria; phylum Bdellovibrionota_B; class Oligoflexia; order Oligoflexales; family CAIYRB01; genus JANOTL01. The sequence goes on from JANOTL010000211.1 coordinate 9,840, forward strand.
CGCTGGGCTTCGTTGACGACGACTGCGTGCACCTCGGTGAGGCATTTCGCGGTGGCGCTGCGCGGCTCGCCTTCGAGGAAAGACATCGTGCCCAGGACGCTCTTGTCGGCGACCGTAGCCACGACCGCGGTCGCGCCGGTGGCCTCGTTTCGGACCTGGACCTCGACCTTCCCCGACTTGATGAAAAAGAGCTCGCCGCCCTTCTCGCCTTGGCGGAAGAGCGTTTGGCCTTGGCCGAAGACCGTTTCCTTGGGCTCGCTCATTGGTGTCTCCTTTGCGACAATGATTCTACTATAAATCCCCGGTCGCGGTGGCGGAGGCTTCTCTTTTGAATCTGGACGTCGGCGGTAAGCTGCAAATCCCTCTCGACGAGTTCGACCTGAGCTTCGCGCGCAGCTCCGGCCCCGGCGGGCAAAACGTGAACAAGGTGAACAGCAAGGCCGTCCTCTACTGGACGGTCGGCGCCTCGCCGAGCCTGCCCGCCGGCGTGCGCGACCGCTTCCTCGCGAAGTTCGGCAAGCGCCTGACGACGGAGGGGGTGCTCGTCATCTCCGCCGACGAGCACCGGGACCAGCGGCGCAACGTCGAGGCCTGCATGGAGAAGGTGCGGCAGATGCTCCTAGAGGTGCTGATCCCGCCGAAGGTCAGACGGAAGACGAAGCCGACGCGCGGCTCGATCGAGCGGCGCATCGGCGAAAAGAAATCCCGCAGCGACAAGAAGCAGCGGCGCAAGGTGGACGACTGAGATGGCGGCAAAGTGCCTCCTCTTCGTCTACGGGCTCCTGAAGCCCGGGTTCTCGCCGCCGCGCTCCGTCTCGGCGCACTGGCCCGATCGCGTGCGCGGCCGTCTTTACGATCTCGGCCTCTTTCCTGCGGCGCTCGCGCTCGGCGTCGAGGCCGAGTCGTGGCTCGACGGCGTCGTCCTCGAGATCGACGCGGACGAGCTCACCGAGCTCGACCACTTCGAGGACGTCGAGAGCGGCGAGTTCCGCCGCCTCGTCGTCACCACCGAGCAGGGCGACATCGCCTGGGCCTACGAATACGGGCGCGCCGTCCCCGACGACGCGCCGCAAATCACGGCTTGGCGATCAAGTTGACGTCGTCGACGATCAAGCTGCCGGAAGGCGCCTGATCGAAGATGAGTCGCACCGCGCGGACGCTCTCGAGAGGCATGTCGAAGTCCGCGAGCTCGATCCGCACCGTGTCGAAGAGGACCGGCAGGTACTGGATGATGTGGTTCGCGGCGTCGCCCTCAGTCCGCGTCCACGTCTTGCGGAAGTGCGCCGCGTGATGGGCGCGGAGCGCGACATATTCAGAGAGCTTGACGCGCGACGAGACGCTGCCGTCGACCGCAACCAGCTCCACCGACGCGTCGACCGCAGAGCCGTTGTCGCAGCTCCCGACGATGACAACGGCACACGGACCGCGCGCGGCGACGACCAAGTCCAAGGTCCAGTAAGGCGTCAGATCCGGCGCGGCAAGCTCGAGCTCCCAGGTGGGCGCGACGGCCGTGTCGTCCCAGGACAACACGACCGCATCTTCGTTGACGACGCCGTAGCGCGTGAAAGCGTGCGAGCTGGCGTCGCCGAGCGCATCGGGATTCGCGGCCAAGGCCGCCACGAAACCCTCGTAGGAGCCTTCGACCTCGTCGCGCAAGCTCACGACGGCGAGGCCGCCGGCCGCCAAGGCGGGGTCTACCGCCGCGCGGAAGAGCGGCGTCGCGGCCCCACTCTTGCCGTAAGCGCGGCTCAAAGGGCCGTCCTCGGCGAAGAGCGCCGGCAGACGAAACTGCGGATCGAAGAGGGAGCCGAGCTCCGGCGTCCGCTCTTCGCCGACGTTGGCGCGGAAAAAGGCGAGCATCGACGCGGCGCCGATGCGGATCTGCGCCGGAGACCCCGTCACGCCCTCGCGCGCGCTCGCCGCGAGATACCCTAAGACGTCGGCAAGCTCGGGGCGCGTGTCGGCGAGGAGCGGCGCACCGACGTCCCACTGCGGCGTCTGGCCGGCGGCGCAGTTCTTGGCGTCCGAAACCTGCCATTGCGAGTTGAAATAGTTGTGATTGGCGCCCCAAGCGGTGAGCACCGATTTGGGATAGCCGTCCGCCACCTCGAGAACGGCGCGATGCCAAGGCTGGATGCCCTGGTAATCGACGACGTCGCCGTCGCATGCGGCGATCAAAACCGACCAAGCAACGTCGCGCGCGGTGAGCGGGCTTTCGGTCATCGGGCCGAAGTCGACGGGCGCGATCTCGAAGACGGCGCGGATCGCGAGCTCCGGCATCAGCGCGTGCCACGGCCCCTCGGCGGCCTCCCCACGGAACTCGAGCTGGGCCGAGCGCACGCCCTCGCCGCCGCGGGAATGACCCATGAGACCGACCTGCGTCAGGTCGAGGCGCCCTTGCAAGTCGAGTCCCGGCAAGACCGAAACGCTGCCTTCGTCGTTCCAGCGGCGCAGCTCGGCGAGCGTGCGCAGGACGAGCTTGCCCCGTGCGCCGATCAGGTAGCGGTCGGGATAGTCGCTCGGGAGCGAGTAGCCCGTAATGCCGCGGTTGGCGTCGATCGAAACGACGGCGTAGCCATGACTCGCGAGAAGGCGTGCGGCCGTGTCGTAGCCTCGGTAGCTCGGCGCCGGAATCATCCCTTCCGGGCAGACGCCGGAGATCGTATACGTGCTCTGGTTGTCGAGCCGCGGATCCTCGCCGCCGAGGACGGTGCCGCAGGTCGAGTGATTGCCGTGAAGAAAGACGAGGACCGGGTGCTCGCCGCCTTCGCTCGGCAGGTAGACGCGCCCCGCGAGCTGCGTTTTCACTTCGGGATTGGTCGGCGTCGAAGCGATGGGGACGAGGGGATCGAGGGACGGCGTCAGCGCATAGTCGCGCTCGACGATGCCGTGCGGACCTGGCTCGAGGAGGTCGAGGTCGACCAGGGACTCGTCGATCTCTTCGACCGTCGAGAGCACGGGCGCCGGAGCGCGGCCGCAGGCTTGGGCGAACGTGAGGGCCGTGAGGCAGCACGCGAGGCGGGCGAAGAGTCGGGCCATGGGGTCTCCGGAACGCGGGTTGTGAGTGCCGCGTTTACGCTGCCGGAGCCGGCCTTGTCAAATCAGCGCAGGGCCGTCAGAACGGCGTCGATGCTCTTCTTCGCGTCGCCGAACAGCATGAGCGTGTTCTGCTTGTAGAACAGCGGGTTGTCGACGCCCGAGTAGCCCGTCGCCATGCCGCGCTTCAAGACGATCGTCGTCTTCGCTTTCCAAGCCTCAAGCACCGGCATGCCGTAGATCGGGCTCTGCGGATCGTCGAGCGCGCCAGGATTCACGATGTCGTTGGCGCCGATGATCAAGACGACGTCCGTCTGAGGGAAGTCGGCGTTGATCTCGTCCATCTCGAGGACGATGTCGTAGGGAACCTTGGCCTCGGCGAGGAGCACGTTCATGTGGCCCGGCAAGCGCCCGGCGACCGGATGGATGGCGAAGCGCACGTTGACGCCGTGGGCGCGCAGGATGCGCGTGATCTCGTAGACCGGGTGCTGCGCTTGGGCCACGGCCATGCCGTACCCAGGGACGATGACGACTTCTTTCGACTCCTTCAGGAGGTCGGCCGTTTCCGCTGCCGTGGTCGCGACCGTCTCGAGCGGCGGCGCATCGGACGCCGGCGCCTTGGCCACGGGCGCGGCGGCGTCGCCGCCGAAGCCGCCGAGGATCACGCTGACGAAGGAGCGGTTCATGGCGCGACACATGATGTAGGAGAGGATCGCGCCGCTGGAGCCGACGAGCGCGCCGGTGACGATCAGGAGGTCGTTGGCGAGCATGAAGCCGGTCGCGGCCGCCGCCCAGCCCGAGTAGCTGTTGAGCATCGAGACGACGACCGGCATGTCGGCGCCGCCGATGGCCATGACCAGGTGCCAGCCGAGAAAGAGGGCGAGGCCGGTCATGATGACGAGCGCCAGCGTGCCGCCGCCCGGCGAGGCCGCGACGAAGACGACGCCAAGGACGAGGGACGCGGCGAGGATGCCGAGGTTCAACTTGTGGCGGTTCGGCAGGAGGAGCGGCTTCGAGCGGATCAGCTCCTGAAGCTTGCCGAAAGCGACGATCGAGCCGGTGAAGGTGACGGCGCCGATGAAGATGCCAAGGTAGACCTCGATCGCGTGGATCGAGGTGAGCGCGTTGTTCGCGGGCACAACGATCCTGGCGGCGGGGTCGTACGCCAAGTGATTCGAGAAGCCGACGAGCGCCGCGGCGAGGCCGACGAAGCTGTGCAGGACCGCGACGAGCTGCGGCATCGAGGTCATCGCCACGCGGGACGCGAGGACGGCGCCGATGGCGCCGCCGATCGCCAGCGCGCCCGCCAGGGCGCCGAGGCCCCTTGCGCCGCTCGAGACGGCGTAGACCAAGGTCGCGAAGATGGCGACGCCGAAGCCGAGCATGCCGTAGAAGTTGCCGCGGCGCGCGGTCTCGTGGCGGGCAAGGCCGCCCAAGCTGAGGATGAACAGCACGCCGGAGAAAATGTAGGAAGCCGAGAGCAAGCCTTGCATCGTTATTTCCTGAACATGCTGAGCATGCGTTGGGTCACCAAAAAGCCGCCGGCGACGTTGATGGCGGCGAGCGCCGCTGCCGCGACGGCGAGGTAAAGTGAAAGCGACGAGGTCTCGCCGGCGCCGGCGCCGACCTGCAGGATCGCGCCGAGGACGATGATGCCGCTGATCGCGTTGGTGACGCTCATGAGCGGCGTATGCAGGGCCGGCGTCACGTTCCAGACCACCTGCCAGCCGATGAAGCAGGCCAGGACAAAGACGGTGAGGTGCGAGGTGAACTCCGGCGGCGCGACGAGACCCAAGCCCCAGAGCATGGCGCCGAGGCCCGCGAGCACGCCAAAGGCCTTCTTCGCGGACATCGGCTCCATCGCGCCGTGCGCGTGACCGGCGGCTTTGGCGTGCGCTTTGGCGAGCGGCGCGACTTTGTCCGAGGGTGGCGTGACGACGGCGAGGACTTTGGCAGCGGTCGTGAGCGTCGGCCGCGGGGCTGGCCAAGACAGGGTGCCGGCGTCGAGAACCAGGGCACCGCGGACGATCTCGTCCTCTTTGTCGACCTTGTAGCTGCCGCCCTTGCACATGTCGCTGAGGAGGTTGACGAGGTTATTGCCGTAGAGCTGGCTCGACTGGCCCGCGAGGCGGCTGGGAAGATCCGTGTAGCCGATGATGGTGACGCCCTCGCGCCGCACGACCTCGCCCGGAACCGTGAGCTCGCAGTTGCCGCCGGCTTCGGCGGCCATGTCGACGATGACCGAGCCCTGGCGCATCGACCGCACCATCTCGGCGGTGATCAAAGTCGGCGCCTTCTTGCCCGGGATGAGGGCGGTGGTGACGATGATGTCGACTTCCTTCGCTTCTTTCGCGAAGAGCTCCATCTCGGCCTTGATGAAGGCCTCGCTCATCACCTTGGCGTAGCCACCCTCGCCGGTGCCGGACTCTTGGAAGTCGAGCTCGAGGAAGTCGGCGCCCATGCTCTGCACCTGGTCCTTCACCTCCGGGCGCGTGTCGAAAGCGCGGACGATGGCGCCCAAGCCCTTCGCCGTGCCGATGGCGGCCAGCCCGGCGACGCCGGCGCCGATGACGAGGACCTTGGCGGGGGGCACCTTGCCCGCGGCCGTCACCTGACCGGTGAAGAGGCGGCCGAAGCGGCTTGCCGCCTCGATGATGGCGCGGTAGCCGGCGAGGTTCGCCATCGAGCTGAGGACGTCCATCTTCTGCGCGCGCGAAATGCGCGGCACACAGTCGAGCGCGAGGACGGTGACGTGACGCTCACCCAGGCGCCTCAGGAGATCTTGATTGCGCGCCGGCCAGACGAGACTGACGACGTGCGCATGCTCGCGGATCAGGTCCGCCTCGTGGGCGCCGATCTCCGCGTTGTTCTCCGGCGGCTGCACTTTCATCACGAGCTCGGCGTCGCCGTAGAGCGTGCGCGCATCGGGCGCGATCTTCGCGCCCGCGGCCGCGTAAGCTTCGTCGGAGTAGTCGGCGCGAGCGCCGGCGCCGGCCTCGACGGTGAGCTGGAAGCCCAGCTTGATCAGCTTCTTAACGGTATCGGGCGTCGCCGCGACGCGGTTCTCGCCTGGATGGATTTCTTTGGGGATGCCGATACGCACGAAGCAAGGACCTCGAAGCTTTGGTAGGAAGCCAAGCTTTGGTCCATATCAGATGGTCGCGGCACAACCAAGGCTCAGTCGCAGTCGACTTCCAACTGGCTGATTCTTCGGTAGTATTCGTCCAATTGCAGGGTCTTCGTGCCGCAACGGCAGGCGAGCTTGTCGGTCGAAAGGCTGGCGCCGCTGATGCCGGCCATGCAGATGCGTTGCAGGCGGCCGAGGTCGCTGTCGGCGGCGGCGAGGTCGCTCGACGTCGGGGTCGACGTGCCGTCGCGAGACATGCAGTCCGTCTCGAAGCTCGAAACGGTTCTAGAGGTGTAGTCGGCGTACTCGAGGTCTCGCGTCTTGCCGTTGAGGCAAGTACAGGCCTGGCGATTGCGTTCCTTCTCATAGCGCGCGTAGTAGCTGGACTCGCCGTCGATGCGCTTCGACGAAAGGCGCTCACAGGAGCGAGTCAGCTCCTCGCGCTTTCTCTCGGCCTCGCCCGTGGCAGCGATGGCGTCTTTGCAGAGGGTCTCGTAGCGTGTGCCGTCGAGACGGACGGCGTTGGCATAGCAGAGCTGATTGCCCTCGGTCGTTGCCAGGACGTCGAAGGCGATGCCGGCATCGCCGACTTGCAAGACCATCCACCGCTTCTCGGACAAAGCCGAGGCGAACACCGGGCCGTCGGCGGGGCCGTTGACCTGGAGCTCGAGGCCCTTGAACCAGTTCGTTTGCAGCTCGGCGCCGCTGCCGGCCGAGTCGACGTAGAGCATGCCATTGACGTCGAGGATGGCCGACATGCTCCAGGCCGCGGCGGTGCCGCCCGCCTCGAGCGTTTGGCTGATGCTCGGGCTCGGCTTGCACGCTGCGGGCGCGGCCGCGAGGACAATGGCGAACGTGAGACGGCTGAGGAGACTCGAGTTGCTCATGGGGGTTCCTCCTCAATCGCAGTCCGGGCGGTGGCTCGACTCGGAGAACCCGACGTCGGCCACGACCCGGCAGCGCTTGCCGTTGAAGAGGAAGCGCAGCGTGATCGGCACGGTCAGCTCGCGCGCACGGATGTCGCCGTTGTTCATCTGCTCAGCGCGTGTCGAAAAGCGCGACTCCGGGTACTCGAAGCGCATCTCCGAGACCTTGTCTTTGTGGGAGAGAGCGGCGTAGGCGACGAAGCGTCCGAGCCGGACGCCGCCTTTCAGCTTCACCATCGGCGCGCCGTCGACGGAGTTGGCGGGCGCATTGCTGAAGGTCACGGCCTGACCGGCGAGCTCGGCGGTCGAGCCGGTGATGCCGGTCGCACCTGAGGTGCCGCTCGGGCCGGTCGTGCCGGAGGGACCGGTCGGTGAGGTCGGCGAAGTCGGCGAAGTCGGCGAGGTCGGCGAGGTCGGTGAGGTCGGTGAGGTCGGTGAGGTCGGCGAGGTCGGCGAGGTCGGCGAGCTCGGGCCCGGCGAGGAGGGACCGCTGGGATTCGATGGTTTGTTGCCGGACGGGCTGGTACCGGGCGAAGCGCCTGGGCTTGAGCCGGGCGACGAGCCCGGACCGCTGCTTCCCGGTCCAGTGCTCTCCGGACCGGTGGGACTGGAGGTTCCTGGGGAGCTCGACGGACCGCCGGGATTGGCCTGCTCTGGCGGGGGCGGCGCGCTCGGGCCACCTGGATTGTAGCTCGAGGACGGGCCGCTCGGGCTCGTCGGCCCGGCGGTGGGGCCCAGGGGCTTCGGCGCGCACTTGCCCGCCGTCATGACCTGACCCGCGGAGCACACGGGCGGCGCGACGACGGCGCTCTTCTTACGGCCGCCGCACGACGCGGCCAAGAGCGCGATCTGCACAAGGCAGACCACACGAAGGAGGCGGCGCGCAGCATGAGGCCTAGGGGTCGGCGTCATAGGGTTTCGAATCTCGCAGAGGGTTTTGAGGCTTTTCGGCAGATCGGGAAATCCCTTGAGCTGGAACCTACATTTCGCCAATGTTCTTGGACACCTTGACGTCGTCCTTGGTGCCAAAGGTCTTGTCCGGGCCGGCCGAGATCACGGTGATCACCGGATCGTCGTTGGCGTAGCGGAGACTCGTCCCCCAAGAGTCGCGCGATGCGTCCTCTTTGGCGTTGGCTCGGCTGCGCACGCGCTTCTTCACGAAGACGCGGAATTCCGCCTGCGTCGCTGGGAGCTCGCCACCCGAGATCGACTCCATCACGAGCGCCTCGGCGACGATGTTGATCCTTTGCTTCACGACGACCTTGTCGCGCGCCCCGAGCGCGCCGCCGGCCCGCTGCTTCAACGCCGGGCCGGCGTGGAACAGGATGGCGCCGAGGACGACGATCGGAATGAGGCGGCTGACGCGCATCGCTCAGCCGGCCTCGCGCGTGGCGGCGATCTGCCGGTCGCTCAGGTCGGCGACGAGGAGCGCCACGAACATGTTCGAGAGGCACATCGACAGGAAGATCGGCTTGTCGATCTTGAGCGCCTTGACCTCGCTGCGCGCGCGAACGGAGGCGGTACGCTTCACGTCCTTGATGAGGGAGATCGCGCCGACGAGGGCGCCGCGATCGAGGTTGGCGACCTCGCGCGAACCGTGGACGACCTGCACGTCGCCGCTCTCGATGAGGTAGGCGCAGTCGCCGTCGGTCCCCTCCTGCATGAGGAAGGCGCCCTCGGCGAAGGTTACCGTCTCAACCCGCGCGAGGAGCTCGCGGATCTGACGCGGCGCGAGGTGAGAGAGCGCCTCGGACTCGAGGACGAGCTTCACCTGCCGGATGAAGCGCGTGAGGCGAATGCGCTCCTCGCTCTGCGCCGGGAAGAGCGCGTCGAATGCCTTGCGTCCGAGGACCAGGGTCTTCACGTCGGTGAGCGAGCGGATGGTCGCGGTGCGCTTGCCTTGCTCGAGGAGCGCGATCTCGCCGAAGGAGTCGCCGGGATTCAAGACGTCGACGACCTGCTCGGCGCCGCTCGAGGCGTCGGTGACGATCACCTGCGCTTGGCCCTCGGCGAGGATGAAGAACTCCTCGCCCGGATCGCCGCGGCGGACGATCGCCGTGCGCGCCGGGAAACGGCGGAAGTTGAGCGAGGCGACGAGCCGCATCAGCTCGCCGTCGCCAAGGCCCGCGAGGATCGGGATCTCGCGCAGAAAGCCGAGGAGCGCGGCCGTCGGCGGCAGCTTCTTGTCGTAGAAGCTCGACAGACCTTTGCGCGCGCGATGCAGAGGCAGCCGCGCGAGGGCCGCCAAGTTTTGCAACGGAATCGCCAGAAGACGCAAGGCCGGCACGGCGAGGCCGAGGCTCATGACGCCGATGAGGAGCCCGGCCGCGACGCCGCTCAGCGGCTTTCTCCGCGTCTCGAGCAAGGTCTCGATCAAAGGCGGGAGCGCGTCGACCAGCAGATCGCTGAAGAGGAGGCTCGTGCCGTAGAGCCAGACGAGCGCGACTCCCGCGAAGGACGCGAGCCACGCTTGGCGCACGCCGTCGACCCGCGCCTCGCCCTCTTTGAATAGACCTTCTCGTAGATAGCTTTGCGCCTGCTCCAAGAGGCCGAGGGTCGCAAGCGATGCCTCGCCGAAGCGCACGAGGGGGCTGCGCACCAAAGGGCACAGCGTGAAGACGCCGCACAAGGCGAAAGCGGCCGATACGATCGTCGACACCGGGAAGGTGAGGCCGGCGAAGGCCCACGGCAGGAAAATCGAGGCCAGGTAATAGCGGCGCATCGCGCCCGTCGGAAGGATCATCGCCTCGTCGTCGGCGACGGCGAAGCGCAGCGTGACGAAACCGGAAAGGCGGAGCGAGCCGCCGAGCATCGGCTCCGGCGCGCTCGCCGCGCCGGCGAGGAGGAGGAGCTGAACGATGCCGAGCCCGGTGCTCGCGATGGACAGCGCGAAGAAGAGCTTCGCGACGAGGACCTCAGGCCGCGCGAGGTCCGGCGTGATCAAGGCCGCCGCCGTCGTGTCGGAAAACGTGACGCCGACCACCGCGAAGAAAACCGGCAAGAGACCGAGGAGGACGACGCCCGGCGTCGAGACCAGCAATTTTCCGAGAAAGCGCGGGATCGCGTGCACCCGCGCCCGCTCGAAGCGCACGAGCTCGTAGTCGAGGAGCGCGGCGACCCAGCGGAGGAGGCGGCCCGAGGCTGCGCCTTCGCCCGTCTTGGTGAACTCGGCAAGGCGCGCGCTCATCTCTGGCGTCGCCGCCGCGAGGAAGCCGGCGTGATAGAGCTTGAGCACGAGGTTGATCGCCGCTTTGAAGTCGAGCTCGCCGCGGCCGCCGAGGTGATGCGCCAGGAAATCGCCGAGCGCGATCGGCTGGCGCGCCAAGCCCTCCGCCGTGCGCGCCTCCGCGAGCGTCAACGCGAGGTAGCGCGGCTCGCTCGCGCGACGCAGGACGACGCGGCCGCGCGTCGCTCGACCGGCGAAGAAAGGCGCGACGCGAAGCATGGGCTCGCTCGACTCGGTCATGAGCGGTTCCTGCGCGATGGAATCAAGAAAGGAAAGTCTCGTGAACAAGGCGGGCGGCAGATCTGCAGATCCTCTCATTGTACTCCGTCAAGAGATTTTCGACGATCCGGCTCAGGTCTGAGCCACGTCGCCGCCGCAAGTCCCGCGACGCCTGGCCTATGCAATTGATATTCAAGAGGAATTTTTCGTTTGCAGTGTCTTTGGCTGGACGGCCAAAGCTGCGCCAGAGCGGCAATGTATTGAAATGACTACAGCATTTATAAGCTCCCCAAAGTATTCGAGACCTTGCGCCGCTCCAGCTAGTTTATTGGAGAAGAATCCATGAAGAATTCAAGGGAGGGGATCGGTCTATGAGAAGTGATTTCTCGTTCGCCCTGGCGGCGTCGTTGACGGCTTTGAGCCTTGCCGGAACCGCATCGGCCTTCGCGCCGACGGTCTCGAGCCAGGCGGTCGTCATGAAGGCCACGGGCGCGCCGGCCGTCGGCATCCGTGTTCTTCGCCCCACCGTCGCCAAAGTGACGGACAAAGCCGCCTTCACGGCGCTCGGCGCCAAAGCCAGCTGGAAAATGCAGCGTGACGCGCTCTCCGGCGCCGTTCGCCTCATCAGCGGCGGCCAGCTCACCCAGAGCGTCGTGAAGAGTGCCAAGCCGGCCGACTTCGTCGACCTTGCCCTAGCCTTCGTCGCCCAGCACGAAAAGCTCCTCGGCGTCTCTGCCAAGGACCTCGAAGTGAACCAGGACGCGCTCCACGTCGACTCCGACGTGCAATTCGTCAAATTCAAAGTGCTGCGCGACGGGCTCGTCGTCGAAGACGCCGGCCTCGACTTCCGCTTCAAGCAGGGCAAGCTCCTGCAAGTCGTGGCGCAGAGCTTCGGCGAGGCGACGAGCGACTTGCGCGGCGCCAAAGGCGGCCTCGAGCGCGTCGCCTCCGCCGCCGTCCTCGCCGACTCGGTCACGGCACGAGGCGAAGCCTACCGCGTCGTCGCCGGCCCCAAAGGCTACGATCTGGTGCGTGTGGCGCGTTTCGACGCGGTCACCGAAAACGACGCCTTCGGCGTCCAAGTCGAAGCCGCGACCGGCCAGGTCTTCGAGCTCCGGCCGACGAAGCTCCACCTCTCCGGCTCGGCCTCAGGCCAGGTCCACGACCGTTGGTATGCCGAGCCCTTGCAGATCTTTCCGTACGGCGACACCAATCTCGTCTTCGAAGGCGGCAGCGTCACCACCGACCTAAGCGGCGACTACGTCTCGGCACCCGACGGCGCGCAGCCGAAGATCGACGGCTTCGAAGGCCCCCGCGTCAAGGTCGTCCCCGAGACCGGCGACAAGGTCGTCGCCGGCGGCGTCCAGGTCCGCGACCGCTGGAACGTCGTCTATACCAAGACCGATGCCACCCCGGCGTCCGAAGATAAGAACGTCGCCCAGTCGATGATCTTCTTCCATACCAACAAGATCATCCAGCGCGCCAAGGGCATCATTCCTTCGGTCACCTGGCTCGACCAACAGCTCGTCGCGAACGCCAACCTTTCGTCGACGTGCAACGCGCACTGGGACGGCACGACGGTCAACTTCTACTCGGCGGGCGCCGACTGCGGCAACACCGGCCTGATCTCCGACGTGATGTACCACGAGTGGGGCCACGGCCTCGACGCCAACACCGGCGGCATCGCCGACGGCGGCTACTCCGAGGGCTTCGGCGACATCATGTCGCTCATCATGACCCGCTCCGCGATCTTGGGCATCGGCTTCCGCCTCGACGGCAGCCCGGTCCGCGAGCTCGAGACCGACAAAATCTATCCGCAAGACGCGGGCGGCGGCGTCCACTCGGAAGGCCTCATCATCGGCTCGACGTTCTGGGACCTGCATCAAGCCTTGGCCGACGTGTACGGAGCGGACGTCGCCAACGAGATGACGGCGCAGTTCGCCTTGAAGACGGTCCTGACGGCATCGCGCTACACCGACGTTTACGACGCCCTCCTCGTCGTCGACGACGACAACGCGGACCTCTCCGACAACACGCCGAACTACTGCACGGTGAACAAGGTCTTCGGCGCGCACGGCCTCGCCGTCATCGACGAAGCCTGCAACCTCGCCTCGATCCCGTCGATCGAGGTCGACGACGATGCCGGCGGCAACGGCAACGGCATCCTCGAGCCGGGCGAGCGCGCGATCCTGAGAATGCTGGCCCAAAACGCCGCCACCGAAGCGGTCACCGGCCTCACGGGCGTCCTCACCGTCGCCGGCGGCGAAGGCTTGAACGTCACCGACGGCAACCTTGGTTGGAGCTCGGTCCCGGCGCAGGGCACCGCGGTCTCGAACAACCCCGCGCGCGTCACCGTCGCGGACGACGTCGCCTGCGGCGCGACCTTCGACGCGAAAGTCAGCCTGGCGGCGGGCGCGCGCACCGCCGTCGTCCACCAGACTCTGAGCATCGGTCGCCTCGCCGGCACCGCGGCGCTCTTCCAAGCGGGCGGACTGCCGCTGCCGATCGCGGACAACGCCACCACGACCGCGACCGTCGACGTCTCGGGCGGGCAGTGGGACTCGGCGACGACCGTGTACGCTGCGCGCTTGAAAGTCGACTTGACTCACACCTACATCGGCGATCTTTCGATCAAGCTCGTCGGTCCGGACGGGACCCTCAAGGACGTTTGGCAGGGCTCGGGCTCGGGCGACGACCTGCAACTCGACCTGGACGTCTCGGCGCTTATCTCTGGCCTCAAGGGTCAGGGCACCTGGCAGATCCAGGTGATCGACGAAGCGTCACAGGACGTCGGGACCTTGACGGCGGCCGAGCTGACGCTCACGCCGGCGCACTTCGAGTGCCAATGAACTGAAGACTTTCGGGAGCCGACACGTCGCGCCGCGAGGGGCGACGTGAGGGGGGGGTACCGAAGATGGGGGAGCCACAGGGTGGCTCCCCTTTTTTTTCGTCGCCGCTGGCGGTTCAGAAGTCGGCAGGCCGATCCTGCCTTCGTGCATTCCTGGTCGGCGTCGATGCTGACGCGATCGGAAGGACGCACCCTAGCGCGGCATCGCCTTTTCCAGCTCGCCCTGCGTCTTCTTCCACGCCGGCCGCTCGGAAAGCCGATCGAAATAGCCCTGCACCTGCGGGAAATCGCCGAAGGACAGGCCCGTCGCCTTATACGTCGCCGCAAACGGCACCATCGCGCAATCGGCGATCGAAAGCGTCGGCCCGTTCAGAAAGGTCCTCCCCATCAAATGCCGCTCCAGCTTCGGCAAGCTCAAAACGAGGCTGTCGCGCGCGTCGTCGATCGACTTCTGGCTGACGGGACGCCCCAGCTTCGGCGCCATCGCCAAGTTCCACACGAGCGACATGAGCCACCGCGAGACGTGCAAGGTGGTGAAATCCATCATCTGGTCGACGCGCGCGCGGTCCTCGAGATTCTCCGGGTAGAACGAGGTCTTGCCGAACTTCTGCGCGGCGTAGCGCAAGATCGCGTTCGACTCCGAGAGGACGAAGCCGTCGTGCTCGATCGTGGGCACGGCGCCGAGCGGATTGAGCCGGTCCAGGGCGGCGCGGCTCTCCGGCTTACCCAACTCGATCAGATGAGACTTATAGGGAATTCCGGCCTCCTCGAAGAAGAAGAAGACCTTGTGCGCATAGGGCGACATCGGGTTGAAGTAGAGATTGAGCACGGGCGAGCCTCCGGCGTGGTTTGGCCAGAGTATGGCTCGGAGTCCCGGAAATGTGTACCCTGGGGCTCCTTTTCGGGAGGCTCGCATGCACGGCTTTCATCGCATCGTCTCTCGCTGGTTCACGGGACGATACGGCGTGCCGACGGAGCCGCAGGAGCGCGGCTGGCCGCACATCCGACGCGGCGGCCCGGTGCTGATCTCCGCGCCGACGGGGACGGGCAAGACCTTGACCGCCTTCCTGTGTTGTATCGATCGACTCCTGCGCGAAGGCCTCGACGGCAAGCTCCGGAACGAGCTGCGCGTGCTCTACATCTCGCCGTTGAAAGCCTTGTCGCAAGACGTGCGTCTGAACCTGACCGGCCCCTTGGCGGAGCTTCGCGAGTGTGCGGAGCGCGAGGGCACGCCGATGCCCGAGCTTCGCGTCGCCGTGCGCACCGGCGACACACCGGCCTCGCAGCGCGCCTCGATGCTGCGCAAGCCGCCACACATCCTCGTCACGACCCCTGAATCTCTCTTCCTCCTGCTCTCGGGGGCCAAAAGCCGCGAGATGCTGCGCTCGATCGACACGGTCATCGTCGACGAGATCCACGCCTTGGCCCGCGACAAGCGCGGCTCGCATTTCGCGCTGTCGCTCGCGCGCCTCGACGCGCTCTGCGCCAAGCCGCCGCAGAGGATCGGCCTCTCCGCCACGCAGAAACCGATCGAGAAGGTCGCACGCTTCCTCGTCGGCCACGACCAGCCCTGCGAGATCGTCAACGCCGGCCATCGCCGGGCGCTCGACCTCGGCCTCGTCACGCCCAAGTCCGAGCTCTCCGCGGTCTGCTCGATGGACCACTGGAACGAGATTTACGCCGAGATCCAGAAGCTGGTGGAGTCGCACCAGAGCACGCTCATCTTCGTGAACACCCGGAAGCTCGCCGAGCGCGTCTCCTACCATCTGTCGCAGATGCTCGGAGAGGACAAGGTCGCCGCGCACCACGGCAGCCTGTCGCGCGACCGCCGCTTCGACGCGGAGGCGCGGCTCAAGACCGGGCAGCTGAAAGCGATCGTCGCCACGGCCTCGCTCGAGCTCGGGATCGACGTCGGCTTCGTCGACCTCGTGATTCAGATCGGCTCGCCGCGCAGCATCGCGACCTTCCTGCAGCGCATCGGCCGCGCCGGTCACGCCGTGCACGCGACGCCGAAAGGGCGCCTCATCCCGCTGACGCGCGACGAGCTGATCGAGAGCTTGGCGCTCCTCCAGGCCGTCCGGGCCGGCGAGCTCGACAAGATCGTCATGCCGGAGAAGCCGCTCGACATCCTGGCGCAGCACGTCGTCGCCGCGTCGACCGGAGACGAGCAGGACGACGAGACTTTGTATAAGTTGATGCAGAGCGCCGCGCCGTATCACGACCTGACGCGCGCCGAGTTCGACTCGGTTCTTGCGATGCTTTCCGACGGTTTCTCGCTCGGGGCTCTGGGGAAAAAGCGCTCGTATCTGCACTGGGACCGGATTCACGGCAAGATCCGCGCGCGCGACGGCGCGCGCATGGCCGTGGCGATGAACGGCGGCGCCATCCCCGAGCAGGGCGACTACCGCGTCGTTACCGAGGGCGAAGGGGGCTACGTCGGCACCGTGAACGAGGATTTCGCGATCGAGAGCGGCTCGGGCGACGTCTTCCTGCTCGGCAACACCTCGTGGATGGTCGTCGGCCTCAAGGGCTCGGACCTGGTCGTGCGCGATGCGCACGGCATGCCGCCGACGATTCCTTTCTGGCTCGGCGAGGCGCCCGGCCGCACGGTCGAGCTCTCGGCCTCGGTCTCACGGCTTAGGACGGAGATCGCGCAAAGGCTCGACCTCGCGGGGATCGCGCCGACCGATCCCCTGCTTTCGGCCGAGGCGCTAGCGCAGATCCGCGAGCTCGACCCCCCACCCTACCGCGCCGCGCGCGCCTGGCTCGGCGAGGCCGCCGCGCCTGAGGACGACTGGGCCGTGCTGCAGGCGGTCCACTACGTCGCCGTGCAAAAGGCAGCGCTGGGGCTCGTGCCGACACAGACCGACATCGTCTTCGAGCGCTTCTTCGACGACTCCGGCGGCATGCAGCTCGTGCTGCACGCGCCCTTCGGCATGCGGATCAACCGCGGGCTCGGGCTCGCGCTCCGCAAGAGCTTTTGCCGAAGCTTCGACTTCGAGCTGCAGGCGTCCGCCGACAACGACGGCATCGTGCTCTCGCTCGGGCCGAACCAGAGCTTTCCCCTCGAAGCCTTGTACAAGATGGTGAAGTCTTCGACGGTGAAGGAGGTGCTGATCCAGGCGATCCTCGCGGTCCCGCTTTTCCAGGTGCGCTTTCGCTGGAACGCCAACCGCTCGCTCGCGGTCTTGCGCATGCAGAAGGGCAAGCGCGTCGCGCCGGCCCTCCAAAGGTTTCGCGCCGACGACCTCCTGACCTCGGTCTTCCCGCAGCAAACCCAGTGCTTCGAGCACCGCACGGGTGATCTGGAGCTGCCGGACCACCCGCTCGTGACCCAGACGATGCACGACTGCCTCACCGAGGCGATCGACCTCGAAGGGCTCATCGAGGTGCTGGTCCGCCTCGAAAGCGGCGCGATCCGGATGCACTCGCGCGACACGAAGGAGCCTTCGCCCTTCTCCTACCAGCTCCTGAACGCGATGCCCTACGCCTTCCTCGACGACGCGCCGCTGGAAGAGCGCAGGGCGCGGGCCGTCGCGCAAAGGCGCTCTTTGCCCTTGGGCGAGATGCAGGATCTGACGCGGCTCGACGCCGAGGCGATCGCGATGGTCGGGCGCGAGGCGTTTCCGACGGCGCGCAACGCCGACGAGCTTTACGACGTGCTCGGCCGGCTGGGCGTTCTCGAGGATGCCGAGGCCCGAGATCATAACAATTGGGAAGCGTTAGTGAAATCCTTAGTGGCGGACGGACGCGCCACGCGCATGTCCTTGGGAGACCGGAAATTTTGGGTGGCGGCCGAGTCGGTGCCTTTGGCGACGGCGGCATACGACGGCGTCGGGACGTTCACGCCGGAGGTCGCGCTCTCCCCGGAGCTCAGGCGCGTATGGTCGCGCGAGGACGCGCACGCGGCGCTCCTGCGCGGCGCCATGGACTCGCGTGGCGTCATGACGGCGGCAGGTCTTGCTAGGACTTTGGCCCTCCCCCTCGGCTCGGTCGAGGCGACGTTGCCGGCCCTCGAGACGACAGGCACGATCATCCGCGGCAAGTTCAGCGGCGGCAACGTGATGGAGTGGTGCGAGCGCCGCCTCCTCATGCGCATCCACCGCCTGACGCTCGACGGCCTACGTAAGCAGATTCGCCCGGTGACGCCGGAGACTTACGTGCACTTCCTCGCGGCGCATCAGGGCGCGCTGACGCACAAGCGTCGGGAAGGCAAGGACGGGACCTTGGAGACGCTCACCCAGCTCGCCGGCTACGAAGGCGCGGCGTGGGCCTGGGAAGGCGAGATCCTCGCGACACGCGTGAAGGAGTTTCAGCCGAGCTGGATCGACGAGCTCATGCACGAAGGCGAGCTCACCTGGGGGCGCATCTCCCCGCCGGAGCGCGACGCCGAGGACGGGCCGGTCATGGTCGGCATGCACCGCACGACGCCGCTCGCCATGCCGCCGCGCGCGATGCTCGACTGGCTCATCGATCCAAAGGAGCGCGAGCGCCGCGAAGGGCTTCTCGACCTGACGCGCTCGAACGCGCGCACCGTGTACGATGCCCTGGCGACGAATGGCGCGCAATTTCACGCCGAGCTCCTGCGCCGGGCGGGCCTCCTAGAGTCGCAGCTCGACGAGTCGCTCGGCGAGCTTTGCCGCATGGGCCTCGCGCACGCCGACGGCTACGCCGCGCTCAGACCCTTCGTCTCCCGCAACAAGAAGCAGGCGCAGCGCGCTCGCGGCGGGCTTTCGGCGCGCTTCTTGCCGCGGCCCTCGCACGCCGGGCGCGGCGGGCGCTGGGCGACTTTTCCGCCGCGCGACGCGCTGACGGCGTCCCTGGCGTTCGACGTGGAGAAGCGCCGCGAGAACTGGGCCTGGCTCCTCCTCCACCGTTACGGCGTCGTCTTCCGCGACCTTCTCATGCGCGAGGCCCTGGCGCCGAGCTGGGGCGAGCTGACGCGCACGTTCCGGCGCCTCGAGGCGCGCGGCGAGATCCGCGGCGGGCGCTTCGTCGCCGGCGAGCTCGGCGAGCAGTTCGCGCTCGCCGATGCGGTGGACGCTTTGCGCAAGACCGCGCAGGACCTGGAGGCGCGCGTGCCGGACGAGCAGGACTACGTCGTCGTCTCGGCCGCCGATCCGCTCAACCTCGTCGGCGTCGTCACGCCGGGCCCGCGGATCCCGTCCTCGCGCAACACGCTCCTCGTGCTCCAAGGCGGACGTCACGTGGCGTCCAAGGACGGGATCGACGTCACCTTCCACGTCGCGATCGGGCGCGAGGCTGAGGCGCGGATCGCGGCCGCGCTGCGCCTCGGCGGCCAGTTTCGCGCGCGCTACGGCGATCCGGCGCTTCTCAAATCATTGGTCTCCCGCTAGAATTCTTGCAAGATTGCCAAAATGCAGGAAAGGGATTTCCATGATGCGACGGATCGCATGGGGCGCGGCATGCGCCGCCTTGTTGGGGGCCGCGTCGGCGCAAGCTGAGACGAGCCCGAAAATCGCGCCGGAGCTCGTCTCGGCGTTCACGAAAAACCAAGCCGGGCCTTTCGACGTCCTCGTCTACCTGAAGGATCAAGCCGATCTCTCCGCCGCGAAGAGGGAAGGCTCGAAGGCCGCGAAAGGCCGCGTCGTCGTCGAGAAGCTCAGGCTCGCGGCGAAGGCGCAGGCGAAGCTCCTCGCGTCCATCGGCGAAGCGAAGCTCGCGCACCGCTCCTACTACGTCGTCAACGCCGTCCTCGTGCGCGGCGTCGACCAAGCGCAGATCGAGGCGTTCGCGGCCCGCGCCGACGTCGCGCAGATCTTCGCCGACACCGCGGTGCGAGTGATCCCCGCGCCCGACGCCCGCGCCTTCAAGGACGAAAAGGCGGCGAAAGCGGTCGGCGACAACATCGTTTCGACGGGCGCCGATCGCGTTTGGGCGCTCGGTAAAAGAGGCGAAGGCATCACCGTGGCCGGCAACGACACCGGCATCGAGATGACGCACGTCGGCCTGAGATCGCACTACCGTGGCCTCGCCGCGAACGGCACGCTGAGCCACGATTTCAACTGGCACGACGCGGTCCACGAGCCCTTGAATCCCGAGAAGGCCCGCGCGAATCCGTGCGGCTACTCGACCGCAGCGCCGTGCGACGACAACGGTCACGGCACCCACACGGCCGGCACGATGGTCGGCGACGACGGCGCCGGCAACCAGGTCGGCATGGCCCCGGGCGCCAAGCTCATCGGCTGCCGCAACATGGACGAGGGCGTGGGCAAGCCCTCGACCTACCTCGAGTGCTTCGAGTTCTTCCTCGCGCCCTGGGCGCACGGCGCGAGCCCGACCTCCGGCGATCCGGCGAGAGCGCCCGACATCATCAACAACTCGTGGGGCTGCCCGTCGGACGAGGGCTGCAACGGCTCCGAGTTCCTGCCGGTGATGAACAACCTCGCCGCCGCGGGCGTCATGGTCGTCGCGGCCGCGGGCAACGAAGGCTCTAGCTGCGGCACCATCGCCGATGCGCCGGCGCATCACACCGACGAGGTCTTCGTCGTCGGCGCGCTCGACCACCGAAACGGCACGATCGCCAGCTTCTCCAGCCGCGGTCCTTCCGGCTTCGACAGCAAGGTCGGTCCCGACGTCTCGGCGCCGGGCGTGAACGTCCGCTCGTCCATCATGGGCGGCGGCTACTCGGGCTCGTTCTGGAGCGGCACCTCGATGGCGGCGCCGCACGTCGCGGGCGCCGTCGCCCTCCTCTGGTCGGCGAAGCCCGAGCTCGTCGGCAAGATCCCGGAGACGATCGCGAAGTTCACCGGCACGGCGGTGGCGAAGACGACGACGCAGACCTGCGGCGGCGTCTCCGGCGCCGAGGTCCCGAACAACACGTATGGTTTCGGTCAGCTCGACGTCTACTCGGCGGTCACGCGCTGAGCGACTGAGCTTCGTCCGAGCGACTAGGCAGCGCCGACATCCTCTCCGGGATGATCGGCGTTGTTCAATTTCCGGACCGCCTCGATGCAGGCGACGGTGCGTCCGAGGTGCGACGGCTTCATCACGACGACCTCGGTCTCGCCCTCGCCTTGCAGCGCCAAGAGCTTCAGCTTCGCCGCTTTTTCCAGGGCCTCGCGCTCGAACTTGACGCCGGTCGCCTTTTCCAGCGCGCGCGCCAGCTCCGGGACGACGAACTTGCACTGCTTCTCGAGGTCCATGTTGAGGCGCGCGGCGAACTTCACGATCGCCGACATGACCCGCGTCTCCTTGTTGGTGAACTTGGCCTTCACCAGCTTCTTCGTGGCGCCGTGCTTCGCCTCGCGCACGAACTGCGCGAAGTACGCGAGCTTCTGCGCGTTCTCGAGGCGCGTGATCGAGCGTTTGCGGTCGGGCTCGATCTCGACTTTCAGGAGGCCGGACTCAAGGAGGACGGCGAAGACGCGGTCCAGCTCTTTCTTGTCGATGTTGAGGATGAGCTCGAGCTTCAGCAGGAGGTCGTCGACGACGACGGCCTTGTAGTCGTCGATCTTGACCGCGACGAGCTCGGCCAAGGCGCCGAAGGCGGACGCGATCTGGGCGCCGGTGTAGACCGAGGAGATCTGGTTCTGCTCGAGGTGCTTCACCTTCATCACCGCCTCGGAGTACACCTTATTCATGTGCGTGAGGCGGATGGTGAATTCTTTCAGGACGATCTTCATCCAGTTCGGCAGCGCCGCGAGCACCTTGCGGATCGCGTCGTGGGGCACCTTCTTGCAGACGACTGCCGTCTTCGCCCGCGCGTTGGCCATGCGCGGCTCGCTCGTCAGGCACGTCATCACGCCGATGATCTCGCCCTTCTGCATCACGCTGAGCATGATGTCCTGATCTTCCTTGCGGGTGAAGATCTCGACCTCACCGTCCTCGATGAAGAACAGGTCGCCGCCACGGTCGCCTTGATGGAAGAGCGAGTCACCTGGGCCGAAGTTGATGCGGCCGTCGTTGCCCTTTGCCGCAGGCGCGCCGGGACGCGCCGCCTCGCCGTTCTGACCGGCGACGCGAAGCTGTGACGGTTTCCCGTAGCGAATCTCTGTCACTTGCAGTGCCTCCCTTCCAGGCATCGGAGCAATCGCCGTTGACATTAGGCGCTCAAAGCGACTAGTGGGGGACTCCCGATCCCCGGGCGAAAGGGCCGACCGTGAACCAGCCCCGATCCATCCAGGATGACTGTCCGAAGTGGGCCGAAGAGCTCATCGTCAAAGTGCGTCTCATGGAGACGGACCTGGGGAATTTGCCCCCGACCAATCCCGACGAGTGGCAGCGCGACTTAGCCGAGATCGCCGAGCGCGTCCTCGAAGGCGCCGAGGCCACCAGGCTGAGCGAGCAAGCGGTGGAGACCCTCTTTCGTACGATCGTCAAAGGGCTTGCCGACGCCGGCTTCCCCGCCCCCCGGATCGCCGACTTCTTCAATGCGCGGGTCGCCCCGGGCTCCCGCCTCAAATACTGCGACGCCGGCGAGGTCCAGGAAGCATTGGACGCGGTTTCGCGCGCGTAAAAAGCCGATTTTTCCTCTGCCGGGACGCCGGCTTGAGCCCGCCACTTGATAATGATTCTCAATTTTATTATAAATAAGCCGATAGAGCTCTTGTGTGCCTCCGCTCCTCGAAAACGAGAGGTTTTCGGCTCGATGGTCATTTGTCTCTGCAAGGGCGTCTCCGACCGGAAAATCCGCGAGCTGATCGCGAATGGTGCCTCGACCCTCCGCGAGATCGTCCAGTCCTGCAAAGCAGGCAGCGACTGCGGCTCCTGCGTCTGCCAGGTGCGTGAGCTCCTGAGCGAAGCGTGCAAAGGCGGCGAGGCCGAAACGGAAAACGCGCCCCCTTTGGAGCGCGCTGCGAACGAATGAAAGCGGACGCGCCTTACTCGCGGATATTCTCCGCGAGGTAGTTTTCCTTGCCCACTTGATCGATCAGGCCGAGCTGCGTCTCGAGCCAGTCGATGTGCTTCTCCTCGTCCTCAAGGATGTGCTCAAGGAGCTCGCGCGAGGTGTGGTCGGCGGCCTCGAAGCAGACTTTGATCGCCTTTTTCAGATTGTCGAGGGCGGTGTGCTCGAGGCGCAGGTCGGAGGCGAACTGCTCGGGCACCGTCTCGCCGATGTTGAGCTTGCCGAGCTTCTGCAGGTTCGGCAGGCCCTCGAGGAAGAGGATGCGGTCGGTGAGGTTCGACGCGTGTTTCATTTCGTCGATCGACTCTTTGTGGACGATGTGGGCGATGCGCTCGTAGCCCCAGTTCTTGCACATGCGCGCATGCAGGAAGTACTGGTTGATCGCCGTCAGCTCGCCGGTCAGGATTTCGTTCAGAGAATCGATGACCTTGGGGTCGCCCTTCATGCCGCTCTCCTCATTTGACGGAACTCCAATTTTTTAGACGAAGCGCCGGGGAATGACAAGCTTGCGGTCAGATGGCGGAAATTAAGGCCAATCGGCTTCTAAGCGGTCTTGCGCTCGGAGACGAAGCGCGAAACGCGGGTCACCCAGGCCCGCGGCATGAGCCTCAGCGCATTGACGAGCAAGCGGTTGGCCGCGCCCGTGATCACCACCGGCTTGCCGCGCGTGAGGCCTTTCCAGCCTTGGGCCGCGACGGCCTCCGCGTCCATCATGCCCAGCTTCAGGATGCGCGAGCCGGCCATCTGCGCGCGCTCCTGAAAGCCGGAGCGCGTCGGGCCGGGGCAGAGCGCGGTGACCGTGACGTTCGCATCGCGGAGCTCGCTGCCGAGCGCCTCGGAGAAGGACAGGACGTAGGCTTTCGTCGCGAAATAGGTCGCCATGAGCGGGCCCGGCTGGAACGCGGCCGTCGAGGCGACGTTCAAGATCCGGCCGCGGCGGCGTGCGGCCATGCCCCTGGCGAAGAGGCGAGTGATCTCGGTCAGGGCGATCATGTTCAGGAGCAGCATCTTCGCGTCGTCTTTGGCGTCGAGCTCGAGAAAGCGGCCGTAGAGGCCGTAGCCGGCGTTGTTGACCAGGGTCTCGACCTCGGCACCGAGCGCGGTCACCGCGGCAAAGAGCTCCTGGGGGGCGTCGAGCCGCGCGAGGTCCATCGCGACGACGTCGACTTTCACGCCGTCGTAACGCGCGTCGGACTCGAGCGCTCTTTTCAGCTCGCCCAAGCTCGCCGCGCTGCGCGCGACGAGAATCAGGCGCCGGTGGTCTTTTGCCGCTTGGCGGGTGAGCTCGAGGCCGATGCCGAGGGATGCGCCGGTGATCAGGGCCGTGTCGAAAGCTTTCATCGGGGGAACTCCAATCAGGTTGTTTTGATTGCCGCCCACGCGCAGGCTTCCGCCTCGGCCGAGCATCGCTCGCAGTCCGAGAGGGAGCCGTCGCGCAGCTTGCGCATGACGTTGACGAAGATGCCGAAGACGACCGCGATGGCTAAGTCCGGCGCCAGGTCGCGCACGGCGCCGGCGCGCGTGGCACTCTCGGCGAACTGGCGCGCGAAGCTCATCACCGAGGCTTCGACCTCGCGGCTCGACGCGTCGAGGTAAGGCGCGTGGAAGTGCGTCTCGAGGAAGTCGAAGGCCGAAGGCGCCGCCACGGCGAAGCCGACGAGCGCAGCCCACAGGTGCGCGAACTGCGCGCGCGGCACGGACGCGACGGGGAAATCGGATTGGAGCGCCGCGAGGAGGCGGCCTTTCCACTGGCGATAGAGCGCGTTGACGAGCGCCTCCTTGCTCGCGAAGTGTCGATAGATGCTCCCCGTCGCGATTCCCGCGGCGCGCGCGACCTCGGGGACGGCCGTGCCGTCGAAGCCTTGGCTCGCGAAGAGGCTCAAAGCGGCGTCGAGGATCTTCTCGCGGGTTGGGTTCATCGGGCTTCGTCCTTGGCTCGATCGATCCGCTCATGTGAATGAACGTTCATTCACTACCAAGCAAGGTAGCGGCCATTTGCTCGCGAAGTCCAGATCCGACCCACAAACGGTTGGAATGCGAGACGTTTTTCGACCATACTCAGAGGCGTCCAGCGCCAATCTGGGCTGTCTAAGCCTTCGTCACCTGCCTCGTGAGGAGCCCTCGTGACCTGGAACGTCGACCGCGAGATCTTCAGCATCGGCTTCTTCGCCCTGCGTTGGTACAGCCTCTTTTTCGCGTCGGGCTTCGTGCTCGGCTATTTCATGGTGCGTGAGATCTTCCGCGCTGAGGGCAAATCCGAGGCGCTCCTCGACTCCCTCCTCTTTCACCTCGTGGTCGGCACGGTCGTCGGCGCACGCCTTGGCCATTGCCTCTTCTACGAGCCGTATACCTATCTTCATGATCCGCTGCGGATCCTGCAGATCTGGGAAGGCGGGCTCGCGAGCCACGGCGGCTTCGCCGGCGTCATCGTCGCCCTCATCCTCTTTTGCCGGAAACATCAGAGTATCTCGTTCTTCTGGCTCATCGACCGCGTCGCCATCCCGACGATGATCGAGGCCGCCTGCATCCGCATCGGCAATTTCTTCAACTCCGAGATCATCGGCCATCCGACCGACGGGCCCTGGGGCGTCGTCTTTACGAAGGTCGACAACATCGCGCGCCATCCGACGCAGCTCTACGAGGCGGCCGGATACTTCCTGTGCTTCGTGATGCTCTTCGTCATGTACCGGACGGCGGGGCGCAAGCCGATGGAAGGCCGCCTCTTCGGCGCCAACCTCGTCGTCGCCTGGACGTTCCGGATCTTCGTCGAGCGCTACAAGGAGAACCAGGTCGCGTTCGAGAACGACATGACGTGGAACATGGGGCAGCTCCTGTCGGTGCCCTTCATCCTCTTCGGCCTCTTCCTGCTCTTCGGCCTGCACTACAAGGTGCCGTTCTTCCGCCGCGGGCTCTCCGACGAGGCGCTGGCGAAAGCCGGCGTACCACGTGAGGAAGAGGGCGGTCCCGGCGGCGGCAGCGGCGAGGCTTCCGGACCGGGCTCCCGCAAGGGGCAGCTGCGCAAGATGAACAAGAAAGCTCGTACCTGAGCTAGCCTTCCTGGCATGGCCTAATCCGTGGCCCGTGGTCGTCCGTGACCTCGTGCCGTCTATAAAGCAAGCGCCGGGCCAAGGGGATTTTAATGGAAATCTCAATGGTTTCATTGTCGAGCACGGCAGAATATCGGCAGTGAGGCTCGGACGCCACGGGCGGCTTTGCCTCACTGCAGCGCTGACGCCACACTCCGCTCCTCCGTCCCTCCGCTTCTCCGTGGTCTGCAGGGTCTGGAGAGCCTTGCAGACCACGGAGAAGCGGAGGAGCGGAGAAGACGAGGGCAGCTAATAGCGATCAGCAGCGGCCAAAGCTAGGTGCGCGAACATCTGGATTCCTGTCGGTAGCGCGGCCTCGTTGAAGTCGTAGCCCGGATGGTGCAACGACGGATAACCACCCGCCCGACCATCGTCGACACCCAGGAAGAAGTAAGAGCCGGGGACCTTCTCGAGAAAGAAGGCGAAGTCCTCCCCTCCCATGCTCGCCGCGCCCATGCGACGGGCCGCGCCTTCCGGGAGGACGGCTAGCGCCACGGCCTCGACGAAGCTCGTTGCGTTCTCGTCGTTCACCGTCGGCGGATAATTCGGCGCGAAGAGGACCTCCGCCTCAGCGCCATGCATCGAGGCGATGCCGGTCACGATCGTCTTGATCTTCGCCATGCAGTTGTCGCGCGTCGCCACCGACAGCGTGCGCAGGGTGCCGCCCAACTCCACGGACGATGGGATGACGTTCACGGCCGTGCCGCCGTGCATCTTGGTGATCGAGAGCGCGACCGGCTCGGTCGGCGCGACATGGCGCGAGGACACCATCTGCAGCGCCTCGATGATGCGCGCGGCGATCAGGACCTGATCGGTGCCTAGATGCGGCATCGCGGCGTGACAGCCGCGGCCGCGCACGGTGATCTTCAGGTCGGTGGTCGAGGCCATGATCGGCCCGGAGCGGAAGCCGACGGTGCCGCAAGGCAGCTCCGGCCAGCCGTGGAGCGCGAAGATGGCGTCGACGTTCGGGGCCTCGAGCGCGCCGTCCTTGCACATCTCCTCGCCGCCGCGGCCGCCTTCCTCGGCGGGCTGGAAGATGAGCTTCACACGGCCGCGCAGCTCGCCCCTCAGGCCAGCCAGGACGTGGGCCGCGCCGAGTAGCGTCGCCATGTGGCCGTCGTGGCCGCAGGCGTGCATCACGCCGGGCTTGCAGGAGGTGTAGGGGACGCCGGTTTTCTCCTCGACGGGCAACGCGTCCATGTCGGCCCGCAGCGCGACGGTCGGGCCCGGAAGATCGCCTTCCAAGAGCGCCACGAGGCCGTGGCGGCCGATGCCGGTCTTCACCGAGAGCCCCGGGATCTTTCGGAGCTCGGCTTCGACCGCTTTCGCCGTCTCGTGCTCCTGCCACGTGAGCTCGGGATGGGCATGCCGCTCGCGGCGAAAGCGCACGACGTCGGGGAGGACGGAGGCGGTGGCGCGGGCCACGCGCGCTTTGAGGTCGGTCATCAGAAGTACCAGCCGAGGCGAATGTTGGTGAGGCCGTAGATGGCCGGGCGCTCGAGATTGCGGAGGATGGTGCGCCGGCCAAGCCCGGTCTCGAGGGTGAAGTCCCGCTCGAGCGTCTTGCTGAAACGCGCGCCGAAGGGGAGCCACTCGAGGAAGATCCCGTTGTCGAAGATCCAGCTCAGGTTAGCGCCGATGCCGGCCATCGGGCCATGGCCGCGGAAGCCGGCGGAGAGAAGGTCGGACTCGCCGACGTCGCTGTCGTCGGCCCCGTGCGGCGTCACCGTCGCCTCCCAGGAGCCGTAGCCGAGGTCGAGCTCGAACGAAAGGCGCTCGAGCCGCGTCATGAACCAGCGCAGCGAGAAGCCGAAGCTCCGGGCCTTCAAACGCAGGCTGTAGCCGCGCTCGTCGATGGTCCCGGTGTCGGTCGTGTCGGCGAAGCCCGCATAGGCGCCGAGGGCCACGTCGTCCTCGAGCAGGCTCTGGACCTCGAAGCTATAGGTTTGCCAGGGCTTTGTCGGGCCGAGCGCCACGCTCATGGCGTAGTCGTGCCGCGAGCGCATCTCTTCCAAGGAAAGCTCGAGCTCGCGCGTCTGCGCGGCGCGGATGTCGTCGGCGCCTTCGTCGGCCGCATCGCCCTCGAACGGGAGGTACTCCTCCTCATCGACGACTTCCTCGACCTCGTTCACGTCCTTCGAGACGTCGGAGCCGCCGCCGCCGCCCGAGCCCAAGGCTATGCCGACGCCCTGCGCCCAGGTGGGCACGGCGAAGAGGCCCAGGAGGGCCAGAACGGCGCTGACGGAAACCTTCCCCATCCTCGCAATCTAGAAGAGAAAATAGGGCGCGTCCAGGGGCTTCACGCGCCCCCGGCGTCGGCTTTCAACTTGTCACCCAAGAGCTCGACGAGCACCTGATACGAGTCTTTGTGCAGGTTCTTGAGGAGCTTGTGCTTGATCAGGTCGAGCGCCTCGAAGGGCGTCCGGCTCACCTGGTAGGGACGATTCGTCGTCAAGGCGTCGAAGACGTCGGCGAAGGCGACGATCTTCACCTCCTCTAGGAGCTCTTTTTCCGTCAGGTTGTGCGGGTAGCCGGTGCCGTCGAAGCGCTCGTGGTGGTGCATGATGATCGAGCGCGGCATCACCGCGAGGACCGAGTCGCGCACGACCTCGTCGCCGTAAACGGGGTGAAGCTTCATCTGGTCCATCTCGTCGCGGGTCAAGGCGCCTTGTTTATTGAGGAGGCCGAGGTCGATCTTGCTCTTGCCGACGTCGTGGAGGAGGGCGCCGACGGCCATCTGCTCCAGCTGCGTCTTGTCGGTGAGGCCGAGCTTGATCGACAGCGCGAGCGCGTAAGCCGTGACGCGGGCGCTATGGTAGTACGTGTAGTCATCGTGCCGCGCGAGCTTGCCGAGGGCCGAGACGCAGCTCGGGTCCTCCTCCACGGTCGCCACCAGCCTTTTGCCGATGTTTTCGACCTCGGACAAAGCCGAGAGGGACAATGGATAGGAGTACAAAATCCGCGTCAATTCCGCGGCGGCATCGGTGAGTTGCACGACGCGGCCGGACGGCGGCAGGTCCGACGGCGCGAAGCGCACCGCCGCCAATGCCTTGTAGGCTTCGACTTTCGGGCGGTCGGCGGTAGAATGGAGGAGGCTCCGGTGACCCGCGTCGAGCAAGCGTTTCAGCTCGTCGAGGGCCCAACGATAAGGCGCCTTCGCGTACATCGTGAGCTGACCCGCCACCTCCAGGTACAGATCGAAGTCGGTCGTCGAATTGTCGAGAATGCCGTCGACCGGCAAGGCCTCGTAGCCCGCCGCACTCCCCACCCCGAGATGATTTCCATGGCTCATGGCCAAAGGTTACTGGCGAGCCTCCTCGCATGTAAAGCGTTGGCGCTCGGGGCGACTTCATCCTTCGCGCTCGAGGCGGCCCTAGGCGTCGCCGCGGTCGACGAGGGCGACGACCGCCGCCGCCCGGCGGCCATGCTGCACGCAGGCTTCAACGACAACTGGCAGTCGAACGCTCTGTACTACGGCCGCGTCAACGGGCCGGTGCGCGAGGAAACCTACCTCGCCAGCGTATCAAGGCGCTGGAGCCCCTTCTCCTCGAAGAACGTCGTCGCCAGCTTGGGCGCCGCTATCCTCGACGAGAAGCTCACGATCGCCTACGAAGACGCCGCGGACGCCGCGCAGGATCTGACCGAGAACAACTACAACGCCGGCCTGGCCTTCGGGCTCACCTGGCTGCCGTTCAGGGGGACCGGGCCCCTCTATTTCGCGGCGTCCTGGGACGCTCACATCTTCGGCGCCGGCCAGGGCACGTTCTTCCTGTCGACCGGTCGCAAGGAAAGCATCTCGCTTCTTCTCGGCATGGAGATGCGCTGATGCGGAACCTTTTCGGGCTCGCCGTAGGCTCGCTCATCCTCGCGGCGGGCGCCGAAGCCGGCACCTTGACCATTCACGTCGGACCGCCGGCGCTCGGCCGCGGCGGCACGAACCCCGTGTCCATCCCGCCAGTGAATCCGATCGAGTACGAGATCCTTTACGCCACCGACGGGGGCTGGGAGACGGTCATCGGCCTCATCCCCGGTCTCTTCTTCAATCGCCGCGCGCGGACCTCGGGCGGCGGCAGCTATGTCAGCTTCGGCGGCGGTCTCGTCATCGACGGCAACGGCCAGGGCCCGGGCATCGACGCCGCGATCGGCTACGACTACGGCAAGCCGATCGCGCTGAACCTCGAGTATCGCCAAGCCGTCGGCTACGACTTTGGTTCTTCCACCGTGCTCTCGCCCTACACCCTGCGCATCGGCGCCAGCTTCTTCTTTTGAGTCTTTTTTCCTGAATCGAGGCATCGCATGCGCCCTCTCGCGCTCTTCCTTCCGATGCTCGCGCTCGCGCCCTTTCTGCAAGGGTTCGTGCTGCTGTCGCCGGACGCGGCGATCCTGCCGGTCTCGCCGGAGGCGCCCGAGCTGAACTTCGTCTGGGACGGCAACGCGCCGCCGGTCAGCGGCAAGGACGAGTTCCAGGGCGGGCGCTACGCCGCGCTCGAGGACAAGGAGTTCATCGCGGCCGTCCTGACCGAGTCGATGAACTTGTGGAACAAGATTCCGAGCGCCTACGTGACGCTCACCGTCAGCGAGGCGGCGGCGCCCGGCGACGCCGTCATGGACCCCGAGGACCGGAAGTTCAGCATCGTCGTCGAGAAGAGCGCCAACGCCTCGAGCGCCGCCTTCGCCGTGCCGAACGCGATGGACGACGACCCGAAGACGATCGCCGACTGCGACATCAACCTCGCCGACCGCAAGGTCGAGGCGAAGGAGATCGCGTTCACGATCGCGCACGAGCTCGGTCACTGCCTGGGCTTGGGCCACTCGCACACGAATTATCGCGCCATGATGGGCTATTCCCGCATGGCGAAGGACTTCGCGCTCGGCGCCGACGACGTCGCCGGCATCGTCTACCTCTATCCCGATCCGACGCGGGTCGACGACGAGCCGCACGAGATCGTCTGCGGTGTCGCCGCCGGCGTCTCGACCTCGAGCGCGCTCCTCCTCCTTCTCGCCGGGCTCGTTCCCTACTTCGCGGCGCGCCGTCGCCAGAACGGCGAGGGCTGAGCCTTGAGTCGCCGCGGCTCCGAGCGCAGCTGGCACGGCTACATGCGGCTGATGCTAGGGCTTGCGGCTGTCGGTTGGACCGCCTGGCATCCGCTACAGATGGCGATGGTGCCGGGCGCGCAGGATCCTCTGCCTATGCGGCTCGCCGTCGCTCTGGCCGCGCTCCTCGCTTTGGCCATGACTTGGGTGCCGGGGATCTCGCGCGCCTGGATCGAGCGGGCGTTCGTCGTCGTCGGCGCGCTTCTAACTGCGCACGTCTTCGTACTCGTGCGCGTCAACGCGATGAACACCGCCTACATCACCGCGGCGCTGATCGTCCTTCCCGCCGCTTCGGCCTGCATGCCGTCCTTGCGCACGCTCGGGATCCTCCTCGGCCTGGCCATGGCGTTGGCGCTCTTCGCCGTCGATTTTACCGTCAGCGACGTCGCCGACGCGCACTTCCTCGCCGCGATGGCGACCGAGGTGGCGGTCCTCCTGCCGGCGCTCGCGATGCGCCTTCGCCTCACGCGCAAGCTGAGCGCCACGGCCGAGACCTTAGACACGATCCTGGACAACGCCGCGACGGGCATCGCCCGGATCGACCGCAGCGGCAACTTCGTCCGCGTCAACCGCGGCTTCGCCGAGATGCTGGAGCAGAGCCCACAGTCGCTGATCGGCCAGCCGTGGACGGGGCTCGTGCATCCCGACGAGCGCGCCCGCGCCGAGGAGAGCTTGCGCTCCGTCTTGGCCTTCGGCGACCGCGCTCAAGACGGCGTCAGCGCCTATTACCGGGTCCAAAGCGCCAAGGGCCGCACGGTATGGGTCCGAACGGTCGGGCGTTCCCTCGCCGACGAGTCGGGCAAGGTCGACGGCCTCGTCGTCGTCGCCGCCGACGTGACGAAAGAGCGCGAGCTCGAGCTCGTCTTCAACGGGCAACAACGCCTCCTCGAGCTCTTGGCCGATGGCACCGCGAAACAGGACGTCATGCGCGCTGCGGTGGCGATGGTGAGCGAGCAGATCGAGCCGATCGGCGTGATCGCGCTGCGGATGAGCGAAGACAACGCGCGCGTCATGCCGCTCGCCTCGCACGGTGTCGAAGACGAGATTCGCATGCGCTACGTCGATGCGTCGACGGCCGACTGGGCGATGCTCGCCGGGACCGCGACGGCGAGCCATAAGCTCGCGGTGTCGATCTTCGGAATGCCGTGGGCCGAGGCGTTTTACGCGGCGGCCGAAAAGGTCGGCATCCGCGCCGCCTTCGCTGCGCCGGCCATCGGCAAGAAGGGCCAAGTGCTCGGCGCGATCGAAGTGCACCTCGGCCAGGCGCGACTCCCGACCGAGCACGAGGAACGCATCGTCGCCGCGGCCGCCGAGGTCTTGGGCCTGGCTCTCGAGCGCGCCCAGATCGAGCGGCTGATCGACGAGCAGAAGGCGACGATCACCGCCTCGGCGAAGATGGCGTCCCTCGGCGAGATGGCGGCCGGCATCGCCCACGAGATCAACAACCCGATGACCATCATCAAGGGCCGCTCGTACCTGATCCGGAAGCTGCACGAATCGGGCAAGCTCTCGCCCGAGGAGCTCGTGCGCGCCTGCGATTCGATCGACCAGACCGTGCAGCGCGTGACCAAGATCATCCAAGGGCTCAAGACCTTCGCGCGGAGCGACGCCTTCGACGTGAAGTCCTGCAGCCTGGTGACGACGGTGGTCGCCGACACGCTCGCCTTCTGCGCCGAGCGCTTTCGCGCGCACGGCATCCGCCTCGACGTCGAAGGCGTCGGCTCGGAGCTTTGGACGCTGTGCCGGCCGACGCAAATCTCGCAGGTCTTGCTCAACCTCCTCGGCAACGCTTTCGACGCCGTCGAGACGCTCCACGATCCCTGGGTTCGCCTCGAGGTGAGAGACGCCGGCGAGGAGATCGAGATGATCGTCTCCGACTCAGGAGCCGGGATCCCTGCGGCCACGCGCGAGAAGATCTTTCAGCCTTTTTTCTCCACAAAGGAGATCGGGAAAGGCACGGGCCTCGGGCTGAGCATCTCGCTCGGGATCGTCAAGGACCACGGGGGGCGGCTGTGGGTCGACGCCGCTGCCGCCAACACGCGCTTCGTCTTGGCGTTGCCGAAGGCGGAGCGGCCGGCGGAGGCGGCGGCCTAGGACCGATACGCGAGTCTGAAAGGTGGTCCTCGCGGCCGGACTTGAACCGGCACGGCCCTTGCGAGCCAATGGATTTTAAATCCATTGTGTCTACCGATTTCACCACGCGAGGCGACGCTGCACCGGTAGAAAGGTCTACCACGGGGCGCGGCGGATCACGCTACAATAGGGAAGAGCCTCCCTTCGGACAAGCACTGGGGACCCGCCGTGGATCTCGTCCTCTTCGACGCCGACTGCCCGCCGTGCGTCGCGCTCGCCGGCTTCGCGCAGCGCACGGCGTCGGGAAAGCTCCGCTTTCGCGCTTGGGGCGAGTACCGTGATTCGCCGGAAGCGCACTCCCTCCCGCCCGAGATCCTGGCGAGTCCGGCCTCGCGCCTGCGCGTCGTGCCCTCGGGGACGAGCGCGCTCCTCGAAGGTGAGTCGGCCTGGGCCTTCCTCCTCGAGCGCCATCCGGCGCTCTCAGGCCTCGACTGGCTCGCGGCACGCCTCGGGCTCGCCGCCGCGGCGCCACGCGCGCTCCAGTCGGCAGGCGAGCTTTTGCGGCGCTTTTGCTTCAAATGCCCGCGCGCTTGAGCCCCGGTTCCTCCGGCGCGCAGGGATTGGGCAGCTGCCGCTGCCACCAGCCAACGTCCCGCCAGGCCCCGTGCTTAAAGCCGACCTGCCGGTAGACGCCGATCGGCGTGAAGCCCATGGCCTCGTGGAGACCGACGCTCGCCGCGTTCGGGAGCGTGATGCCGGCGAAGAGGCTCGCGAAGCCGGAGGCCTCCAGCTGCGCCAGAAGCGGCCGGTAGAGGCGGCGGCCGATGCCGAGACCTTCCGAGCCCGGCCGAACGTAAATCGTGACGTCGGCCGACCAGAGGTAGGAAGGCCGCGCACGATGCGGCGACGCGTAGGCATAGCCGACGATCTCGTTTTCGAGCTCGGCCACGAGCCAGGGGTACGTCCGCGCGTACGCCTCGATCCGGGCCTCGAGCTCTTCGACGCTCGGCGGGTCGACGTCGAAGGAGACCGCCGTCTCGCGCACGAAATGCGCGTAGATCGCCCGGATTGCGGCTGCGTCCGCCAGCTGCACCGACCGCACCAAGAGTCCCGAGTCTTTGCCCATTTTGCCTCCGACCGCGCCTAAATGTCCTTGCACCAAAGAGCCCTTTCCTGATACATTGCGCCCCACTATATTGGTCAGCCAGCCAATTCGAACCTACGAATTTCTCTCGGAGTCTTGCATGCAG
>JANOTL010000212.1:0-25688 GCA_031416315.1 Pseudomonadota bacterium
CGAATGCGCCCTTTCCCAGCTTTAACTCGGGAAGCGTCGGATCAGTGCCACGTTGTCAATGTCGATGCCCCTTTCGCGCAATATGCTTGCCATATTGTCAGCATTTCCTGAGAGCATTCCGCATTGCGTGTGCTGGACGATTACGATTTCCTTGGTCCCGAAAAACTGACACGAAAGCATCGCCGAGCGCACTGCATCGTCGGTGACTATGCCCCCCGCATTTCGAAAGCAGTGAGCATCGCCACCACCGGCTGGTGAGTCGACCCGAATGCCGAGCGCTTCATCAACCGGCAGGCGCTCATCCATGCAAGCAAGTACCCACAGGCCTTTGTTGTTGTGACCATCTGGCCCATAGCGACGGCGCTTTGCCCAAAAGTCGTACGCAGCGACACGTGCACCGAGCTGCTCCTTAAGACTCGTCATCCGATACCTCATCACATTTCTTTGCATTGTCCAAAGGGGTGTTCAAACCATGCGTTCGCCGCTGTCAACACCGCATGTCTGAATTCATTTCCATCCTTTCTGTATTCGTTTAGTCTGCCGAGCTGGCATTTCGGCAAATGCCGTACATTTCGTTCAGAGACTGGAACCTGGTCCATGGGCTCGATGGGAGTCTCTGTGCAAGTCATGATCCATCCGCTAAGTCTCGACTTGTTGCAGAGTCAGCCCCAGACACTCACTTTCCTTGGCATTCGCACTCGGCGCCAGATGAGCCACGGCGCGCCACACCCTGCCCAACTCTCTTTGGTTCGCCGAGAAGCCCGGTCGGAAGTCGTTTTGAGTGCCGCAAAGCGCACATTTGCAGAAAGCATACAAACATAGCAGCGGGCACCGTCTGCTGTTTTAGATTGAATCGTCGGCCTTTTTGTAGCGGCTTTCTGCTCAGCCAATCCTATAGGAGGCCCGGCTCTTGAATGTCCATTATAGGCTCTCTAGGGCCTGAGCGATCCGCGTATCCGCTTGTGTCGCCAGTTTTTCCAACGCTGCATCGCCCAGAATTTTCATCAGTGACGATGGCTTCGCCAGCTCGATCGACACCTCTCCGGGGCGGACCTCGCGCACGACCGCATTGCATGGCAAGAGGCTGGCCACATCGGAATTGGCCGTGAAGGCTTCAAATGCGAGCGTCGGATTGCAGGCGCCGAGGATCACGAGCCGTGGCATGTCCTTGCCGATTTTTTCCTTGATCTTAGTGTGCATGTCGATGCGAGTCAGGATACCAAAGCCTACAGTTTGGAGTGACTTCGTCACCCGGTCGATGGCCGTGTCGAAGTCGCAGGCGATCTCGCGCTTGAAGCTGATGTCACTGTTCATGGGGAGATCCTCCTATTTTGGCTCGACTTGGACGGATGCGGCGATCGAGTTCGCAATGATGCAGTTTGCATGCGCCTTTTCGTGCAGCTGCTTCAGCTCTTCGGCGTTGGGCGCTTTGTCGCCTCCAAATGTAATTTGCGGCTGTAGCAGCATGCTCTGAATACACAGCTTACCTTTGGCGTTTTTTTCGAGCCTGGCGACAGCGGTGTCTTGGTAGGAGTCGACGACGATCTTCGAGTTCGCCGCGATCGCCAAGAACGTGAGCATATGACAGCTCGCAAGTGCCGCGAGCAGCATATCCTCGGGGTTCGCAAGCCCAGGCTTGCCGTTGAAGTCTGGCGCCGCGGAGGCCTGATAGGTGAAGCCACCCGAGAGCTTTATCGTATGGGTACGGTCGTAAGTTTTAGGCAAAAAGTCGGGCGTTGCTCGGGCCCAGCTCAAGCTGGCCATGAATTCGGACATCAGTGCCTCCGTAAACTTTTAGCTTGGTTATGCACAAATCATTCCCGGCAATGCTAGTCGGTCTGTTTAGCGGCGGATGTGTCATCTCGCGCTTAGTGCGTGATTCCGTGCTCGCGAGCGCGACGCCAGAGCGTTAGGCTTCGAGGATCCGACGCCTTTCGCTCGCGGCCAAGGTCTCGGTGCCGTGGGCGTGTGGAGGACTTTCGCCCCTCAGCTCGAGAGTAAGATCCGCCAAGCATAGGGTACGCCGTCACCAATCGCGCAGGCGTATTCGACGACGTTACGCTGCTCGCGCACGTTTTCGCGCCAATTGTGGGCCGTCAGCGCATCGCGCGCCCTCGCTTCCAGGGCCCTCCGACGTCATCAGCTCCGACGATAACGTGGCGCAGTTGACGGCGTTGAACGGGCCGCTTCAAGCGGCGGTTGATCGTGTGGATCGCGCGCGCCGCGAGCTCCTTGCCTGTCCCGGTCTCGCCGCGCATCAAGACTGAAGCCTCAGTGACGGCGACTTTCTTCAGCAGCGCGAAGAAGTCCTGCATCTTCGTCGAGACGGTGACCATGCCTTGAAATTGGGTCGGCTTTACATCGGGACGTTGATGAGTCTTCGTCGGTATCGGAGTCCTTGGCCCGTCATTGGCGTCATTGCATCATTCCGTGCCAGTAAAGCTGAGGAAGGAGGCGGCGTTTCAAGAGATAGATGCTGCGCCGCAGCTACCAAGTGAGTTGGTCTGATTCACTTCAAAACCTCCGTGACTGTGATGGCGATGGCCACGACCACCAGGAACCATCCGAAGAACTTTCGAACGCGGATCTCCGAGAGCTGGCGAGCAATGCGAATGCCCACGAGGATTCCCGCCGCGGCTAGGCCTGTAAAGGCCAAAAGCATAGGCCATGCCACGGTCTTGCCGACCAGCAGGTCGGCCAGGAAGCCGAAGAGGCTGTTTGCGGCGATGACGAAGAGTGACGTCGCGACGGCGCGCTTCATGGGCAGACGCTCGACAAGCGCCAGCGCAGGGACCAAGAGAAAGCCACCTCCCGCCCCGACCAAGCCTGTCAGAATGCCGACCGCGAAACCGTGTGTGGCGGAACGTGCCATGCCGGCCGGTCTGCCTTTCTCTTGTTCAGGCAAGGCGTCGTAGGCTTTCTTCCGCCGCAACATCCCGTAGGCTGACATGGCCATGGCCACCACTAGCGCTGCAACGACGAGCGAGTCTTTGCGTAGTGAGAGCTCGAAAGGCAAGCCGATCAGATCTGGTATGCGCGGAACGACGACGTTTCTCACCAGGTGAATCGCGGCGAATGCCGGCAGCGCGAAGCGCAGAGCAGCCGGGTAGTCGATCAGCCGGTCTTTCGCGTACCGCGCGGCGCCGATAGCACTGGTCGTGCCGACGATGAAGAGTGAGTAGATCGTCGCGACGCCTGGGGCGAGGCCGAATCCGTAGACGAGGACCGGCAAGGTAAGGATCGCGCCACCGCCGCCGACGATGCCAAGAAGCGCTCCTATCGCTAGCGCTGCTGCATAGGGGGCGACGCCGAGAAGGTCCGCGCTCAAGCGCTGCGCTTGCGGAGGACCGGAAAGCCCTCCGCGTCCCAGGCGATGCTGGCAAGGAAGCCGAGCTCTCCGCGTGACAATAGGCCCAGAGAGAGACTTGCGCCAATGACGGCGTGAAGTGTCGCGTACTTATCGGTTTCGCGTACGTCGATGACTGCCAGCCCGCCCGCTGATTCTGTGCTCAGGTCATAAAGTTCCGATGGGGCGATTGTTTTGATGGTCATGCTATGTCCTCCTTCAGCCGGTCGCTGCATCCCAAGAGTCGTGCCATCGACAATTCTCCGCCGGTATCGGAGGCTTAAGTGAGGACGGAGTAGTTTGACGCAACACCGTCGACCCAATCTGAACGAACCGATGTCTTGGCTCGTCTGACTGTTGGCCCGAATCTTGGATGGTTTCAGGGATTGGAGGTGACGCGATGCAGCATCCTTGGTTGATGGGACTCTCCGGCGGCGCGCTCATTGGGGTCGCGAGTGCGCTGCTCCTAGTGACGCTCGGGCGCATTTTTGGCGTCAGCGGTATGGTCGGCGGCGTCGTAGCCCCCAAGAGGGGCGACGTCTTATGGCGTGTAGGCGTCCTGGCGGGCCTTCTGACCGGCGGGGCGATCCTCGCGGCACTCTTCGCATCGGCGTTCGATGCGCAGGCCGTTCGGTCCTTGAGCACGACCATCGTCGCCGGTCTGTTGGTCGGCTTTGGGACTCAGCTCGGCGGCGGTTGCACGAGTGGGCACGGTATCTGCGGCGTCAGCCGCCTTGCGCCCCGCTCATTG
Source organism: Pseudomonadota bacterium (assembly GCA_031416315.1). Classification (GTDB taxonomy): domain Bacteria; phylum Bdellovibrionota_B; class Oligoflexia; order Oligoflexales; family CAIYRB01; genus JANOTL01. Next base: position 4,098 of record JANOTL010000212.1, read on the forward strand.
GCGGCAACTGCGATCTTTGTTGCGACGGGGATGGTCGCGGCAACACTTTTCCATAAACTGGGGCAATGACGATGGCAAAGGTTGCATGGGCTTATTTGTCGGGATTGATCTTCGCGCTGGGGCTCGGGCTCTCCGGAATGACCAGACCTTCGAAGGTGATCGGGTTTCTCGATCTATCGGGTGCCTGGGATCCGTCGTTGCTGTTCGTAATGGGCGGCGCGATCGCCGTTTATGCCGTGGCGTTTCGCCTCGTGATGCGCCGGCGAGCTCCGGTCGCTGCTCCAACGTTCCAGGTGCCGCCGCGGCGCGCACCCGACCGCCGCTTGGCGATTGGCGCAGCTCTCTTTGGGCTCGGGTGGGGTCTAGGCGGTTATTGTCCCGGTCCAGGCCTGGTCGGGGCCGCTACGGGGAATGTTTCAGCGCTGACTTTCGTTGCGTCAATGGTGGCCGGGGTCTTTGCGTATTCGATCCTTCAGAAATGGCAAGCTCGGACCTCTTGGCGCTCGAACGCCAAAATTGATCCAATTGCGGAGGGTTCTCGTGCAGATTAAAGCCTTCTTCGACAGCGCAACCTCGACTTTGACGTACGTCGTCTATGACGAAGCGACCCGAGATGCCGCGATCGTCGATCCGGTGCTCGACTTCGATCCCGCATCAGGCCGCATTTCGCGCGCATCGGTAGACGAGGTGATCGCATTTGTGCGCAGTGCCGGCCTTAACATTCATCTGATACTCGAGACGCACGCACACGCGGACCATCTATCCTCGTCGCAGGTTCTAAAGCGCGAGTTCCCAAAGGCAAAACTGGCTATCGGCGACAACATAAGGATGGTTCAGGCCATGTTTAAGCCGCGGTACGCGCTGCCCGATGCATTCCCGACCGATGGCTCGCAGTTCGACCAGCTCCTCCACGACGGGGAGCGCGTCGAGGTGGAATCGCTCGCTTTCAACGTCCTATTTACTCCCGGTCACACCCAGGCGTGTTCGGCGTATGACTTTGACGGCCACGTGTTCACTGGCGACGCGCTGTTCATGCCCGACTACGGAACGGGCCGAACAGACTTTCCGGGCGGAAGCGCGGCTGATTTGTTCGCGTCGATCAAGGAGCGCCTCTATACATTGCCCGATGCGACAAAAGTCTTTACCGGCCACGACTACCAACCAGGCGGGCGACCCCTGCGTTACGAGTCGACGATCGGCGAGGAAAAACGTTCAAACATCCAGCTGAGCGTAGCAACGACTCGCGAAGAGTTCGTGGAATTCAGGAATAGCCGCGACGCGACGTTAGCGGCTCCGCGGCTGCTCCACCCGAGCGTGCAGGTCAACATTGACGCGGGCTATCTGCCGGCAGACGAGGCTAATGGCGTCTCCTACGTGAAGATTCCGCTCTCGGGAGTGTTCTTGGGAAGGTGATGCCCTGTAGCCGCCTAAGTGCCAGGGTGATGGTTAGGTTTCCTCTAACTGCACGGCGCCGCTTTCGCGCTCGCCGAGCGGTGCTGCTCGGCTCAATTGAAGACTAAGCGTAAAGGCGAGATACGTGCTGCCCTGGTCGGCATCGTGTCAGCCGCCCACCGCAGCCGATCAACGTTCGCAATGATATGGTCAGCCGCTTGATGGTCATGCTGCTCACGGATGATCCGCAACTGAGGGCCAGGTCCTTCCGTACCTCACGCGTGAGGTACGGAACCCAACAGGAGGTAAGGACTCCGAAAAATTTGGACCCCAGGTGGACCGCGGACTGGCACCAATAATTTCCGCAGCCTCGTTACGAATCTACGGCGTCGCTGGGGAGACGACGGGGTTGTCGAGCTCACGGCACTCATCGCCTTTCAGAACCTGTCGAGCCGCTTCAACGCGGCACTTGCGATCGTGCCGCAGGGTCTGTGTCAACGCCCACCGCATTTGCTTCCTGCGCCGACATTGGGTTGACAGCGGGAAAAACCGCCTTACGTTTACTTGGTCGACGGTATCCAATCTTAGGAGAGTTGTATGTTCCCTAATTGGAAGAGAGATGACGCGAAGGCGGCCGAGCCGAAAGTGGCTACGAAGCCCGATGCCGGCGGTTGTTGCGGCGGCAAGGCCAAGACCGAGTCCGCCAAGCCGGCGGCAGTGGAAACGCCACCCGCAGGGAAGAAGAAGGGTGGCTGCTGCGGTTGACGGCCAACCGCTCAATGGTGCTTGAAGAAACCGACGCCGATGATGTCGTTCCAACCGGTCGTGTTGTGGCACTCGAAGCACTGATCGACGTTCGCATGCTCCTTTCCGGCAATTTTCTGCGAGATCATCGAAAAATGTCCCATCGAGTGGCTGGGGGGCGCTTGGTGGCATTGCACGCACTCTTTCGTGCGCGATGTCGGGTGTTGGTAACCGGGAACGACCCAGGACGAGAGCGCGTGACACTGAGCGCAATCGCTGCCGAAGCGCTTTGAGTGCGGATCTCCGCGATCGTGACATCCTGCGCAGTTGAGAGCTTCGCGCGCGGAGCCATCGTCGAAATGCTCTGGGCTTTCGATCCTCAACCAGGTTTCTAACGAATCTAGCGTGGCTTTGTAATTCGCGTCCCCGCTCGAAGCGCGCTCTAGAGCTCTCGCGCCCACCTTAGCGAGTTCGATGTGATCCATCGTGAGCGGCCGTACGTTCGCGGATTGATGCTCGAGGTGACACGTCGAGCACTCTTCAACGCTTGCGTGGAACGCGGTTGGTTGCCGGCCGAGCAAGCGCTCTGCATTCGCGTGACATGGGATGCACTTGGTGACCGTAACTCCAACGGTCGGCTCGTGGCACGCAGTGCAGCGGTCGCTGAGATAGTCGTGGCGAGGTGACAATGCACCCGGGCTGAAAAACTGTTGCGCTGCCGAGGACGCAGCGGCGAAACGCAGGAGCGAAAACACCGCCGCCGCGGCCACCAAGAGAATGAGCGTGGTCCAGATTGCTAGCTTCCTCATCGCATCCACCGAAGTCCGTAATAGATTCCAGACCCGATGTGCATCGAGAGCAATGCGTAGAAGATCACCGAGAGGATGATGTGGAGCTTGATGCCGCGCGAAAACCAGCGTTTGAAAAGCTCATGTGTGCGTACGGCGTACTCCAGATCCGCTACAGACTCGGCGATGCGCGTAACCTCCCCGACCGCCCCCCCGTACGGGAGTTGTAGTCCGACGGAGGCTAAGGCCGCGGCGAAGAAGGGCGCGCTCGGAAGGCCTCGCCTAGCAGAAGGCGACGTTTCGAGCACTCCCCAAGCACTGTCGAGATCACCCCTAGCCGTTTCCAGCAAGAGCAACTTGTCCGCGATTTCACGGCGAACGTAAGTGAGCAGATATCGGACGACGAAACCACTGACGACGACGAGGAGCATCGCAGCCGTCAATGCCACTCCGAGCCAGCTATCGTACTTGTGGCCGGTATGAACGACGGCGAGCAGAGGACCAAAAATTCCAGCGTATATGTGGCCTGTAAGGAGTGATTGCATCGACACATGTCGCGCGAGTCTCTTTTGGACGAACGGGATTCGCTTTGCGACCGGGTAAACGAGCGGCAAGAGCATGAGGATTGCCGCGGCAATCCCGATCGCTGATCCGGCTCCGCTGCCGGCAAAGCGTGGAGCGCGATGGACGAGGAACCCGAGCCAGCCGAGTAGCAAGACACTTAGGACACCCGTGACGACGACGCGTTCACGCTCTTTCATGGCTACGCCTCGACCGCAATGGCCGTCTTGGGCTTGGCCTGGCAGGCGAGAATGATGCCGTTGGCCTTGTCAGCAGCATCGAGCGCCTCTTCGACGGCCATTTCCACCTCACCGGAGCTCATCCTCACTTTGCACAATCCGCAGGTGCCGACGCGGCAAGAAAACTCGATGCCGAAGCCGAGCTCCTCGGAAAGCTCGAGTACCGTTTGACCCTCGCGGATGTTCGTAGATTTGTTGCTCTTCAGGAACGTGACCAGCGGACCCGTCGCTGGTGCGGGCGGATCGACCGTGGTACCAGCCGGGGCGGGCATCGGTCTAACAGCCCCAAATGCCTCGGTTTTAACCTGTGCCGACGGTACACCAGATTCCGTAAGCAGGGCCTTCGTTGCGTCCATCATCGCCGGTGGGCCACACAGATGAATTCGCCGAGATGCCAAGTTCGGGACAGCCTTCCTCAGCAAGTCCGCCGTCAGCCGCCCGCGCGGACCCTTCCATTCAGTGCCTTCGGTGCGCGACATCGTGACTGTGACGTGCAGCTTTGAGTTGATGCGCTGAAGCTCTGCAACATGCTTTGCAAAGATGTAGTCGATCGGAGCACGACACGCGTAAATGAAGAAGACCTCGCCGGCCCAAGACTTCTCTGTAAGGTTGCGAGCGATGCTCATCATCGGCGTGATGCCGACACCGCCTGCGATGAGGACGATGCTGTCCGATTCAGTGCCGTCAAACGTAAAGCGGCCCACGGGACCGCTGGCCTCGATTTCGTCGCCGACCTCGAGTAGATCAACCATATGCCGTGACACCGCGCCCCGCGGCTCCCGACGAACGGTCAGCTCCACGTATTGCCGCGCAGTCGGAGAGGACGAAAGCGAATAGGAGCGATTCATTCTCGCGCCGCCGATTGCGAAGGCGACGTTGAGAAATTGTCCCGGCACGAACGTGAATGGCACCATCGCGTCACCTGATATTGGCACGAGGCGGAACGTCTTGACGCTGGGGGTTTCCGTGACGACCGAAGAAATGCGCAGTCTTCCTTGCCATTTCTCCTTTGCCGGCACCGCCGCCGTGGAGCCGGCTACGATCCCAGGGGACGAGCTTTGGAGTGACGCCTTGGGCCTAGGCGCCGGCGTCGGCGATCCAGGCGGTGGTCCTTCGGTATCCGGTTCGATACGACCAAAGAGCGCAGCCGCACGACGCATCTTGAAAAAATACATAACGACCATCGCTACCGCGAACGCGACGAGCAGCACCATGGCGAACAGGTGAAACGTCGCCTCACTGCGCGTCGGTCGTAGACTTCCGGCACTGATCGGGGACGCAAGATTCATCTCTCGTTTGAACCAGTCGAGGGCAAGATTTCGCGGCGCTTTGCCTTCCGCTAGAACCCGCCGAGCCGCGATCCCTGCTCCAAGCACGGCGAGGCCCTCGCGCATAATGCCAACGGAGATCTCCATGGCCGAGTGGTCGCCTGCTTGCGTCGCTCGGTCGAGCGCTTGGGATCCGGTCGCGAGGCGCCCCATACCCTCGCGGATTTGTTGACTCGCGAGCTCGTCGATCTCAGCGTGCCTTTCGGGCGTGAGCGCTGGAAGCGTCATCAGCGTCGCGTAGATCGGGGTCCTCCCGGCAGCCGGCGGCCCCATCATTCCAGCCATCATTCCGGCCATCATGCCAGCCATTCCGGCTGCCGCTGGCGCTCCCGGCATGGCGGCGCCGACCATTCCCGGAGATGCGGGGACCGTCGACGACGTCATGCCGGCCATAGGCTGGCCATCGGATTGGGCCGCGGCCGCGCTTTGAGGCGGGGCAGCGGTCGTCCCCGCTGCGGGAGTTCCGGTCGGCGCACTCGCACCAGGGTGATGGCTAGCGTGCTCATCTGCCGTTTGCGCGCCAACAGATTGCGTGATGAGCGCGAGTGCGAGTGCGAGTGCGAGCGCGACGCCGCTGATGTGCGCGTTCGCCATGACTTTCCTCAGTGCGAAAGAAAGACCTGTCGCTGATCGGCGCTCAGAACTTTCCCCGCTCGACCGACTGATTTGATGAAATCGAGTCGTTGATCGGTCCGAAGCTTCTCGATTTCCTTGACCTTGTTCGCGATGCCTTTTTCGTTCGGAGCATCCGCCCCGGTCAACGAAAACAGCTGCTGCTCCGATTGAACGATCTTTGTCTGCAGCTCGCTCGTTCTCGCGAGCGATAGACGCTTGATTTCGGTCAGGTCCGTCGTTTGCTTGCTCGTCAGGTTGAGTTTGCCCGCTTGATCGAGAAAGAAGTCGATCGATCCAACGTGGTAGAGTCGGGTCGCATCCGGTGCGCCGACCGTGGTCGGCTGCGCCGCCCCGCCCATCGGCGGGGAAGCGTCGACTTGGTTGCCGCGATTCTGCATGCCCCCCATTTTACCGTTTGGATCCGCCATTCCTTGCCCCGCGCCCATCTGGCCTGCGCCGGCGGCTGGCGCCATTCCCATCATCCCCATCATCCCCATCATCTGATTTTGCATCGCTGGTGGCATCATGCCCATGCCCATTCCCTGACCCTGCGCCCCAGACCCTACGCCCGGCTGCGTCGTCTGCATGTTTGGCATGTTCTGACTGGGTTGTTGCGGACTGGTAGTTGACTGCGGAGCTGTCGCCGCCGGCATCTGACCCATGGGCATTTGCATCATGTCATCCTCCGCGTGAGCTAGGGACGGTCCGACAACGATGCCGATGATGACGCCGAGTGACCTCAATGCGAGACCGGTGCTACGGTTCCGATGAATCTGATTGAACATGAGCTTTCTCCACTCGAGACAAGGTAAAAATTGACGCGGACGCGAAGTGCGAACGCGCGGTATCAATGACCGGTGGCGGCTGGCTGGGAGTCATTCAAAACGGTGAAGCCCATTGCCATACCGGCAGAAAGGTGCTCGGCGATGTGGCAGTGAGCTAACCAACGCCCTACGTTCGAGAGCTCCAGAACGATGTCGACCTTGTCGCCTTCGGGGACGAGGACCGTGTCCTTCCACACGAGGTTGCGAACTGGTACGCCGTTGACCGCCGCGATGACGAAGCGCTGGCCGTGAAAGTGAATTGGGTGCTGCATCGGATGATCGGACTTCGGATCGTTGAAGAGCCGAACCTTGACGAAGTCGCCCTTTTTGAAGGTCCACTTGATGTCCATGTTTTCGAGCTTGGTGGCGTCGTCGACGAGCTTCCAGACGACGTTTTTGTCGTCACTTGCGGCATTCATCGACGCCATTCCGTCTTCCCATTCGATGCCGCCCTCCTTAGCCCGCTCGACGGTCGTATCCGGGCCTGAGCCTTTGATGGACGGCGCCATGGGCATCGAGGCTTGGGTCGTAGAAACGTCGAGCCGAAGCTCGTGGGTTACAGCAATACCGAGCTTTGGCTTGACGTCTCTGAACGCGGCGGCCGTCGCGTCTGGGGAGCGTAGGGTCTCGAACGGATTTGGTAATTTTCTGGCCGCGCCCGCGCGCACTTCGATCTTACCGAGTCGTGTCGGCGAGCCGACGGGTTTTTGGTTGACGATCTCGAAGGTGCCTCGTTCTGCGAACTGCACCTCAACGATGACGCGTTCCGATGGTCCGATCGTGACGGATTCTACCCAGGTTTCGTGCTCATAGAGCCCGTTGTCGCCGCCGACGAGCTTCAGGCGCAGTCCGGGAATGTGGAACGCGAACGTGCGGGTGTTCGCCACATTCGTCAAAAAGAGGCGAACCACTTCACCTTGCGTCGCCGAGAGCGTGAAGTCCGTAGCTCCATTGATCAGCATGCTGTTGCCGAACCGACCCGTCAGTGTATGGGTCGACCGCTCGCGAAAGTATGGTTCCGCCGCAGGGCCGCTCTGAACATCGTCGAGGAGGAGGGGGACTTCCCGGTGCACCGCGTTGTAAAAGTTTTTGTCGGTCGGTTCGACCCAAAAATTGCCGTAGAGCCCCGCGTCCTGCGTATAGTCCTCGTGGACGTGAGCGTGATACCAGAAGATCCCGGCATCGGGGAAGGCCAGCGCGTATTCGTGCGAGCGCCCCGGCTCGATCGCCGCCTGCCCGATGCCGACGACGCCGTCGTTTTTCTCGTCGATCCTGAGACCGTGCGGATGAAGTGTGGTCTCGACGTCCATTTTGTTGGCAATGACGAGACGAATCTTCGCGCCTTGTTTGACTTTGATGATGGGACCGGGAATCGAGCCGTTGTAGGCAAGGCGCCGGATCCAAGTGCCGTCGACTTTTTGCCGTGCAGGCGCGGCGGTAAGGGTGATGAGCGCCCCGTCTGCGACCTCAACGATCTCCATCGCCCGCGCTTCCGGAAGTCCCGTCGGACTGTCTGAGAATTTTTCCGATTCAGAAGCAGTGCTTGGCATAGGCGCCATTTTTTCTGGCAAAGCATGCGGTGTATCGCTAGCTCCCATCATGCGCAGACCATCCGGCACCTCGCCGGCGACGGCGGGGGCGGGATCAGGAGGCATGACCATGGCGGCTTGGCTGAACGCAGCAGTGGGAGCCGTGGAGAGACTGAGAAGGCTCAAGGCCAGTATCTTGAATTTGATGATTTGGGTGCGCATCGTGCCCTCGAATTCGGAATCTGGTGCTACGGACATTCCCTCCAACGCAAGAATGGGTCCAAGCCTAGGTCGCTCGCCGCAACCGAAGGGCGTTGCCGATGACTGAGACCGAACTGAGGCTCATGGCCAGCGCGGCGATCATCGGGCTCAGCAAGATCCCGAAAGCCGGAAATAGGACTCCGGCCGCGACCGGTATTCCGAGCACGTTGTATCCAAATGCGAAGAATAGGTTCTGCTTAATGTTTGCCATCGTCTGACGGCTTATGCGTCGCGCGCGCACGATTCCGAGCAGGTCGCCCTTGACTAAGGTCACGCCAGCGCTCTGCATGGCGACGTCAGTCCCAGTCCCCATCGCGATGCCGACTTGTGCCTGGGCGAGAGCCGGAGCATCGTTGATCCCGTCTCCAGCCATCGCGACGAATCGCCCTTGGGCTTGCAGGTTCTTGATGGCGTCGACTTTTTGGTCGGGAAGGACCTCGGCGATCACGTCGTCCAGAGCTAGCGCTTTCGCGACGGCTAGCGCGGTCGTGCGGCTGTCACCGGTCAACATCACGATCCGAAGACCTTCGGCGCGAAGGGCGTGGAGAGCCTCTCGGGCGGTCTCCTTGATCGGATCCGCGACGGTCACGATGCCGGCGAGGCTGCCTCCGACTGCGACAAACATCGCGGTTTGCCCCTCAGCACGCGCCGATTCGGCTGCCTCTGCGAGAGCGTCGGTGCTGACGCCATGATCGTCCAAAAGCCGCTGGTTCCCGAGGAGGACCACGCGGCCGCCGACGGTTCCTTTGACGCCTTTGCCGGTGAGAGACTCGAAGTCCGCGGCGACAAGATCCGATAGTCCATCGGCACTTGCGCCGTCCACAATCGCAGCGGCGAGCGGATGCTCGCTGCCGCGTTCTAGGCTCGCGGCGAGCTGAAGAATCTCGTTTCGGTCCTTACCTGGGGCTGGAACGACCGCTGCGAGGCGAGGTTTCCCAAGTGTCAGGGTGCCCGTTTTGTCGACGACGAGCGTGTCGACCTTGCGTAGCGTCTCGATCGCCTCGGCATTTTTGAATAGGACGCCATGGGTCGCGGCCTTGCCCGTCGCCACCATAATCGACATCGGCGTGGCAAGGCCGAGCGCGCAGGGACACGCGATAATAAGTACCGCGACTGCGTTGATCAAACCGTAAGCCATCGCAGGCTCAGGGCCCAAAGTCGCCCAGACGACGAATGTGGCAAGGGACACGATCACTACGGCTGGGACGAAGTAACCTGACACGAGATCGGCAAGCTTTTGGATCGGCGCACGGCTTCGCTGTGCCTCACCGACCATGCGAACAATCTGCGAAAGGAGTGTATCGGCTCCAATTCGTTCCGCCCGCATCAGGAACCCACCGGTTCCATTGACGGTCGCACCGATGACCTTTTCACCGGCGACCTTCTCGATCGGAATCGGCTCACCCGTGATCATCGACTCATCGATCGCACTTTTCCCTTCGAGGACGACGCCGTCGGTCGGAACCTTTTCGCCCGGCCGCACGCGGAGTCGATCGCCGATCGCGATGTTTTCGAGCGCAACGTCTTCTTCGCGCCCGTCCGACGAGACGCGCCGGGCGCTTTTCGCAGACAGCCCGAGCAAGGCTTTGATCGCGGATCCCGTTTGACGACGGGCGCGGAGCTCCATGACTTGACCGAGAAGAACGAGCGTCACGATCGCCGCAGCGGCTTCGAAGTAGACGCCAACGAGCCCCATCGGATCATGAAAGGAGAGCGGGAAGAGGCTCGGAGCGATCGTTGCAACCAGGCTGTACGCATACGCAACGCCGACGCCAAGGCCAATGAGCGTGAACATATTGAGGTGGCGGCTCAAAAGTGACTGCCAGGCGCGCACGAAGAACGGCCAGCCTGCCCAAAGGATCACGGGCGTCGAAAGCGCGAGCTCGCCCCATTGCATGATGCGTCCACCCGAAGCGCCTACTTCGAAGCCAGGGAACGAATGGGACATCGCCATTGCGATCACGATGACTGAAAGGGGAACGCTCATCCAAAATCGATGCGTCATGCTCCGAAGCTCGTCGTCCTCCGCTTGGCCGTTCGTGGGTTCCATCGGCTCCAGGGACATACCGCAGATCGGGCAATTTCCGGGAGCGTTGCGGATGATTTCCGGATGCATGGGGCAGGTATACCTAGCGTCGACTGCTGCCGGCTTAGGCAACGGGACGCCGTTCTGAACGACCTCGGACGCCTTCAAGAAGCTAGCTGGGGCCTTGTCGAACTTTTGGCGGCAGCTGGCACTGCAGAACCGATACTCATGACTCAGGTAGGTCGATTGGTGGGTCGAATCGGGGCTGACTTTCATTCCACAAACAGGATCGATGAGAGGGGCATGCGCGCCCGCGACGCCGAGTGAAGGCCCTCTTTCGGAATGATCGTTTGATGGGTCTTCGAGCATGAGAAGGCTCCTCTTTGCGATCTAGCTGCAAAAGCAGATCCCGACAGCGCGTGTGTGTGTCTTCACGCAAGCCTTGGCGATCGGGTGCGAGAGGCGCGTGAGATGGCTCACCTTTGAGCGGCACGCGGCCTGCATGTCGCTACTGTCGCGGGAGTGATGCTTGATGAGCGATGCGAGAACGGTCGTGAGAGCGCATGGTTTTCCTTGGAGAGGTCTAGGCGCCGCAACACTGCTCGCTTTCGCCCTGCATTTCGTGTGGGAAGTGATTCAATGTCGCCTTTTTTTCATACACTTGGAATTGCCTCCGACCTGGGGCGCGATGCTTTTCGCAACTGTCGGTGACGTAGCAATGACGCTCTTCGCCTATTGCGTGGTCGCGGTTGGAGCGAGGGACGCGCGTTGGTTTCTGCGGCGACCGTGGCGACTGTCCGCGGTAACCTTGCTCGAGCTCTCCGCGGCCGTACTTGCAGTCGCGGTCGAGCGAATGGGCCTTGATATGGGTCGATGGTCTTACAGAGCGGGTGCGCCGATGCTACCGATGGTTGGCATCTCGCTCATTCCGGTCGCGCAGTTGATGCTGCTGTTTCCGGCCACGTTCGGCGGAGGACGTGCCTTTCGTTGAAATCGAGCCGGCAAAGCTCAAAACCTTGTTCAAGGTCGCAGCTCGATCCACTGGCACTGCCGGCTAACGGATAGAATCCTTCGAGGCAGTCTTGAGCACCGGACGCAATGATCCGTGCCCGTGCGGCAGCGGTCAGAAGTACAAGAAGTGTTGTCTTGCGCGATCGACCGCAGCGCAGGCAGAAGATTTCGAATATCACCGCCTTCGTGAAATCGAAGCTCGAATGATTCCGAAGCTCATGCGGCACGCCCGGAAGCCTCGAAATTCCTCCATCAGGGCGAGATCGTCTACGCCGCGACCACGCCTCCCATTCTAGGCCGTGTCATGAACATCGGCATGGCACACTAGGAACGCAGACGTTACCACTAATGAATCTAAGTTTAGGACTCGTTACTAGCCGGCGAGCCCTGCGAGAAAGGTCCACCACCGGTCCACTACCCCACGAAATCCCCCGAAATTCCCGAACTCGTCCGCAAGCGCAAACCGCGCGTATAAACCGCCAAATCCACGCAAATGCATATAACAATTTGCTTTTATTGATGAAATCATCACACGAAGACCGGCGGTTCAAATCTGTTGGTCATCTGGAGGGGTGAAAAAACACACTTTGTTGTCCCTCCTCTCTATTGCAAGGCCTAGACTCGCCAAATGGGACTCTTGACCTTCAGCATCAACGTCACCCTGGACGGCTGCGTCGACCACCAGGAGGGAGTCGCCGACGACGAGACACACGCCTTATTCACCCGCCTTATGGACGAGGCCGGGGCGATGCTGTGGGGCCGCGTCACCTACGAGATGATGGAGAGCTACTGGCCGGCGGTCGCCCGCGGCGATGAGGATGTGCCGCCGCCGATGCGCGAGTGGGCGGTCAAGCTGGAGGCCAAGCCGAAGTACGTGGTGGCGTCGATGCGAAAGCACTTCCCGTGGACCAACAGCCATCACATCGCCGGCGACCTGCGCACGGGCGTGCAGAAGCTCAAGGACGCGACCCCGGCCGGCGTGCTCCTCGGCAGCGGCAAGCTCGCGACCGAGCTGGACCGGCTGGATCTGATCGATGAGTACAAGTTCCTCGTCCACCCGAGGATCGCCGGCCACGGCCCGACCCTATACCAGAGCGGCCTGCCCAGCACTCGACGGCTTGAGCTGGTCTCAGCGAAGCCGCTCCGCAGCGGCGCGGTCGCCATGCACTACCGGCGCGCGCGCTGACTCAGCGAGTGTTCGATCGCGTCGCGGCTTGGAAAACGGAGTGTTGCCTCGCGATTCGTTCGTCGAAGATCACGTCCCTTGCGCGCACCAGGAGCCGAAATCCATGTTTCCGCTCGCCTTTCCTTGACTCCTGGCGCCTAACCCGCCAAAAATTATGGCCCGGGCGCGCAAGTGAGCGCCCCTTTCCCGGACACATGGCGGGTTACTAAACGATGCGTTGGCCCAATTTCTTCCGACCCGCGTGGCAACATCCGGATCCCGAACGGCGGCGGGTGGCAATCGCGACCCAAGAGCTCGAACCCGCCCAGCTGCGGCAGTTCGTCATCGGCGATCCCGACCAGAACGTCCAAATGGCCGCCGTGGCGCAGTTGGTGAAGCGAGACGAGACAGCGACGCTGGAGGGACTGGCGCGCGAGTTGGCCCCAGAACACCCGACGCGTGAGGGCGTACACGCCTATCTGGCAGCGCACCATGCGAAGCATTGGAAGCGCGGGCTCACGCCCTCCGCCAAGCTCGAGGTGCTGCGTACCCTACCGCATGTGCGGCTGCTGCTGCCTTTTGTCCCCTTGGTCGACACCAGCGAAGAGGCCGCTCTAGTCGAGCAGCGTCTCGCGATCGACCCACAAGTGGAGGTCGTGCGCGCGGTGCTGACGGCGCCGGCGTTTCCTACGACCGTCAAGGATCGACTCGTTCAGGTCTTGCCTAAGGAGGTGCTGACGGGCCTCTTGTCGTCCCCGGATCATCTGGCGGGCTTGGGCAAAAAATGGCGCCAACGTATCGAACAATTGCTCGGCAAAGACTCGGTCGCGGAAACGCGCGCGCGCGAGGCGGCGGCAGAGCTCACGAGCATGCACGACCGCCTGGTCCGCGCCTTAGCCGAGACGAACGATGAGCATCCGAAGCATTTGCGCAGTAAATTTTCCCTCGCGGCATGGACGGCGCTCGATCCTGAGGGGCAGCACCCGGGGGCCTCTGCGTACCGCGTGGCGATGGCGAGCCTTGAGCAGCGGATCGCGATGATCGAGTCCTGCGAGCGGCAAATTGACGAGTTGATGCAAGCCGTCCTCGCGGCCGCCGCCGACCCCGCATGGGACAGCGAAAACAACGGACCGCACGCCATGGCCGCATTCGAAGCCCGGGTCGAAGAGCTGGAAACGCAGCTGCCCAAAACGCTGGCGCGTACCGTACAGCAAAGGCGCGAAGTTGTTCGCAGCGCAGTCGCGCGGGCGGCTGAGCAGCGGCGAGCGGAGGCCCAGGAGCAGGCCGCAGTCGGGGCGCGAACGCGGCTTGAAGTGGAACGCGAGCAGCAGCATAAGCAGCGCGAGCGGCAACGCGAGCAGGAACTGGAGCAGGGGGAGCAGCGGCGTGCACAACACGAAGACCGCGAACGAGAAGCGACGCGCACACTGCAGCAGCAGCTCGACGAGCTGATGGCCCGCGCCCAGGCTCTACAAGATCCGGAATTTCCACGCGGCGAACGACCGGCTCGTCTGCGTGCGCTGCGGGCGCAGTGGCAGCATTTGAACGGCCCGGGAGTCGCCGCGCTCAAACAAGCACGCGACAAACAATTTCGCGAGGCGCTCGAGGCCGCCGATGAGCTGTGTCAACAGGCGGAGGAAGAAGGCGAATGGCGGCGTTGGGCCGTGCTGCAGAGCTTCGACCGAATGGCGGACCGTGCGCAAGCGCTCCTGACGCTCGAGGACGCGACTAAGGTGGCGACCGGGCTCAAGACCTTACGACTCGAATGGCTCGAGCTGGCGCGCCAGGGCGTGGGGGTCGACGGCGCTCCGCGCGCCCGCCGGTTCCAGGAGGCCTGGGATCGCGCCTTCGAACGCGTCCATGCTGCGCAGGAGCAGTGCCTCGCAGCCCTGACGGCGTTGACGTCGGCTGAGAACGCGCCGACCGTCGCCGAGATAAAAGTCGTTCAGGATGCGTTCAGCGCGCTCGACGTGCCGGCCGGGACGAAGCAGCGCGATGTCGAAGTGGCTTTCCGCAAGGCTGTCGACGGCTTTTTCGCACAGCGCCGCCAGCACCATGAGGAGCAGCGCCAGGCTCGCGAGCTAAATCTCGAAGCTCGCCGTGGTTTGATCGCAGAGGCGGAGCGCGTTCTGGCCGACCAAGCGGCGCGTGACCAAGGGGCGCGTCTGATCGAGCTGCAGCGGCGGTGGAAAGAGATCGGGCCGGTACCTCGCGAGCACGCCGAAGCGACGTGGATCCAGTTTCGCGCTCTCTGTCAGGCGTTTTTCGACAAGCAACGCGACGAACGGACTCAAGTCGTCGCCGAGCGCGAAGCGGTGTGCACGGCGATGCAGGCGCTTTTGGACACGCTCGGGGACGAGCCAGGAAACGCCTTCGAGCAGCGTACGACCGAGGCGGAGGCCCTGATCGCGCGGTGGCAATCGGCTGTGGTGGCGCACGCGCAGCGCGAGCCGCTCGAGTCGACGTTCCGCGAGCTCACAAAGCGGTTTTACGACGGAGTGCGGCGTGGTCAGGAAAGCAAGCGCTCGGCCGCCACTCAGGCAGTGGTGCGCAAGCTCGAGCTTGTCGAGGAGGCTGAGCTCCTCGCCGAGCGCGCCGCCAGTCCCGACGCCCTCGCGCGGCTGCGCGAGATCGAACGAGTCTGGGCGGAGCTGCCGGGCGCGGTGAAGGCGCAAGAGACCTTGCTGCTTGAGCGCCTGCGCGCGGCAACAGCCCACTATGCCAGGGTCGCGGACGGGGCGGAGGATTCATCTGCGGACTTAGCGACGAACTTGGCGAAGAAGCGCGAGGTCTGCGGCAAGCTCGCGATCCTACACAAACTCTGGAACCCGAAGGCCGAGTCTTTCGGCTTTGACGTTGGCGATCTCGGCCGGCAGCTGCAGTTAGCGCTCAGTCTCAAGAAGGTCGTCGACGTGCCTGGCGACACCGAAGCGACGCGGCGACGCATCTTGCGTGAAGTCGGAGAGGCGGTTTGCGAGTGGGAGGCGGCCGGCGCGGTGGCGGAAGATCAGCGCCCGGTGCTCATGCAGCAATTCCAGCGAATGATGCGAGGGTTCGTCGAATAGTCGAGCGCAGTGGGGTGTTTCAAGGAGGGAGCGCCCCCCCCCTTCCTCGCGACTAGTTCGCGGAGGCCTGGTCTTCTTTCCTTGGTCTTCGCCCACGTAACGGCGCCATTGCTCCGTCCAAAAGCATCCCCAAGAACCGATCTTTCGTGATACTGATCGGCGCGAAGACCGCCAACGTATAGGCTTTGCTGCGCGACGTGTCGAGCGACAGCGGCGAGGCGCCGTCGCCCCGCAGCACGACGCGCACGAGGCCGGAGGTGTCGACGACGGTGACGGTGACGAGAGACGCCACTCGAGCCTAAGGCGTCCGGGCAGAACGACGACATGACGGCTTGCTTCTTGCAGACATCCTGCAACGCACACGGTCAAATGGGCTTCTCGAACGTCCTGGTCGACTTGGGCAATTGCGCGAGCAAAGCCAGAGTTCGGTACGCGTGAAATGAGCGAAGGATTGATCCGATGTCTCCGTCACGGCACAGCCCCGATCTCCTAGAGAACCTCATCGAGGCCGCACCCGACGCGATGGTCGTCGTCAACAGTGCGGGGAAAATCCTGTTGGTAAACCGACAGGCAGAAGCGCTCTTTGGCTACCGTCGTAGCGAGCTGATCGACCGCCGCGTAGAAATGCTCGTACCGGAAGCCAGCGCTCACAACCACGTCGCCGTCCGCGAAAGATTCTCGCAATTTCCCAGTCTTCGTCCTATGGGAGCGGGGAGCAACTTAAAGGGTCGCCGCAAGGACGGCGCCGAAATCGCCATCGACATCATGCTCAGTCCGGTCGACGGCGCTAGCGGCATCGCCATCATCGCTACGGTACGTGATGCGACGGCACGTCAACTCGCGGCCGACAAGCTGGAGACAAGCGAGGCCATGTTCCGCGCGCTCCACGATCAATCGCCTGACGCGATCATCGCAGTCGACCGGCGAGGCTGCATCGTCCAATGCAATCAGAAAGTGCAAGAAATGTTCGGGTACGAGTCGGCTGAGCTACTTGGCAAGGAAATTGAGGTCCTCGTACCCAAGCGTTTCCGCCAGAATCATGTTGCTCAGAGAGTCGCATATACCGCGCGACCGCATTCGAGGCCTATGGGGGCTGGAGCAGATCTTCTTGCAATGCGCAAAGACGGGTTCGAATTTCCCGTCGACATCTTGTTGAGTCCCGTCCAAGTACCGGGTGGCGATGTGGTCATCAGTGTAGTGCGGGACGTCACCGAGCGAAAAGCAGCCGCTAGGCTGCTAACAGCACGCGCTGAACAGCTCAGTCGATCCAACCAAGAACTCGAGCAGTTTGCTTACGTCGCGTCGCATGATCTTCAAGAGCCGCTCCGCGCCGTTGCGTCATCATGTCAGGTGCTGCAGAGAAAGCTTGCCGAAAAGCTCGACGAAGATTCGGGAGAATTTCTTCAATTCGCAGTCGATGGCGCTAAGCGGATGCAGGACCTAATCAACGACCTGCTGACGCTTTCACGAGCTGGTCGTAGCAAACCATTCGAATGCGTTGAGATGAGTCTTGTTTTGGAGCGAGCACTTGCGAACCTCGGATCGCAGATCCATGAGACGAAAGCATCGATATCAGCCGACGCGCTCCCGTCCGTCGGCGGCGACTTTTCTCAGCTCGTGCAGCTCTTCCAGAATCTAATCAGCAACGGAATGAAGTTTTGTTCCGGGGTGGCTCCGGTCATTCGCGTTTCCGTGACCGAGGCGCCGGAGAGTTGGACGTTTTCGATCAAGGACAACGGAATCGGAATTCCACAGGATTATCAACACAAGATATTTGTGATCTTTCAGCGACTGCACCGACAAGACCAATACCCAGGCACCGGCATCGGCTTAGCAATCTGTAAGAAGATCGTCGAAAGCCACGACGGCAAGATCTGGATCGAATCCGTCGCAGGCGCGGGGAGCACATTTTCCTTCACGCTTCCAAAGCGTTCGAAGCAGGAGTGACCATGGACAAGCCCATCGAAATTCTCCTCATCGAAGACAATCACATCGACGTCAAGTTGACAAAAGAAGCGCTGAAGGAGGGGAAAGTCCGAAACAACCTCCACGTTGCGCGCGACGGCGAAGAAGCTCTCGACTTCCTCTACAAACGGGGAATCTTCGCCAATGCCGTGAGACCAGACATCATTCTTCTCGATCTGAATTTGCCCCGGATCGATGGTCGCGAGATTCTCCAACGCATCAAACCGGACCCAAATCTACGCACCATTCCGGTGGTCGTCCTGACGACGTCAAAGTCAGACGAGGACATCGTTCGCAGCTACGATCTCAATGTCAATTGCTACATCACGAAACCGGTCGACATGAATCAGTTCATCGACGTCGTCAAGGCAATCGATCACTTCTGGTTTACGATCGTAGCTCTGCCTCCAAAACACGTACATGATCAGGGTCGCACTTGAAAAGCCTCGACCCCGCAGGCTCCGTCCGAATCAGTGACAATCCGCATGCGGCAGCGAAAAGAAGAATGTCGATCCCTTGTTAGGAATCGATTGAAGCCACATTTTCCCGCCATGTCGTTCGACGATTTTTTTGCAGAGCGTCAAGCCAAGGCCAATGCCGTCGTACGACTCGCGGGTATGAAGCCGCCTAAAGATGACGAAAATCCTGTCAAAATATTTCGACTCGATACCGATTCCATCGTCGCGCACGGAAAACACCCACCGAAACTCTTCTTTGATCGCCGAAACATGAATGCGCGCGGGACTTTCCCCGTGAAATTTTATGGCATTGCCGATGAGATTCATCAGAACTCTCGTGATTTGGGCGGCGTCCGCGAGGATGACGGGCAGCGGATCGTGAGTGACGACAGCCCCGCTTTCTTCGATCTTGAGGCGAAGGCTGGCGAGAATCTTCTCGAAAACCAATTCGCAGTCCGAAGCCGCCGAAACTTTCGCAGTCGTCGTCACGCGTGAGTAGTCGAGCAGTCCCGAAATTAGATCCTGCATGCGCTTTGCTCCGTCGACTGCAATGCCGATGAAGGCTTGCTCCTCCTCGTTGATCCTCCCGGCCAGCCGCCTCTCGAGCAACTGGCACGCACCCGCAACGGCGCGCAGGGGTTCCTTCAAGTCATGAGACGCTGCATAAGCGAACTCATCAAACTCCCCATTCGATCGAGCTAGTAGCTCGGCACTTTCGCGATGCCTGCCCTCGGCTTGCTTTCCCATGCTGACATCGTGAACGAAATAGACGAAAAACTTTCCTTCGGAAGTCTTCAGCGGCCGCAAACTGAGTTCGAGGAGCACTCCCTCGCCGCCCTTGCAACGACCCAAGATTTCGGTACCGCTCCCCATGGGAGACGACTTCCCAGCGCACAGCGTCGGGACGAGAAACTCAATCGGCTGCCCGATCACTTCATCCCGCGAGTATCCAAATCTTCGCATCGCCTCAGCATTTACCCTTGCGATCCGACCATCTTCGCGAGTGATGACGATGGGATCTGGCGCAGCGTCCAGCATTTCGTAAAGCCCGCTCGCGTCAACGGCCGACAGCTGCGTCTGCGTGATCATTGCTGTGCCCCTAGTAAAGCCGAGCAATTGAGGTGACGATGCAACCAAGGATCATGGCGCTCAGCGGCGTTCGGAGATCGTGGCTCATGAAAGTAAGGAAGTCCGTCTCTGCTTGCCTGGCGCACTTGACGGACTCCAATTCACGCGCTTCTGCTAGTCGCACGTCGTGCAGCAGGGGATTTTAGCCTGAACGGTCTGCACGGTACGTGCCAAGTCTGTACCATCCCAGAAATGGCGAGCGGGACGCTGGGGTCGTTTCTGAAGTGCACATTGGCTCGAAAGAGTGCGCTGATGGCTTCGTTTCCAATCAGCTAAGCGCCGAATGGCGCCATCGGTGGCCGTCGCATGATGGCACTAACCTTGCTGCATACGAGTATTCACGGATCAAAAGAGGCGCCAGCGATGCTTGAACACGGAAGTAAGGTGACCGTGACTCGGGCTGGAGTCTAGGAGAGGCGGAACGCCGTGCGAATTCATACAGATCGCATGGCGCGGCAGTCCGAATCGCGGCGACGGGGGATAGCTTCTCTTCGCAATCCTTAGCCACTACGAACTTACAGAAGATAGACCGATGTTAATCTCAATGCTCGCCATAGCACTATCTTCGATCATCGCCCCCGCGCCCGTCGGCTCAATCGTCGGCCCCTTGACCTCCCTGTTATGCGGTGAGATCGATCCGATCGTCATCGGCGACGCTTGCGTCGCCAGGCTAGTCACCGTCGAGGGGCAGGCGTTCGGGCTCGTCGCTGACATCGAATTCTTCAGCGACGAGGACTACGGCGAGCTCCATTCCCTTCGTGGCGCATCCATTCGCGTCGAATGGAGCGAGATTCAGCGTATCGAGGATCCGAAGACGCTCGAGGTCTTGGGCACAGTCGGGCGAGAGCAGTTGCCCTACTATCGCTGGACCGGCCGATGGGACGTCGCCGAGTAGCCCCTAGCGTTGCGCCAGATCGCGCACCCGGACCTTGGCATTGAACCTGCTAGGAGTTCGGGACGGCGCAGTTGCCGATGGAGGCGATCCCTTTGCGACTTACTACTGTCCATGATGCCGTGCCGATCCCCCGTGCGATCTTGACCGTATCGGTAGACGCATCAGTCACCGTCGCCGCCAGAATCATGCGCGAAAACGACGTCCACAATCTCGTCGTCGTCGATACCCGCGGTGGCGTCGTCGGGGTTCTGTCCCAGAAGGACCTGTTCAGGGCCGCAGTCGACGCCTCTGGCTCGTGGTCGTCTAAGCCAGACGCGATCGTTTCCGAGCTCACGGTCCGTCTGCCTCAGTTCGCCAACGACGATACGACTCTCGAGGAAGCCCTTGAGCTCATGGTTAAGCATCGCTGCTCCGCGTTGCCGATCGTCCGATCGACCGGCCTCGTTGGTTTGATCACCGAAACCGACCTCCTTCGAGCGCTCGCGAAGCTTTTGCAAGCGGCGACGCCTCTCGAAGACGCGCGGCGCAAGAGCGTCGTCACGTTGGCTAACCCGCTGATTCAGAAGGCTCTTCAAATCGTCGCTGATGCAGGCATCTGACCTGAAAGCCTATTTCAGAGT
Organism: Pseudomonadota bacterium; assembly: GCA_031416315.1. Taxonomy (GTDB): domain Bacteria; phylum Bdellovibrionota_B; class Oligoflexia; order Oligoflexales; family CAIYRB01; genus JANOTL01. The sequence continues at coordinate 24,712 of JANOTL010000212.1, forward strand.
CTTAGAGAGCAACGCGACGATGTCGATCAGGAAGAGAACGACGATCGTTGCTTCCATCCACAGCATTCTTTTTTCGTAGATGTCCGACTTAACGACCGAGTGGAGGCGATCAAGATGCTCAAGCCGGTCGTAGACGCTGCGCCGCCATTGCTCGAGGTGGAAGCGCTCGCGCGCTCCGACATAGACGCGCGCGAGGTACCAGTCGCCAATGAATTTTCCGATGTGATCCACCTGGTCACTCAGTTTCGCGAAGTCGACGCGGATGGTTCTGAGAATGCGTAGGATCTTGCGCGAACGGCGAAGTCGGCCTAATCCGCGCCTCTTGTCGAGCTCGTAAGCTTCTTCAAGGTGCAGATCGAGCTGCGCGTCCATGACACGGAACTCTTCAACCTGCAGGTTCGCGAGCTCCAGCACGTTCAGGACATCTTCAATATAACCCTTCTGATCGACGACAAGTGCACAATCCCAGTCCATGACGACTAGATCCGTCTTCTCGAAAGCAATCTGGACCTTGAGGGCACTGACGACTTGTTCCGGAGCCAGAAGCTTTGGATCGCTCGTCTTGGACAAGAGGGCCGCGATCGATTCTCCATGCGCATCTCGCCAAAAGGCGGCATTGACCCCTTCTGGAAGCTTCGTGATGCAGAAGACTGTGTATGCCTCAGGCGCGTGAGGTGGGGCGGGTTTGATCAGAAGGTCGCCGAGACTGCGCTGGACGTCCCCGCAAACTTCCTTCGCATATGCGTTCAGCCCTTTCCCGGTCTCGAAAGTCGGATCATTTGCCCTACCGAGCTCGTCGAGAGTGAGGTCTTCGAACGGCAAGCGCACCATGATCGAGACGACGCCGACCTGCCAGATGCGGACCTCGGTCTTCATGGGAACGGCGGCGGCGCCGGTCGGACCGGGCGGTTGCGTGAAGCCGCTTACCCTGGGTGGCGAGGAGGAAATCTCGACGAGCAGAGGCCGGTGGAACGGCA
>JANOTL010000213.1:0-1566 GCA_031416315.1 Pseudomonadota bacterium
CTCAGCTGATGCCGGCGTAGACACGGTGAACGTCGTCGTTGTCGTCGATGTCGCCCAGGAACGCCTGCACTTCCTTCAGCGCTTCGCCTTGGACCTCGACCAGGCTCTTCGGTTTGTAGCCGATCTCGAATTTGGTCACGACCCAGCCCTGGGCTGTCAGCGCCTTGTTCACCACGTCGAGATCCGACGGATCGGTGTAAAAGCGACCGCCCGAATGGCCGGCAGTGATTTCCTCTTTTTCCAATGGCTCGACGTCCTGGGCGCCGGCTTCGATCGCCGCGCCCTCGATGTCCAGGCCGCCGGTGGGGTGCGTCGCTTCGATCGTGCCGAGCCGATCGAACATCCAGGTCACCGAGCCGATCGTGCCGAGCTGCGCCTTACGGAACAACACCCGGACGTCGGAAGCCGTCCGGTTCTTGTTGTCGGTCAGGCATTCGACGATAACGGGAACTTTATGGGGAGCGAAGCCTTCGTAGAAGATCGTCTCGTAGGCGGCGGAGTCGTCGAGGAGGCCGGCGCCCTTCTTGATCGCGCGCTCGATCGTGTCCCTGGGGCACGACTGCTTCTTCGCCGCTTCGATCGCGGCCCGCAGGCGAGCGTTGTTCTCGGGATGCGGATCGCCGAGCTTCGCCGCGACGGCGATCTCCTTCGCTAGCTTGCCGAATACCGCGCCGCGTCTGGCAGCCGAGTCTTGCCGACCGGCGTGCTTCCATTGTGCTCCCATGACCTCTCCTAATCGTCAGGACCCGATCCTAGCCCGACACCGCCCGGCGCTTCAAGTCCTGACAAGGGCCGCCATTTCGAGTACTTTCGACCGGTGAAGCCCGACCTCAAAGCCATTGTGCGACTGCTTGGCAAGACCGATCCTTCGAAGCGTTGATGCGCTAGATCGTTTATCAGCAGCTCTCGGGAAAGGCAGCCGGGACGATCATGGGGCGGGTCGTGGCGCTGGTCCTTTCCAGCATGTCGTCCCTGCCACTGCAGACGAGGTCTAAAAAAGCTTGTCTTCTAGGATGATCATCTTGGACCTACTGGTATACCCGAGTTTGGTGCAGACGAAACCAAAAACATCCCGACGCTGCAGAACATCAAGATAGTTGCGAACCACCTGCGGCCCCTCCTCGCGGCATTCCTCGTATGTCTCATAGATTTTGCTTCCGCGGTGAGTGAGCCAATCAACACCCGTTTCAGCGATCGTCGAGACCACGCTAGCGCAATCGGATATATCTTGTAGAACTTCGAAAACATAAAGAGGCGGGCGCCGGAGAATATAGCGGTCCCAAATGTTTACGCGACCCCGCTGCTCGTCAAGGCTTCTCGATGCCGAAAACCGCGGCCTCCGGGCGTAGGACGATCAAGTGGGGTCAGGCGATTGCCCCCAACCTCCGTCGAGCGCGTTTTCCGAGCCGTCGGTGGCATGCCGTCAGCGCGGTGAGTTTGCAGGCCGGCTTCAAGGTCTCAGAGGCGCCAGCCCGTCGACGGCCGTGCAGTCGACGATCACCTCGATGTCGCCGGACTGGTCGATTTTCCACCGGTCGAGCTTGCCGCAGCCGCTGCGGATGTCGT
>JANOTL010000214.1:0-29764 GCA_031416315.1 Pseudomonadota bacterium
CAGGATGGCGCCGATGACAAGGGCGGCGAGTCCGAGGGCTTTGGGCATTTGGCGTCCTTTTTTCTTGCACGGAACGGTGACGAAGCGCGAGAGCAATGGGACCTCTACGGCGCCGACGATTTCTTACTTTAGCGCATCAGCGGCTGCGCCGCTTGATCTGGACACTCGCACTAGGAGACCGGCGCCCGTAGCCGCGCCAGCGTCTCTTCATAGAGCGAAGACCGATGCCGATTCGCCGTGATTCCGGAGAAGCAGCGGTCGACGAACAGGTCGAGGCAACGCGCGAGCATGCCGATCGAGTCCAAGACCAACGCTCCGGCGGCGCCTTCGAAGACGTTCAGATTCAGCTCGCCGTGCTCGAGCGAGGCTTTCACGGAGCGGTCGGCCCCTTCCACAAGAAAACAACACTGGATCAGAGTCTCGGGCACGACCGGGTTCACCTTGCCCTTGAAGAAGGAGGAGCCTTCCTGCACCGCGGGCAAAGTAATCTCGCCGAAGCCGGCTGAGGCCATCAGGCGCAGGTCTTTGCACATCTTGATCAGTGAGCCGCCAAGGAGCGAGAGGTTGGCGCTGACGGCTGCTAGCGAGTCGATGTTCTGCGCGGCGTCGAACAGGTTCTCCGCGAGCGAGACGTCCCGTCCTGAAACATGGCGCAAGTGCTCGATGATCGACAGACGGTAGCTCTCCGACGCACCCTCGCCCGAGCCGATGACCGTGCCGCCGAGGTTCAAGGAGCGCAGGCAGAAGATCGCCGCGCCGAGCTCGTGCTTGCGGCGGCCGATCATCGCGCCGATCGCCGAGAAGCTGTCGCCGAGCAAGGTGGCCATGGCGTCCTGCATGCACGTGCGCGCGATCACCGAGACATCTCGGAATTCCACGGCTTTTTCCCAACTTGCCGCCAGCAAACGGCCGAGGGCGGCGTCGAGCGCCTCCCAATGCATGAGAATTGCGAGGTTTTGCGCCGAATGGCAGACGTCGGCGGTCGATTGTGAGGCATTGACGTGGAGCTTCGGATGGACCGGATCGTAGCTGCCGCAAGGATGCCCGACGCTCATGTTGGCGAGGTTGGCGATGACCTCGTTGACATTGACGTTGATCGCGATGCTGCCGCCGCCAGCAAACATGTCGGCGACGAATTGCTCGCGATGAAGGCCAGAACGCAGTTGGTCGCACGCTTCAGCAATCAGATCCCGGCGGGTCAAGTCGAGCACGCCCGAGCGATGGTTGGCGATCGCCGCGGCCTTTTTCACCAACGCGAGCGCTTCGATCATGACGGGAAAATCGGCGAGCCGCTTGCCGGAGAACGACATGTTGCTCAGGCAGCGCGCAGTGCGAGCGCCGTAAAGGGCGTTTGCTGGCAGCTCGACCTTACCTAAACTGTCTTCTTCGAAACGCGGCGGACTCGTCATAGCAAACGTTGCTAACAGTATCCGGTCGACATCGCCAGGCACATCACATACAAGTCGCCCTCGCACACGCAAAAAAGCAGAGGGCTCGGGTCTATGGAAGCCGCAAGACGCGACTGGGCGATGAGCTGGGCGAGCTCGATCAAGACCTCCAGCGTCGAAGATGGCGCCGCCGGACCGCTCGTCGACACGACGAATCCGGCCGACGGCAGCGTCATCGGCCGGATCCGCGAAGCCGGCCGCGAAACGGTCGACGCGGCGGTGGCTTCGGCGCGCGCCGGACTGGCGAGCGTCGCCTGGGCGTCCATGGCGCGACGCGAGCGCGGCGCGCGACTCCAGGCGATCGCCAGGCTCATCCGCGAGCATCATGCGGAGCTCGCGACGCTCGAGACGCTGGACAACGGCAAGCTCTATGTCGAGGCATGGGACGACGTCGCCGAGACCGCCGAAGTCTTCGACTATTATGCGGGCTGGGTCGACAAGCTCTACGGCGAAACGGTCCCCGTCGACCACGGTTACGTCAACTTTACGACGCGCTCTCCGATCGGCGTCTGCGCGTTGATCGTGCCGTGGAATTTTCCGCTACTCCTTTTGGCGTGGAAGTTGGCGCCGGCGTTGGCGATGGGAAACACTGTCGTCGCGAAGCCGGCGCTGGAAACGTCGCTGAGCACGGCGCGCCTGTGGGAAATCGTGGCGGCGGCGAAGATTATCCCGCCCGGCGTCTTCAACCTCGTGCTGGGCGGCGCCGAAACCGGCGAGCTTTTGAGCCGTCACCCCGAGATCGACAAGCTTTCCTTCACGGGCAGCACGGCGGTCGGCCGAAAGGTCGTGGCCGGCGCTGCGGGCAATCTCAAGCAGTTGAGCCTCGAGCTCGGCGGCAAGTCGGCGAACTTGATCTTCGCCGATGCGCCCGATCTTTCTGCGGCGATCCTCCGCTCGTTCACGGCGATGTTCTCGCACAAAGGCGAAAAGTGCTCCGAGCCGACGCGGCTCTTGGTCGAGGCGCCGCACTACGAGGAGGTCGTTCAACGCCTCGCAGCGCTCGCCGAGGCCGTCGTCTGCGGCGACCCCTTCGATCCGCGCTCGACGCAAGGGCCGCAGTGCACCCAAGCACAACTGGAGAAATGCCTGCGTTACGTCGCCATAGGTCGCGACGAGGGCGCACGCCTCGTCGCCGGCGGCCGGCGCGACGAGGGCGCCGGTAACGCCCGCGGCTGGTTCATGCGTCCGACGATTTTCGCCGACGTCGCGAAGGCCTCGCGCTTGGCGCGCGACGAGATCTTCGGGCCCGTGCTCGTCGTGCAAAGATTCGCTACCGAGGACGAGGCCGTGGAAATGGCGAACGACACCGACTACGGCCTCGCCGCCGGCCTTTGGACCAGAGACGTCTCGCGCGCGCATCGCGTCGCCGAGCGCCTCGAGGCCGGCATGGTCTTCGTCAATCGCTACGGCTGCTATGACCTCGCCAGCCCCTTCGGCGGCTGGAAACAGAGTGGGTGGGGGCACGAGATGGGCCTGCATTCGCTCGCCGCCTATACGAAGCTGAAGTCCATCTGGATCAAATATTAGGCTATCAGGAGCTTCCCCATGCAGGTCCCAGGATTCGACGCGGCGGCCGCCTCTGCCTCCCGCCCGCGGCTCGGCTCGGCAAAGGAGCTGGTCGATCTCGAGCGTTACCCGCTTGATGATCTCGGCTCGCCGCGAGGCATGGCCTTGCTCGCGCTCTGCCGCGAGCAACTCGCCACGATGGGCGTCGTCATGCTGCCCGATTTCGTCACCGACGCGGCGCTGCGCACGATGACGACGGAAGCGGCGCGCGTCGCGCCCCTCGCCTACCGTTCGGACGTCGTCGGCAATCCCTATCTTGAGCCGGTCGCCGCGGGTTTCCCCGACGACCATCCGCAGAGCATGGTGGAGCGAACGACGCTCGGCGCGGTCGCCTACGACGAAATCCCCGAGGACTTCGCCTTACGGCGCCTCTATGAGTGGGACCAGATGCTCGTTTTCCTCGCCGCCGCGCTCGGCCAACCGGCGATTTTCCGCTACGCCGACACCTTGGGCGCGCTCAACCTCGCCGTCATGCTGCAAGACGACTATCTGCGATGGCACTTCGATCAAACCGACTTCGTCGTGTCTTTGGCCCTGCAAGAAGCCGAAGCCGGCGGCGACTTCGAGTATGTGCCGATGATTCGGGGCGAAGGCCGCGAGAACTTCCCCAAGGTGCGCCAGGTCCTGCTCGGCGACGCCGCCTCGGTGCATCGGCTCCCGGTGACCCCTGGCGCGCTGATTCTGTTCGCTGGGCGCCACTCGCTGCATCGCGTGACGCCGATTCGTGGCGAGCGTCCCCGCCTGATGGCGCTCCTCGGCTATGACACGAGACCGGGCGTCGTGAGCTCGGAGCACTTACGTTACATGAGGTATGGCCGCTCATGATCCAACTCGAAGCCGTCGCAAAAAGTTACGGCAAAACGGTGGCCCTGCAGCCCCTAACCCTTGACGTGCCGCGGGGCGAGACGACCGTGCTCCTCGGACCGAGCGGCTGCGGCAAGTCGACGCTCCTACGCATTATCATCGGCTTGGTCGTGCCCGATTCCGGCCGGGTCCTGATCGACGGCCGGCCGCTGACGGCGGCGAGCCTCCTCGAGGAGCGCCGCCGCATGGGCTACGTCATTCAGGAAGGCGGCCTTTTCCCGCATCTCACGGCCTACGACAACGCCTCTTTGGTGGCTCGGCACCTGGGCTGGAGCGAAGCGAAGATCGAGGCTCGCGTCGGCGAGCTGACGGCATTGACGCAGCTGCCGAGCGCTACGATGGAGCGCTTTCCCAGCGCCTTGTCCGGCGGCCAGCGCCAAAGAGTCAGCCTGATCCGCGCCTTGATGCTCGATCCCGACATTCTCCTGCTCGACGAGCCGCTCGGCGCTTTGGACCCGCTGATCCGGGCCGACCTGCAGGAAGACTTGCGGCGCATCTTCGCCGTTCTGCGCAAGACGGTCGTGATCGTGACGCACGACATCGGCGAAGCGGGCTTCCTCGGCGATGCCGTCGTAATGCTGCGCGACGGCCTTATCCTCCAACGCGGCGCGCTCGAGGAGCTCGTCAGGGCGCCGGCCGATCCCTTCGTGTCGCGCTTCATCGCGGCGCAGCGACTGCCAGCTTACGTACCCACCCTTTCGTGAAGAATTTGGAGTGACCGACGATGGGAATGCGTTCTATCGCGCTCGTATGCGGGCTTTTCGGCTTTGGCCTCGGCGCGCGAGCCGGGGACGCGAGCGTCTCGGTCGGCTCGAAGCGCTTTACCGAAAGTGTGATCCTCGGTGAGATCGCGGCGGAAGCCGCTCGGACCCTGGGTCTCGCGGTCACCCACCAAAAGGAGCTGGGGGGGACGCAGCTCCTGTGGAAAGCCTTGCTCCGCGGCGACATCGACGTCTATCCGGACTATACCGGGACGATCATCGACGACACGCTCGCCGGCAAGAAGATCCCGGACTTCGGCGCGCTCGAGGCGGAGCTCGCCAAGCTCGGCGTCGGTGTCACCCGCCCCCTGGGCTTCAACAATACCTATGCGCTCGGCATGCCGCGTAAAATGGCAGAGGCGCTTCAGATCAAGACGATTTCCGCGCTCGCTCGGCATCCGGAGCTTCCATTCGGCTTCTCTCACGAGTTTCTCGACCGCGCCGAAGGCTGGGAGTCCGTGCGCAAGAAGTACGCGTTGCCGCAGCAAGGTGTGCAAGGCATCGAGCACGAGCTCGCTTACAAGGCGATCGCCGGCGGTCAGATCGCGGTGACCGACCTCTATTCGACCGACGCGGAGATCGCCTATCACGACCTCGTGACGCTGGAAGACGACCTCCGCCACTTCCCGAGATACGACGCCGTCTTCCTGTACCGCCTGGACGCTGCGGAAAAACATCCCGAGCTGATCGCGAAGCTCAGATCCCTCGCCGGCGAGATCCCGGAGAGCCGCATGATCGCGATGAACGCTCGCGCCAAAATTGAGAAGATCGGCGAAGCGCTCGTCGCCCAGGACTTCACCCGCGAGCTTTGGGGCGATGCCGCCAAGACGCCGAAAGCCGCCTCGGCGCGCGACGGCATGTGGGGGGAAATCTCCCGCCGCGCGAAAGAGCACCTGTTTTTGGTCCTCGTCTCGCTCATCGCCGCGGTCGTCGTGGCGTTGCCGCTCGGCGTCTTCGCCGCGCGCCGCCCGCGCGTCGGCCAAGTGATCCTGGCGATCTCGGGGATTTTCCAGACGATCCCGTCGCTGGCACTCCTGGTGTTTCTGATTCCGACCTTGGGAATCGGCTCGCCGCCGGCGATCGCGGCGCTCTTCGTTTATAGCCTTCTTCCCGTCGTCCGCAACACTTACACCGGCCTGCGCAGCATTCCGGCGCCGTTGATGGAGTCGGCCGCCGCGGTCGGCTTACCCGCCGGTGCCCGTCTGTGGCGCATCGAGCTGCCGCTCGCGGCGCGCTCGATTCTCGCTGGCATCAAGACGTCCGCCGTCATCAACGTCGGGACCGCGACTTTGGGCGCACTGATCGGCGCCGGGGGCTTCGGTCAACCGATTCTCGTCGGCATCCGTCGCGACGACTTCGGCTTGATCCTGCAGGGCGCGATCCCGGCGGCGGTTTTGGCGCTGCTGATGCAGGGGCTCTTCGAGGTCGCCGAACGCTTCGTCGTCTCGAAGGGCCTGCGGTATGAAGCCAAGGGCCTGACTTGAGCTGGACCGACGAACTACCAAGCGTAGCCGATGCCGAGGTTCCCTTCCGGGATCGGACGCGTCGACAAGCGCGTCTCGGGCAGGTCGCGGATCATTTGCTCGTAGTCGGCGCGGGCGTTCGGGTCATTGCTGTCTACTGACACGGTGCGCTGGAAGTTCAGCGTGATGCTCGCTCCGAGGCTTAGGGTCAGCTTTTGCTCGAAGAAGGTCCAGCGATTGCCAAAGCCGCCGACCAAACCGTGGCGCACGTCACTGACGAAATCCGTCTCATCGCCCGGATCCGACGTTGGTAGGGTCACTGGAACTGCGTCCCCGGCACCGCCTTCTTCCGTGTGGCGGTTCGCATGGCTGCTGATGCGCGTATAGCTGTAGCCGCCTTTCACGAACCAGCCGTGCATCGCCCTCGGCCGCTCCCACCGCGTGATGTTCCACCGGAGGCGGATCGCGTCGAGCTTGTGGCGCTCGCCCGGCCAGAAGTCTTCGCGGCGATAGGACGCGGTCGGCTCCGACGGTCCATGGACGTTGAACGTCCCCGTCCATATCTCGGGGCCCGTCGACACGACGTCTTTGGCGTTGAAGTCGGCGAGCGCGCCCCATTTGCTGGTCGCGACGTCGTTGATGTTGTGCTCGAACGACGCCGAGGTCGGGGCCACCGGGTCGAGCTCGGCAACGATGTTCCTGGCGATCTCTGCAGCCTGAGCGGTGCCGGCAATGACGATCGTTAGAGTGGCGATGATTGTACGCATGCGGCCTCTTCTCCTCTTCAATGACGTGATCTGTGACCAGATCAAAGGTCTGGGAGATCGATCGGTCGGCTCAGATTCAGCTTGAGGCGGCGATGTTGGTGTCTTGCCAAAAAGACTTTGTGAAACGTGGATTTTTGAGACAGGACACTAACGGCCGCGGAGCGTCGCGGCCCTTAGGGGACTACGGCGCTGTCGGGGAGAGCCGGCCGCATAGAGCCGCCTTCAAGGCGGCGTGTGCACGAAACCGTGGCCAAGCAGCTCGCAAGGGAACGGATTAGGCGCAGGCAAATTCGCTGGTCGATCGCGGAAGAATTCGTCGTCGTGCAGGACATCAACGTCAGACCGAGAGTCGGCACGTTCGCCGCCTGCTTCGGCGGCGCATCGGCCTGGCCGGCACCGACGCTGATCGCCGACGGTAGCGACTCGGTGTGGGGGCTTTACCTCGAGCGCGGCGGATTTATGGACGGGCGCGGCGAGCCGCTGACCTGGCCGAACGGGTCGGAGGCGCTCGTCTACTTCGAGCCGCTCCCCTGACGTGACCTTGGTCACGTACGGGAGCGTCGAGCGCGACGGTAGGGACGCCGACCATCTTCCATTGGCCAGTTGGCCCTTCAGTACGCTAGGTTAGCGGTGATGGCGTTGCCGCCGTCGGGTCTGGCACGCGCGCGTCGAGTCTCCGACGCAAACGCCCGCCAGAAGCTCGTGGGGGTGCCGTGACTCAGCGACTTCTCGCAATTTGTGTTTCGCTCCTCATCTCTTGGTCGTTCGCCGCGACGGCAGAAGTAGGACCGCGCGACCCTTCACGCGCCGCTATCACCGAGCCCGGTCCCTACCTATCGCGCCTTGCCTGGCGCGGGATTGAGGTGACCCTCGGCGCCGAGCGACCATTGGCCCTCGAGGCGAGCCGGATTTCACCGACCGAGCTGACGCGCATCGCCCTCGCATCGGACGTCCGCGTCGAGGACGCCGCCGAGAGCCTCGGCGAACACGTGCTCGCGCCGCGCGCCGCCGACCGGCGTGGCGGTCGACGGACCGTCGACCTCGGTCTGACCCTGGCGACGCCGCCAAAGGGGATTCTCCAGCTCGTGCTTCGCGCGCTTCCGGAGCGCACGATTGTCGACCACCGCACCTTTCTCGTCTCGGACCTTCACCTGGTCGCCAAACACGGCGCCTTGGGCGAAACACAGGTCTGGGCCTTGAGCGCACGGGATGCCGGCTGGATCGCGGGCGTCGAGATCCGTGCGATCACGGCCGCAGGTACCGAGGCCGCCGCGTGCACGACGGGAGCGGAGGGGCACTGCGAGCTGCCGGCGCGCGCCGGCGCGGCTCCGGCGGCGCTGACGGCCGTGAAGGGCGACGACCTGGCCTTCATCCGCTTGGGTCGCCACGAAGCCCGAAGGTCGAGCGCGGCGCAAGGCGCCTCCGAGCTGCACGGCTCGGTCTTCGGTGATCGCGCCGTGTACGCGCCAGGCGAGACGGTCCACGTGGTAGGGATCGTTCGGGGCCCTACCCTGAAGGCTCCGCCGGCGATCCCGGTCGAGCTCAGGCTCGAGGCGCCGGAGGGTCGACCGGTTCGGCAGCTTCTGGTGCGCACGAACGATGCCGGCCTCGCGACGATCGATTTTTCGATCCCACCGCTCGCCGCGAGCGGTAATTATGCGCTGGTGCTAACCGCCGGAGGCACGGAGCTCGACCGGACCGTTCTGCACGTGACCGACTTACGTCCGCCGGAGTTCGGGATCCAGTTCGGCGCGAGGACAGCCGTCTTCGAAGGCGCTGCGGCGGCGGAATTCGTGGTCATGGCGCGGTCGCTCGTCGGCCGCCTTTCCGGCCGGCTCGAGGCCGTTCTCGACTGCGAGCTCGCGCCGCTCGACACGCCTGCGTTCACCAGCAAAGGGCTCGCGTTCGGCGACCTTCGAACGCCCGAACGCACGGGCCCGCCTCTGCGCGTCACGGCGTTGCTCGGGCCGGACGGCCGCGGGACCCTCGCCTGTCCCGTCGCCGACGTGCTGACGCTCGGCCGGCCCGCGCGCGTCACGGCGCACTTGGCGCTTCGGGGCGGGGCGGGCGGTGGCGTGCATCGTCGACGCGCCGTCGCGATCTCCAGCCCTAGGTCGCGCTATCTGGGGCTGGCGCCTGCGCAGGCGCGTCGCTCGCGCGATGGTGCCGTCGGCGTCCGCGGCGTGATCCTCGACCGTGAGGGGCGGCCGGTTGACGCCGACGGTCCCGTGACGCTCGAGCTCTATCGGATCGATCGCGGGTCCGACGGGATGCCGGCCCGGTTGGTAGCAGACGCCCGCCGCAGTGTCCGCGTCGAAGCCGGCGCGTTTACCGCCAGCCTTCGCGCGGCGCGGCGCGCCGACGGCTACCTGGTGCGGGCGACGCTCGGCAGCGCGCGCGCCGAGATCGTCCTGCCGGGCGAGGTGGCAGACCACCGTTGGTTGCGAGCTGCGGCGTCGGGCGACGAAAATGGGCCGACCGAGCCCGAGACGATCGCCATCCGGATCGTGCGCGGCAAGGCGAGCGACCAAGGTCCTGAGGTGACGTTTGTGGCGCCATTTTCCGGGCGCGCGCTCCTGACCTATGAGGCGGGCAACCGCATCACGCACGCATGGAAAGATGTCAAAACGGGAACGGTCTCGTGGCGTCCCGCGCCTCAGACGCCGGTCGGCGATCTTCGCGCGACCGTCTATCTCGTCGGTCCGCCCGCCGGAAACCACGGGGCTCGCGGCGGTTTGCGACGGGCGCTCGGAAGCGGCGCATCAGGCTGGCCGGAGGACGCCGGCCCTCGCGAGCTGACGATCAAGGCGCCCAACACCTTGCTGCCAGGGGGCAACCTCGACCTCGTCGTCGACGTCAACGCGGCCCAGGCCGGAAGCTTCGTCGTCGTGACGGTCGTCGACGAGAGCCTCGATTCGCGGGCGCTCGACCAACCGCGGCTCCCGGGCGAAGCCACGCTGGACGGCGCGCCGCGCGCCGTCGCGACGATCGACAGCGCCGGGCTCCGGATCCCTGCCGACGATGAGGGGGGACGCGCGCCGAGGGGAGAGCTCCTTGACGATATCGCCGGATCACCGCTCGCGGCCCGCAGGTACGCGGATTGGTCGAGAGTCGTGCGGGCTGGGCCGGACGGCCGGACAGTCCTGCGCTTCGCCCTGCCGCGCTACCAAGGGCGCTTTCGGGTGGGGGCCGTCGCCTTCGGGAATGCGTGGCTCGGTCGCGGCACGACCGTGGTGACGACGACCGATCCGCTCGGCCTCTCGGCGCGAATTCCGGCCGTCCTCCGGATCGGCAACGAGGTCGAGGTGCCGGTCTCCGTCTCGAACCCGACCAGTCAAGAGCAGACGATCGAAGTCGAGCTGCGCGCCGACACGTTACCCGACGCCGTGACCGACAGCGCGGACGTCGTCCAGATCGACGGCGAGGCCCGCCGCCCGCTGAAGCTCGCGCCTCGCGAGCGTCGCGAGACGAGCTACCGCGTGCGGGCCGTCCGGCCGCGCGGTCGGGTCCGATTCTTCGCGTCGGCGCAGCTAGGACAGACGCTTTCGCACTTCACTGTGGACACCGCGGCGCGGCCAGCTGCGCGCGGGATCGTGACTTGGGCAAGGTTCACGGTTCCGTCCCATGAGCTCGACCTGACGAAGCAGCTGCCGGGAGCCGGCGGGCGGGTGGGTTTCTGGATGACTGCCGACCCGCTCGCCTCGGCTCGCAGCCTGGCCTCGCGCGTCCTCCTCGGCAGCGCCGGAGCCCTCGAGGAGACCGCGGCTGCCGTCTGGCTGCGCGCCGCGCTTGGGACGCGGCTCCCTTTCGTCGCGCCACTCGCGGCGGTCGACGGGAAGGCTGGGCCGGGTGCCGTGCGGGAGGGGCTCGAGCGGCTGTTGGCCATGCAGACGCTCGACGGCGGGTTCGCAGTGTTCCCGAGCGGCGTCACCGCCGACCCCGGGGGCTCAGCCTTCGCGACGCACGCGCTAGTCGACCTCGGAAAACGCGGTCACCGCGTTCACCCGGCCCGCGTCGACGCCGCGCTCGCGTACCTCGAGACTTCGGCTGCGCTCGCCGAGTCGGGCACTGAGCCGGCGGCGGCTTATGCGCACTACGTTCTCGCCCTCGCCGGCCGTCCGGCGGCAGAAGGCGCGCGTAGCTTGCTCGCGCGGCTCAAAGAGCGCCCGCCAGGAGACGGGGCGCTCGAGGCAACGGCGCTTGTCGAGCAAGCCGCGCGCCTTGCCGGCGACCCGACGGCTGCTGCCACAGTCGCTGGGCGCTCGCCCGACGCGGCCCGCGCCCGCGCCGTCCACCTCCTGGCGCAAGGGCCTGAAGCGTTCGGCGGGCCTGCGTTCGTCGAGGAGGTCGCGAGCGGCGCGCTGCGCGCTGATTCCCTCCCCTCGCCCTCGGAGCTGGTGTTTGCGCTGATCGGCCTGGAGGCCGCCCGGCTCCCCGCCAGCAAGCCCTCAGGAACGCTCGTCGTCGACGGGAAGCTCCGCGAGCCGCACGCCGAGGGCGACGATGGCGAGAAGGCGTGGGTCCTCGGGACCGAGGCCCCGGGGTCAAAGGCGGTCGCGCTTATAGACCCTGCCGCCGCGCCCGGTACCGTCCTCGAGATGACGAGCGAGGCCGGTCCGCTGCCGCCCGACGCCGCGACGGGACCAAAAGACCTCCGCGTCGCGGTAGTCGTTCGACGGTTGGACGGTGCCGCGCTCGACCCGGCGACTCTTCGCCTTGGCGAGAAGCTAGCCCTCGACGTCGAGGCGCGACGCGACGGCGGTGCGACGGGGGCGAGACCGGTCGAGGTCGTGCTCCACCTCCCAGCGAGCCTCGATCTGGTCAGCGTGCGTCCAGCCCCGGACGAGATGCGCGGGCTTCCCGAAGGCGGCGCGGCGCTCGACGACGTGACGATCTTTCCGGACCGCGTGATAACGCGTGCGGCCCTAACGCCGCAGGGCGCCGTCCGCTTTCGAATCCTCGTGCGTGCGTCGTTCTCGGGTCGATCGTCGGGGCCTGTAGCCGAGGCGCGCCTGCTCCCGCGGCAGGACACCGACGTTCCCGCACGTGCGTCGTCCGCCCCTATCGTGGTCGCAGGAGACGGGGAGTGAGCGCTCGGCGCCGCGAAGATCAGAACCAAAGAAAGCGCCTTCAGCCGCGTCAGTAGCTGACCCCAGCTAGAATCGCTAGATACGCGTAGGCGCCACTCCAGCTCTGCCCCCACGCCGTTTGAATGTGGCTGATTTAACAGCATATTTGGCCTCCGCTTTAGTCGTCGGCCCGGGCACCGAAAGGTAACTGTGAGCAGATTTCGTCGCCCTCGACGGAACAAGTCCGAAGCCTGAGGCTCAAGAATCCATGCGCCGGAGATTTCTTTCCACTGTCATGCTCGTTGCCTCATTTGGGGCACAGATGGCATGCCAACGAGAAGAAACACAAGCCGCATACGGTGAAGACTACACGCCGGTCGCGCCCGCAGGCAGTACGGGTAGCGTTCGGTCGGGAGTGCAGCCAGGCGGCTCGGGGGGTGGTGGAGGCCGTACCTTCGTCGCGATCAGCCCAATCACTACGCCCAGCACGCCTGACCCCGGCTCTGCGGAAAATTCGAGCTCCGGAAACGCTGCGGCAAGCAGCAACTCCGTGGCGTCTCCGCTCATCAACGCCCCGGCAGCCGCAACTAATAGCTCCAACTTCGCCGTCGAGGTCGCCAGCGAAGACTTCGTCCAATACCGCTACGCCATCGTCTACGGCGAAGAGAGTTGTAGCTCGGCGACCATGTCGGCTTGGATCAAAGGCTCGACGCCGATCGCCGTGAAAGACATCGGAGGGGAAGGCCCCCGCAAGCTTTGCGTCATCGGCCGTAACGTCTACGGTCACGAGACCGCCGTCGAATATGAATGGACCAAAGACACGACGCCGCCGACCGCTACCGTCGTCGACGCGGCCGACGGAGTTGCCAGCGCCTTCGCCGCGACTGTTGCCGGAGCCGGCGTCACAAGCTACCGCTACGCTCATCTCGTGGACGCTGGCGACTGCGCGGCGGCGAGTTACTCCGCCTGGGTAGAGGTCGTGACCACGGTCACCGCAGCCTTCGCGACGAGCGGCAGCCAGCTCCTCTGCGTCCAAGGCCGCGACGCCGCGGGCAATGAACAGGTGGGGCCGACCGCCTATCTGAAACCTCACGTCGCGCTTTCCGGGACGCCCTTGGCTTTCTCAAACGACACGGTGCTCGACGTCTCCGTGAGCGGAGTCGGCGTTGCCGAGTACCGTTATTCGCTCCTGGCTGGCGCTGCGAGTTGTGACGGCGCGACGTATTCGGACTGGATGGCGGTCGAAAACAAGATTACCGCCGCCACCGGCATCGACGGCGCTAAGCTCCTCTGCGTCGTCGGCCGCAGCGCGGCAGGCGCAACGAGCTACATCGTCGCGTCGCACGCGTGGATCAACGACAGCAGCCCGCCAGACGTGCCGACGCTCTCCGGTACGCCCTCTAACCCGAGTAAGTTCACCACGCTCGACGTGACGGTGAGCGGCAACGACGTATCTCAGTACCGGTTTGCTGTGATGACAGGCGCCGCTGATTGCTCTGCTGCGAGTTACGGCGTCTCGACACCAATCGCGGTCAAGATCACGGCCGCGACCGGCGTCGACGGCGCGAAACGACTCTGCGTGAAGAGCCTCGACCGCGCCGACAATGAGCAGTCGACTTCGACTCAGTTTGCCTGGACGCAAGATTCGACTGCGCCGACGGCCACGCTGACGGGCGCCCCGGCCGCAAGCACGACCACCGTGGACACCGCCGTATCGGTCACCGTTGGACCGGCTGGTGACGCCACCGAGTACAAATACGCTTTGCTTAGCGGCACCGCGAGCTGCAGTGGCGCTGCCTATCCCGCCACTTGGGTTGCCGTCGGCACTGCGATTTCGACGAGCCTCGGCGCCGACGGCCTCAAAACGATTTGCGTCATTGCGCGTGATGCCCTAGCCAACGAGCAGCAGACCGCGACCGCGCGCACCTGGACCAAGGACACTACCCCGCCGGTCACGACACTCGCCGGCACGCCTGCGAGCCTCTCCAATGTGACGACGCTCAACGTTTCGATCACCGACACTGACACCGACCAGTACAAGTACGCGGTGACGACGGGCCCCAACTGCATCGGCGCGACCTACGGCGCCTTCCGCTCGAAAGCTACCAACATCACAGACCTGCTCGGCGCCGACGGCGGTTACCGCCTGTGTGTGATCGGGAAAGACGTCGTCGGCAACCTCCAGGCGGTCGCGGCCGAGTATTCCTGGACCAAGGATACGACCCCGCCCAACGCCGCGGCGCTCACTCTGACTGGAACGCCGACGGATCCGTCGAACGTGACCGCAGTCGCAGTCACCGTGAACGGCGCCGACATTTTCAAGTACAAGTACAAGATCGGCGTCGACGCATCGACCTCCTGCAGCAGCTCGACCGGTTACAGCGCTACCGAGTACGACCGCGCCACCGAGACGATCGCAAGTGCCGTCTCCGGACTCGCCGATGGCTCCCTTGAGCTTTGCGTCTGGGGAAAAGACGGCGCTGACAACTTCCAGGCGTTGGCCGACGCCAGAAGCTTCGTCTGGGTAAAGGACACGATGGCGCCGACCGCGACCTTGTCTGGCCAGCCCGGAGATCCGTCGCTTGTGACGACACTCAACGTCGACGTCAACGGCACCGCAGCAAGCGACGTATACCGCTACAAGCTCGGCGCTGAGGGCTCGACCGACTGCTCGAGTGCGACTGGCTACTCGGGCACCACGATCGCCATCGGCACCAACATTACCGATAATATCTCAGGCCAGGCCGACCAGCGCTTCAAAATCTGCGCCGTGGCGATTGACCTAGCCGGCAATATTCAGCCGTATTCGAGCGCGACCACCTACTCCTGGACGAAAGACACGACGCCGCCGACCGTGACTCTCGGCAACCTACCGGCCAGCCTTGCCAACGCCACGACGCTCAACGTCTCGATCACTGATTCGACAACCGACCAATACAAACACTTCATCACCACTGCTGCCAATTGCGCCGCCGCCACTTACGGCGCCTACCGCGCCAAGGCCACCAACATCACCGATACGCTCGGCGCCGACAGTGCGATGCGGCTCTGCGTGATTGGCAAAGATGCTTTGGGCAATGAACAAACGACGGCGACCGAGTATGCCTGGACTAAAGACACGACCCCCCCAACCGCAGCCGCGCTCACCCTGGCGGGCACGCCAGCCGACCCGACGAACGTAACGACGCTCGGCGTCACCGTCAATGGCGCCGACGTCGCCAAATATAAGTACAAGGTTGGCGCCGATGGCTCGACCACCTGTAGTAGCTCGACCGGATACAGCGCGACTGAATACGACCGCGCCACTGAGACTATTACGGCGAGCGTAAGCGGCATCGGCGACGGCTCCGTCGAGCTCTGCGTGTGGGGTCGCGACGCCGCTGGCAACTACCAGGTGCTCGCCGACACCCGCAGCTTCGTCTGGGTGAAGGACACCGTCCGTCCGACCGCCGCGATCTCGGGCCAGCCCGCGGACCCGTCTTCGGCGGTTGCACTTAACATCGACGTGAGCGCCGATGGCGCAAGCGATACCTACCGCCACAAGGTCGGCGAAGAGTCGACGATCGACTGCGCCAACGCGACCGGCTACTCGGGGGCGACTTCAGTCGCGACCAACATCACCGACGGTCTTACCGGATACGCCGACGGCCGAGTCAAACTTTGCGTTGTCGCCAAGGATCCGGCCGGCAACGAGCAACTGCTTTCGAGCGCCACCACCTACGCCTGGACAAAGGACAACAATTCGCCGGCGCCAGGGAGCTCGGGCACGATCACTCCATCGGGCGTCGACTTGACCTCGCTCACGCTCACCTGGACGAAGGCGACGGATCTCGTCACGGCCCAGGCGAGCCTGCAATACAAAGTCTACCGCTCGGCGACCAACAACATCGACACCATTGGTAACATGGACGCTTGCGAGAGCGCCCTTAGCTGCACGGTGATGAATGGCGGCTTCACGACCAACATTGGCACCTACGCGGTGACCGGCCTGAGCTCCAACACCCAATATTACTTCAACGTTCGGGTCAAAGACGGCGTCGGCCGCGAGGCGGTTTACACGATGTTGAGCCAGCGTACGCCGCAGGCGATCCACCTCGCTTACGCGGACGTTACCAATGGGCGCGTCAAGTCCGCGAAGACTGCCACCTCGGTCACCAGCTTCACCGTCGAAACGGCCGAAACGGTGGCCACCCCCGAGGCGATCGCGTTGGCGATCGACGCGAACAAGAAGGCCAACATTTCCTATCGCTCGGGCAACGACCTCCGCTACCTCACCAACAAATCCGGCTCCTGGGTTGCGGTGCTCGTCGACGCCGGCTTCGCCCAGTCGAACACGGACATCCAGATCGCCTCGAACGGCTACGTCCACGTGACATTTTACCGCTTCGACAGCAACAAGGACTGGAAGCACACCTACCATGACGGGACGAGCTGGCTCGCGACCGCAAATAAAATCTGGAACGGCAACGGCAGCGCCGTGAAGGGCTTCTACGCCGCCATGGTTTTGGACTCGAACGACAAGGTCCACGCCGTCGGTCATGATTCGACCAACAAAGACTTAATTTACAACACCGACGCCGGCGGCTCTTGGGCGAACGCGAACATGACGATCGTCGACAACGGCGCCAACCCGCCGATCGTCGGCGAATTTTCCTCGGTGGCGCGCGACGCATCGAACAACATCTACGCCGCCTATTACGACCTGACGAACGGCGACCTGAAGTACGCGAAGAAGACCTCGGGCACTTGGGGAGCGGCGGAGACCCGCGAGTCAGCCAACAACGTCGGCCAGTACACCGGAATCGCGATCACTCCCGACAACCGCATCCACATCGTCTTCTACGACGTCACCAACGGCGACCTGCGCTACGTCTGCCATAACGGAACGAGCTGGCAGGCAGGAGTCGTTGTCGACGGCGCGGGCATCGACGCGGGCAAGTACGCCTCGATCGTCGGGGGCCTGGACAACAATGTTCACGTTGCTTACTACGACGCGACCAACCTCAATTTGAAGTATGGTAAAGGGAGCTGCGGCGGCTCTTGGGTGCTTTCTACCGTCGACTCAACGGGCGACGTCGGCACATGGACTGATATCGCCCTTGACCGCTAAGAAAGGAGCGCCGTGCACGAACTACGTCATTACCTTCTGCGCTCGCTCACGATAGCGGCAAGCCTTGCGGTCTCCGGCGCCGCGTTCTCGCAAGGTGGAGCCGGCACCGCCGATCAAATCATCGTGAGCGGCAGCGTCTTTTACGTGAGCGACGCGAGCCAGCGCGACGGCAAAGACCTTCCTGGCGGCACAACGACCTACCTCTCCGTCGCCGGCCAGTACAACGTCCCGAAGTATTTCGCCGGAATTGGCCTGATTTATCAAAAAAATGACACCGGGGAGACCCAGAGCGAGACGGCCGTCGGCCTCAAGCTCGAGCTCTTTTATTACGAGTGGCCGTTCTACCTCGAGTTCGTGCCGTTCTCCGTGCTGCACCAGGAGTTCGCGAATCGCTCGATCGAGTCCCGCGACGGCAACATGACCCTCTTCGGTCTTGGTGTGCGCGCCGACCTCTTCAGCTGGCTCTTCTTCGACGGCAGCTTCAAGATCCGGACGAGTACATACAAGAAGGAGGATGGGGTCGAAATGCCGGAGCCGATCGTCCGGACCGAGAAGATGCCCTACCTCGGCCTCGGCCTAAAATTTCCGATCTGAGCCATGCTGAGTTTTTCCCACATTTTTACCTTCGGCTTCGCCTGCCTAGCGCTTGTCTGCGCGACGGCCTGTGGCGAAGGCTCCGGCTCGAGCGTCGGCAAGTTCACTCGTGACGCCAACTTCCCACTCTACTTCAGCATTTCAGGCACCAGGCTCGGCGACGGCTCGGTCTACAAGATCGCGGCGCTCGAGCGCGGCGCGCTCGCGACGCCCGAGCTCGTCGTCAGCGGTCTCGACTTTCCGACGGGGATCGCGATGGACGGCGCCGGACGGCTCTATATCGCCGAGAAGCTCCCCGAACCCGACGGCAAAGTAAAGGTGGTCGAGCCTGGCGCCACGACGGCGACCGTGCTTGTCACCGGGCTTCACAACCCCGTTGCGGTAGCCGTCGACTCGTTCGACCGTCTTTACGTGACCGCGAACGACCTCGACCGCATTCTCAAGACCGACGCGGCCGGCGACGTTGTTCCGTTCGTCGACACCGGCCTCTCTTCGCCGCGCGACCTCTACGTTGATCCGCACGACAACGTATATGTCAGCGAAGTCGGCGAGGGGGTCGTCGCAAAGATCTCGCCAAAAGGTGAGCGCACAGTTGTGGCGTCGGGGCTCGCCAATCCTTTCGGTCTGACCGCCGACCTCGCGGGTGATCTGTACGTCGTCGTCAACCGGACCGGCGGTAACGATGGCGAGCTCGTTCACATTCCCGCCGCGGGCGGCACACCCAAGACGCTTGCGTCGGGTCTCGCGAATCCAGTGGCCGTGGCGTTCGATAACGCCCACGGTCTGTTCTTCATCGAAGGCGGGCCCGCCAATCGGATCGTCAACTACTCCTTAAAGTCCGGAGAGTTAACCGTGGTCGGCGAGACTCCGGCGAATCCCTACGCGATCATGTTGACGCCCTTCTGATCCGACGCGGGCCTGAATCAAGGGCATTGGCGGCCGAGCGCGACGGGTCGTTCAAGGTTGCCGCGAGTTTGCCGACAAGCAAATGATGCGTACGTCATTTCTCGCCATTTTACTCCTAGCCTTCGGCTGTGGGCGCCTCAAAGGTCCCTCTCAAGCCGAGACGAAGGCCGACGCGAAAAAGCCCGCGACGGCAGCGAGTGAGAGCGAGGGCGACGATGCGATCGAAAAGGCCGGTGAAGCGGCCGTCATCACAGGTAGCTTCCTGACCGGCATCGGTCCGGTGAGCGCGATTCCGCCGGAGCTCGCTTCGGCCGACTTTCAAATCTTGGGCCTTGGCTTCTATTTTGCCGACGGCAGAAAGCTGCCGATTGCGATCGCGGACCTGCGCGTCAACGTCGAGCTGAGCGATCCAGAGCCGGCCGCGGCACTCGTCGAGTCGCTTCCAGCGCTCCTAACGCCGGCGATGATGGGGAGCCCGTGGCATGCCTATCTGCGCATCGCAAACGCAGATCTTGCGCGCGTGCGACGATTCGACGTCAGCGCCAAGCTCGCGGGCACGGACGCGGCGCGCCAAGTGAGCACCGCCGATTTCGTTCCGCGTGCCGATGCGTCTAGCGGGATCGAGAAGCCCGTCGTCGCGGCGCCGGTTTCGGCCGAAGCGGTGACGACGGAATCCGGCGTCGCGCCGAGCATGCCCGCGCCTCCGGGCGAAATCCCGGGCACCTCCGCAGGCGATGGATCGACTGAGATCGGATCCGATGATCCGACCTCGGGGGCGCCGTCGACGGAAACTGGGTCGGGCTCGGAGGCACCGCCGCCGCCGCCGCCGCCACCGCCACCGCCACCGCCGCCACCGCCGCCGCCACCGCCACCGCCGCCGCCATCACCGCCGCCGCCGTCCAAGCTATTGATTTTCGTCACCAACTCCACATCGAATGCCAACCTTGGCGGGCGCGCAGGCGCAGACGCCGTTTGTGAAACGGCAGGTAACGCGATTCAAGCAAGCACCACCTGGAAGGCCCTCATTTCGACGAGTACGGCAAGCATTCGCAACCTGATCGACGGGAATGTCGAGATTGTCACCGCCGACCTGACGACCGTCCTGCACGACGGGCAAACGGACCTGTTTGTCTCCGGTTTCATCGCGTACCGAATCCAATACCAGGATGGTACGCCCTTCCTGAGCTCCGACCTCGTTTGGACCGCGAGCGATCACAGCGGAAACTTCGTCGGCGCCTCTGCTTGCGGCGATTTCACGATCAGCATGCCGGCCCAGGCCGGGGCCTCGATGCCGGGCCTTGGCGGCACGAATTCGTTTCTGACTTCGTTGGCGCCCGTTTCGTGCTCAACCGGCATCGTCCATCTGATGTGCTTCGGCTCGGTCGACCCCTGACGCGTCAAAGCCGTCGGCGCTTACCGTGAAGGGCCGACGGCTGATGGAGTGCGGGGCTGGTCCCGCTGCCCGCCGCTTTGTAAACGACTCGGGCTTCGGCTTGCGTCGGCTTGTCGCCTTGGTACTCTGTCTGCATATCTTCAGGCACATTTCCCGATTCAGAACCAAGGAGCCAGGTATGAAGCTGTTCATCAGGTTGTTGACGCTCGTCGTTACGGTTTTCGGTGCGAGCGCGGCCTACGCCGCTTGGCCGGCGGACGTCACCCCGATCGAGGCGAAGAACGGCGCAACCGTGAAAGGGAACCTCGCGAAGGGCAAGACCATCGCCCTCGAATGGGCGTGGAACAGCTCGATGGCTTGCTTCACCCAGCCACTCTCGTCCAACTTCCAGGCCAACCATGTCTTCTACTCGACGTCCATCCCGCCCAAATCGAAGATGAAGCTTACGGTGACGCCAGCGGACGGAAAGACCGAATTCACGATCTACGCCTACATGATCGGCGAGAATAATTTCGCGGTCCCGCCCGGCGTGCCGTCGGCCACGACCTGCGAAGCGGGCCCCGACTCCGGCAAGCCGAACAAGGAAAAACCGTCGCGCTCCGTCAAGCTCAACAACCCGAAGACGGGGAACGCCTTCAATGTGCTGATTGGCATCTCCGGCGCCAAGGGCGTCACCGGCGATTACACGGTGGCCATGACCTTGGAGAAATAGATCTATCTTGGGCTCGGCGCCTGTGCGCCCCTCGAAAACCCTGAGTCGTCCGAAAGGCCGTACGAAGACAGGTGATTGAGTCGGCCTCGAAGGCAGGTCAAGAAGCGGGTAAAACTGGTCGATGGATATCCGCCCGGCTGGTCCGGGGCGGAGACCCGCATGACCTTTTTTTCCCCCGCCGTCACCCTCTCGATCGCGACCCTGATCGTGGCGCCGAGCGCCCGAATCTACCTACCGATCGCGGCGACAAAGCCTCTGAACTCGCCAAAGCTGGAAACGCGCGTCTCCGTCTCGCCCCGCATTCGCGGCAGAGCGCTGCCGAAGGTGACGACCTTCACCTTCGCCCGGCTTGCCCTCGCCTCGATGCGGTGAAAGTCGGAGCTGACGGCGCTGCGTCGCGCGGGACCCGATGCCGACAGCCAAAGCACGTCCGCATCGAACGTCTCCAGCGCACCTTCGATCACCGTCGCCGGAACGTTGGTCCCAAGTTGCAAGCATCTCGCCTGGTCCCAGACCGCAGCCTCGGCGAGCATCGACGGGATGCCGTCCACCTCGTACCCGACGTCTGCAAGGACGATGCGTGGGCTTGCGTCGCCGGGCGCGACCCCGACCGGCGCCAACGTCTTACTCAGGGCAGCCTGGAGGACGACGATCGCTCTGTGCAGCACCAGACATTCTTCACTTGGGTGCTGACAAGTCGCACGGAGGGCTTGGAACGCCGGGTAGACAAACTTGTCGATGACTGTCGCAGGCGTCATCTCTGCCAGACGCAACATCTGCAGCGCGCTCTCGAAAGTCGATACGTCGCCGCCCCGAAGGCTCGTCTGGCAAACCTCGATCGCGGCTACAGGGAACTCTGCAGGACCTTGCAGCCCTACTGCCTCCGGCGCCACGAGCTTTCTGCCGGTCGCGAGAAGAAAATCGTACAAGCTCGAGACCGTGACACGACGATGTCCGCCAGGCGTCTTCTCGGCACTCAGCGTGCCGGCGTCGATCCAGCGCTTCACCGAGGACTCGCCGACACCCATGGCGGCCGCGATCTCGGAGGTCGACAGATGCTTAACGAGCGTCTCGCACAATCGAAGCCTCCCTCGCCTTGCGTCTCGACGATGGCCCCTCCCGAAGAGCGGCCCCGCGATCGCGTGGGCCCTCATTTAAACAACCAAAACGGTCATTGTCCAGATCATTCGCCGGATCCTGCACCTTTCAGACGGGGACTTCCGCATCAGATCGCGTCAAAGGCTGAAGGCGCACCCCAAGGCTCCGAACGTTGCTCGACGATTCGTTCGCGTCGCCGACCTCCGACGTGATGCTTTCTCTGAACGCGATGTAGCACCCGGCGAAAAAGACAAAAAATATCGACGCACCGGCCAAGAGCAGCTGCAACTCAGTCACGGCGCCCCCCTCCCAGAACAAGCGCTCCAGCCGCGCAGATCGACGGAACCCAGAGCCCGACGAAGACCCCCTTGTCGCGATCACCCCCGAACCAAAGGCTGACCGACAAGACCAAGGACGCGAACGCCGCCGCGAGAATCAACGTCTTCGGCCTTGCCTTCGCCGAAGCCGGCAGAACACCCACTCTAGTTCCCATCGAGACACCTCCAGCGTTCAGTTTCCGTTTCTGAGCGTAATCCGGCCGGCGTCAGGAGGCAAGTCTAAAACGTCCAAAACGTTCATTTTCCTAACTGAGGCGCTGGTGCGGGGCTTTGTATGCGTTTATGACCTGAGCCCTCTAAGAACCGTGGCAAGGTAAAGCGCTGCTGCGGAGAATGCGACGGAAAGCAAGCCCACGTAGGAGAAGTTCTCGAGCCGGAGGGTGACGGGACTCCGCAGCGCCACGAGGCCGGCGATGAATGGCCCAAGGCTCGTCGAGAGTAGCGAGATCGAATTGTAGACCGTGGTAAAGGCGCCGCGATTCTGGTTCGTCGTAAACGACAAGAGGATGGCGTGGGCTGGGACGAGGCGGGCGACGGCCACCGCCATAAATAGGGTCGCGACGAGCGCCGCTACCGGCAGGGAGACGACCGGCAAATTCGTCACCACCGCCACCATGACCATCACGCACGGCAGTATGACGTAAAGCGTCGGGTATTTTCCGGCCCGGTCCGTTTGTTTGCCGACGGCGATCGCCGTGATCAAGCTGCCGGCACCCATGAGGAGGAAGATCCACGAGAAGTGCTCTTTCGCGATCCCGCTATTGAGCTCCATGTACTGCGCCATCAACGGAACGACGCAATTCGTACCGAGCCCTAGGCAGAGCACAAATAAAAATGCCCGGGCGTACTGCCGATCTTTTACGATCGCGAACATCCTTCGATATAGTTCGCGACTCGAAGCCTTTTGCGATGTCGTTAGGCGCGGCAGCCGCCTGTACGCCCAGATCCAATTGGCAATACCCAAAGCGAGAACGGCGAGAAATGGCGCGGAAAGGCTCCCCGTCATCAGATTGACTGCGACGCAAAGCGGCAGGCCTAAGACGGCCGCGCCCGCAAACGCCGCTCCCACCATCCCCAAGGCTTTGCCGCGGCGGCTGTCCGGAAAGACGTCGCCGATGACGGCCAGGACGACGCAAGCCGTAATGCCACCAAACCCGCCGGCGAAGAACCGCGCTATGAAGCACGTCCAAAAATCGTAGGCCTGGGATGTCGCCAAGATCGAAATCAGGAGACCCGCAAAGCTCGTCAGGATGACGGTTTTCCGGTCGAAGCGGTCCATGTAAGCGGCGCCGACGATCCCGCAGAATGCGGCCGCGAGGCCGTAGATCGCGACGATCGACGTAAATTCCTGCAAGCTCAATTGGAGCTGCGACTGCATCGTCTCCGCCAAAGGCGTCAACAGCAGCGCATCGGTAATCTCGATGCCGTTCATCAGCACGAGGATGCCGAGCAGACGGCGTTCGTTCTGGTCGAATTTTTCTGACATCCGGCAACCGCCTCTGCGCTTCAGGAACAGACGAAGACCGCCGCGGAAAACGGCTGCAGGGTGATTCGCGTTCCGGCAGCGGAGACGCTGCCCGCAGCGTAAAGAAGCCGCAAGCCCGCCACTGAGGTCTCCTGCACATCCGAAGGTCGGCGCCCGAAATTTATGGCGACCAGGAGACGCTGGTCCACCAGCTCGCGTCGAAACAAGAGCACCTGGCCGTCAGTCCGCGCCGCCTCGACCGCACCGTCCTTGAGGGCGCGCCATTCCCGCCGCAAATGCAGCAGCGCACGTACCGTATTCAGTAGCGAGGCGTCCGTCCCCATTTGGCTCTCGACGTTCGCCGCGGCGCAATCCCCGCCCACTGGCAGCCAGGTACGCCCGGCGCTTGAAAATCCGGCATTGACGCCGCCGGTCCACTGCATGGGCGTGCGAACTTCGTCACGATTCACCAAATGGCCGAAGAACCGTCCCAGACGCGCTAGGACCGGCGGGAATTTGTGCGCCATCGGATCCAGCGCGGCGGCATGCGGCAACCTCGCCCCTTGCATGCCAATCTCTTCACCGTAGTAGAAGCAAGGACTGCCGCGCGCGGTCAACTGAAAGAAGTGAAGCATCCGCGCTTTGGCCGCGTTGCCACCGAGGCGGCTTATGCTGCGCGGCCGATCGTGATTGCTGAAAACATAGACGGGGCTATTCGGAGCCTGGAACGCCGCCTCCGCGTCCACAAGAATGCGCAGAAAAGAGCGCGCGTCGAACCGAAACCGCAGCATCTTGAAGTCGAAGACATGCGTCAGTCCGCTTGTGCCGTCGCCGACAAAGCGCCTCAATGTCGCATTATCCCCGAACACCTCGCCTAAAAGAACGCGGTCACCGAATTCCCGCACGACGCCGCGCAGCTCCGCCGCGAACGCGACACTCTCGGGTAGATTGACGGTGTGGACGAAGCTCTGCCCAAATCCCGACATATCGCCTTCGGACGGCACGAACTTCAGCGCGCGCGGGTTGTCTCTGAAGTGAGCGTCTTTGTAAATGACATTAAATATATCGAACCGGAAGCCGTCGACCCCTTCGCGCAGCCAAAAGCGCACGAGATCGAGAGCAGCGGCCCTTACCGCCGGATTTCGATAGTTGAGATCCGGTTGAAATGGCAAGAACGACGCGTAGAACCACTGATCACGACGCGCTTCGTAGTGCCAACCAGAGCCGCCGGTAAGGCTCTTCCAGTTGTTTGGCTTGTCGCGCCAAAGATACCAGTCGGCACGGGCATTATCCCTCGACGCCCGCGACTGCGAAAACCAGGAGTGATCGATCGACGTATGGTTGAGCACCAAATCAAACAAGACTTTGAGCCCAAGCTCGTGCGCGCGCGCTATGAGCGAGCGAACGGCCTGCAGATCGCCATACTCGGGCGCGACGTCGTAGTAGTCGCTGACGTCGTAGCCAAAGTCACGTTGCGGACTCTTGAAGAACGGTGACAGCCAAACGGCGTCGAAGCCCAGGTCCCGGATGTAGGAAAGCTTGGAGATGACGCCGGCCAGATCGCCGATGCCCTCGCCATCGCTGTCCATGAAGGACCGGGGGTAAATCTGATAGATTGATAGATTTGGGGCGCTGGGCGCGGTCACGGAGCTGATTCTTTCAAAACGATGTTGGAAGCTCCGTGGGACTTACGACTTTAGCTTGGGCCAGACAATAGTCTAGGCTTGGTGAAGTCTACTTACTTCGCAACGCAAATAGCCAGGCGCGAGAACGTATCACCAGGCGTGCTCGTGCCACCGCTCGCCATGTCGACCGCAATATGCTTCGTGCCGCGCGCGTCTGCGGACCAAAAGGTCCGGCTTCCGGCCAACGGCACACCGTTCAGATGGCTGACCCCGCTCGCGACGCCGGCATCGGTCAGCTCCCGAACGGTCGGCAGGCGCCAAGAGCCGGCAGGCCGACCGCCCTCGGTAAGGGCGGCACACGCGCTATTCGCCTGCGTCCAGGTCTGCATGGCGCCCGTCTTGCTCCAGGTCGAGCCGCTCGACGCCAGGCCGCCCCTGGCGAGCCGGCAGCCGGTGCCGGTCGTCGACCAGTCGGCATCGTTGACCGTGCAGAAGCCTTGGGGACCGACTCGAACGGCGCCGTACGCGAACCAAGACGTTCTCGCCCCTTCGACGATCCGGCCGCAGACGCCATGCATTCCGCCTCCACCCGCGAGCGACGCCGACGTGTCCCAGCCGTACGAGGTGGCCGACTGGTCCAACGGCACCGGCGTCAGGCTCTGCCAACCCGTGAGCGAGCCGTCGAGGCAACCCGCCCCTCCGCCGCGTTTATGGAAGAAATCGACGGTCGCCGTGGACGATGCGGCAGGCATCGCCGTGAAGGCGAGCCACACGGTTGCGCCCAGATCGAACGCCGCGCCGGGGAGCGGCGCCTCGAGCGCGAGGCGGGCTCGGCCGGCCGTGGACGCGCAGCGGAAGCCGACGGTGGCCTGGCCAGTGGTAGCCGAAGTCCAAACATTCGTGGCATAGGGGCCGGCGCCTTCGCCGCCGCCGAAGTGTCCGCCCCGGACGACGGAGGCGCCGGTGGCGACCGTCCAGAGGCTCTTATCGTCCAGACTTGCGGCCGGCGCCCCCGCGAGCGGAAAGGCGGCCACTGCGTCCCATTTCAAGGTCGGACGCTGGGCGACGCCGGCGGCGCCGCTCCACTGGCGCCCGGCATAGGAAGCCGTGCCGGCCCCGCCGAAGTTCTCCTCGCTGGCGGCATCGATTCGGACGTTGCCGAGAACGCCGGAAGAGGAGACGTCGGTGAGGACGTCCGTCATTTCGAAGGCGTTGCCGACTGCGTCGTAAACTCCTGCGCTGGAGACGCAGGGGCTCGACGCCGATTCGGTCGGGCGAAGGCTGGACGAGCTGGTGTTGCAGCTCACGCCGTCGTCGGGCGTACCGCTCGCCGCAGCCGCCCATTCCTGCAACGTCGGCAGGCGCAGGCCGCGGCTCGCGCACGCCGCCTTTGCGTCGGCGAGCGACAGCCCGGTTTTCGGCGTCGCGCCCGCGACTGATTCGTAGCGGCCCAACGCAGCGTTGAAGCTGACCTCGTACTTGTCGACCAGTACATCATAGGGAAGGCTAGAGCTGGCTGGGACGGTGACGAGCGAGGCTGCATCAGGAAAGCTCTGCGCCGGCGCGCGGGACGCTTGCCCGGCGAAAGCTACCAGCGACGAAAAAACCATGACGGCGCGCTCGTGTCTCGTCCTGAGTCTCATTCTATGCACCTTTCTAAGACGTGGGGAATCGAGCCTCGTCGGCGCACGGAGCCGACGCGGACTTATCGGTTGAATCCTCAGCGATCTCAGGGATTGCCCTTGAGAAAAACTAGAAGAGCTAACGAAAGATCGCGCTTTTTTGTTGAGTTTGTACGGTGTTGTAGTGGAGGTCGGCGTCGGTGACGTCGTGGAAGGCGCTTCGAATGGAGCTGGCTCGCGCGCCGTCATCCGGATGCGCGAGCCACGCCGTAATCCAATTCGAAGGTCGTCCGTATCCGCACGCGAACGGAGGGAGCCGGGCGCGATCGTGATCCATACCATCTCGTGCTCGGACGGAAATGACGGCTGCGCGGCCAAGGGCAAGGCTTACATCAATCTAGCCTCGGACCCGAAATACAAAGGCCAGATCGAAGACCTGCGTACCTCCAACTGGAGCCCGCTCTTCGACAATATCTTGAAGGCGATCCAGGAGAAGGTGAAGCTCACCTTCGCGTTGGCGCAAAAACCGAGCGACCCCGCGACCGTTGGCGTCTACCTCAACGACAAAAAGCTCGACACGGGCTGGACGTACAACGCCGCCGACAACACGATCACGCTCGAGCCCGGCTCAGCTGGCGCGGACGACAAGATCGTCGTTGTCTATACGCGCGACTGATCGGCGCCATTGCAGCCGCTTGGAACCCTCGCCAAGCGACTCCGCAAATGTTCGACCCTTCATGGCTGTACACTTACGGAGCGAGTCACTGACTCGCCACCCGCGAGCGGCCAAGAAATCGTTCCGACGCCAACATATTTGCCAGGCCTTTCCGATAAGGAAAACACATCCGTCATCCCGAGGGGGCCTCCATGCGCATCATCCGCACTCTTCTCGTGATCGTTGCAAGTGGCTTTGCAGCTCATTGCGCTGATTCCGGAGACGAGAAAGGCCAAAACAGCAAGGCCGCCGCTCCGGTGGCAGAGCTGCCGGCCACGGGGAAAGACGCACCTGGTTCCGCGCCTGGGAGCCCCTCGGCCGCCAGCGGCTCCACGGGCGCAGCAACCGGCACCCCGCAGCCAGCATCGCCGAGCGCGGATGCCACATTGAACCCGGACTCCGCGCCAGCGACCACCGCCGCCTCATCGCCAAGCTCGACGCCCACCGGTCCGGCGCCGGAGGGCTCAGTTGAGGTGCCGCTGCGCGAGAATCCGGCGGTGCGTACGCTCGCGCAAGACTTTCTCGTCCAAGACGTCTGCGTCGACGCGCGCGACGAGCCGACCGCGGACGATCCGGTCGCTTGCCCGGCGTCGACGCGCCGCCGTAACCTCGCGCCGGGCGAAATCCTTCGATACGCAAGAGAGGACCAGACGCACACGCAGCGCAGCCTGAGTTTTCCGTCATGGAACTCCGGGACCAAATCCTTTTGGTACGTGGCGACGTTCGATTTCGGGAGCTCCGGCGTCTTGACCTTCGAGCAATTCGACGACGGCACCGACGGCTACGATTTGATCGAAGCCGACGGGCCCCTCGTCTCGATCCCGCAGACGCGCGATCCGGGCGGCGACCACTGGTTCGTCACGACCGACTGTCGTAAGGAGGATGGTTGGTTGCTCTTTCCGAGCGACATCGCGCTCGGGGCAGCGAACGGACGGGCCCTAGCCGAGATCGCCGGCTCCGAGGAGCCGCTCCAATGCCCGGCTGGCTACACGGTCGCAATGAACGCTTACTTCTATCCCAACGGGCCGTTTCGCTACACGGGCGGCCAGGTTCTCGAGTCGATCATCACGTCGCATTTCGACGTCGACGATTTGCCCAAGGTCCAACACATGGAGCGAATGTACTTCACGAAGGAGTACGGCAAAACGCGCTGGGAGTCGTGGGACCGCAATGGCAAGCCCGACGGACTGGGCTGCAATGGCGCTGACACTGATCCCGACCTTCCGGGATTGGTGCGGACGGCCTGTCGGGACTGGACCTTCATTAAGCGCGCGGACGCGCTCCAACCTTTGCAGTGGCCGATCCTGGCCGGTCTATCGCACGGCAATTTGCTCGAAAACGCTGACTTCGGCCGGCGCAATGTCGATGGTTGGCAACGCCTGCCGAATACCGACTGGAACGCGGCCCTTCCAAATGCGCAGTCTGCACATCTGGCCCTGGCATGTGCGAATGATCCGTGCGCCAGCGCGTCGCTCTTCCAGGACGTCGCCGTCGAGAGCCGGCAAAGGCTCGCCCCGGACGCGGAAATCTCGTTCGGCGGGCGGTTCGCCGCGAGCGACGCCGGTCAGATGACGCTCGTCGTCTTTCAACTCGGAGCCAACGGCGCGATCCTGGCGAAGGAAACGGTGGCCATCGAGGCGAGCCAGGAGAGTCGCCTGGTTTCGAGCCGCGTCACGGTGGTCAATGGCGCGCTGATTCTGCGGTTTCAGGTCTACCTGCTGACGCCGGGCGTCGAATTCCGGGTGGACGATCTTTGGATGGCGCGCGTCCAGTGAGGGACAGCGCAGGCTGCGCTAAACGCCCGTCGTCGCAAGACGCCGCGGCCAAGACGTCGAGGCAGCCAAAATTTTCGCCAAGGCTCAAAGCATCAACCCCCTCTTAGCCGCGGATTACGTTCCTACTCTCGCGGCACTCTACGATCCAATCATCGCGCACTGAACGCGAAGCTTCGATCGCCTCGGAATCGCTGCAAGTTTCCCAAGTCAGTAAAGTTGGACGCCGTGCCTCCATCCCCCAAACGTCGGGACGGCGGAAGTCGACATGCGGTTTGCTGATGCGCCGTCGCTTACGTTGTCTCTCGCGCTCTTCATCGGCTTGTTCGCTTCACAGGCCTTCGGAGCTGAGACCTACGAGAACCGGGGGGGGGGGGGGGGGGGGCCCCCCCCCCGGGCCAGTCCCCCGGCCGGGGGGGGGAATTGACCCTGTCAAGGGGTGTTGGGGGGGTTGGGGGGGGCCGGTTTTGTGCCCT
>JANOTL010000215.1:0-7352 GCA_031416315.1 Pseudomonadota bacterium
GCCGCCTATTTCCTCAAGGCGCTGCCGGAGGAGCTCGATCGCAGAGTGATCGTGCTCTACAAGCATGCGCAGCGGTGGAAGAAGCTCTGGCCTGGGCAGAAGAAGGCTCCTGCGGTCTCCGCTTAAGCGGTGCTCTTCGTCAAGCCGCCGGTTTCATTTGTAAACCAGTTGGCGAGGCGCGCCATCCGGGCGTAGCCCGAAATCGCCCGCCTTTACGGCGTCCGACGAGAATCAAGCCATTGGCTCGGTCCTTGCTCCTGACCCGGCAACGGACTCACGGAGGACCCCCATGCTCACGAAACGCCTGACGTTCGCTCTTGCTCTCGCTCTCGCCTCGGTTCCGGCCGTAGCCGACGACGGCGTGCCGGTAAACTTCGACGCCCTGCCGGAAACTGGCATGGGCGGCGCCGACGCCAGCGACTTCCGCGACGATCCGAGCTGGAAGCAGATCGTCATCCGGGGCGACGCCGCGTGGTTTCTCTTCGTCTCCCTCTCGGAGTCGCCCGAGGCGCTGATCGAGCGGACCGACGGCACCACCTTCCGCGTGCGCTCGACGCCCGCGATGGGCTGCTCCCGCTCCGACCTCTTCGGTTCGTCACGCTTCCTCTGCGTCAGCTTCGTCAAAGCCGACGGCACCACGAGAAACGGCGTCATGGACCCAGAATACGGCGGTATGACTCGCATCGGCGTCGGTAACTGAGACGGCCTCTCAGCCTTCGAGCGGGTAGATCTGCACGCTGACGCGCACGATGCGGTCGGCCTCGCCCGACTCGATCTCGCTCTCCATGCGGCGGATCCCGTCCTTGATCGACGGGAGCGCCGCGCGGTAGGTCGAGTCCTTGACGCTGATGATCGACGAGCTGAAAAAGGACTCGTCCTTCTTGCCGTACCAGTCAGAGACCCGCTTCTCCGCGTCGCGAAGGGCCATGGTCAGGTAGTCGAGGTGCGACATCCCGTCCTCGCCACCGAAGAAGTTGATCTGGTCGGTGACGGCGTGAAAGTCCTCGCCGCGGCGCTCGACGAGCCCCGCCTGCAACAAGATCGCGAGCGCGCGCTCGATCTCGACGCCGCGTCCGGCGCCGAAGAAGGCGCGCAGCTGGGCGCGGCTCGCGCGCTGCCCGGAGAGCCCGAGAGCACCGAACACCTCGAAGGCGAAGAACATGCCGGCAAGCCGCTCGGGCATCGAGCGGCTTTGCTGGCGCAGGAACTTGCGCAGGGCCTCCCGCTCGCGCTCCAGCTTCGAGCGCTCTTCCTCGTCCGGCTCGTCCTCGAGCGCGCAAAGGACGCGCAGGAGGTCGGCGCCGGTACCCTCGACGCCGACGGCGGCGAAGAGCCCCTCGCGGTACTTGTGGGAAAGCCGGCGGCGGCCGCTCATCACGTCCGACAGATAGCCGGTGGACGGGATGCCGGCGCGCCGGGCGACGAAGCCCAGCGTGAGCTTCGCGTTTTTGGCCTTGCCTAGGCGCATCGCTGCGGAGAGCGCGGCGCTCGCCGTCGTCGCCTCGGCGAGCGCGGATCTGAGCTCGTCGTCCATGCCCGGAGGGTAGCACTTGGTCCAGCGGCTCGCGCACCTGAAATCTTTGCCGTTCCCGGGGTCGGGGAGCCGGGGCCGGCAAACCGGCGCCGCTGCCGGCCGTGCGGGCGCCGGCAGCTGGCGGCGGCTGGCCTCAGTCCAGCGGCGCGACGTAGACCGAGAGCCCGCCCTCGGCGGTGACCTTCGCCACCAGGAGGGTCAATGGCGCCGGCAAAACGGCAAGCTCCTGCTCCGATCCGACGAGTGGATCGAGCTCGCCGCGCAGGCGGTTGTTGATCGTCCCCGCGCTGATGAAAGTCGACGTCGGGAAAGGCACGTGCGTCGACGCGCTCCAGCCTTCGAGCACCGAGTAGAGAAGCGCGTCGCCTTCGAAGCGGCGCCGTCCGTCGAGGCGCAGGGTCAGGCGAATGTCGCTCGACGGATCCGGCAGCGCGTCGTCGATGCCGAGAAACGCCGCGGTGTACTTCACGTGGATCTTCGCGACCAGCGCCCGATTGAAGGGAGCTCCCTGACCGTTGCGGCGATAGCCCGTGACGCCCTCGATGACGACCTCGCCCTCGCGGTACGCCTCGCCGCCCGCCCGCGCCAAGAGCCCGTCGACCACGCCGCCCAGCTCGATCTCGAGGTCCTCCTTCGAGCGGCTCGCCATCGGGAACGGCCAAAGCTCGTCGATCGCGCCGGTCCGGTTCGCAAAGAAGAGGACGCCGTTTTCGAAGTCCTGGAAACGATCCAGCGGCCGGGCGATGGGCGCGAGCTCGGAATTTAGCGGATAGCCCAAAGCCGCGTTGCGCTCCCACCCGCGCTCCGCCCAGTAGGCGCGGAAGCCGTTGATCACCGCGTGCGCGCCGAGCTCCGGCTTCCAATAGATGGAGCCGCGTTGAAAGTGGGTGAACCGCCCGACGCCGTCCGGCGTCACCGTCTCGTCGGTCACGGGGTAGCCGAGCCAGCTCTGCTCCCAGCCGACGTTGGCCCATTGCCAGCGGATATCGCCGTGCACCTCGAAAGCCTCCGGCGCGTTCACGAGCCAGTAGATGGAGCCGCCGTCATAATTGCGGTAGCAGCCGTCGCGGGCGGGGGTCATGGTCGCCTCGCTTTGCGGGGCGCCGAGAAAGCTCTTCGCCGCGTGCTTCGCGTCGATCGCGGCAGGGCCGCCGATCAGGATGCATGGTACGGCGCTGGCCGTGAAGCTCACGGTGCAGGCCAAGGTCATCAGGAGTCTCGTGATCATGTTCGTTCCCTTTCGCTGGAGTGAGGTGCGGGGGCAACTCCAAGCCTAGGCGACCTCGGCGCAAAAGGGCTCACGTGATCCGGCGCTCACGTCGGGTTTCACTCGCAGGAAGGGCGCTTCTGCGAGCGGTATCCCCATCACGGCGCCGTCGACCTCGAATTGAGGGAGGTGTGCTTAGCCCCGCCGGCGCCGTAAGGCGCGGGCGGGGCTTTTGCATCTGCCCGATGCGTCAGGCGCGAAGGGTCACCACCACGCCTCGATCTGCGCGCCGGTCGTGAAGCCTTTCGTGTCCGAGGCGTAGATCGGCGCGCCGACCGCGCCCTTGGACTCGTCGTTCCAGGTCGCGTAGGTCGCGAAGAGACGCAGCTGCGGGCGAGCCCAGAAACCCGCGCCCGTGAGCTGCGGCGCCAGGGTGATCTTCGTCAGCGAGGAGTCTTTGTAGTCCTTGCCGACGAGGAAGGCGTTCTTCACGTTGACGATGCCGGCCTCGAGCGCGACGCCCGCGGTGTCGTTCAGATGATAGACGGGTCGCACGCCCAACAGCAGCTCGTTCTTGTTCGGGATCTTGTCGCCGGCCAGGTTCTTGACCTCGCCAGGAGTGGTCGACGAATAGACGAGGACGAACGCGTTCGAGAGCTCCTTGCCGAACTCGGAGACGAGCTCTTCCGCGATGCGCAGGGTCGAGGACTCCTTGCGGCGGTCGAGGGTGTCGTCGTCGCCCTTCACGATCGCCTGGCCGCCGTCGCCGCCGAGCGAGTCGATCGTCGAGACCGCGACGAAGTTGGCGTTGGTGACGCCGCCGAAGAGGCCCGAGCCGCGCTGCAGCGTGACGCGGTTGAAGCCGCCGAGCACGTCGATCGTGTGGACGAGGCTCAGCTGGAGGCCGCTGGCCGGCTCCCACTTCTCGGCGCCCGACTCGTGGCCGCGTTTGCCGGCCGTGCCATAAATCGCGACGACCTCGAGCTTGCCCGCGGTGCCTAGCGCGATGTCGGAGAGACGGACGTCCGTGTTGTTCTGGGTCGGCGTGTCGACGCCTTTGGGGGAGTTGCGCGTCAGGGCGAGGTGGAGCTTCCCGAAGCCGAGGCCGATGTTCTCGACGCCAGCGCCCGGCCCCGAGTTGTTGATGATGTAGTAGTCGAGGATGTGGATGTCCTGGCGGCGGTAGAAGCGCTTGCCGGCCCACGGAGTCGTCTCGCCGAGGACGCCTTTGCCTTCGACGAAGGCTTCGCGCAGGGAGAGCGTCAGCTCCTGGCCGACCGGCGCCGGGGCGACATCGGTCGATTCCCAGTCGTGACGCGCGCCGGCGACGGCGGCGAACAGAAGATGCGTCTTGAAGGCCGGAGCGGCGGCGTCTTTGCCTAAGCTCGTCGTCTTGACGAATTTGGCTTCCAGGTAGGTCTCGCACTCGTTGCCTAGGCGGAACTTGGCCGAAGCGCCGGGCGCCGTGAAGCAGACCTGATCGGTGCCGCCGCGGCTCGCGCCGATGCCGGAGCGCATGTAGCCGTGGTACTCGAAGTCGTCGGCGCGGGCCGAGCCGGCGAAGGCCGCGAGGAGCGGGAGCGCGAGGGTAAGAGCAGGATGCGAAATCTTCACTGCGGGAACTCCTGATGGTTCGAGATCGGTCGAGCCGCGGACCGTAGCACACATCTTTGCCTTTGATTAATGGGAATTGCGGCTCGGCCAGATGGGCGCGGACGGGGCGTAAGCACTTGGAACCTCTACTTATGGGCCTTGCGGCGTGCAGGTGGGCTCGCTATCTTAGGTCCACGCTTCCCAGCCCACGGAAACTTTGGAGACTCTATGCGCTGTATCGCCATGATCCTTGGCATGACGCTCGCGGCCGGCACCGCCAGCGCGCTCGACTTCGCTGCCGTGCGGCTCGCCGTCTACGACCGCGGCGAGTCGATGTACGGCGACGAGTTCCTCGCGGCCAACGAAGGCGTCATCGACTACATCGCGACGCTCCGCCGCCCGACGGACCGCTGGGATCGCATCATCTACAACTGCTCCGTAAAAGAGCGCAGCATCGAGCCTTACGTCGTCCAGACGAACGGCACCGATCCATTCACGGCGTATGTGCCGATCACGACCGTGTACGACATCAAGGACTGCGTCGAAGCCGCAAACTGAGGACGCTCAGTAAGTGTGGACGTAATCGCCCATCGGCACGAACGAGATGCGACCAACGACGGGATAACCGGCGCCCGTGCATTCTTGCGTGTTGGTGACGTTGATTTGGTCGCCGTTCGGTCCATGGCAACGGAAGAGCTCCTGCGTCTGCTCGCTGGCGCCGCCGGGAACGTAACCGAGAAGCCCGGCTTGCGTGCCGTTGCCGTTGTCGCACGTCTCGTTGGAAATGAAGAAGACGTCGTTGTTGTGGAGGCAAAGCCATAGTTGCGTCGTGCCTGGAAACTGATCGCGCAGCACGAGGAACTTCGGGCCCTCGACGCCCGGCGCGGCGGGATCGGTGGTGTAGTAGTGCCGGTAGCCGGTCCAAGCTTGGTAGACGGTCACCTTCACGCGCGAGTCGGGCTTGCCGTTGAGCTGGCGGTCGGCGACCTTCAAGCCGAACTTCACGAAGCAGAAAGCCGGGACGGTCGAGGTCGCAAGGCAGAGGGCCAGCGACATGCCGTCCTTGATGATCGGATACTTGTCGAAGAGCTTCGTGATGAAGGGAATTTGCAGGAGCTTCGAGCCCGCGCCGGTGCCGATGTTGATGTGAAAGACGTCGGACGCGAGCGTCTGCACCGGCGCCGTCACGTACTGCGTGACTTTGTGCAGGATGTTGCCGAAGCGCGAGGTGGTGAGGCCAAGCCCGGCGCCGGGACCGGCGTCGACGAAGACGGAGCCCGGTCGGGGCAAGCCGTCGGGACCGACGACCGCCGTCTCGATCGGGATCTCGAGACCGTCGATCGGCTGGCCGTCGACGCGGATCATGTCGCAACGCAGCACCGCGTGCGTGTCGTCGACCATGTCGACGAAGTCGCAGGTGACGTCGAGGAGGGCCGCCCAGTCGGGGGCCGGCATGTTGGCGGGATCGGGGACCGCCGCCGCGGGCGAAGCCGACGCGGGACCTGCCGGCGTCGAGCCGCTCGCCATGTCGTCGTCGACGATGGCGCCGTCTTTTTTCGCGGAGGACCTTAGGCCATCGTCGGCGATGCCGTCGCCTCCGGCGTCGTCGGCCGCCGCCGCCTTCTTTTCCGCCTTTTTGCCCTTACCTTTGCCCGAGCTCTTGCCGCCGTCGCCGCCGAATGCGCCGCCGCCGCCGCAGGCCACGAGGGCCAGCATGGCGAGGAGGAGGGTGAAGCGTTTGACGGGACAGCGCATACCCCCTCTTTTCGTCCTTTTCCCCGAGAGACTTTGTGGGACTCAGGTTTTTTCGCAAAATGCCGACAAGATGGTGGAAAATCGGGCCGGAGGGCGTCTTGGGCGGTATGATCGTCGGTTTAGTCCTGGCCTTCGTGATGGTCTGGATCGTGTGGCACGTGATGAAGCCACGGGACAGGACGATCGCCGAGACGCGCGTCACAGTGCGTGGCGAGACGTTGCCGACGCGTCTCAGGCCCGACCCGCCTTCGCATAAGAAAAGGGGCGGCGGTCTGCCGTCCTACCGCATCAGCTACCCGCGCTCGGCGACGCGTCCGGTCGAGCTGGCGTTCGTGCTCGTGGCCTCGGCGGCGCAGCTGCTGTTGGCGCGATTTTTCTTCACCGACGAGACCTGGGTGATCACGGCGATCTTGACCGGCGGGGGAACGTTCCTCATAGCGATCGCGCTCGTTTGGTCGCAGTACCGCTTCTTCCACGCGCGCCGCGACACCGTCGTGGAGGACGGGACGGTCCGCATCTATCAAAAAAACAAGCTCGTCCAGACGCTGGAAATCGCGAGCATCAGCAGCGCGCGCCTGATCGAACGGACGAGTGGCGGCAGATCCAGCAACACCGTCGTTTTCCTCGAAGTTGACGTCGCCGGCGCCGACGCCGCGGTCACCACGGTGAAATTCAAGGAGCCGCACGTCGAGCCCGAGGAGCTCTACGAAGCGCTGGACAAGCACATCAAGGCGGCGAACTCGTAGGAATCGGCCGCTACATCTGGTCGCACACGATGTTCGACGCCACCGACTCGCCCGCCGCGGACGCTGCCTTCACGCGAAAGCAGGCGCCGCCCCCGCGGAGCGC
The DNA here is from genome assembly GCA_031416315.1 of Pseudomonadota bacterium. Lineage (GTDB taxonomy): Bacteria > Bdellovibrionota_B > Oligoflexia > Oligoflexales > CAIYRB01 > JANOTL01. The sequence goes on from JANOTL010000215.1 coordinate 6,939, forward strand.
TTTCAGCTGCACGTGCTTCTTCGTCGTGAGGAGGACCTTCGGCGCCTTCGGGTCGAATCCCGCCTCGGTCGCGGCCTGCTCGTCGAGGAGCTTCCAGTCTTCCGGCAGGGCGGCGGCCGCCTCGCCGGCGCCGCTCGCTGCGATCCCGTACACGTGGAAGGAATCGATGCCGGTCTCGGTGCTCGCGTCCCAGCTCAACGAGATCTCCAGGACTGAGTCCGCCTTGGCCGCGGACTCCTTGTCCTCGAGCATGTCGCCGCAGCTGGAGACGAGCGTGACGGCGCCCGCGACGAGGATGGTGCCGATGGCGGCGATACGGATGAGGTTGCGGCTCATTTCGAGTCCTCCGGGCGACGAACGACGAGCTTCAGTCCGGTCGGCGCGGCCGGCACCACCGCAGGCGTGACCGGCGCG
>JANOTL010000216.1:0-4244 GCA_031416315.1 Pseudomonadota bacterium
GCGGCCGCGACGCAGGCGGAGCTGAAAGAGCTCTTCAAAGACGCCGGCGCGAAGATCCGCGTCGTGGACTGGCAGGCCGCCTCGGGCACCGTCGGGCAGTTCGTCATCATCGTCCGCGCCGTCCTGCTCTTCGCCGTCGCGATCATCCTGATCGTCGCCCTGGCGATCATCAACAACTCGATGATCATGGCGACGATCGAGCGCACTCGCGAGATCGGCACCATGCGCGCCATCGGCGCCCAGAGGAGCTTCGTCCTGCGCATGTTCCTGGTGGAGACGGTCACCGTCGGCGTCCTTGCGACTGCGACCGGTGCCGCCGTGGCGACCGGCCTCCTGTTCTTCCTCGGCGCGAAAGGCGTGCCGGCGCCTTCGGACTTCGTCGTCTTCCTCTTCTCTGGGCCCAAGCTCTACCCGCAGGTCGAATGGCTCTGGACCTTCGTCGGACCGCTCGTGGTCGTGACCCTGGCGACGCTCTTCACGATGTACCCGGCCCTCCTCGCGTCGCGCGTCGCGCCGGCGAACGCGATGCAGGAAAAGGAGTAGCCGATGCCATTTTTCACCCACCTCCAGATCGGCTTTCGCAACCTGATCCAAGCGCGTCGCCGCAGCTTGATCCTCGGCTCGGCGATCGCCTTCGTCGCCCTGCTGATGGTCCTCCTCCTCGGGGTCTCGCAAGGCGTCGCCGACCGCCTCGTGGAGACCGCGACGTCCCTCTCTTCGGGCCACGTCAACGTCGCCGGCTTCTTCAAGCCGCGCGGCAAGACCGCCGAGCCCGTTATCATGGACCGCGACAAGATCAGGAAGCTCGTCAAGGAGAAGATCGCGGGCGTCGAGGCCGTCACCGACCGAAACCGCGGCTGGGGCCGCATCATCGGCCCCGAGAGCTCGATCAATACCGGCGTCAACGGCATCATCTTCGCCGAGGAGGAGCGCCTCTTCAAGACGCTCACCCTCGCCTCCGGGAGCTTCGACGGCCTGAAAAAGCCGGATTCGGCGCTGATCTTCGCGGCCCAGGCGAAAAAGCTCGGCGTTGCCCTGGGCGACACGATCACCTTCATCACCGAGGCGAACGGCGGCCAGACCAACACCGTCGACCTCACCATCGTCGCCGTCGCCAAAGACCTGGGCTTCATGAGCAACTGGAACGTCTTCGTCCCGCGGGAAACTTTGCTCTCGATCTACAAGCGCGGCCCGGACACGACCGGCGCGGTGATGCTTTATCTCGACGACATCGACCGCTCGGAGAAGGTGATCGTCGAGCTGCGCAAAGTGCTATCCGAAGCTGGTTACTCGATCCTCGACCACGACCCGAAGCCCTTCTTCATGAAGTTCGACAAGATCGGCAACGAGGATTGGAAGGGCCTGCGGCTGGACCTCACGACCTGGCGCGACGAAGTTTCGTTCATCCTCTTCATCGTCACGAGCTTGCAAGCGCTTTCGGTGTTTTTGATCGGCATCCTCAGCATCATCATTGCGACCGGCATCGCCAACTCGCTGTGGATGACGGTGCGCGAGCGCACCAAGGAGATCGGCACGGTCCGCGCCATCGGCATGCAGAAACGCGCGGTGATCGGCCTCTTTCTCACCGAGGCCGGGCTATTAGGGCTGATTGCCGCCACGATCGGCGGCCTTCTCGGCGCGCTGGTGGTCGTCGCGGTCAACGCGGCGCAGATCCCGATTCCAGTGGAGGGCATGCGCGTCTTCTTGATGACCGAGGTCCTGCGCCTCGCCCTGCACCCAGCGCAAATCATCACCACCATCGTCACGTTCACCCTGCTGACCGGAGCCGCCGCGCTGTATCCTGCGTGGCGTGCGAGCCGCCTTCGGCCGGTCGTCGCCCTGATGCATTCGAAATGAGGTCCTTCATGACGTTCTTGATGCGTGCATTCCTCGCCTCGCTTTTGTGGCTGGCGCCCCAGGCTTTGGCCTTGACCCAGCCGGAGACCGACGCTCTGGTCAAGCTCGTCGACGACCGCCAACGCAACTCGGGCGATTACAAGTCGACCGTCTACATGGAGCAGAAGGAGAAGGACAAGAATCTGCAAGTCTTCGAGGCCGTCGTCTACCGCCGAGACGCCGACGACAAGTGGATGCTCCTCTTCACCAAGCCGAAGGCGGAGGCCGGAAAAGGCTATCTGCGCCTGGACAAAAACCTCTTTCTCTACGAGCCAGCCGTCGGCAAATGGGAGCGCCGCACCGAGCGCACGCGCATCGGCGGCACCAACTCGAACCGCCAGGACTTCGACGAGTCCCGCCTGTCGGAGGAATACACGGCCGCGTTCGTCGGCGCCGAGAAGCTGGGCAAGTTCGACGTTCACCACCTCAAGTTGACCGCCAAGACCGAGTCCGACGTGAGCGCGCCGATCGTGCATCTCTGGGTCGACAAGGACTCGAAGAACATCCTGAAGCGCCAGGACCATGCGATCTCCGACAAGCTCCTGCGCACCTCTTACTATCCGACCTGGGAGAAGATGTTCAGCAAGTCGAAGGGCGCCGACGTCTACGTGCCGAAGGAAATGCGCTTCATCGACGAGGTCGAGAAGGGCGCGTCGACGACGGTCGCGCTGCGCGACGTGAACCTCGACGCCCTCGCCGCCAACATCTTCACCAAAGCCTGGATCGAGTCCCAAAGCCGATGAGAACCCCCTCGGCATTCCTCGCGCTCGCGCTCGTCATCGTGATCGCCCCAAGGTCCGCGACGGCTCAAAACGCCGTAGAAGACGAGCTCTTCGGCGCCGGACCCGCCACCGGCTCCGCCGAGCCCCCGAAAGTCGACCTCCGCAAAAAACCCGATTCGATCGCCGCCTTCAAAGACACCCTCGTCCTCGGCGGTCGCCTCCGCTGGGAGTTCCTCTTCGCCCGCATCGAGGAGACCAAGGTCAAGAAGTCCCCCCTCACGCAGAACGGCCTGCTCGACCTCTACTTCGACAGCCGCCCGAACGAGCGCCTGCGCGCTTTCGCCCGTGGCCGCATCCTCGACCAGAAGCCCGCGACCACGTATCGCCTCGACGAGCTCTGGATCAAGTGGGACGTCGCGCGCACCGCCTTCTTCACCCTCGGCCGTCAAAAGGTGAAGTGGGGCTCCGGCACCTTCTGGAACCCGACGGATTTCCTCGCCCGCGAGGTGAAGGATCCCTACGCCAACGTCGACGAGCGCTCCGGGGTCACCCTCGTCAAGCTCCATGTGCCGGTGGAGAAGCAGGGCTTCAACTTCTATTTGATCGCAGACCTCCAGGACGCCGTCGCCGCCGACCAGATCGGGTTCGCGCCGCGCGCCGAGCTGGTCTTCGGCGACGCCGAGCTCGCATTCTCCGGGCATTTCGTGGACGGCGGCGAGGAGCGTTTCGGCCTAGACCTCTCGGCCGGCGTTGGACCCTTCGACGTCAAGTTCGAGAACGCCTTCACGCATCGCAGCCAGCGCGTGTTCTATGAAGGCGAGCTCGACGCGGCGACGGCCCGCCTGCCGACGCCGAAGTCGCGCAAGGAGGACTGGATTCGCCAGTCCGTCGTCGGCGCCGAGTGGGAGTTCAAGTACTCGGACGACGACACCGCCGTCCTCGGCGCCGAGGGCTTCGACAACGGCATGGGCTACGAGGACCGCAAGCTGACGGCGTACGCCTTGCTGAACGGCGCCGCAGTGCCCCTCTATGCCGGCCGTCGCTACGGCGCCGCGTTCCTGCGCGCGGCGAAGCCCGGCTCCTTCAACGACACGACCGTCCTCCTGAGCGGCTTGAAGAACGTCTCGGATGGCAGCGCGCAGGCGCGCCTCGGTTTCACCTGGGTCGTCCTGAACGACGCCTTGGTCGAGGCGAGCTTCACCCAGGCCATGGGCAAGGGGGAGCTGCACTTGGCGATGCCGGACGATCTGAGGGCGTTCGCGCAGACTCCCGCGGCCTCTCCGGAGCTGCGGGCGGCCGTAGGCGCCGTCCGTCGCACCGACCAGATCCTCCAGCTCGGCATGAGTGCTAAGTTGTAGCTAGACCCTGGCGCGAAAGCGCCAGGGTCTATCCCGAGCGGAGCGAGGGATCTCGGCGATTACACCTGCGCCGCCGCTTCCCGGCACAATCATGGGGGGCAGCTCGGAAAAAGTCGCATGAAGAGCGACGCGGCAACACTGGCCGCCGGGTACGCCTCTGTCCTCGGCTTCAATCTGCGGCAACTGACCAGGGCCCAGCGAGCAGGGAAGGCAAAGTCTGCATGATCAAGCGACCGGGAAATTGCCGAGGAATCCGGCGAGAGCGAGG
>JANOTL010000217.1:0-21374 GCA_031416315.1 Pseudomonadota bacterium
CGAACGGCGTCACTGGCGCAATGGGCGTGACGGGACCAACCGGCCCTTCGGGCGCCGATGGAACGAACGGAACGAACGGCGCGAACGGCGCAAACGGCGTGACCGGTGCAACCGGCGTAACGGGACCAACCGGACCTTCGGGCGCCGATGGAACGAACGGAACGAACGGAACGAACGGAACGAACGGAACGAACGGCGCGAACGGCGCAACGGGCGTGACGGGACCCACCGGACCTTCGGGCGCCGAAGGACCGAACGGAACGAACTGCGCGAACGTCGTCACAGGCGCAAAGGGCGTGACGGGACCAACCGGACCTTCGGGCGCCGATGGAACGAACGGAACGAACGGCGCGAACGGTGTCACCGGCGCAACGGGCGTGACGGGACCAACCGGACCTTCGGGCGCAGATGGAACGAACGGAACGAACGGCGCGAACGGCGTCACCGGCGCAACGGGCGTAACGGGACCAACCGGACCTTCGGGCGCCGATGGAACGAACGGCGCGAACGGCGTCACTGGCGCAATGGGCGTGACGGGACCAACCGGACCTTCGGGCGCCGATGGTACGAACGGAGCGAACGGCGTGACCGGCGCAACGGGCGTAACGGGACCCACCGGACCCACTGGTCTGACCGGCGCGATCGGCGTGACGGGCGCAATCGGCGTGACGGGACCCACCGGACCCACTGGTCTGACCGGCGCGATCGGCGTGACGGGCGCAATCGGCGTGACGGGACCAACCGGACCTTCGGGCGCCGATGGTACGAACGGCACAAACGGAGCCATCGGCGTCACCGGCGCAACCGGTCCGACGGGCGCCATCGGCACGACCGGCCTCACGGGCGCGACCGGCCCGACGGGCGCGACGGGCGCCACCGGCCCGAGCGACTGGAGCGCCCCCGGAACCATTGGATCGACCACCCCAAGCGCTGCTAACTTCACGGTCGTGACGTCCGCAACCGAGTCCCGTCACCTCGAGCTCGGCGTCAACGGCGCACAGTACGTCGGATTCAAAGCGCCGGACGCGATCACGACCTCGGTCGTGTGGAAACTGCCGAGCGCCGATGGCACCAGCGGCCAAGTGCTGACGACGAACGGTACCCGCGATCTCGCGTGGGGCGACATCGCCGCGACGAGCATTGCCAACGACACCGTCTCCAGCGCGAAGATCGCTGACGGCACCGTCGGCACGCTCGACCTCGCCGATAGCGCCATCACGACCGGGAAGCTCGCCGACGGCACCATCGCCACGGTGGACCTCGCCGACAGCGCCATCACGACTGCAAAGCTCGCCGACGGCACCATCGCCACCGCTGACCTCGCCGACAGCGCCATCACGACCGGCAAGATCGCCGACGGCACCATCGCCACGGCCGACCTTGCCGACAGCGCCATCACGACTGGCAAGATCGCCGACGCCACCATCGCCACGGCCGACCTCGCCGACAGCGCCATCACGACCGGCAAGATCGCCGACGCCACCATCGCCACGGCCGACGTTGCCGACAGCGCTATCACGACCGGCAAGATCGCCGACGCCACCATCGCCACGGCCGACCTCGCCGACAGCGCGATCACGACCGCGAAGATCGCCGACGACACCATCGGCAATGCGGACATCGCCTCCGCCGCCGCCATCGCCAGAACGAAGTTGGCGAGCGGGACCGCCAGCCATGTCCTTGTCAACGACGGCTCGGGCGTCTTGTCCAGCGAAGCTCAGCTCGCCCTCAGCCGAGGCGGCACCGGAGCGGCCTCGCTGACGACGAACGGCGTCATCCTCGGCGGTGCGTCGAGCCTGGCTGCGACCTCGGCCGGCACGGCGAACCAAGTTCTGAGAGTCCCGGGCGCAGGTGGTGCCCCGGCGTTCGGCGCCATCGATCTCGCTTCGACCGCAGCCGTGACCGGAGCCCTGCCGTTCGCGTCCGTGCCGGATCCCAAGCTCGGATACTGGTTTCATGACGAGTTTTTGCTTGGAACGATGGGTGCCACCGCGACGGGCGGTAACGGCATGAGCGGTTGGCAGTACTCGTTTAACACGGCGACCGTTGCCCCGGTATCTGCGACCTCGTCGACGCGCCCCGGTCTCGCCCGCTTTAGCGGTGGTGCCGCAAACACCCGCTACGCCTCTCTTGCCATGGGAACGACCGCCGCTCCCACTGTGCTCATTGATGCCAACTCAGGGACCATCACCATCGAATTCGCAGCGTCTGTCGCCGGGACCGCCGGCGCCGACATGAGAGCCGGTCTCTGCGCCACCGTCAGCGCTGCGGGAACGTGTACGAACGGCGTCTACTTCCTCCTGACGAGCGCCGCGACCAATACCAGCGTCAAGGCCGAGGTCATGAGCGGAGGGACCGCCTACGGCCCTGCCGCAAACACCGGAACCTACGCTGCAGCGACGTTTCACACCTACAAGATCATAATCACGAACGCCTCGGAGGCCGCCTACTACGTCAATGGCACGTTGCTTACGACCATAACGACTGCCACTCCGGCGACGTTCCCGACGCTCGGCATGTCGCCGACGCTGAAGTACTCATACGTGACGGCGTCCCAAAACATCGACGTCGACTACTTCGACTATCGCCAGGCATTTAACTCGGCCCGCTGATCGATGCGTCGACTCCGTCGAACGCCGGCCGCGGCGCTACCAGACGACCGCGAGCCCGAAACCAGCGTAAGTCATGACGTAGCTGACCTGGAATCCCGAAGTGCGGATCTCCACGTCCTCGCGTTGCAAGACGCCACCCTGATTCCCCGTGATCGCCATGCTCTCGCGCAAGACGAAAGCGAGCGGCGAGAGGAAGGTCAAAGACCTCCTACCGCCGAGCTTCTTTGCATTGAAGACCGCGTCGAGGCCGAGCCGAGTGCCAACGACGCTGTTCGCGACTTTGTTCTCGCCGCCGAGCGTCGCGTCGCGGCTCGCCCAGCCGCGCACGACGAACCAAGGGCCCGAGAACTCGGCGCCCGCCTCGAGGCCTGCGCCCCAAGCGCGGTGGAGTCGCACGGGGACCGTATAAGTTTTGCCCGCTTCGATCGGGTCCGCGAGGACGATCGTCGATTCGACGTTCCAAAGGCCGGCCTTCGGGGTGAGGTCGACGTGGTCCAAGATCGCGGGCATTTTGAGCCGAAACGACCACCCTAGCTGCAGGCGTCGGACGCCGAACGCGAGCTGGGTTCGATCGTTGCGCAAGGTAGGAATGATCTCGTAGCGTGCCTGCAATCCGTCGAGAACGCCCCACCGCGATTCGGCGACCGCGCTGACGAGCGTCGCCGCGCGCCCGAACTGAACCTCGCTCCCCTGAACATCCACGCCGTAACGCACGCCGACGACGAAGGGCGCGACAAAGGTAGACGTGACGTAGTTGGTCAAGGTCGCACCCGCGCCGTCGAAGCGGTCGAGTGCGTAAGAGTCGACAGATTCGATCGCGCTGCGATAGGCGGCCAGCGCGCACGACTCCAAGCCCTTGCGCACGCCCGGCGCGTCGTCCGAAACGATCAGCATAGCGCCCGCAGCCAAGCCCGCACGCGGTTCCGAAAACTTCCAGGTCTCGCCTTTGGGATCGGCCTTGAGGTCGCCGCGGGCGACCGGTGCCCCGTTCACCTCGGCGGCGATCGCCACCTGCCGGGGCGGTACCGGGGTTTGGAGGCAAGCCTCGAACGCCTCGGAACGCACCGGGCGCGAGCGCGCCGCGAATTCCTGCGGCTGCAGACGGCCGGCCGCGGGTAAGGAAAAGAGGATCGTTCCGGCGAGCAGACGCACGTGTGCGTCGTCCTGCATGAACGTCTCGACCCACTGCGGCGGGGTCAGGCGTAGATCGTAGACCGGCTCGAGCGGCCCGATCGCCGCGCGGTCCTGGCCACCGGAGGTCTGGAGGACCGCGATCGAGAAGTCACGCGCTGAGGGCGTCAGCGCTACGAGCCAGGTGCTGGCGCCAGCCTTCCCCGCGATGAGGCGGCCTTCGATGTAGCAGCCGTAGCTTCGAAACGCGCCGAGGCCCCAGAGCCCGCCGCCGGCGACGAGGCTCTCGCCGAGCCGGGAGCAAGCCTCGGTCATTCCGGAGTCGCTCCAGGTCGCCGGCGCCGCGCCCGCCCAAGAAAGGGTGACGTGCGCCAGGCTCGAGCCGTCGCGGAGCGGCTCGGCGCGCGACGGCGAGGCCCCGCCGAAGAGCGCGGAGCTCACGAGACTCGCCGCGAAAAGGCGGCGAATTGGGCGAATGTTCCAAATGGGGGTGCGCATGTGGCGACGGCCTCTAGAGCCGGGAAGCTGGCGGAGATATCCCTATTCTAAAGCATTTTCGGCGAGAACCCGAATCATGGGTGAGGTCTCTCGTCTTGCGCCAACTCTTCCTGCCCGTCCGTACCGTCGCCAGAGCTCACCCGACTTACGTCGTGGTCGCGCTCGCGCTCGTCGCGTCCGCATGCGTCGTCCGTAGTGACGAGCGCGCCGCGTTACCCGCAGCAGCCGCGGAATCTTGGATCGACGCCGGGGTCGGCAGCGGCGACGTTCCCCATGAGCCGGCCTTTCGCGAGCGCGCCACGAATCTGTTTTGGTCCGCAGGGCTTGGGCCGGACGCGGACGACGGCGAGCCTGCGCCGCGCGAGGCAAGCTGGGCCGAAGCCGACGCTCATTGCCGCTCGGTGCAGAGCTTCGCCGGCAGCTCGGCTTGGCGTCTTCCGACGGCCGACGAAGTGCGTCGCGCCACGGTCGACAATTCCGGACGCTATCGCGTCGACGGCCTCGCGTACGTGCTGGATGCAGAGCCGCGCGTTGGAGCGTGGACGCGCTTCACCTACCTCTGGACGAGCGACGGCGGAACTTCTGCTGCGACGCGCACCGCCCTTTTGCGCGCCGGGACGAGCTTGGAGCAAGTGTCGCTACGCGCCGACCGTCAAGTCTCGTGGTTGTGCGTGAGTGAAGGCGGCGCAGACGCGTCGATCGCCGATCTCGAAGGCTCGGCGACACGGCGTGAAGCCTTGATCCGCGCGACCGCGCATGTCGTGTCGAGCAGCGCGATCGGCGCGGACGGTCAGCTTGCGTTGCCTGATTTAAAGAGTGCTGATCGTCGCGAAATTCTGCGCAGCTACGTCGGCGCCGTGCGCCTCGTCGTCGGAACGCGTGCGTCTCTCGTCTGGACGGTCGCCGGGCGCGATGCCGATGACGTCCTGGCCGAGGTCCTCGAACTCGACGTCGGGACCCGGACGGGGGCCCAAAGGGAGGCTTGCACCGGTCCGAAATGCGCCGCATCCGCATTTTCGCAGATTTTTTTCGCCCTCGACCACCCCCGCAAGACCTCAAGGTGACGGGCGCGCTTTTTGCCGGATCGCCCAAATGCGGTCCGAGGCCGCGGTAAACGTTCCGCTCAGGAATTCTCCTTAAGATCCCGATTCCGGTAAGGAACATCGAGGATTGATCTTGAGCTTTCGGACGCTGAAAATTTTGTTGCTCGTCATGGTCTCCCTGACCTTGTCGTCGACATCGGCCGTGCCCCCCGCGCGCGGACCAGCAATCCCGGCCGAGCGCAAAGTCTTGATCAAGAGCTACTACGAGATGCTCGTGCGCGACATCGTGCGCAACGAGATGGTCGGCGTGCTTCACGGTGAGGAGGTCGAGGTGTGGGTGCAAACGCACTTCGACGAGCAGCGTTTTGCAGCTGACGTCGAGAGCGCGCGCGCGAAAATGGGCGATCTTCGCAAACTAAGCGTCGCGCAACAAATCGAAGCGCAAAAGAAGCTGCTTCAGCAGCTCACGGCCGTCAAAGGCAAAGGCGCTCCCACCGACGGCGGCGCGACGGTGGAAGGCGGCGTCAACGCCCAAGCCGTGAAATCGTTCCCGAAGTTCGGCAAGCTCAACATCGATCTCGATTACGGGGTCGCGGCCGAGCTCGCCGAGCTGGAGCGCAAAAGGCGGCGTGCGACGAGCGAGGGCGACCGTCCTATCGTCGTCGTCGCCCCCGAGGCGGCAGTCTCGTCCGCCGACGGGCGCAATTCCTATGAAGGTGCGGCGGGTGACGTGTACGACGCTGAGGTCTACCTCGACGCCGTCGACGTGACGATTGCGATGCCGGCGGCACTCGTCGAGACGAAGGCCGAGCTCATCCGCGAGCGTCTCTCGGCGCAGGCGGAGCTAGCGGCCTTGGACGCCATCGGACACTTTACGATTCGCATTGTGAGTCAGGTGGCAGCGCTGGATCCACGGGCGTCCGCGCTTAGTACTTCCATAGCTGCGATCGAGGCCCCCGTCGCTGCGGTGGAGGCGCCCGTTGCGAAGGTCGAGGCGCCCGTCACTGCGTTGGAGGCGCCCAGCGCCGTCTCGGTGCTCCCGCTCGTTTCCGTCACCGGCACTAAGCCGACGCCGACGCCGGCACCATCTGCCGTTGAGCCCCTTACCGTCCCATCGACCACGGGAGACCGCAGCCCGCTCCCTTCGGCGCTTCCTTCCGCCGAAGCCGCACCCTTTGGGCTCGCCACGAGCATCTGGGTCGCAGCCTTGGTTCTCGGCATCTTCCTCTTCCTTGCCGCGGCGATGATCTGGCACGGCTTGATGCGAGCGACACGCAAGGTCGAAGGTCAGAGCCCCGTCGCATCGGGCCTAGCCCCGACTTTGCGAGAGGCAATCGCAGACGACGGTCCGCGCGTCGAGGATCAAGTGACGACGGACCCCGATCATCCGCGTTATTCGGACGACACGATCTTGAGCTACGCGCGTCATGCCTCGCCGCACGAGATCTCCCATTTGGTCGCGATCCTGCCGCCGGCGAAGTTGGCGAAGGTGCTGCGCGCCTTGCCGCTGGAAACGGCCTGTCGGGCTTTGCAGTTGGCCGACGTCGCCATGGATTCCCCGGCTTCGAGGCTCGCGCTCGCCATCGAGTTGCGCGCGAGCGCCGGGTTCAACGATGCTTGGATCGACGTCATGCGGCTCCGATACGGATCTGCGCTTCTAGGTGAGCTCGTGTGCGCACGTGTCCTTCCGCAAGAGCTTCGGTTCGTGTCGAGCGAAATCTGGGAGGCTGTCTTGCCGGGTCTCCCCGACGAGGTGGTCGCGCACTTGCTACTCTCGAGCGATGACCGCCTGCGCCGTAGCGTCGAGATCGTACTGCCGCCTAAACGTGCGCGCCGCGTTCGGTCGACAGCAGTGGCGGCTTTGTCCGCCGAAACACGCGAGATCGCGCTCGATGCCGCGGGCGCGGCCGTGACTTTGCACGTCTCGCGCCACGAAGCGTCTCGCCGGGCGCTCGTCGCCGCGATGCAGGGCGAGCCCGTGCCACGGACGCTGCCGTCCGCAGGCTGAGCTCAGCGATTGCGCGCGCCCGTCTCGAGTCGAGCTTCGATCAAGGTCAGCATGCCGCGTGCTTCGTCGTTGTCCGGCTCGAGTTCGATGACGCGAGCCCACGCGGCGCGGGCTTGAGCCATCTTGTCCGTCAGGTAGTAGACGGTGCCTTCGAGCTCGTACGCGCTCGCGACGTTCTCGCTCGCGCGGCGGATCTCGGCGGCGACTTTCATCGTCTCCTCGAAACGACGCTGCAAGAGAAGGCGCTGGCCCTTGAGCACTAGCCGAACATAGCGGTTGATTTCGGCGTAGTTGGCGGCGTCGGCGGCGAGCGCTGCGCGAATCGCCAGGTCTCCGCCCGTCTCCGGTACGAGGAAAGACTCGCTGCGGAACCCTTGCTTCCGGACGACGAGCCGCTTCGGCGCCGTGCCGGCCAGATCGCTCAAGGCGGTACCGGTCGTCTTGAACGGCGTATAGCCGAGCACGCGCGGCACGTCGTCGCCTTCGACCTCGAGCGCGATCTCGGCGCCGGCCGGGCTCGACTCCACTGCGATCGTCGGAGAGCAAGCCGTTGCCAGCGTTGCTAGGGTCGAGAAGGCTAGGATCGAAGCGCGCATGCGAGCTTTCACGAGGGGAGGTGTCCTCCTATTATGTGCCATTTTTGTTCCGCCCGCCGTCCGCCGGAACGCCGTGGAACAGAAAAACAACAATTTCATCTTTAATTCAAGCTAGTTACCTTAGCCCGATCGCGCCGCGCCGCGCATCGGCAATACGAGCGACAAGGGACTCTTCAGCACCTGCGCCATGATCGCCCGCCGCAGCATGCGGCGTTGCGCGCTCGGAATGTTGCGCGCTTTCGTGGCGACGACGATCGCGAGTCCGAAGCTCACGCCTAGGTTCAGCGCCCCGATCGCGACCAGGCCCGCCGCGACGGCGGCAATCGAGCCTGTGCTCATCGCGCGCCCGCCGCCGCAAAGAAAGGCGAGCGTCAAGCCGCCCGAGGCGAGCGTGATGTGGCGCGCTTCGAGCGGCAGGCCGAATCCAGAGACCAGGCGCGGCACGAAGGCCAAGAGGAGACCGAGACCGACGTTGCCCACCGCGGCCGGCGCCCCGTGCTCGAAGAGCTGGGCGAAGCGTTTTGCCTTCGTCTCGCCCAGCGCGATCCGGACCCGGCGGTGGTCTCCGATCGAGTCGGCGACGCGCCGAAATCGCAGGAGGTTTGCGGCCCAACCGCTCATGATCGACGAGGCCCAGAGCGCCAAGCCGCAATAGGCCGCAAACAGCGGCGAAAGGCCGAAGATCGAATGGCTCTCGATCAAATGATGCGCGTCGTCCGCAGACATCGGCGTATGGCCGAGAAGCCGCGTCGAGATCGACCAAGCGAGGCTGACGCCGCAAGCGACGCCGAACAGGTTGCCGAAGATCGTCGCGATCTGCGTGCGAACGAGGTTCACGAGCTCTTTCGCGAACAAGACGATCCGAGCCGGCCCCGGATCTCCGTCGAGCGTACGCGCCAAGGTCGCCGCGGTCATCGCCGGCTGCTTCGTCGCGAGCGTGAAGTCGAACGCCTGGATCACGAGAAAACTAACGGCATAGATCATCGCCGTCGACAGGCCCTTGAGCAAGGGCGCCAGCTCGGAGTGCTCCGAGGCGATCTTGCCGAAAATCGTCACGACCGTGATCACGCCGCCGCCGAGCGCCGCGCCCAGGATGCGGAAGTAATCGCCGCGGCCCTTCGTGATGTAATGATCGCCGGTCTCCGCGTTCGCGTCCGCGATGCGGTGGGCGACGGTGCGAGTGACGTCGGTCCAGAGCGGCAGCATCTCGTGCCGCCTTGCCGCTTCGCCCGCGAGCTGCGCCAGAAGCGCCGGACGGGCCAACGGATTCTTCTCGACGTCGACCCAGTACGTCGCGAGCGTCCGAATACGCGCGAGAATCGCGGCGAGTCGGTGCGCCTGGTAGGTCAAAGAGAAGCTCGAGCCGCGCTCGCGAAACGTCGCTTCGAGATGCCGCAGCTCTTCGTCGCAGCGGCCCTGCGCCGCGGCGATGCGATCCCAATCCTCCGCGGTGGGGCGCGTCGACTCGCTCGTGATGCGCGCCGCGGCCGCGTCGAGGTCGTGGAACGCCGAGGCGGTCGGACGGCGCGACGGCAAGCGTAGGCGGATCTCTTCGAATGCCGCGATGACGCGCGCTTTGCTCGCGAGGACGCCGATCGCCTCGCGCAGGTCGCGACGCCATTCCTCGGGATCGACGGCGAGGATCGTGGCGATTTTCACCATGTCGGTCGCGGTGAGGGCGAGAAGCCAGGCCGAATCTTCCGGCGTCGGGAAGAGGCGATGCAGGAGGTCGCCGAAATCCTGCGGCACGCGCTGGCTCGGGAGGAGCTTGAACCAAAGCCGCTCGCTCAGCTCCGCGCCCAGGCCCATGTCTCCGGTCAAGCCGGCGGAGCTGAACAAGTCGACGGAATCGAGCTGCGCCAGGAGCGAGCGGAGGGCGGCGCCGACCGAGCGCGCGCGCTCCGGATTGCGCTCGAGGAGCGAGATGAGCATGCGAACGCGGCCGATGGCGCCTTCGCCGCTGCCGGCAGGGCGCGCGGCGCGCGGCGGCGTGCGAATGAAGGCCGACAGCTCTTCGAGCCAGCGCACGCGCGCGACGAGCGGCGCGTCCGGCTTCGGGGCGTCGAGCAGGTAGTCGAGGCCAGGCCGCGCGGTTCGAGAGGCGCGCCAGCGACGGATGACGGATGTTTCGGACGTATGCATAGGATGGGTACTTTGCGTTGGGCGTGCCGAAGTCGGCGTCAGCGTTCTCGGCGCAAGAAGGTTTGGACGTAGTCGACACCGGCGAAGGCGCTTATGGCGGCCGTGAAGTAGACGAGGGCTGGAAGGGGCTTTTTCAGCACGAAGAGCGCCAAGAGGAGCGAAAGCTGACAGAACGTCGCGAATTTTCCCGACCAGAGGGGGAGCATGCGCGTCAGCCCCGAGAAATCTTTGCGCGCGGTGGCCCACATCACGCCGCCGACCACCGTCAGGTCGCGCAAGATCACGAGGAAGAGGTCTAGCGGGCTCAAGAGGTCGTGCAGGGCGAGTGTGCACAGCGCGCTAAACACGAAAACCTTATCCGCGATTGGATCGAGGTAGGTGCCGAGCGTGGTGACGGCACCGAGCCGCCGCGCAAGCGGGCCGTCGAGCGCCTCGCTGAGTGCCGCGGCGCCGGCTACGGGCAGCCACCACTCTGACGGCAAAGCCGGGAAGGCTAGGCCGAAGAGGAGCCGGACCGAGGTCAAGGCGTTCGGAAGCTGGGCCAGGGCGCGGGTCATGGTTTTCTCCGCTTCAAGTCTCGCCCCTGCCGGCTTTGGGCGCAACCGGACATCTCGCGTCCAGGCCTTCATGTCGCTCGCGCCGCGGGAGAGTGGGGCGTATCTCTGCCGCCGAACTCGAATTTGGAGGACGCGATGCCGTCACTCAACAAGGTCATGATCATCGGGAATCTGGGGCGGGATCCGGTTCTGCGGCGGACGGAAGGCGGCGAAGCGGTGACGAAGCTTTTGCTCGCGACCACGCGCTTCCACAAAGACGTCGAAGGGATCACCAAGGCGCAGACCGACTGGCACGACGTCGTCGTGTTCGGGGCGCAGGCGGAGCGTTGCTCCGAGCATCTGGTGAAAGGCAAGAAGATCTACGTAGAGGGAAGGCTGCAGACGCGAAGTTGGGAAAAGCAGGGTGTGAAGCGGTACTCGACGGAGGTGGTCGCCTCGCAGGTGCACTTTCTCGGCGGGGGCAATCGGCTGCAAGGGACGGCGCCTGCGCCCCTCCTGGCGCAAGCCCCGGCAGAGGCCCACTGACCGGGCTCAGGCGTTGTCGGCCAATCCTCGGCCGGTCTCGCGCCCTGGCCTTCGCGCCGCGGTGGGCTCGCCGACGAGTTTCGCCGCGAGGCCTCGAACCTCGTTTTTCAAGGAGCCGAAGGTGACGTGATCCTTGCCCGCCATGAGCGCGGCGAACCCTTCGCGGGCGACGTTCTCGGAAGCCTCCTTTTCGGCGGCTCCGGTCGGTCCGGGCATCAGCGACGTGATGGTGACGCAAGCGTCCGAGAGCTCCGAGCGGAGCGCTTCCGCGAACGACTGAATGAAGGCATTCGAGGCGGCGACGACGGCAAAACGAGGGCCGGGCGCCGTCACCGCGATCGATGCCGTGAGAAGGATGCGGCCGTGGCCTTGCTCGATCAACATCGGGATCAGCTGCTGCGTCAGATGAACGGGCGAGATGACGTTGACGCGGATGAGGTCGAGCTCTTCCTTCAGGTCGGGCGTGCGCGAAGCGTCGCCGCGGATGCCGACGCCGGCATTCAGGGCGGCGGCGTCGAGGGGGCGGCCCGTCGCCTCGACGAGGTCGAGCAGCGTGTCGACGCCGTCGGACGTGGCAAGGTCAACGCGGATCGCCCGGACGAAAACATCAAACGTCTCGAATGCTTGCTTGGCCTCGACGATGCCGTTGTCCGCGGCGGCGACGATGAGATCGAAGCCCTTGCGGGCGAATTCCTTGGCCAGCTCGTAGCCAATCCCGCTGGAGGCACCGGTAATGAGAGCTAGGGGTCTTTGCTTGGCTTGGTTTTGCATGGAAGCCTCCCTGCCTGCTGGTTCGCGCGGGGGATTGCAGGATGCTTGCCAGGCGGCCTGACGCCGACCAGTTTACGGCGCCATGAGTTAGAATGCCGGAATGATACGCCCCGAGATGACCGCCGTCGTTCCGGCCCATGCGGCCGAGGCCCACGTTGCTCGCGCCTTGCAAAGCCTGCTGGATCAGCATCTATCGCCCGGAGCGATGGAGATCATCGTTGTCGACGACGGCTCTCCCGATCGAACAGCTGAGATCGCGCGCGCAACGCTGCAGCGCTCTCCGTATGCGTGGCAGATCGTAGCAAATGCTCAGGCGAGGGGTGCTGCGGGAGCGCGCAACCAAGGTCTAAACCTTGCACGAGGCGAGTGGCTGCAATTTCTCGATGCCGACGACGAGCTCGTCCCCGGGAAGCTGCGGGCGCAGTTGGCGCAGGCGCGCGTCGCGCCGGACAAGACTGCCGTTATCTATTCCGAGTTCAGGCGCGAGCCCGGGCGCGCCGTGCATTTCCCAGCGGTCGCCGCCGCGGTCGATCCCCTGACGAGCCTTCTCGCGGGCGACGGCTTCATCCAGATCGGCGCGCAGCTGGTGCGCCGCCAAGCGGCGTTGGCGATCGGCGGCTTCGACCCGGCTTTCAAGCACATCGAGGACGTCGACTTCCTCCAACGCTTGCTGATGACGGGACATCGGCTCGAGGCTCTGGCTCTTGGCGCCCCCGGCCTGATCTTCCATCAGGGCGCGCAGACCGTGGCGAGACCCACGACACCCGCATTTCATGACGAGGTATCGCGGTCGCTAGCGACCGCGGAGACTATGTGGCGGCGCAACGGCCTGACCGCTCTTCAGGCTGAGGTGCTCGTCCAGGGCTATGCGATGTGCATTCGGAAGGCGCCTTCGGAAGACCTGGGAAAACGGCTCGATGCTCTTGGTCCAACACGCGGCAAGCTTGGATGGCTCGCGCGACTCTTGGGTCACTACGACGCAGCCCGCGTGCTATCGCGGCTCAGGCCTACTTTCGCCCCGTCTGCGGCGGCTTCGCGCGCCGGATCGTGAAGCCCAAGTGGCCGCCGAAGTTGAAGAGCTTCAGTCCAGGCTCGCCGAGAGAGGTCTGGCCGATACTTTCATAGAGGACGTCCCAACCCAAGAACCAAGTGTCCGTGAGCCGTAGGTTGAACTCGGCGTTCAGCTGGTAGTAAGGACTGATCGTCGACAGCGAGACCGCGCCGCGGATGCCTGCCCAGTAGTCGTCGTAGTCGGCGAGGGCGGTCGCGTAGAACGCGGGTCGAATCTTGTAGCTGCGCACGCCCTTGTAGTCGTCCTCGGTCTCACCCGTGACGGCGTCGACGAGCTTGATCGGGTCAAAGGGGATGTTCGCCTTGTCGATCATCAGTCCCACGCCGCCGGCGAGCGTATACTCGAGGAGCGAGTACCTTCCCCCGACGAAGCCTTCAGCTTGCGTGAGCTCGGACTTCTTGTCGTCGGTCCCATTGTATGGGGACGCAACGAGCGTCCGATAGATCCGGCCGTCCACGTCGATGAAGTCGCCGATCTCGAGCTTGTTGTGCACGTAACCTGCGGCGAGCAACGGCACGGAAAGTCCGTTCGTGGTCTTGTAACCGCCGACGTAGAAGCCGGCGCGCTGGCGCACCATGTTGAGCTCGATCGATTCCTTCGACAGGAGGCCCGGATAGTTCATGCTGCCCGTGAGCAAGCTGCCTTGGCCCTCGCCGATACGCTCCTTGCATTTACGGACGTAGCGCTTCACCTGGCTGCCCTTAGCGTCGGGCGCTTGGATGCGGAAAAAGACCTTGTCAGCATCGGAGCTCCCCGCCTTCACGAAGGCTTCGCCGTCGACTTCGAAGGCGCGCGTGTCGACGATCAGGCCCTCGCCGATTTTGACGAACTTCGGGCGGCCCTTGTCGTTGAGCAAGGTGCCTAGGTCGAACGCGACGCAGTTGCCGATCGCCTCGCTCTCAAGATAGCCGACCGAGAGCGCCACGGCTTGCCTTTCGTATTTCGCTTTCGGCTCGCCCAAGATCAGCTCGCCCTGCTCCTTCGCGCGCTTGCCGAGGTTGCCGGAGGCGGCGACCTCGCCTTCCCAAGGAAGCTCGCGCAGCAGCTCTTTCACCGCCAGGAGGCCCAAGGCCTCAAAGTCGTTGGCGAGCTCGCCTTCGCGACGCAGCTTCAATCGACGCACGAGGAGGGGCGACATCTTCGCGCCCGCCTTCGCCTTCTTCGAGCGCGTCATGCTCACCCAAGAGAGGTTGACCGATGAGCCCACGCAGGAAACCGAGATTTTATGGTCGACCGCGGCCTTGGGGTCGTCCGTCAGCTCGAAGCGATGCCGCGAACGGATGTGGTAGCTCATCGAGTCCACGATCTTTTGGCAGTTGGCGCGATCGCTGGAATCGGGCGCGACCGAGATCACGGTCACGTGCTTTGTGGCGCCCGCCCAAGCCGGACCGGCGGCGAGCGTCGCGAAGAGCGCGGCGAGAAGAAGGGGGAGGGCGCGGCTCATCCGGCCTCCTCCTTCAGCAGATCCAGGTCGTCGACCGTCTCTTTCGCCGCCCATTCGCCGGAGAACTCCGCGACGACGACGGTGATGTCGTCGTTCGGCGGATGGCCGTTGAAGTGGTTGTAGGCGGCCTTGACGATGCCGATCATGAACTCTTCGTGCGGCTGGTCGGCGTTCGCCTCGATCAGCCGCAAGAACTTGCCTTTACCCCACTGTACATCGTTCTTGTCGGTGCACTCGTAGAGACCGTCCGTATAAAGGAAGAGCTTGTCGCCCGGGTCGAGCTGCGCGGTCTTTTCCTGGTACACGGAAGTCGGGTCGATGCCGAGCGGGTTGTTCAGCATCTGCAGCATCTCGCGCCGCTTGCCCTTCTTCTTGCGGCGCTCGTCGCGCTGCGTCTCCAGGTCGCGGCGGACGATGAGTGGGAAGTTGTGGCCGCCGTTGGCGTAGGTGATCCGCCCCGTGTCCATGTCGATCAGACAGGCGAAGCAGGTCATCGTGTGTTTTGTGCTGCCGGAGGCGCAGAGCGTGTGATTCAGCTCGGTGAGGAGGAAGCTCATCGAGCCTTCGGGCGATCCCGCCGCGGCGATCTGGCGCGCGACCGTCGAGGTTCCCGCGAAGACCATGGCCGTGACCAGGGCCGCCGGCACGCCGTGGCCGGTCGCGTCCGCGATCACGAGCAAGTGCAGACGCTCGCCGATGCGGTAGTGGCCCCACCAGTCGCCGCCGCACTCGGAAGCCGGCTGGAAGTAGCTTTTCACCCGGAAGAACTCGTCTTCGACGACGAGCTTGGGGAAGAACTGCTCTTGCACCATCTTCGCGGTCGCGAGCTCCGTCTCGAGGCGCGCCTTCTCGACGCGCTCGTGGAGCAGGCTTTCGATTTGCGCGCCCATGTGGTTGACGGCGCGCCCGAGGAGGCTGACCTCGTCGTTGCCGCTGATCTTGGCGCGCGACTTGAAGTCGCCGCTGGCGATCCGCACCGTCGCGTTGACGACGGCGCGGATGTTCTGCGTCAGGCCGCGGGAGGCGATCCAAGTCAGAAGGGTCGCGACGAGCAGGAGGAGGGCAGCCCACAAGAGGGTCTTGACGACGATCAAGCGCACGGCGTCGTAAGCCGGCTTGCCGTCGGACTCGGTGATCGCGATCAGGTCGTATTTCGGGATGCGCGCGAAGGCGCCGAGCATCTTCTCGCCGTCGGCGTTGTCCCAGTCCTTGAAGCCGAAGGGGACGGTGTTCTTGCGCACCTCGAGCAAGACCGGATGCTCGCGGTCGAAGCTCCGGATCGGCAGGCGCTTCGGGTCGGAAGCGGAGATCAAGCCGCCGTCGATGTCGACGACGACCGCGTTCTCCATCGTGCCTTTTCCGAGCGCCGCGTAGAGCTTCGTCTGCCAGACGGTGAGGACGGCCCAGAGTCGCTCTTTCGAATCCTTGACGTTGAACGGCAAGGCGATCGCGAGCACCGGCACGCCGGCGTCCGGCGTCAAGTTGGTGACGACGACTTGGATCTCGTTGCCGCGCGGCGCCACAGTCTTCATCCACTTGCGCGCGAGGTTGCGCACTTTGATCTGCGTGTCGACGGCTTGCTTGCCGCCGTAACGCTCGTCCTCGACGTAGGGCGAGCGCGCCGTCGCGAGCGTCGTGAGCTTGCCGTCGTCTTCCGCGGACGCGAGCTCGAAGGTCATGAACTCTTTGTTCGACGAGATCAGGGTGCCGATCATGTCGTTGTACTTCGCCTTCGGCATGCCGCTGATGCCGTTGGTGATGACGATGATCTGACTGACCCAAGACTCGACGACGGTGTCGACGCTGTTCGCGGTCATGCGCGCGTTCTGCATCGTTTTTTCTTGAATGCGGAAGAACAGCTGTCCGTAAAAGCTCGAGGCGTTCTGCCACGAGTTCGCGGAAAGCGCAGCGATCAAGATCAAGCTGATCAGAGCGAACAGCTTGAAGAGGATTGATCTATGGATAGGGACGTTCTGCAAGACTCATTGACCCCACGGCCGAGTGCGAAAGTCTTATCGACTGATTTAGGGCGAAAATTTATGGTGAAAATTCGGAGCTTAGAGAAATTTTGGCAAAACCCTACAGTTTTCCGAGTGAAGTCCGAAGAGTGGAGCAGAGGCAACGATGAGCAACTGGCACGACAACCATACGACGGGTCAAGAGCTGCGCCTTTCGCAGCTGTCCCAACGCAGCAACCGAGCCTTCAAGGTCGGCGCGTTGGTCATCTGGGCGCTCCTGATGCTCGTCGTCGTCCGGGCGCTGGTGCGGGTCGACGATCAGGGCCTGCGCGCCGGTACGAAGATTGCTTCGCTTTCCATCCAAAAGGGGAACGTCAAATTCCGCCCGGCGGAGTCGATTCTTTGGGTCGATGCGTCCCTCGATCAGGCTTTTCACGACGGCGACACCATCGTTACCGCCTCGGGCGCGCGCGCCGTCATCCGCATCGGCGATGGCCAGCGGATCGAGCTCGGCGAGAACAGCATGGTCGGCCTCGACATGCAGGCCTTGAAAGCCGGCGGCAACGACGGCGTGAACCTGACCCTCTACAAAGGCAATCTCGTCGCCACGGCGAAGCGCCCGGCGCAGGTGAAGAAAGACAACTTGCGCTCGATCTTGTCGAAGATCGGCTGGGACGACTTCGGCCTTCAGGCGCCGAAACAGCTGCCCCCGGACCCGCCCGTCACCATCAAATCGGACAAAAAGACGTTCAAGCTCAGCGAAGCCCCCGTGAAAATCGCCGCGCCGAAGCAGCTGCCCGCGCCGGTGAAAGCCGAGCCGGTCGCGACCCCCGCGCCGAAGCCGGAGGCCTTCTTGATCTCCCTCGATGAGACCGCGCCGGAGCCGGCCGTCGCGCCGCCCCCGCCGAAGCTCGTCGCCGTCGTGAAGCCGACCGGTCCGACGCCGGAGGAGCTCTTCGCCATCGAATCCGCCAAGCTCGCCGCCGCGCAAGCCGAAGCGAAGGCGAAAGCCGACAAAGCCGCCGAAGAGCTGGCGATGCAGGCCCTCCAGAAAGAAGTCTCGTTCGTCGACAACGCCTCGAGCACCGGCCCCGGCGCCGCGCTTGCCGAGCCGGTTCCCGGCCAGGAGCTGATCCCGGTCGTGACGTCGGGCCAAAATCTGACCCTTTATACCGGCGAGTCCTTGAAGGACGACAGCTGCGCCGCCGAGGACGTGCGCGTCGACGTCCAGCCGAGCATAGACGGCATCAAAGCCTGGAAGGCCGGCAACAAGCCCAAGTCTTGGGTCGGTTTCCTCGATGTCGCCTCGTCCACGGACCCGGCGTCGAAGTTCCGCGTCTTCGCTGCGGCGACCCGCTTCGGCAAGCAAACGATCAAGATTCCGGCGCGAGAGATCTGCCGCCTGCCGCGCAGCCCGAACGCGGTCGGCGTCGCGCTCAACCTGACGCCCGGCGTCGTCTTCAAGGTCGGCGGTCCGGACTCGGTCGGCTCGGCGGCGACGCGCATGTTCGTCGGCTCGCTCGCGGACTTCCCGGCGATGCCCATCACCGTCTACGTCACCAAGATCGGCAAGGCCAAGAAGTCGCGGCGCGGCTGGGTGCCGCAAGGCGCGGTGCCGACCGGCGGCTACGCGATTCGCCTAAAGACGGCGCAGGACCTTCCGGCGCTCTACGACCTGATCAAATCGAGCGGCAGCTTCAGCTATGCGAACGCCTCGGTCGACGCGATGGCCGAGAAGGTGCACCTCGCCAGCAACGGCCTGATCCTCGCGACCGTCGGCGCCGCGAGCTATACGAAGGCAGACATCCGCGCGATCGCCGCGCGCCTCGACGCCAACGTCGCCTTCACCGGCCAGACCAGCTCGCTGATCGCCTTGCCCAAAGCGTCCATCAACCGCATCAACGCGCTCGAGACGGCGCTCGACAAGCAGGGCACCATCCGCGTGATGAGCCGGAACCGCATCGTGACCTTGCGTCGCGAGGATGCGCAGCTCAACGCCGATCAGATTCGCATGCTGGCTCGCTCTGCGACTGGAGCCCTGACGAAGGACGCGAACGTCGTCGTCCCCTAACCGGGATTCAGCTTGAGATAAAGGCAAACCCGGCTCGATTGCGGGGACGGCGCGCGCGGATACCCCGCCCGGGCCGCAATCCTTTATAATTGAGCTATCCCGCCTAGCCGTTCCGGCGCCCAACTCAGAGGCTCCCCCTCCATGATTACGACGATGCTTGCCGCCCTGGCGGCGGCGACGCTCGCGCTCGCGAATCCGATGCGCTCGCCGATCGACGTCCATGTCGTCGCCCGCGACGTCGCGCACATCGAGGTCGAGATGAACGTCGACCCGAACGCCCTGCGCATCGAGGACGTCAGCGTCGGCGGCATCCCCTTCCAGAGGATCGACTTCGGCGAAGGCATGAACGTCAACACGGAGGACGTCGGACTTCCGGATTTGCCGACGATTCACCGGTTGGTCGCGGTGTCCCCGCTCCTCTATTACACCGTCGAGGTCCGAGCGGCCGCCCCGGTCGTCTACGATGCCGTCACCTTGCAGCCGATCCAGCAGGAGCTGGCCGATCGCGGGGTGACCGCCCGCTTTCGCATGAATCGCAGCCTCTACGAGACCGACATGGAGATCGGTAGCGAGACCGTGCTCTTGCTCGACCGCGCGATCCTCGCGGGCGTCACCGTCCTACCGATCAAGCTTACGCCGATTCACTTCAATCCGGCGCATTCCCGCCTCACTATCTGGACCAAGGTGCGCGCCACGATTCGTGGAGAGATGAAGACCGGAATCAAGCGTCCCGAGAACCTCCTCGAGCCCTACGCGGACTACCGCATGACGCCGTTCCGCTCGGCACAGATGCAGGCCCTAGTCGAGAACGCCAAGGATGTCGGGCCGCGTCAGGCTCGCCGCGCCGATCGTCTCGCCGCCCGCCTCCTCGTCCTGACCGGCGCCGATCTCGAGCCGACCGCTCGCGAGATCGCGAGCCTCGTCGCCGCCAACGGCCAGGAGATCGCGATCGAGGTCGTGCCGCCCGGTGCCACCTCGGCCGCCGTACGCGCCATTGCCGATCGCCACTACCGAGAAAGCGCCCTCGACGAAGTGCTAATCGTCGGCGACGAGACCAAGGTACCGACTTACGTTTGGAACGGCGCCATCGTCGGTGACGCCTACTACGGCTTCCTCGACGGCGACGACTTCTACGCCGACGTCGGCCTGGGCCGCATCCCGGCGGCGACCGCCCTCGAGGCACAGACCTACCTGGCCAAGCTCCGCCGCTTCGACGAGCTGCGCCGCGCCGGGAGCGTCAACCGCGACGTCCTCCTCGTCGCGCACCGCGAGCTCTACCCGCAGAAATACACCGCCAACCAGGAGCGCATCCGCACCGGAAAAGCGGCCTCGCGCTTCACCTTCAGCACGCAGTATGGCGGCGCCGGCGCGACCAACGACTCCGCCCTCGCCAGCCTGGCGCGAGGACCGGGAATCGTGGACTACCGCGGTCACGGCAACGCCACGGGCTGGTTCGGCTGGGACACGGCCGGGACCTCGTTCGACACCGCCGAGATCGCGCGTCTCGCGACGCCCGCCGACCGGCTCGGGATCTACTTCCAGATCGCGTGCGACAATGGCGCGTTCCAGCATCCAGCCCGCTCGTTTGCCGAGTCCGTGCTCTTCATGCCGCCGAGCGGGGCCGGCGCGCAGATGGGCGCCGTGGCAGTCTATGCAGCGACTTACGACACCGCGCCGTCGGTCAACGACCGGCTGAATCGGTACTTGTTCGACGAGCTGGCCTCGGCCGCCGCGCCGCGGCTGGGCGACGTGACGCAGGCCGCGTCCAACCGGCTGGTCCGAGACAGCGGCGGCTCCGCCTCGACCAACGTCAAAACCTACGTCCTCTTCGCCCCGCCGGCCTTGCGGCCTTGGTTCTGAAGGGTTGCGTCACTAACTCTAACCAACTATAACGAGAGGCAAACTCACGACGCGAGGCATGCCGCCATGGCCGCAATCTGCACCCGAAGCCTCTTTCTCCTCTCAACACTGAGCCTTTCCGCGCTGAGCTTTTCGGGCGGCGCCGTCGCCGGCACCCTCGACAACGTCAAGAAGAAGGGATTCGTGCAGTGCGGCGTCAGCCAAGGGCTCGCCGGCTTCTCGTCTCCCGACGCGAAGAGCGAGTGGACCGGCATCGATGTCGACGTCTGTCGCGCCGTCGCCGCCGCCGTCTTCGGTGACGCGAAGAAGGTGAAGTTCACGCCGCTCTCCGCCAAAGAGCGCTTCACGGCCTTGCAGTCGGGGGAGATCGATTTCCTCTCGCGCAACACGACGTGGACCATGGTGCGCGACACCTCGCTCGGCGTCGACTTCATCGGCGTCACGTACTTCGACGGCCAGGGCTTCATGGTCCGCGAGAAGTCGAAGATCAAGAGTGCAAAAGAGCTCAACGGCGCCACCATCTGCGTAAACACCGGGACGACGACCGAGCTCAACGTCGGCGACTACTTCCGCGCCAACAACCTCAAGTTCAAGCTGCTCGTCTTCGAGAAGAACGACGAGGTCGTCGCGGCTTACGACGCGGGCCGCTGCGACGCCATCTCGACGGACCAGTCGGGCCTCTACGCCGACCGGCTGAAGCTGAAGAATCCGGCCGAGCACTTCATCCTCCCCGAGGTGATCTCCAAGGAACCCCTCGGCCCGCTCGTGCGTCATGGCGACAACCAATGGGCCGACGTCGTGCGCTGGTCGCTTTTCGCCATGCTGCAAGCGGAGGAGCTCGGCATCTCCTCCAAAAACGTCGACGAGATGGCCAAGAGCACGAACCCGGAGATTCGCCGCTTCCTCGGTCTCGAGGGTGACATGGGCAAGGACCTCGGCGTTTCCACCGACTGGGCCGCGAAGATCGTCAAGCTCGTCGGCAACTACGCCGAAAGCTTCGACCGCAACCTCGGCGCCGACTCGGCCTTGAAGATCGCGCGCGGTCAGAACAAGCTGTGGAAAGACGGCGGCCTTCAGTACCCGATG
>JANOTL010000218.1:0-17810 GCA_031416315.1 Pseudomonadota bacterium
GCGCTCGCGCGCGAGCGCGAGGCAGCGATCGACTGCCGCCGAAAAGCTCAACCGGTCGAAGGGGACTTTGCCGATGGTAAGGCGCGCGCCGGCCAACTTCGCCTCAGGGCATGGCCGTCGGCTTCAGGCCGATCGGGATGAAGGGCTGCGGCGGATGCGCCTCGAGCTCGGCCAGGACGAAGCCCAAAGTCGGCGCCGAGAGCGCCACGAACTGCAGGCCGACGCCGGCGTGGAAGCCGTGGCGAGCGGTCGGCCGGACCCAGGCTACACGGGCTTTGCCCTTCAGCTCGCGGGGCACGTCACGGGCGAAGTCGACGCCGAAGCAAAGTTCGCTGCCGACCTTGGGGAGTGCGCCTGCGACTGCGAGAAAGAGGCCGCCGGAGCCGAGCACGACCTCTCCGCGGCGTCGCGCGTGCGTAAAGTCGTCGAAAGCGAGCTTCACCTGATAGATCTTTGCAGGCGTCGCACCGATGCCAGTCCAGGCCTCCTTGCGCGACCGGAGCTCCTGACGAAAGCGCGTCACCATGGCGTCGAAATCCAGCGGTTTCTCGAAGATCGCAAACGCGCCCCGGTGGAAGGCATCTGCCGGCTGGATGTCGGCATAGGCCGTCATGATCGCGAACTTTGGGCGCGGGCCCGGCATCTCGCCGACGCGCTCGAGGAGCTCGATGCCGTCGCCAGCGGGCATCCGCAGATCGCTCAGGACGGCGTCGACCGGCTCGCGGCCGACGCGCTCGTGCGCGGCCCAGCCGCCGCTCTCGACGGAGACGCGAAAGCCTTCGCGCTCGAAACAGCGTTTCAGATAATCGGTGATTCCCGCCTCGTCGTCGACGATGAGCAGGTGCGGCAGCGCTGGTTGGCTCATCTCTTCATGTTATCAGTTATCCCATCAGAAGGTCGCGGCCGCGCTCAGCTTGATCGCCGTTCTCCGGCTCTGGCCGGTCGCGACCCCGGCGAGCGCGAGCTCCTCGACGGTGGCCGAGAGGTCGAGCTTCGTTTCGAAATCGAGAGCGTCGGCGCGCTTCGGAGGGCCTAGACCGAAGGTCAGCAAGAGCTCCGCCTCGCGGCCGACGAGGTCGGCCTCGGGAAAAGTCGACACGAGCGTCTCATCACGGCGCTCGCGCACGGAGCTGCGCGCGACGAAGCGGCGCGCGAGAAGGCGGGCGACGCCCAAGCTCAAGGCCTCGCCGGCGCGCACGGCCGCGGTCTCGACGGCGGCCGTCGAGGTTTGCCGGTCGTAGGCAACGCGGAGATTTCCGAGCTCGTCCTGGACGCTCAGACCCAGGCCATAGCTCACGGTGCTGGAGGCGTCGTCCACGCCGCCTTCGGCCGCGGCGCGTGCGAAACGGTAACCGACTTGCGCGTCGGCGGCGAGCCGGGCCGACAGCTCGCGGCGCGCCGACAACTCGGGGCCGAACGAGGCGCTGCGCGAAGTCGAGGTCGACTGACCCCCGTACACGAGGGCGAGCCGCGCGCCGAAGGTCGCCGCCTTCGCGAAGTCCAAGAACAGCTTGGCGTTGGCGAGGCGAATGATCCGGTCCATGTCGAGGAGGCCCGCATAGGACTGGAGGCCCAAGGTAAAGCGGCCATCGAGCTCGCGACGGGCCCCGTAGCCGAGGGAGGCGCTGCGGATGTGCGAGCGCTGCGCCTCGCTCAAGAAGCGGCGGTCGTATTGCTCGCGTAAGGCGCGTGCCGTCTCGGTCCCGTGGTCGTAGGCGGCGGCGACGCTGCCGGAGAAGAAGTGCGCGGTGCGGGCGGAGGAAAGCTCGAAGGACTGCGAAAGCGTGCCCGTGACGCTGCGCCGGACGCCGCTGCCAAGAAGCGTGAGGTCGGCCACGGTCTCCGCCTTCTCCGTGCCCGTAAGCTGGGGGAGGAGAGAGAGGCGCAGTCGCGCGCCAGCGTAGGCGCGGCGGGTCTCGCTAAGGCCGGAGACGTCGCCGGCCTGGTCCACTTGTTGGGCGGAGGGCTCGACGTAGATCGTGGCGCTCGCCAGAGCCCGCAGGGGACTCAGGCACAGCGCGGCGAGCGGCGCGATCAGCAAAAGGCAGAATGGGAAACGGTGCACAGTCACGCCATCGTTTGACTTTCGTCCAGAATAGCGCGTTTTCGCGTGTTTGGGGGCCGCCTTGGCGGCGGCCGCGACCGGCCGGGGCTCCGGCGGCTCTGCTAAGATCTCAGGGTGCCCCTTCCTCTCTCGCGTACGAGCGTCCTGCTCGCCCTGTCGCATTCCCTCGAGACTCCTCATGCCCTCCAGCACCACCGTGCCTTTCGTAGCAGGCCCGCGCGCCGCTGCGCGCCGCGTCGCCTCCGGCGTGTGCGAGGCCCGGCTCAAGGCCGCGGCGGAGGCTTTGGCGCGCGTGTGGCCGGGCGGCCTCCAGGCGCTGGGTAAGCGGGATTTTTTTTATGGACGACGCGCGGCGAAAC
Organism: Pseudomonadota bacterium; assembly: GCA_031416315.1. Taxonomy (GTDB): domain Bacteria; phylum Bdellovibrionota_B; class Oligoflexia; order Oligoflexales; family CAIYRB01; genus JANOTL01. The sequence goes on from JANOTL010000218.1 coordinate 2,425, forward strand.
CGACGGCCGACGAAGCGCGGCGGGAACTCGCACGCGCGCTGTCCGGCGGCTGGGACGCCCGCGGCGAAGGGACAATGCCCTGGCGAATCGCGCTCGTCGACCTGCCGGATGGCGCGAGTCTCGTCGGCGTCGCGCTCCGGCGCGAGCGCGGGGACGAGGACGCAGTCGAGAGTCTTGTCGACGCCTTGGTCGCCATCGCGCTCGGCGCGGAGGCGGAGAAAGAGGTCGAGGCGTTGCGGCGACCCGCCCTGAGTCTCGGGAGCGGCGCGCCGCCGGAAGTGGAGCGCGGCGCTACCGGATCTTCGGCGGCGAGCCTTTGGGCCGAATCCCTGCGTCACGCACCCGTCGAAACCGGCGTGATCCCGGATCGGGCGAGGCCGGCGCGCCTCTCCGGTCTGCGGACGAGCGCCCGCGCGGCAGTGCCGGCCCAGGCGATCTTCGACGCGGCGGCGGCGATCGGCGTCTCGCCCGAGGCGTTCGTGCTGGCCGCATACGCTGCGCTGATCTTTCGCCTCGGACGCAGCGAGGATCTCCTGATCGGCGTCGAGTCGGGAGGCCCGCACGCGGCGCCGCTGCGCTTTTTCTTGAGCGGCAAGACGAGCTTTCGTGAGCTTGCCCGGACGGCCGAGGCGGAGCTCAGCGTCGCGCGCGCCCGAGCGTTGCCCCCGATCGCGGAGCTTTCGCGCCTCGCGGGCCAGACCGAAGACCCGAGCCGCCACCCCGTCCATCAGGCGAGCTTCGCCTTTCGGTCTCGCGGCGTTCCCGTCGCCGGCGCCGAGCGCATCGCGCTGCTCAGTGACGACGGCACAGAAGATCTCGCGCTCCTCGTCGCGCCGGAAGGCGACGAGCTCGCGCTCGTCCTCGCCGGCGCCAAGGATCTGTTCGAGACGGCGACGCTCGCGCGCTTCGTCCGGCACGGCGCCGTCCTCTTCGCCGCCGCCGCGGCCGAGCCCGAGACGCCCGTCGCCCTTTTGCCGCTTCTCAACGCGGTCGAGCGCGCGCACATTGTCTCGGATCTCAACGAGACCGACTGCGCCTTCCCGACCAATTTGACCTTGCCGCAGCTTCTGGAGGCGAGCGCCGCCTCGAACCCGGACGCGACGGCCTTGATCTTCGGCGACACGCTGCTCAACTACCGCGAGTTCAACGCGGAGGCCAATCGGCTCGCGCGTCACCTGCGAACGCTCGGCGTGCGCGAGGGCACGCTCGTCGGCCTCTGCCTCGAGAAATCGGCCGAGCTGATCATCAGCGTCTACGCGATCTTGAAGGCGGGCGGAGCCTACGTGCCGCTCGACCCGACCTATCCGCCCGAGCGCTTGGGCGTCATGCTCGAGGACGCGGAGCTGCGCTTCCTCGTCGCCACGACGAAGACCGCGGCGAAGCTGCCGTTGCATGCGGCCCGCGTCGTCGACCTCGAGCTGGAGCGCGAGGACATCGACGCGCATACGAACGCGGACCTCCCCGCGAGCGCGGACGACGCGACGCCGGAGAGCCTTGCGTACATGCTCTACACCTCCGGCTCCACCGGGAGGCCGAAGGGCGTCCTGGTGCCGCACGCGACGGTGATCAACTTCCTGTTCAGCATGCGCAAGACCTGCGATTTTCGCGACGACGAGGTGACGCTCTCGGCAAACACCGTCTCGTTCGACATCGTGATTCCGGATCTCTTCCTGAGCTTCATGGTCGGCGGCACGCTGGTGGTCGCCCAGAAGGACGCCTCGCTCGACGGCGCCATGGTCTCTGAGCTGATCCAAAGGCACCGCGTCACCAACATGCTGGCGACGCCCTCGACCTGGCGGATCCTCCTCGACGCCGGCTGGGAGGGCGCGCCCGAGCTTAGGATCATTGCGGCCGGCGAGGCTTTGCCGCACGCGCTCGCGCAGGTCCTGCTCGGCCTCGGCAAGAGCCTTTGGAACGGCTACGGTCCGACCGAGGTCACGGTCATCTCGAATTTCTATCAGGTGAAGGACCTGTCGCGCCCGATGTACATCGGTCCCCCGATCGACAACGTCTTCGTCTACGTCGTCGATGAGCACATGGAGCCCGTGCCGATCGGCGTGCCGGGCGAGATCTACATCGCCGGCGCCGGCGTGACGAAGGGCTATTTGAAGCGGCCGGATCTGACGGCCGAGCGGTTCGTCGCCAACCCGTTCTCGGCGAAATGGGGCGGCCGGATGTATCGGACGGGCGACCTCGGTCGCTGGGCACCGGATGGCAACGTCGAGTACCTCGGCCGGAACGACGACCAGGTCAAGATCCGCGGCTTCCGGATCGAGCTCGGCGACATCGACGCCGTCCTGCTCGGCCACCCGGCCGTCGACAAGGGCGTCGTCGTCGTGCGCGAGGACCAGCCAGGCGACCGGCGCCTCGTCGCCTACTACACGCTGCGCGCGGGGAAAGCGATCGGCGCGAGCGAGCTGCGCGCTCATTTCCGCGAGAAGCTCCCCCAGCACATGGTGCCGGCGCACTTCATCGCCGTCTTGAACATGCCGCTCAACCCGAACGGCAAGATCGACCGCAAAGCGCTGCCGAAACCCGGTCAGAGCGAGTCAGCGCCCGAGGCCTTGGCGGCGACCTACGCGGCGCCCGCGAGCGACGTCGAGGCGCTGCTCGCCTCGTTGTGGAAGGATCTTCTGGGCGTCGAGCGCGTCGGCATCGACGAGCACTTCTTCGAGCTCGGCGGCAACTCCCTCCTCGCCGTGCGCATGGTGGCGCGCTTGAAGCGGGAGCATGGGATCGTGATCCCGGTCTTGCGCGTCTTCGAGACGCCGACGATTGCGGGACTGGCGAAAGACGCGAAGCCGGCCGGGCCTCCCGTCGCGGCGCTTTCCGCAGGCGTCGCGCCTGGTCCTAAGCCAAAGGCGCCGCCGGCAAGCGGCGACGGCCGCAAAGTCGCCATCATCGGGCTCGCGTTGCGCGTCCCCGGGGCCGAAAACGCGCGGCAGTTCTGGGAGAACCTCGCCGCCGGAGTCGAGTCGATCAGCTTCTTCGGCGAGGGGCTCGATCCGGGCGTGCCGGCGGCGCTCGCGAATAGTCCGAGCTACGTCCGCGCCCGCGGCATCGTCGACGGCGGCGAATGCTTCGACCATGCATTCTTCGGCGTCTCGATGCGCGAGGCCGAGGTGATGGATCCGCAGCAGCGGCTTTTTCTCGAGTGCGCGTGGGCGACGCTCGAGGACGGCGGCTACACGCCCGACAGCTACGGTGGGCGCATCGGTGTCTACGCCGGTACCGGCACCAATACTTACTATCCGGAGATCGTGCGGCCGCACGCGGCCTTGATCGAGCGCGTCGGCGCTTTCACCACGATGCTCGCGAACGAGAAGGACTACATCGCCACCCGCACGGCGTTCAAGCTGAACCTCAAAGGCCCGGGCGTCAGCGTCCAGACCGCGTGCTCGACCTCGCTCGTCGCGATCCATCTCGCGGCGCAAGCGTTGCGCAACGGCGAATGCGAGCTCGCGATCGCCGGCGGCAGCTCGATCACGGCGCCGATCAAGAGCGGCTACCTGTATCAGGAAGGCGGCATGCTCTCGCCCGACGGGCATACGCGCAGCTTCGACGACGGCTGCCAGGGGACCGTGTTCTCCGACGGCGTCGCCGCCGTGCTCTTGAAGCGCTTGGACAGAGCCCTAGCGGATGGCGATCGCATCATCGCGGTCATCAGCGGGTCGGCGATCAACAACGACGGCGGCGACAAGGCGAGCTTCACGGCGCCGAGCATCGAAGGCCAGGCAGCCGTCATCCGCGCTGCGCAGCGGGACGCGGGCGTCACGCCGACGGAGGTCTCCTACGTCGAGGCGCACGGCACGGCGACGCCGCTCGGCGATCCGATCGAGCTCGCGGCCTTGGCCTGCGCCTTCGCGGGCCAAGGCGCCGTCAGCTGCGCCATCGGCTCGCTGAAAAGCAACATGGGCCACATGGTCGCGACTGCGGGCGTCGGCGGCCTCGCGAAGACGGCGCTCATGCTCGCGCACCGGAAGCTCGTGCCGTCCTTGCATTTCGGCACGCCGACGACCAAGGTCGACATGGCCGGTGCCGGCTTCCGCGTCGCCACTCGCCTCGAGGACTGGCCGGAGACCGGCGCGCGGCGCATTGCGGGCGTCAGCTCTTTCGGCGTCGGTGGCACCAACGCGCACGTGATCGTCGAAGAGGCGCCCAAGGCGTCGCCGACCTCTTTGCCCCGCGGCGCGGGCATCGTCTTACCGCTGTCGGCAAAATCTGAAGCGGCCCTCGCGCGCCTGTGCGAGGCGCATTGGCAAAACCTCGGTGCCGCTTTCACAACGAACGGGGCGCTCGCCGATCTTGCTTACACGCTGCAAGTCGGGCGCAAGCCGCTCTCCTTCCGGATGGCCGCGTTCGGCCGCACGCTGGAGGAGCTTAAGGCCGCGCTCGGCGATCCGTCGTCGGCGCGCGTGAAAAAACGGCACGCCCCGAGCCGCCCGCCCGAGCTCGTCTTCCTGTTTCCGGGCCAAGGGATCCAGGCGCCGCACATGGGTCGCGAGCTCTACGAGACCGAGCCCGCTTATCGCGAGGCGTTCGACGCCTGCTGCGCGGCCTTTGCAACCGCCGCGTCTTTCGACCTGAAAGCGCTGGTCCTGCCCGAGCCGGCGCGAGAGGCCGAGGCCAGGGCGGAGCTGAATCGGACCGAGCGCGCGCAGCCGGCGATCTTCGCCGTCGAATACGCGACCGCGAAGCTGTGGATGGCGGCCGGGGTCATGCCCCGTGCTTTGATCGGCCACAGCATCGGCGAATACGTCGCGGCGACCTTGGCCGGCGTCTTCACGCTCGCGGATGCGGCACGGCTCGTCGCCGAGCGCGGGCGCTTGATGCAGAGCATGGCGCCTGGCTCGCTGCTGAGCGTCCGCTTGTCCGAGTCCGAAGTCCTGCCGCTCCTCGCAGAAGGCCTCTCGGTCGCGGCCGTGAACTCGCCGCGGCTTACGGTCGTCGGCGGGCCGACGCAGGCGATCGCGGCTCTGGCGAAAAGGCTCGAGCTGCAGGAGATCCCGGCGAAGGTGCTCGCCACGTCGCACGCCTTTCATACGGCAATGATGGATCCCGCGGTCGCGGCGATGCAGGCCCTCGCGCAGACGGTCCTTCTCACCCCGCCGCGCCTCACGATTGTCTCGACCCAGACGGGCGCCCACCTCGCTTCCGAGCAGGCGGTCGACCCGGCTTACTGGGCGCGCCAGCTCCGCGAGCCCGTGCGCTTCGCCGACGCCGTAGGCGCGCTCGAGGCCGGCGAGCCGCGCGTCTTCTTGGAGTGTGGCCCGCGTGAAAGCCTTACGAAGATGACGCGCCAGTGCTTCGGACGCGGCGCGCACTTGATCGTCGCCACGGGCGACGACGCGACGAGCTTCGCCGGCGCTTTGGCCGAGCTCTGGACGGCAGGCGTCGCCGTCGACTGGGACGCCAGGCGCGCCGGCGAGACGCGTCGGCGCCTCTCCCTCCCGACCTATCCTTTCGAACGCACCCGTTGTTGGCCAAATCTAGGAGCTATCGTCATGGCGAATCCCAAGCGCGAGGCGCAGTCCGCGAAACCTTCGAGCGCCGGCCGAAGGCCACGCCTGCTCGCAGAGCTGAAGGCCTTGCTCGAGGAGGCCTCCGGCGTCGGCGCGGCCGATGCCGAGGACGACGTCACGTTTCTCGAGCTCGGGCTCGACTCGCTTTTCCTGACCCAGTTCGCGCTTAAGCTCCAGCGGAAATACAGCGTGAAGATCACCTTCCGCCAACTCCTCGAGCAATACGCGAGCTTCGGCACGCTGGTCGACATGATCGACGCGCACCTGCCGCCGGAGGCCGCGCCTCCGGAGGCGCCGGCGACGCCGCTCCCCACCGCCCCGGCCGCGAGCCATGCGCAAGGCGCGGGTGCTGCCATGAACGGCGCCGGCGGCGCCACGCCGCAGCCGAACTACGACATGCCGGCCGCGGTCGCCGTGAACGCTCCTTACCCCGCTTTTGCCCAAGCGATGCCGATGCACGCGCCGATGCCGATGATCGCGGGCATCGACGCCATCGTCGCGCAGCAACTGCACATCATGGCGCGCCAGCTCGAGCTCCTTTCCGGCAGGCCGATGCCGATGACCATGACGTCTTCGATGACGATGCCCGCGCAGGCGCCGCTCACGATCGTGAAGCCGACCGTGGCGGAAGCTGTCGCGGCGCCGGCACCTGCCACGAATCCCGCGGTAACGGCGGCGCAAACCGCTGCCGCGACCGCAAGAGCCGCAAAAGAGAAGGAGGTGTACGACGCCAAGAAAGCCTTCGGCGCCGCCGCGCGGATCACGCTCTCGCAAGGAGGCAACGCCCTCTCGGCGAAGCAGCGCAAATGCTACGACGACTTCATCCAGCGCTACACGACCAAGACGCGGGAGTCGAAGCGCCTCACGCAGTTCTACCGCCCCTGGCTCGCCGATCCCCGCGTCGTCACTGGCTTCAAGCTGAACACCAAAGAGTTGGTCTACCAGATCATCATCGAGCGCTCGCGCGGCTCCCGCATGTGGGACGTCGACGGCAACGAGTATGTCGATGCGCTCTGCGGCTTCGGCATGAACTACTTCGGTTGGTCCGCCGACTTCATCACCGAAGCGGTGAAGGAGCAGCTCGACAAGGGCATCGACATCGGCCCGATGACGCCGCTCGCCGGCGAGGTCGCCAAGCTCCTCTGCGAGATGACCGGCTTCGACCGCGCCGGCTTCTGCAACACCGGGTCCGAGGCCGTGATGGGCTGCATGCGGATCGCGCGCACGGTCACCGGTCGCGACAAGATCCTCACGTTCGCCGGTTCCTACCACGGGATCTTCGACGAGGTGATCCAGCGCGGCACGAAGACGGGCAAAGCGATCCCCGCGGCGCCGGGCATCATGTCGAACACCTCCGAGAACGTGGTGATCCTCGAGTACGGCACGCAGGAGACGCTCGACTACATCAGAAACAACGCCGGAGACCTCGCCGCCGTGATCGCCGAGACGATCCAGAGCCGGCGCGCCGACTATCAGCCGCGCGAGTTCTTGCAGGAGGTGCGCCGCATCACGGAGAAATCCGGTACGGCCTTCGTCTTCGACGAGGTGATCACCGGCTTCCGCCTGGCGCCGGGCGGCGCGCAGGAATACTTCGGCATCAAGGCGGACCTCGCCAGCTACGGCAAGGTCATCGGCGGCGGCTTCCCGATCGGCATCATCGCCGGCAAGCGGGAATGGGCCGACGCCTTGGACGGCGGGCACTGGAAGTTCGGCGACGACTCGAAGCCCGAGGTCGGGGTCACCTACTTTGCGGGCACGTTCGTCCGCCATCCGCCGGCCCTGGCGGCGGCGCGCGCCGTGCTGCAAAAGCTGAAGGCCATGGGCCCAGGCCTGCAGAAAGAGATGAACGCGCGCACCGAGAAGCTCGCCGGCGAGCTCAATGCGCACTTCCGCCGCGTTGGCCTCCCCATGCTCGCGAAGCACATGGGCTCGCTCTGGCGCTGCACCTTTACCGAAGACATGGCCTTCGGCGACGTGATGTTCGTCTGGCTACGCTCGAAGGGCTTGCACATCTGGGACGGCTTCCCGTGCTTCCTGACCACGGCCCACTCGGAGGAGGACGTGCAGTTCATCCTGCGCGTCTTCAAAGAGACGATCGCCGAGATGCAGGCTGGGGACCTCCTCCCCGGCGGCGCCAACGACGCGGCGCGAGGCCCGAGCCTAGCCACCGGAATCCCGATCGCTTCGAAGGCCGCGAAGACGAGCCGGGCGCCGAGCGGCGAAGGCGAGCCGCCGGTTCCGGGTGCGCGCTTGGGCCGCGATCCGCAGGGATTTCCGGCCTGGTACGTCGCGGACCCGGCGAATCCGGGGAAGTTCATCAAGGTGAACTGAGGACCCAGGTCGCCTAGACGCCGCAACGGGCGCGGATCACGAGCTCCATGTAGCCCGTGATCGCGTCCGGGGCGCGCGTGAAGGCGAGATCCAGCGCCTCGCCGAGGACGATCTCCGCCGTCGTGCGCACGCGGCAGCCTTCGAGCAGATGTCCGCCGATCATGCGGCCCTCGGCGTCGGAGGCGGCGAGGTGGAGATGCGCGGAGCCGCCGCGTGCGATCGTGCCGCCGAGCGCGACGATCTCGTAGTTGCCGGCGAGCTCCATCGGCTCGCTCTTGCCGGCGAAGCGCAGGCGCAGGAACGAGAGGCTGCCGACGACGCTGAGAACGGCGGCGGCCTCGAGATCGCGCGCCTTCGCGAAGGCGGCGAGCTCCTTTTTGAGATCGGTGCCGGGGCCTAAGCGCAATGCGTGCACGGCGAGGCGCGAGCCTTCAGTACTCACGACAGCCGCCGTCGCCGCCGACTTTCCCGGGCGCGCCGCCGCTGCGTAGGAGGGCGCTGCGGAGCTCGGGCGCCTCGTCGAGGCGCGTGAAGTTGAAGCCCTCTTCCTTCAACTTGGCCACGACCGTCGTGAGCATGCCGACGGTCTCGAGCCGCTCGGCGTGCATCAGCACGATGCCACGCTGGAGCTGACGGAGCGCCGTGAGATAATTCTGCGCGCAAGTGTCGGCCGTGCGGCCACGCGCCCAGCAGGCATCGTCGGGCTCGAAGCCGAGGGACTGATCGCCCACGTCCCAGCCGATCGGGCCGACGTAGCGCGTGAGGCCCGCCCCGTTCAAGCGCTCCGCCAAGCCCGCGGGCATCGCGCCCTGCGAAGCGCTCCCGGCTCGCAAGAGGTACATGTCGCCGGTCACGTAGGGCGTGATCAGCGCATCGGTGCGTCGCATCGCCGTGATCGGATCGGCGGCGCCGTCGAGAGCCTTGCCGTCAAAGCCCCGCGAGCCGACGAGGTGTCCTTGACGCTTCAGGCGCGCGAGCTTGTCCTCGTTGCCGAAGACGCCGTCGCCCCGCACGAAGAACGCCGCACGCACCTCGTTGGCATAAAGGTAATCGCCGATCTTGCTCATGACTTCGCCCGGGCCGCCGTCGAAGCTCAGAGCCACCGCCTTGTCAGGCAGCTGGTCGCCGACGTAGGGGGCCGCCCGGAGTCCGACGCCTGCGGGGCAGGTCGATGGGGGAATGTCGAAGTAGCTGCACCCCGCGACCAGGGCCGCCAGGGGGAGGGACATCAGGAGACAAGGGGTCGACATGTAAAAAATCCTAGCACCTGCGGGGTGACTAGGCACGGCCGACGCCGCGCCCCCTTGTGCGTCGAAGTCGATAAGTATTTGTTTTATATCAATTTTCGACCAAACCCAAGCCCCGCCGCCGGATTGCCGCGGTCTTGCAATTCCCTGGGCAGGGAGGTCCGTCATGATCTTGCGCGTACTCATTTCCATCGGTCTCGCATTCGGCCTAACGTCCTGTCTCAAGGACGCGCCGCACGCCGCTCCGGCCTCGGCGCCTTCGTCCTTGACCCTCACGGGCATGGTCGTCGACCTCGCCGGCAAGCCGATGGCCAACGTCGCGGTCTTCGTCGAGCAGGACCAGGCCCCCTTGGGCGCCACGGGCGAAGACGGCTTCTTCTTCGTCCGCATGGACGACGACAAGCTGACTCGCGTGAGCGGCACCGAGCGCAACACTCGCGACGCCTTCTACCTCTATTTCGAGAGCGGCACCGATTCTTCCCTGATCGGGGTCTCCGACTTCGTCCCGCTCGTGGAGCGTGGCGAGAAGCGCATGCCGACCGTCGTCATGAAGAACGCGGCGACCGTCACGGGCAAGGTCTTGGTCCTGCAAGGCGCGACGGTCGAGCCGGCCGTCGGCACGACGGTACGCATGGGCCGCGCCACGACGCTCACCGGAGCCGACGGCGCTTTCATCCTCACAAAGATTCCCGCGGGCAAGCTCACCTTGACCGCGACCGCGCCGAAGCGCTCTGCCTCGAAGCGCGACGTCGAGGTGCTCGTCGGCGAGGCTAAGAGCCTCGCTCAACCCCTCGTCCTCTTCCCGGAGATCGGCGTCACCGGCCAATTCCTCCTCGGGGCGCAACTGCCTTTGGCGGAGCTCGTCGCCGCAGGACATCCATTCGTCCGCCGTTTCGAGGTGCAGGCCTCGCAGGCTGCGCGATTCATGCGCTTCCATAGCGACCCCGTGACCTTGACCTCGCTTCCGCCCCGTCCGATCGAGCCGACCGTCGAATTCGACTTCCCGCGCGACGGCGGCAACACGCTCTATTACCAATTCTACAACGACGGCCTCGACAAGAGCGACATCTACAAGCTCTCCGTCGTCCTCGACCAGTTTGGCGAGACCTCGGGTTTCGTCATCGAGGACGGCACCGGCAGAGTCTCACGCCGCACCGTGCAGTTGAAGGTCGACGTCCCCGCCGCCGCGTACCGCATGCGCTTGGCCGAGTCGCGCGAGACGCTCTCGAACCGCCTTTGGGAGCCCGTGACCCCGACCAGCTTCTACACTTTCGAGATCGCCCGAAATCCGATCACCAACGAGGCGATCGCGCAGGTCGAGACCCGCACTCTCTTCCTGCAGTTCCAGGACGCGCTCGGCCTGCCGAGCCCGATCTACCAGGCATCGACCCAGCTCGAGCTCTTCCCGCTTCCGGTCGCCTCGGTGTTCAAGATCGAGAACGGCGCGCCGGAGACGGCTCATCGCCTCGTGCGCTTGGACATCACCGTGCCGACCAATGCCCGTGAGATGCGCGTCTTCGAGGCCGGCCTCAACGGCGGGACGCAAGAGATCATCGGCGCCGGCGGCGGGCGGGCGGATGTCCAGGACCCCCGCGTTCGCACGACCGAAGGCCTTTGGTTGCCGGCGACGCCCAACTTCTTTTTCAACTTTCCGTCCTCGGGCCTACGCACGCTGTACGTGCAGTTCCGCACCGGTGACGGACTCTTGAGCCCAATCTTCTCGCAGATCATCCGCGTCCTCCCGTTCCAAGAGGCCGATGTCGGGTTCACGCTGAACGGCGGCGCCCAAGCCTCGCCGACGAAGCACGTCACCCTGTCGCTGAACCCGCCGGCCGGAGCGCTCCGCTTCCGCGTCGCCGAGAGCGGCGGCGCCAACGGCTCCGACTCGATCGACCGCGCTACTTGGCTGAGCCTCGTCCCGCACGTCCAGTTCGAGACCGAAGATACGGGTCTGCGCACCTTCTTCGTGCAGTACGCCAACGTCGACCTCGAACGCTCGCCGGTCTACACGCAGTCGATCTTCGTCGACCCTTTCGTGGCTGGACCCGGAGACTTCGTAATCAACGGTGGTGCGCCCGTCGCCCGTGACCCGCTCCTCGTCCTGCACATCGCCGCGCCCTCGACGGCGGTCAGCATGGCGGTCGTCGAGAACGCGTTCCCGACCAGCTTCCAAGGCCAAGACCTGACGCAATGGCTTGCTATTGCCCCGACTGCGACCCTCGTCGTCCGCGGCACGGGCTCGAAATCGATCCTCGTGAAGTTCAAAGACGAAGAGGGCGAGGAAAGCCCGGCGATCCAGCATGTCGTCTTCTTCGACCCTTTCCCAATCGACGGCGCTCTCAACGGCGTGACGCTCGACTCAGGCGCGCCCGCTACGACCGCCTCGACCGTCTCGGCTGCCTTCGTCTGGTCGGCTGGCGTGCGCGAGATGCGCTTCGGTCTCGACCCGTCCGCACTCGCCACGGCCCCCTTCGTCACGGTCGACGCCTTGGAAGAGATCGCGATTCCAGTGACCCCGGGCGTCGTCAAGGTTTACGTCCAGTACCGGCTGTCCAACGGCGAAACGAGCCCGGTCTTCTTTGACGAGATCGAGCAAGAGGCCGCGCCGGCCGCCCCCCCCGCTACGCCGCCGTCCGGTCCGTGAGCATGCAGAGCCTCGTACTCCACGATCACGTGTCGCGATGGCAGGACGACTCTGCCTTCACGTCAGACCTCGCGAGCCTGCCGCTCGTCGAGCAGGCGCGGTTGGTGCGCAAGCGCCGCGAGGCCGACAAGCGCGCCTCGACACTCGGCAAGATTCTGTTGAGGCAGGGCCTCGAGGCACTCGGCTTCGATCCGAGGCTCCTGCGGAAGTTGCAATACACGGCCTCCGGTAAGCCATTCCTCGAAGATGGGCCGAGCTTCAGCATCACGCACGCCGACGGACACGTCGTCGTCGCGCTCAGCGCCGAGGCGCCTCGTCTGGGCGTCGACTGTGAGCTCGAGGCGACCAAGACCAAGCTCGTTCTGGACGATCTCGAGGAGACCATGACCGCGGGGCAGTGGCGCGACATCCACGGCGCCGCCGATCCGGCCGCGCGCTACCTCGAGCTGTGGACCATGAAGGAGAGCATCGTGAAGCTCACCGGCCGTGGCCTCGCCACGCCCCTGGGTGAGATCGAGGGCGGGGCGGACGGCCTCCTGACGCACGGAGACGAGGCCTTTCGCGTGGCCAGGGTGGCGCTCCCCGCGTCCCTTGTGTGTCATGTGGCCCTCAAGGGCTGATTCCCGCGAGCGCCTATGTTAGGGTCACGCCCCGTGGCGGACCCTTTCGACACATTGTTCAAAGCCTTGCGCGAGAGCTGCACGCCGGCCGTCTGGTCGAAGGGCGTGGAGCTGGCGAGGCAGAGCCTCGTCGCGGGCGAAAAAGACGAAGGCGGCACGCTCGAGCTGCGCGTCCGCCAGGCTAGCGGCGGTGTGAGCCAGGTCGCGACCTTGAACCTCGAGGACGAAGAGTGGCTGTGCACCTGCTCGGGCGATGACGATCCGTGCGCGCACGTGGCCGCTGCGGCGATCGCGGTGCGGCGCGCCCGCGAAGCTGGCGAAGCGTTGCCCAGGGCCTCGGTCGCCGCCGGCGGCACGATCGGCTATCGCCTCAGCCGGCGCCGCGAAGGCGAGAAAACCTGGCTCATCGTCGAGCGGCGCTTCGTCCTCGAAGGCCGGGAGGCGCCCTTCTTGGGCACCGCCGCGGCGATCGCTGCTGGTAAGCCTTCGTCTCCCCTTCCCTTTCCGGTCGCCGTGGCGTCGGCGGACCTGGAGATCGAGATGGCGCTTCGGGACGCGCGCGGCGGCGCGCCCCCGATCGCGGCGATGGCCGGCGTCCTATCGGCGTTGCGTAGCGCTTCAGCGTTGAGCTTGGACGGCAGCCCGGTCCGGCTCGATCCGACGCCGGTCGGGCCGCGCATCACGGTCGAGGAAGACGGTCCGGGGGTGCGGCTCGCTCTCGTCGAGTATCCGGGCGCGCGCGAGCGCTTCGCGAATGGTGCCGTGCTCGTTGGCGACGTGCTGCATCCGGCGCAGCGTTACGAGCTCACGCCGCCTGAGCAGGAGATGTTGGCGAAACGCCGCCTCTTCGTCCCGGGCGAGTTCGGCTTTCTCGTGGCCGAGGTGATTCCGGCGCTCGAAGCGAAGCTTCCGGTCGAGGTGCGGACGGCGGCCCTGCCGCGGCGGACGAGCGGCAAGCCGCGGCTCGAGCTGGAGCTGACGAAGACGGACGGCGAGGGCATGGCCGTGCAGCCTGCGATCGTTTACGGCGAGCCGATGACGGCACGTGTCGTACGCGGCTGGCTGCACACTTTTGGCAATACGGCGCCGGTGCGTGACCTCGACCTCGAGCGTAAGCTGGCCGACGAGTTGACGCGTAAGTTTGGCTTCGGACTCGATGAAAGGCCGGTCTATCCGGCGCGGGAGGCGGTCGCGCTCGCGGCGCGCCTCGCGCGCGATGCGGCTGGCGCGTCGATCACGGGCGACGGGGTGCGGCAATTCGCTTTGTCGGCGCCCCTTCAGGCGCAAGTCGAGCTGGGGAAAACTCTCGAGGTGAGGTTCTCGAGTGCCGGTAGCGCGCCTGCGGGGCGCTTCGGCTCGGAGGATCTAGCAGGCGCCAAGAGCGGCGCCGTCGCGACGGCCTCCGCTTCCCGCGTCCTCGCCGCCTGGCGCGCCGGTGAGTCGCTGGTCTCCCTAGACGGTGGCGCAGGCTTTGCGCCCTTGCCCCTGGACTGGCTCTCGCGCTACGGAGCCCGGGTGCTGGAGCTCCTCGACGCCCGCGAGCTCGGCGGCGCCCTGCCGGCGGCTTTGGCGCCCGCCGCCGTGGAGCTGGCCGAGGACTTGGGCATCGCCGTGCCACCCGCCCTCGCGGGCCTGCGCGAGCGTCTCCTGCACTTCGAGCGTCTGCCGCCGCCGCGCGTTCCCGCGGACCTCGTCGCCACCTTGCGTCCGTATCAGCGCGACGGGCTCGCTTGGCTGCAGTTCCTGCGCACGGAGCGCTTCGGCGCGCTCTTGGCCGACGACATGGGCCTCGGCAAGACCCTGCAAGCCATCGCTGCGATCGAAGGAAAGACTTTGGTCGTCGCACCGACGAGCGTCCTGCCCAACTGGCTCGCCGAGCTGCAGCGCTTCCGGCCTGGACTAACCGTCGAGTCGTATCACGGCGGCGGCCGCGCGCTCGACCCGAAGGCGCAGGTGACGGTGACCACGTACGCGGTCATGCGCCTCGACGTCGAGCGCCTCGCCGCGCTGCCGTGGGACATGATCGTCCTGGACGAGGCGCAGACGATCAAGAATCCGCAGAGTCAGACCGCGCGTGCCGCGTTCCGCCTCGAGGCGCGCTTCAAGGTCACTTTGAGCGGCACGCCGGTGGAGAACCGCCTCGACGATCTCTACAGCCAAATGCGCTTTCTCAACGCTGGACTCCTGGGCGACGCACGCGTCTTCCAAGAGCTCTACGCGCGGCCGATGGAGCAAGGCGGCGCCTTGGCCGAAGAAGCCGCAACGCGCCTCAAACGCCGCATCAAGCCCTTCGTGCTGCGCCGTCTGAAGCGCGACGTCGCTCCGGAGCTGCCGCCCCTGACTGAGATCGTCCTGCACGCCGAGCTGTCTCCGTCCGAGCGCGAGCGCTACGAGGCGGTGCGTCTCGCGACCCGCGCGGAAGTGATTGCGCAGCTAGGCGCAGGCGGCAACACGCTCGCGGCGCTCGAGGCGCTGCTGCGACTGCGCCAAGCGGCTTGTCATCCGGACCTCCTTCCCGGCGTCTCCGGCGAGTCCTCCGCCAAGCTCGAGCTGCTCGTGGACCGCCTCGGCGAGAGCGTGGCGAACGGCCACAAGGCTCTCGTCTTCTCGCAGTGGACGAGCTTCCTCGACCTCGTCGAGCCGGCACTCACGGCGGCGGGCTTGAGCTTTTCGCGCCTCGACGGCACCACGGTCGACCGCGAGGCCGTCGTCCGCGAGTTCCAGGCCGAGGGTGGACCGCCGGTGCTCCTGATGTCCCTAAAAGCGGGCGGCGTCGGCCTGAACCTGACCGCCGCCGATCACGTCTTCATGCTCGACCCTTGGTGGAACCCGGCAGTCGAGGATCAGGCGACGGCGCGAGCGCACCGCATCGGTCAGGAGCAGCCCGTGCTCGTGCAGCGGCTCGTCACCAAGGACTCGGTCGAAGAGCGCATCCTCGTGCTTCAGGAGAAGAAACGCGCCCTTGCCGCCGCAGCAGTCGTTTCGGGCAGCGCCGCCGGCGGCGCCACGCTGACGAAAGACG
>JANOTL010000219.1:0-12424 GCA_031416315.1 Pseudomonadota bacterium
GATCAGCGACGTGACGCCCGGGGCCCTCGCGACCCTCATGACGAACAAGACGCAGCTCTCGATCCACCCCTATTTTTACCTCGGTAAGACGACCAAAGACGATGCGAACAAAACCGCCGACGTCCTGGCGACCTTGACGCAAGCGACCTTTGTCGTGGATCAAGCGCCGACCTTCAATTCGAACGCCATCGAGGGCTCGCAGAAGAGCCTCAAGATCAACTGGCAGCACAACGCCAACGTGACGGTGAAGCCGGCAGGCTCCAAGGCCTCGACCCGGGTCACCGCCATCATTGTCGACAAAGACGCGGTCGGCACGGTGGCGCTCCCCGGCAAGAAGTTCTCCGGCGTCCCGACCACAGCGGACACGGCAGCGACCTGCACCTATGCGCCGCTCGTCACCACCGCCGGCGGCTGCGTGACTTGCGATCCCGACGTGTACCTTCTCGAGGACGAGATCGCCAAGATTCCGGGCTTCTTCGTCCGCAGCGCCAATTCCTCGGACGGCGGCCTGACCGTCACCGGCCTGCAGAACGAGAAGAACTACACGGTCTTTCTGCAGTACGAGCCCGACGGCATCCAGCGCAGCCTCTGCGTCACCGGCGCACCCTCGCCGAACTTCTCGCTCACCGAGCTGAACGGTGAGGGCGACGCGGAACAAGTCGACTTCCGTTGCTTCATCGCCACGGCAGCATACGGCACCGACACGCACGAGGACCTCGATACGTTTCGCCGCTTCCGCGACGGGCATCTGAAGAATACGGCCGTCGGACGTGCGATGGTCGAGGCGTACTACGAGCTAAGCCCGCCGGTGGCGGACTTCATCGCGAATCATCCGGATGCGCGGGACGCGACGCGTTGGGGCCTCGAGAAGATCGCGAGCCTGGTGCGCGCCGTCGAGTGACTAGGGCAACAATGCGTCTGCCCTAGCCTCTCACGATACTGAGGTCTTTAGGGGACCACAGTGGCCGCGGCGTAGATTTCGGCCAGGTCGGCGAAATATCCAGTAAATTCTGCCTTCTTCTGGCTCCACATGAAGTCGGGACGGTTCTCGCTGCGCCACTCGCCACCGAGCACCTTCCCCTCTGCGCTCAGCTCCAGCGCATATTCGTACTCTTGCGTTGCGATCTGACCCGGATATTCGAGGTGCGGAATCGGCTCCCATGCCGGGCCCATCTCGACGATGTAGAGCATGGACGTTTTCACTTCGACGATCTTGGTCGTGCCGGGAGCGGCACCGGCGTAAACGACGTCCGACTCGGAGACGATTTGGCTGTCGTAGCCGAAGACGGGCTGGTTCCAGACTTGGAGGTCGCGGGTGACGTCCGCGATGAAGGGCTCGTCCTTCTTCGCGATCTGGTTGGCGAGGACGACGTGGAAGGCTCCAGCGTTCGTGTCGCTGCACTCCGGATTGCGCGCGCCGTCAGGATTCGTGACGATGTCGATGTTGCAACGCGCACCGAGCATCCGCGAGTCCTCGTTCGAGCGCTGGTACTGTTGCGCGAACGTCAGTAGCGCCTTCACGTCGGACGAGCCGAAGGCGAGGCTCAAACCGTCGGCGTTGGTGAGAGTGACGGACCGAGGCTCGTCGAACACCACCGCGGCCGGGGCCCAGCCGTGACACAAACCAAACCAGCCCGGGAGGTCGGGCGCCGTGCGGCGGCGCTCCGACTGCGCCAGCGGATAGTCGTAACGCCCTAGAAACACGTCATATTTTTCGGCTGGCGAGAGCGCCCGCAGCACTTCTGCCGGCAGCGTGCGGAGCTCCTCGAGGGTGCGGAGCGGATAGCTCCAAGCGCTGACGTCCGCCTCCGTCACCAGCCAGCGTTGGGCGAGCCCGCCGCGGGCCGAGGGCCAATAGCTGTCCGTCCACGGCTCGCGCGTCGTCTTCCCGGTGAGCGGGAGCGCGGCGAACGCGTAGTCGAAATCGTCGCCGAGGCGGAGCGGGTCGTTGACCGGATTCCAGGCATCCCGCAAGGCGGCAGCGTCGTGCCGTTCCTCGCCGCAAGCCGTGAGGAGAGTGACGACGAAACCGAGCGAGACGACGAGGCGCATGACGGATCCTCCCGTGAAAGTGCTGCGCACTGCCCAGAGCAATAAACGCACCAGCCGCCGAAAGCCACGGACATGACATGTCCCTCGCTTCGAGCGGCTATCGCATGCGACACCGCGTCTCCTGGCGGAGCCACTGCGGCGCCGCGCGCAACATTTTGGAGGTTCTCATGCGAATCAAGATTGGTGTCGTCTTCACGGCTATGGCGCTCGCCGGAGCGGCAAACGCGGCGCCGGTGAGCGAGGGTGTCCGCGCGCTCGCTGGGACGTGGCAAGCAGAGGAGATCGTCGCGGCCGGCGTGACGCCGACGAGCTTCCAGCTGGTGATCGAGGCTCCGGCCGAATTGACGGCCCCGCTCGTCGCGCGGGGGCGGCTCTCGCCGGTGGCAGGAGCACCGATCGAGCCGCTCGCGCTGGAGATCGTGCGATCCGGGGATGCCGTCTACGGACTGACGGGAGCAGGCGGCACGCCGGAAGGCGCCTTCGCGGTGGCGCACGCGCCGTTCGGCGGGCTCCAGCTCACGCGACTCGCCAAGGTGGCGTCGGAGGAACAGCTGACCGTGCGCGCCGAAGCGATCGGCATCGGTCGCCCGCAGGCGGACGGGAGCCGACGCGTGAAAATCACACGCGGAGAGCGACTGTGCCGTGATGCGAGCGCCGCGGCGACCGCGTGCGGAGCCGGAGAGGCGCGGACGTACGTCATGCGCATGGCAACGCAGTAAGGAAGGCCGCGAAGGAGCGTGCGGCGCCGTGCCGGAAGGCGCGGCGCCGCCTTTCTCCGACTCGGCAAACCTTGCCGTCCGTCTGCTAAGCGCAGAAACCCGCAGCAAAATGCGCCGGGATTTAGCCTCGGCGCGGACGTCAGCCGCTTGACGCCCTCCCCCACCTCGCTCCGGCCTCCTACAATCGGAGGAGCGCTCTTCTTGCTCCGACCCGCTCATCGAGAGGTAGGTCTCATGGTTCGCATGCTCTCCAGCCGCAGCCCCAAGGCGTTTCTGCTCCTCGCCCTCGCTCTTCTCTGCGCGAATTGCGCCCCCGAGCGCGCCCGCGCCGTACGCGAGGACATGGCATTCTCCCTCGGCGCGCCGATCGTCTTCTCCGCCGCGGTCAGCTACCGCCCGACCGGCAAGTTCAGCGTCGGCCTCGCCGGCTCGGCCTTGAACGACCGCAAATCGACCATCGACGCGTCGAAGTCCGGCGTCGCCGCGATCACGGTCTCGGACCAAACGGCCCCGACGGACAAGCGCGAGCTCTCGACTTCCTTTACCGAGCTCAACCCGTTCGTGCAGGTCTTTCCCTGGGACTCCTCCGCCTTCTTTCTCGGCGTCGCCGGCACGTACCGCAACGCGCGCTATCGCTACCAGGAAGAGACAGAAGCCTCGCTCGCGGCCGCTCCGGCGTACACCGCGATCAAATACGAGACGACCTCGTCCTACGTCGGTATCCCCGTCGGCTGGGCCTGGATCTGGGGCTCCGGCTTCTCGCTGAGCCTCGACTTCGGCCCGCGCTTCCGCGTCAACAAAGAGCAGAAGCTCGCGAACGACGGGACTACCTCCGGCGTCAGCGCGACGAAGCGCGACCACACCATCGGCATCATCGACGAGCTCGAGCCGCGCGTCGCTTGGGGCGGTTCGTCGCTTATTGGTTGGTCGTTCTAAGGCGATGCGACTCAAGTTCTGGGGAGCTCGCGGCTCGAGCCCCGTACCGCAGTCCCATGCACGCGCCGTCGAGCTGGTCCGAGGCCTCGTGACGCGCGCCCGCGAGGCTGGACTCACGACGCTGGCCGAGCTCGACGAATGGGTCGCCGCCGACCGGTTCGGCAAGCCATTGGCCTACGGTGGGCACACGCCCTGCACCGAAATCAGCCACGGCGACTTCTCGGCGTTCGTGGACATGGGCACCGGCCTCCGCGAGGCGGGCGCAGCCCACATGGGCAAGCGCAAGGACTACACATTCTTCATGACGCATCTGCATTGGGACCATCTGATCGGTCTCAACTTCTTCGTGCCGATCTTCATCCCCGGCCATACGTTGACGATCTACCACGTCCACAAGACGGCGCCCGACTCGTTCCGGACGCTGTTCAACGGCGTGAACTTCCCGATCAAGTGGGAGGCCCTCGCGAGCAAGATCGAGTTTCGCGAGCTGAAGCCGTACGAGACCTTCATCTGCGGCGACGTGACGGCGACCCCGTTCGCGCTCGACCACCCCGGCGGCAGCTTCGGCTACCGCTTCGAGGCCGGCGGTCGCTCGGCCGCGATCGGCTACGACAGCGAGTTCAAGCGCATCAGTCGCGAAGCCCTAGGCCGTGACCTGCCGTTCTATCAAAATCTCGACCTCCTCGTCTTCGACGCCCAATACGACCTCGAAGAGCTGCTGAGCAAATTTGATTGGGGCCACGCCAGTCCCACGCTCGGCGTCGACCTCGCCGTGCGCGAGGGGATCAAGGCGCTTGCTCTGATCCATCATGATCCTTGGGCCTCCGATCAAAGGCTCCGCGACTCGTTGGCGGCGACGCGCCGCTACGCCGAAAAACAGGTGAAGCGGCGCGGGGTCGCGGGCCAGCCACCACTCCACGTGTTCTCTTGCTACGACGGCCTCGAGGTTGAAATGGACGCTTTGACGGCCGCTGGAGTCTGACCATGAGCTTGTCGATCACCAAAAGTCCGACTCTCGACCGTCTCGTTCTCGCGGGCGTCATTGACGAGAACGCGCAGCCGACGCTCGAGGCGGTGAAGGACGTCGCGCCGGTCTGCACCATCAACATGCGCGCGGTCGAGGAGGTCAACAGCTGCGGCATCCGCGAATGGGTGACGTTCCTGAAGCGCATCGAGGTGGGCCGGAAGATCGTGCTCGAGGAGTGCAGCCCCGAGATCGTCGACCAGATGAACCTCGTGCGCAGCTTTCGGAGCAAGGCCGAGATCGCCTCGGTCTGGCGCGAATATGCGTGCGCTTCTTGCGGCGAGCAGGAGTCGCATCTGCTCGACGCGAAGACGCATTTCGGCGGCGGGGACTTGCGCATGCCGGCGCTCGCCTGTCGCAAGTGCGCGCAAGCGCTCGAGCCGGCGGTCGAGGACGACGAGTACTTCCGCTTCAGTCTGTAACGCCCGCCGGCAGGGACGAGCCGACGTAGCGCAAGACGACGAGCGTCGAGTCGTCGGGCAAGGTCGAGCCGCTACCGCTGGCGAACGCGCGCTCGCCGATTTGCTCTTTCAGTCGATCGAACGGGCAGCCCAAGTCTGGTAACGCGTCGAGAGCGCTGAGGAAGGTCTTGCGCGCCACACCTCCGTCGATGACGCCGTCGGTATAAGCGATGAAGACCTCGCCGTGCTCTACCGCGAGCTCCTTGACGGCGAAGGTGTCGGCATCGAGGCTCATGCCGATCGGGTTCGAAAGCGCCGTCATCACGCGCGACGAAGATTTGCCGACCGCTTTTTTGACCCAAAGCTGCGCCCCGATCGCGGCGATCGTGATCTTGCCCGGCTGCAATGCCGCCAGATTCAAGGTCGTGTTCTGCTGCCCGCGGTAGGTGCGATGCACTGCCCCGTTCAAGGCATCGCAGAGCTCGACCAACCGAGCGGGACCAAACCCGACTTGCGCGGTGAAGTAGTGCCAAATGCCGGCGATGGTCGCCGTATTGAGCGCAGCGCTCGTACCCTTGCCGACGACGTCGCCGATCGCCAGGAGGCCGAACTGCTCGCCAGCGAGCAGCTGAAACCAATCGCCCGACATCGTGCCATAGGGCTTGAAGACAACCCCTACTTCCCAGCCTGCGACGAGCGCCTCGCGCTCGGCCGGCAAGAGCAAAGTCTGCACCGTCCGACCGAGCTCGATCTCTGACGACATCCGTAGCGTCTCCGCCCAATTTCGAAAGAGATCGGAGATGAACCGGGTGCCGATGCCGGCGATGCCGAGGACGATCCATGGCGCACAAGGGAAGAGCCAGCCCAGAGTATAGAGCGCGACGAGGCTGCCGATTGCGAGCACCGCGGTCAATCCAGCTGCCGCAGCGTGCGCCCGTCGCGTCGAGCGGTTCAGGAGGAGCCACCACAAGCAAGGGACGATCGCGAAGACCGCGAGGCCGTGCGGCAGCGGCGAATGGACGAAGCGGCCGCGAAGGGCGCCGTTGGCCATCGCGACGAGCGCGAAATGCGACGGCACCTTGCCGACCGGGCTATCGAGAAAGCGCCCCCCCGACTGCGCGTCCGGGATGAGCAGGGCGACTTTTCCGCCGGCAAGCTTGCCTTCGACGCGCGGGCTCAAGGCAGAGGCGAGCCTGAGGTCAGGCCCGAACGCCGCGCTGACCGGCAGCGCCGCGGCGTAAATGGACCGCTCCTCCACGAAATCGATGAAGTATTGCGCGACGCCAGCGGCACGCGGCAAAGCTGCAAGGGTGGCATCGGACGCCGCGAGCAGGCCCAAGTACGGGACGAAGGCGCCTTTCGTCGTCGTAAAGCCGATGGGCACGGCATCGCTTGAAACAATGTTGAGGCTGCCGATGCGATCCATGACCCCGAGCACGGCCGGCGCCGGCGCGAGCACCTGCTTTGCGACGTCGACGCCGTCGACCCCGGGCCCGGGCTTCGACGCAAACAAGCGTGAGGGGAGATCATCCGGGTCCATGCCGCGCGGATTCCCGTCGCTCGGATACGCCGCGACCCCACCGGCAAAGAGGCCGGCGTGCGATCGCGGTGAGACTGACCCGACTTCCGCCGCCAGTTGCGTGAAATCAGCGAAAAGAACTTTCTCGAAACCGATGGAAAAAAGCTGGTCGGCAAGCGCCTGCCACTCACCGAACGTCGGTCGGCGTCCGAGCTTGTGCAGCGACCTATCGTCGAGAAGAATCAACCTCAGGCGCGGGTCGAGTGAAGGCGCGAGGCCTAGTGCCGCGCGAACCTTGAGATACGGATGATAGAAAGCGGTCCGGTTGAGATAGTCGCCGGCCCCTCCGAGACTTAGAGCCGCTGCCATTGCCAACAGCACCGCCGCCAAACGCACGGGGAAACGCCGCGCGATCTCGGCGGTCCTGGCAATGATCGGCGCGAGGCGGAAGCCACCGCTTCGCCGGCTCGTTTGGGGCGATTTGCTCATCGACACCAATTGTACCGCAAGGGGCGTTTGTTGGCGATCTCGCAGGCAAAATCGGCCTTGAGTCCGTACGGCACCGACAGTTTTCGGGGTTTATGCCGATAAGTCACGCAAGGGAGCACACATGGCAAAGCCCATCGGCGTCGCAATCTTGTTCGTCGTGCTGGTTGCCTGCTCGGCCAAGCCCAAGGACGGCGCTCCGGGTGGTCCGAAGGGCATCGGCGATGTCGACGGCCCCCAAGCGCCTCCGGATGCTGCGCCGGAAGCCGCGCCTGCGCCGGCGGCTACGGCCGCGGCGACTTCGCGCGACATCGAAGTCCGCGGGACGATCGAGACGGCCGACGACCTCGAAGTCATCGCGCCGGTTGCGACGACGCTCACCCTCGCCGACGGCGCGGTTGCGGAGACGGCTGTCCCTTATGCCGTCGAATGCGTCACGCTCGATGCTCAACGCAAGACGTGCTCCGCACCGGTAGAGCCGACGGCGCCGCGAGCTGGAACCTTCTCGTTGAGCTGCCCCGGAATGGGGGCGGCGTCGATCGCTTGCAACCTTCGTCGCGGCACGACGCTCGATGCGATCATCCTCGGCGACGCGTCCCTATTGAACGTCGGCGAAGGGATCGTCGACCTCAAGCTCGCGTCGGCGGCAGATCAGCTTCCCAAAGGGAGCCTTGAGCCGACTAGTACCGCGCTGGCTACGGTGGATGAGCTGGCAACGCGCTTCGCAGCCAAGCCGACCGACCTCTCCGAGTCGTTCACGGGCAACTGGCTGATCACGCCGATCGAGGTGCCCGCAGAGGAATCCCTTGAGTCGTCCACGGTCTATTTCCGCGATCGGAGCATCGACGGCACCCAGCGCAAGATCGAGATATGGGACTCGCAGGCGGCTTACGATCGATGCCACGCCGGCGAAGACGACCGCCTCGCCCAACACTTCCTCTTCGACGGCAAGCGCTTCGACGTCGACGAGACCTCCGCGGAAACCTTGACCGCCTCGGTCGAATCGATTGCTGCGGCATTTTTTGACCCAGACGTCGAGCGCTCGTTCAAGGTCTCGAATCTTTTCAACGGAGAGGCCTGTACTGGGGACTGGTGCGCGCCAAGGACCGAGGGGCCCTTTAAGGGGCGCCCCAAGGACGAGGTCCTTAGGCAGTTGGACTTCATGCAGTTTGCCATGATTGAAGCGATGGCCACCTCGCTCGAGACTGCCCTCGAGAGCTGCCCGCGTCCGCCGGACGATTTGTCGGTGTGTCGCGACATCGGCACCACTAACCTGTTTTGTCTTGAACTGATTTATCAGGTCGGCTGGCTTTTCGGTCGCACGGTAGACCTAGAGACATTGGCGCCGTTCGCCACGCCCCCTGACTTCACCGAGTGCCTCGGGGACGTGCCGAATGGCTTGAATCCAATCTGCCAGGTGCTGCAACCGACCATGGCCGAGATCGGCGTCAAATGGCAGGCAGGCCAACGGTGGGTCCTCGATGCGAGCGTCGTGCCGCAAGAGTTTCTATCCGACGCCTTACGGCTTTGCCCAGTCGAGGCGAGCTCGGAAACCGCGCAGCCGGTCGCCTGCCGCGCTGAATTTCTCGCGGCGAGCCCCTTCGAGCAGGACGCTGCGGTGACCGGGCTTATTGAATTGAATGAAGGCTTGTTCTACGGCAGCCAGATATGTCCGGGCGTCAAACCCGTCTTTTCTGCCCCAACGCCAGACGCGGGCATCGCGGCAAACGTCGCATGCCGCCAATCGTACATGGCCGCGAGTATCGATGAGCGCCGTCGTCGACTCACCCTGTCGGCGCAACGGATGCTGTCGTTTTGGCCGAACCTCGCGTGCATTGCTCCGAAGCGGGCCGAAGCAATCGTTGCGGCCATCGACGTGTCTTGCCTTCGCCTTCCGTTTCGCCTGAGCATCCTCGACCCAGATTGCGTTGCCCAGTACGGCTGCTTTCCCTCGAAGCTCTTGCCGTTGCGCGATGTCGGCGCTCCTTTGGAGGACATGATGGGATACGCTTCAACCATGGGCCTAGTGCAAGGTGTAGACGGGGCCTTCGCGATGAACTCGATTCGTCGCATCAAATATAGCGACCTCGCGCCGCCCGACTACGAACCTGTCGAATGCGAGAGCCGGTATGAGTCGGTCTTTAACGCGACCGCAACCTCGAAGACCGCCTTCGATGCGGATCACCAGATTCGGGAGCAAGAGCAGTGCTCGCATGAAATGCAGGCCCGACCGGGCTACAGCGACGGCTTGTTCGTTCGCTACCGATTCACGCGCCAATAAAACTCAGTCGCGGTAAGACAGCTCGACGGCCTCACCAGCCTCGAGCTTCATTTCCGTGAAAAAGCGCAACGACCCCGCGACCACCGGCGTCGCCGCGAAGTATTCGTACTCGTTGCCGCGGAAGATCCGCGCTTCGACTTTCGCGGCAATCCGCGTGCCCTCGGTACCGCTCCCCGCCGCCATCACCCGCCACCGCCGCGGCAAATACGCGCGCCCGCCGGTCGCCAGTACCTGCCCGCCGGCGAGGCACTCCGCGACGAAGTCGTTCGGCGGCTCGGCGTACAAAGCCTCCGGCTCGCCGTCAGCCGATACCTCTCCGTATAGATTTCCAAACGCACGAGCCCAAGCGCCTCCTTCACCCTTCGCGAAAGCTCGGCGTCACCCGTCCGCGGCTTTGAGATCTGCAGAGGAAAGGCGACGTTCTCGAAGACCGTCATGTGCGGCCAAACGGCGTAGTTCTGAAACACCATGCCGATGCCGCAACGATCGGTCGTCCAAAAAGATGAAGCGCACGCGCGGGTCGAGATCCGGCGCGAGCCCCACCGCCGCGCGCAACTTCAGGTACGGATGGTAGAACGCCGTGCGCTCGAGATACGCGCCCGCACCGGTAGCGCTCGCGAGGGCCGCGGCGGTGATAAGGGCTATCGCGAGCCGTACCTCGAAACGTCGCGCGAACGCGGCCGCGCCCGCGACGAACGGCGCCAGCCGAGACGCCATTTTCGGCTTCGAAGTCGTGAGGGGCTCAGCTATGACTCCACGATAAACCACGGTCCGATTCTTGGCGATCTTCCTGTCGTAACAGCGGCATACACTCTCTCCGCCAAAGGTTTGCCGAGCTCCTGCCGAAGAAGTTGCATCAAGGGAGGGCGCGTGGCGAGACTTGCTCCACTCTGGTTCCTGTTGGCTCTGGTAGGAGCGGCCTGCTCCGCCAAGCCCAAGGACGGCGCTCCGGGTGGTCCGAAGGGCATCGGCGACGTCGACGGCCCCCAGGCACCTCCCGATGCGGCGCCAGAAGCCGCGCCTGCGCCGGCCGCTACTGCCGCGTCGACCTCGCGTGACATCGAAGTCCGCGGGACGATCGAGACGGCCGACGACCTCGAGGTTATCGCGCCGGTCGCGACGACGCTCACCCTCGTCGATGGCGAGGCCGCGGAGACTGCGGTCCCGTATTCCGTCGAATGCGCCACGCTCGATGCTCAGCGCAAGACGTGCTCCGCACCGGTAGAGCCGACGGCGCCGCGCGCTGGAACTTTTGCGTTGAGCTGCCCTGGGATGGGGGCGGCGTCAATCGCTTGCAATCTTCGTCGCGGCACGACGCTCGATGCGATCATCCTCGGCGACGCGACCCTGCTGAACGTCAGCGAAGGGATCGTCGACCTCAAGCTCGCGTCGGCAGCAAATCAGCTTCCCAAAGGAAGCCTCGAGCCGACCAGTACGGCTTTGGTGACCGTAGAAGAGCTGGCGGCGCGCTTCGCGGCCAAGCCGACCGACCTCTCCGCGTCATTCACCGGTAACTGGTACGGGACGTGGATTGATGAGCCCGCGGGGCCAACGCCCGAGTTGGCCCCCTACTATTTTCACGAGCGGATCGTCGACGGCAGCCAGCGCAAAGTCGAGATTTGGTATTCACAGGCGGAATACGACCAATGCCACGCCGCCGAAGACGACCGCCTCGACCAACACTTCCTGCTCGACGGCAAGCGCTTCGAGGTCGACGAAACCTCCGCGGAAACCTTGACCGCCTCCCTAGAAACCATCGCTGCAGCGTTTTTCGATTCAGAAGTTGAGCGTGTTTACAAAGCAACACGTTCCTTCGGTTATAAAGGGCCATGCACCGAGGCCGCTTGCGCGCCGCGGACCGACGGTCCTTTCAAGGGTCGCCCCCGAGACGAAGTCCTCCGTCGGGTGGATCACATGCAAAAAGTCTTGCAAGAAGCCAAGTACTCCTCGCTCGAGACGTTGCTTGAGTCGTGCCCGCGCCAGCCAGACGACCTCTACGTGTGTCGAGGTGAAGGCGCAGGCGTCGAATTTTGTTTCGTTTTGCGCGAAACTTCCTTGTTCTTCGGCCGTTCGATCGACCTCGAGACACTCGCGCCCTCTTCGGCGCCCCCCGACTTCACCGAGTGCCTCGGTGATGCGCCGAACGCCTTGAATCCGCTTTGCTTTAGTCTTTCATACGCTATTGAGGCGATCGGCGTCACATGGCGAGCAGACCGAGGATGGACTCATGATGCCAACGTCGAGCTGTCAGGTTACCTATCTAACGTGTTGCCACTTTGCCCGGACGCAGCGAGGTCTGAGCCCGCGAAGCCCGCGGACTGCCGTGCCGAGTTTCTCGCGGCCGACGCCTCCGCGCAAAACGCGGCCATCATCAAGCTCGCTCACTTTGACGAGACGATCTTCCATTCCAGGCAGATCTGTCCCGAGGTCGAAGGCGTCGACACGCCGACGCCCGATGCGGGCGTCGCGGCGCACGCAGCCTGCCGCCAATCGTATCTTTCCGCGGGCATCGACGAGCGCCGCCGGAGACTCTTGCTGGCTGCGTACGACTTCTCGTCGGGTTTGACGGGCCTCGCTTGCATGGCTCCGAAGCGGGCCGAGGCGCTCATCGCGGCCGTCGGCGCCTCCTGCCTTCGCGTTCCATTTCGCCTGAGCACGTACGAACCTCTCTGCGAACGAGTTTAAGGCTGTTCGCCGTCGAAGCTCCTGCCGCTAGAGGACGTCGGCGCTCCGGCGTCCAAGATGCCGGGACATTATTCGACATTTGACATCTTACAAGGGGTCGATGGGGCCTTCGCGATGAACTCGATCAACGTCTACGCCTACTCCGAAGAGCCGGTCGTGTGTGAGATTCGCAATGAGGTGATCTTGAATGCGACATTGACGTCGCCATCTGCCTTCGATGCCGACAGACAAGAACGGGTGCACGATAGCTGCCCGAACGAGGCGCAAGCCCAACCGGACCCGTTCGACGGCCTCCTTAGCCGCCACCGCTTCACGCGCGAA
>JANOTL010000220.1:0-3115 GCA_031416315.1 Pseudomonadota bacterium
AGCGAGGGTCGCGTGACGGACGCTATGGGTAGCGCCGCGAGATCCCTCGCTCCGCTCCGCCTGAGCGCAGCGAAGGATCTCACCGCGTCAATCGAATCAGTTGGTTATCGCCGAGATCCTTCGTCGCTTTGCTCCTCAGGATAGTCTCTGGCGCGTTTCGCGCCAGAGACTAACTAGACGGTATTTTTGCCGTTAGCGAGTTTTTGCTCACCTCTGGCCACCTCCGTCCCGATGGCATGATGTCATTGCGAACAAACGGACAAGGAGTTCCGGTCATGCGTATGCGTCCTCTCGTTGCAGCGTCGATCCTCTCCGTAAGCATGCTCAATGCTTGCGGACCCGCGAGCGACTCGGGCTCCACTGATGCGAAGGCGACGCCGCCGCCCGCGACGACCCCGACGACGGTCGTCGGCGCGCAGGACTTCTCCAAGCCCTTCACGTTGACCGTGACCGGCGCCACCGTCACTGTTCCTGCAGGAGCGATGGCGGAAGGCTCGACCATCGCCGCCGCGCCCGCCACCGCGCCCGCCGAGTTCGCCACCGCTGCGGAAGTCTCCGTGGCCTCCGGCGCGCTCTCCGTCACCGCGACCGACAAAGCCGGCGCTGCCACGCCGCAAGCGCTTCTGCCGCTGACCCTCGCCATCGACCTCACCGTTGCGGCGCTCGCGCTCGGGGCCGTCGAGAAGATCCCGACGAACCTCTGCGTCTTTGCCAAGTCCACCGCCGGCGAGCTCCTCGTCTGGCGCAACGCCGCGCTCGCCGTCGATGCGACCGGCAAGTCCGGCACCTTGGCCTCGAAGTGGTTCGGCACCTTCCAGCTGTATTATTGCGGCACCGTCGCCGTCCCGGGCTCGCTTGAGGTCGTGAAGGCCGGCAACGTCGCTGAAGCAGCGAAAGCCGCGCTTCCCGAAGTTCCGAAAACCCCTTCCGCGGCGACCGGCTTGGTGAGCGCCGGTACCTGCAACATCCCCACGGTCGGCATCTGTCAAAACTACTGGGGCAAAAAGTTCGCGACCGCCGAAGTGATTGGGAGCTTCGTCGCCAGCTGCGAACAGCTCGGGTCGACCCTGAAGCAGGAACCCTGCGCATCCGAAGGCGCGATCGGCGCCTGCGTCTACTACAAAGGCACGGACCTCGAGACGATCAGCACGTATTACTCGACCGCCGCGGCTCCCGCGAATGCGGAAGACGTCGCAGCGGGCTGCGCCAAGGAAAAGGGCGAATGGTTCGCGGCTGCCGCCGGCTACACCCCGACCGCCGCCGACGCGCAGATCGAGTACGTCGCGCCGCAGGCGTCGACTAGCCCGACGACTCCAGATCCGGTTACGACGCCGTCCGCCGGCCCAGGCGTCTGCGACAAGGCGGCGTCCCCGGGCTTCGAGTGCATCGACTACAAGGGCTCGTACTTCGCCAACATCGCGTCGACGCTAGAGTCGAGCTGCCCCGTCATGGGCGGCGTCTGGATCACCGGCGGCACGTGCCCGACGGGTGTCGTCGCCACTTGCACGAACGGTGGCAATCTCGGCGCCGACTACACCTCGGTCAAGAACTACTACGTCGGCTTCTCGCCCGCGATGCAGGAAGCATGCGAAGCAGACACCCAGAATAACGGCGTCTGGCAAGCGAACTGAACCGACTCGGCGACGAGCTTCGCGTCTTCCACATGGGGGGCGAGAAGCTCGTCATCTTCGTTCAGCCCATCTCTTGCGCGTTGATCTTCTTGTAAGCCGGACGCTCCGCGCAACGAGTCGCCCAGGCGTTCAAGTGCGTGTACGCCGAGAAATCCGCCTTCATGTGGCGAACCCAGTCCATCATCGAGTTGATGTGCCCGTCGACGATCGTGTACTCGTCGCCGGTGAGGAACTTGCGGCCGGCCAAGTTCTTGTCGAATATGGCGAGGCGCTCTTGCATCTCGCGCTTGGCCGATTCACCGGCGGCGGCATTGCGCTCCGGGGCCGGGACCCATTCCATGGTGTTCCGCGCCCAGCGATAGATCGAGTCACCGAGCGTGACGTGGCACCAGGTGAGCCATTTCATCGCTTCCGCGCGCTTCGGGCCCGCGGCGGGGTAGAGCTTCTTTTCGACGCCGAAGGTCTCGCCGAGATGCATCGTGATGGCGGCGGATTCGAAGATCGGCGTGTCGTCGAGGACGACGACCGGCACCATGCCGTTCGGATTGAGCTTCAGGAACTCCGGCTTCTTCGTGTCACCGGCCTTGAGGTCCATCTTCACGACCTTCGGCTTGAGGCCGAGCTCTTCGATCACCAGCGCGGTGACGCTCGCAGTGGACATGGGCGCGTAGTAAAAGGTCATGTTCATTGGAGACTCCTGAGTTGAAATCATCGGAACAGTAAGCCTCGAAGGTACGGAGAGGCAAGATGGGAAACGTCGATGACGCCTTCGTACCAACGCCGCTATGCCGCCAGGTCTCTTGTCGGCGAGGCTTAGGACAAATTCCCGAGGGTATCCAAGTTCTCGACTACGATTGGGGCGCCAGTGATGGCAACTGAGCACGCAGCCACGCCGCGACGGCCGCAGTGCTCTGCATGAGCGCAAGGCGCTGCCCCGCATCGCCGTGGCTCAGAGTCCGTACGCCGGGCTCGTAGCTCGGATGCAGGACGACGCGCACGATCGTCGCGCCACCTTCGCCCGTCGGATCGTCGCCGACGAACACGTCCCTCAGGTCTTCGAGGCAATGCGCCGCCGTCAGCACCACGTCCGGCGCTACGACGGTGCCGTTGCAAAATATCTTTACGCTCTTGCCGACGTGCCGCGCGAAGAAGACGCTCGCCGAAGCGACTGGGTCGTCGCGGGAGATCCTTGGCTGCCGTAGATGATCGTCCAGGGCGCTTCCGGCGTGACGCAGGCGTGGAGCGCGAGGGCGATCAGGATCAGCGAAGCGCGCTCGAGCATGAATGATTCTCCTCGCCGACGAACGGCCGCCCGCCTATTCTAGTTAGACCCTGGCGCTTTCGCGCCAGGGTCTATCCCGAGCGGAGCGAGGGATCTCGGCGATTACACCTGCGCCGCCGCTTCCCGGCACCATCATGGGGGGCAGCTCGGAAGAAGTGGCATGCAGAGCGACGCGGCAACACTGGCCGCCGGGTACGCCTCT
>JANOTL010000221.1:0-18651 GCA_031416315.1 Pseudomonadota bacterium
GAAAATGGTTGGGCCGGCAGCGCGGAGCACGGACATGCGGCTAGCAGCATGCCGTCAGCGGCAGGCAGAAAGCGGTCGGCGGAGCACGGACCGCGGAATGCCGCAAGCGGTCAGCGGTTGCGGATCGCGGGACCGTAAACCAACGTCCCGCGCCTTTTTAAACACCCTCTAAGGGCGTCAGCGACACGCCGAGCTGGTCGGCGCCGCGCCCTCGGCTCAGTTATTGACAGCTCGTCTGGGTCAGCCACTTGACGAGCTGCTGCTTCTCCAGCGCCAATTCCGCCTGCAGGCAGTTGGCGAGAGCGATGCGCTCGTCGCCGGTCAAGTCGTCGATGACGGCGCTGCCGGCGCCCGATTCCTGCTCGAGCGGGTTGGTGTGCGCGCCGAGCGGCATCGACTGGTCGACCAGGATCTTGAAGTCGATCTGCGACCAGTCCGTCGCGCCGTTCATGGCGCCACGGGCTTTGTCGTTGTGGCAGGTCGCGCACTTCATCGAGTCGCGCACCTTCTCCCAACGCACGGAAGGCTGCTCGGACAGCGTGTAAATATTGCCCACACCTGGCGCGCGGCCGAAGATGTCGGTGACGAACACCGTGGGACGACTCGCCATGCAGCTCTTGATGAAGTCCTCGGTGCGGCTTTGGCCGTTCAAGGGCACGAGCGGGCCGACGATCGGACCTTGGCCCTTCGGCTTCAGCAGCGCTTTACTGCCGTTGCCGAAGAACGCCTCGCGCCAGGAGACGGCGGCGTTGCCTCCGCCTTCGTCCATCGCGGCATTGATCTGCTCGACGGCTTTCCACGCCGTTTCCGGCAGCTGCTCTTCGCCCTCACGCACGTGGTAGCCGAGCGGGCTGATCGCGCGCAGGCCGTTTGGGTGGCAGGAATAGCAGCCGCCCAAGGACGAGTTGGCTTCGGGGCGGAATTTCTCGTTGCCGCTGCCCCCGCGGAAGAACTTCTGGAAAAAGACTTTCGCGGCCTGAGGGCCAGCCTTCTTCTCGAGGGTCACCATCGTAAATGTGCGCGGCAACGATGGACCGGTGCCGTTGCCTTCGGCCGCGTAGGCCGTCGCCCCGGGAACGGGCGCTTGCGGCAGAGGCCGAAGAGCGTCATCGCCATGGTCTTCGGGCAGGGCGAAATTGAGCCAGCGATCGTAAGTGACCGGCGGCGTCACCTTATCGCCTGGAACGTAGACCATCAGGAGGGAAGGGGTGCCGCTGTCGAAGCCGCCCGCGTGGCGACTCTTGTAGCGAACGGCAAGCCAACCTTTCTCGGCGGCCAGCGCCTCGATGTTTTCGGGGAGCACGTACTCGAGGCCATTGGCGCTCGAGCTCAGGAGCTCGTCCGGCGGTCTCTTTTCGCTGGCGGTCTCTGGCGTCACGTCGGCGTCGGCGCTCGCGAGGTCGAAGCGCGTCGCGTAATCGAAAGCGCGCGTCAGGCAGGCCGGCACGGCGGCCGGGAAGCACTGCTTGATCTTGCCGGCGACGAAGGTCTCGCTGCCCTCCTTCAGGGCCGTGGCGGCGCCAAGGCGCCAGGCGGTCAAATCCGCGCCGGATGGCGGACCGGACAGGCAATCGAGGCCGGCAGCATGGGCTGGCGAGGCGAGGCTAACGAAGATGACGAGGGCGACGAGGGCGATTTGTTGAATCCGCACGGGCGTTTCCTTTTAAAAGTCACGCGCATTCTATAGAGATGTCTAATGCAAATCAAGCGTAACCTAATGTTTTTATTAAATTGGCCGACCAGTATAATATGGAAGCAAAGAATCAAGACGAGCTCCCGACCAGGCCGACCGACCTCGACAAGACCTTCGCCGAGCTTGGGCTGCATCAACCCCCAAGGTGGGGCGGCGGTCGCTACCTGCTCGCGGCGCTCGGCTCGTTCGCGGCCTGCGTCGCCGTCATGTTCGTGAGCTCCGGGATGCCGGCGCAGCTGGTCGGGCTCACGCTGTCGTTCGCGTCTGCCTACTTCGCCTTCAAGGGGTCGCTTCACCCTCATCTCGCGCTGAAGCTCGTCAATTGCCTCGTCTTCGTCCTATCGGCGCTGACGACTCTGATGATGGCGGCCTTTGCCGGCGGCGGCGGCTTCACGCGCGGCCGCCAGCTGCGGCGCTTCGGCAAGGCGATGCTACCCGTCCTCGACGGCCGCGACGACGGCTGGACGCACGTGAAGCTCGCGCCGGTCGTCGACGACGCAACGCGACGCGGGCTTGCGGCGCAGTGGCGTGAGAACGGCCGCACCGAGCACGCCTCCGTCGCCGCGTTTGCCCGCTTGACCCTCGATCTGATGGCGCTCGGCGCGCCGCCGGACCTCGTCTCGGCTGCGAACAGGGACGCCCTCGACGAGATCCGCCACGCCGAGCTGTGCTTTTCGCTCGCCCGCGCGCTCGACGGGCAAACGCTCCGGCCGAGCGCGTTTCCCGAGGCGCAAACGGCGCGTATGCTTCCATCGCAACGCCTGCTGGCTTTGTCCAAGCTAGCCGTCGACTCTCTGATCGACGGCGCCTTGTACGAAGGCTTTTCTGCCCGTGTGGTCGCCAAGCTCTCGCGCCGTTGCGAAGACCAGGAGATCCAGGGGATCCTTCGCCAGATCGCCGAGGACGAATGGCGCCATGCCGCGCACGGCTGGGACGTCGTCTACTGGTGCGTCGCCGAAGGCGGCGATCCGGTGCTCGCGGCGCTGCGCGGCGCGCTGAAGACCTTGCCGGATGCCGTCCGCTCGACCTTGCCGGAGGCCGCTGCGCGAGGCGATTGGGAGCGCTGGGGGATCCACGGCCACGCGCTCGAGACCGAGGAATTCACCCGCACGCGGCACGAGCTCGTGCGTCGGGTCGAATCGATGCACAAACCGAGGGCCAAAGCCGCATGAACCTCAAGCATTGCTCCATCGCCACGCTCTTGCTGCTGCAAGCTTGCACGAAGTCCGAAAGCGCGCCGAAAAGCACCGGCGCGGTACCGGTCGCACCCGCCGCTGCGCCCGCCCCGACGCCCGCCGATGAGCAGATCACGGCCGCGACGAGCGCGGCGAACGTGGCGGGGGCGTTTCTTACCGTCGATTGCAGCAACTTCGAGAGCATCTCGGCGCTGGCGAACGTGAACGCAGAGTCGGAGACGTTCGGCTGCCTCTACAAGGCGAAGGCCGATCAGACGCGTCTCGTCGTGCCGCCCACGGAGGCGGTCCTCGAGATCGAGCTGGACGACGGCACCAAGCGTCAGCCAGAGGTCGTGCCGACGGGCGAAGCGGTCGGCTGGCACTTCGGCTTCAACCTGAGAAAGACGGAGCGCGATCGCGTCAAGTCCGTGACCGTCCGCGCCAAGGATCCTCTGGGTGCAGAGCTCGCGGCCGACACCAAGGCGCTCGACTACGACTACACCAAAGATCCGGCCTTCGGCGTCGACGCGATCGAGTGGATCGAGCTCGCCGGCGAGGTCCTCTTCGAGATGTTCCGCGAGAAGGCGCCGGGCTGCAAACCCTCTCCCGCCTTTCCCGCGGAGGGCGTCCCGGCCGGCCGCGTTTGGCCCTTGCCCGACGCCTTCCTCGCGCAGGATTTCCATCTGGCGTTCGTCACGCAGCAAAGACACCGCTCGGGCAAAGGCGTCGCCGAATTCGACCGCGCCTGCCAAGAAGCGGGCGACGGCCTGGCGAAGAACCGCAGCTGGAAGGCCATCGTCAGTACGACCGCCGAGGCCGCGAAGGACCGGATCAAAGTCACCAAGCCGGTGTTCAACTCCCTTGGCTTCGTCGTCGCTCGCAACGCCGACGAGTTCTGGAACATCGATCGCTTTGCCGACCGCTTCGGCGAGACCGGCACCACGGAATTCGACCGGAAGAACCGGTACGAGCAGTTCGCGGTGCCGGAATCCGTGGTCGACGCGGGGACCTGGCACAACTCCCTCTTCAGCGAGTGCGCGCTGCAGTTCAAGCAGGCCTACCTTGGAATCACCAGCAAAGCCGGCTCGCCGCTCGGCCCGGTCTACACCTCCGGCTGGACGGGCTCGCTTCCGGGCGGCGTGCAGAACGTCGCCGCCGGCAACTGCGAGGACTGGACGAGCTCTTCGAAAGACGTGAAAGGCGGCGTCGGCCGCGCCTATGCTGCCGACCAGACCGTGTTCGCACGCCTGTCGGAGGATCCTGGCGAAGCCCCCGACGATTTCGAGCGCTGCTCCCTCCGCGGATTCGTCCTTTGCATCAGCCAATGAGCTGCTAAGATCGCCCCATGAAGGCCGTCGCGCAGCGAATCGAGATCATTGACGAGCGCCTCGCCGAAGCCGCGACGGCCCGCGAGTTCCTCCTCGCGCTCTTCGAGCACCGGAAGAAGACGACGCGCGGCGTCTCCCTCGCCTGGGTCGTGAAGCGCGCCGGCATCGCCTCGCGCGGCTACCTCTCCGACGTCATGCGCGGCCGCCGCGTCCTGCACCCGAAGTACGAGACGCCGCTCCTCGAAGCGCTCGGCGCCGGAGACGGCGTGAAGGAGCTCGCCTCGGCGCTCCTGGCGCATGAGCGCGCGGAGAAGCCGGCCGAAAGGCGGCGGCTCGCGGAAGCCGTGTTCGAGGCCCGCGCCACCTTGAAGATGGAGGTCGCCAACAAGCCCTTGCCGGAAAAGCCGCCGAACATCTTCACGTTCGAGCTGGCCTCGACGTTCCAGCTCCTGGGCCCGCGGTTCACTCGGAAGGACCTCGAGCGCCGCTTTCCGAAGGACCGCCACGCGGAGATCGCGGAGGCGCTCGTTTACATGGAGCGCATCGGCCACCTGAAGAAGAGCGTCGCCTGCGTCTACCAAACTCCTAAATCACTGCTCGTTTACCCCGTGCATCTGGACCCGGAGTTCTCGGAGCAGTGCCTGCGCTACGCCATGGGCCAATCCGCCCGGCACGTGCGCCGCTGGGTCGGCCGCCGCGACGAGGCGCACTTCCAGGCCATGATCATCCCGGCCGAGCGCGCCGCAATGCAAAGGCACCTGCCGAAGATCCGCAAGCTCCTCGGCCAGATCAACGCCCTGATCAAGAGTGAGACTCCGGACTGCCTCGTGCGCGTCGGCTTCAACGCCTTCCCGCTGAGCGAGCCCGCGCCGGAATGAGATGAGCCGGGATGAGTCGTCTTGCGAGCGACTGTCCCGGCCTTTAGGCCTCCGAGGGGGGGGAACGAAGGTCCTACACGAAGGATACTGCGCTTTTACGGCGTGGGCCGGGGCAATGCGCCTCGTGAGAACGGATGTGTACGCAGGAACCGGACCGCGGCGTACAGCTATTTGCCCTTCTTTTTCGGCTTTTTCGGCGCCAGGTCCTGAAAAACCCGGGGTTCGGTGAGAAAGCCGTCGTGCGAGCTGGCCTTCAGGTAGCGAAAGCGCACCAAGGTCCCGAGCTGCTTCGCCTCGTCGATGAAGGCGCCGGCGGGCACGATCGGGTCGTTCTTACTGGCGTAGAGGTGGAACTTGAGCGTCGGCCGGGCTTTCAAGTTGGCGATCACCGCGCCCAGGGAGAAGGGCTCGGGGATGTAGGTCGTCTGGGAAAGCGCGTCGTTCGAGGGCTGAGCGAGGGACACGATGGCGGCCATGTACCGGCATTCGTTGAAGAGCCAGGTCTCGGGCCTCTCACCCGCGGCCCTGAGGCGGCCGAGCGCGACGTCACAGGAGCTCTTGCTCTCGTCGGCCTTCGCCACGATCGGCGCCTCGATGAGCGAGATGACGCTCGCCGGCAGGAGGATCGAGGAGCGCTCGGTCAGGATGTTCTCCTTGACGAAGCCCGGCAAGACCGTCTTCTGGTTCGCGGCCAGATTCTGGATCAGGCCGTTGAGATCGGGCCACACCGTCTCGAAGCCGAGGTAGTAGACCAGGGCGTCGAGCACCGCCGGCCCGCAGATCTTCATGTTCTTGTCCTGGAAGCAGGTCTTCGGGGTGATCTGCGCCTTCGCCTTGATCAAGGAGGCCTTGGCGAGAGGGTAGGCGACGAAGAAGAGCTCCGCCGACCGCTTCTGCGCCAAGAGCCTAAGCCGCGTGAAGTCGCCGTCGTCCTGGTAGATCGCGGCGCCGTGCGCGAACGCGGCCGTAAGCCCGTCCGGCGCGACCTCTAGATAACGATGCACGATGTAGCCGCCGTAGCTTTGGCCGAAGGCGCGCCACTTTTTGCCGCTCATCACCTTCTTCCGGATCGCCTCCGCGTCCTTCACGATCGCGGTCGAGCCGTACTTGAGGATGCGCGTCAAGGCAGCGACGTCGTTCCCCGTGGGAAAGGGGGAAGAACAGCCGGTGCCGCGCTGATCCACATAAATCAGGGGTAGGGCGCGCCCTTCGGCGGACTTTTCGAACGCGGCGTAGCTCTCGTGGCTCGATTCGCCCGGGCCGCCGTTGAAGAAGACGAGGGGCGTCTCTTCGGCCGCAGGCTTCTTCCCGTAGTAGAAGATCTTGAGCTTGGCGCCCGCGGGATTCTTCCAGTCCTCCGGCACCTCGACGAAATCCTGCAGAAGCGCCTTCGGCAGACCGGCGCGAAACTCCGCGCAGGTCTTCCCCGCCGCGCGCGCCCCGCCCGAGAGAGCGAGGCACGCGAGAGCGACTGAGAGCGGCGCGACCGGGCGCATCTTAGAACTTTTGCTCGACCGGTTGTCCAGCCTTGATCGGTCCGAAGTCTCCGATCCGCTTACCTTCGGCGTCGAAGACCAGGCCGAAATAGATGTGCCCGCCGTCGAGCTCTCCGATTTGCTCGGCGCCGCTCGCCCACTTGAGGTCGAGGACCGGCTTGGAGCAAGCGTCCTTGCAGAGGGCCAACGCTTCCTGCTTCTTCGAATCCTGGTCGCCGCAGCTGGCCGTGAGCGGCAACTTCCCGCCGTCGGCGCAGAGCACCGAGCCGCCCGCGGTCTTGCCGGCGTCGCAAGTCTTGCCCGTGCTGTAGTCGATGACGCCGCACAGCGCCGGAGCGTCTTGGAAGAGCTGAAAGTTGCCTTCCTTACTGGCTTCGACGAAGAACTTGAAGCTCGTCGATACGAGGCCCGGCGCCGGCGGCGGCTGGTCGGGAGAACCGGCGGCGTAGTAATCTTTCAGCGCCGAGGCGTCGAACTTCTCTTCCCCGCCGTCGCCGAACTTGACGTACACGGTCGGGAAGTCCTTGCCAGAGCGGCACTCCTCGACGGTGAAGCCTTTCTCGTGGGTCGCCTTCAGCTTCATGTACATCTCGGGCATGTTGTCGTTCAAGATCGCGAGGAAGCGGTCGTACTCTTCGAAGCGCGCTTTCGAAAACCGGGCGGTGTCGCAGAACTTCAAGGAGGCGCCGAGGAACGCGGGCTCCGGCGTCGGCGGCGGGTTGAAGCAGTCGGTCTCCTTGCACGGAGCCGGCTCCGGCTTCGGCAGCGCCAGGCCGTCCCAGCCGTAGTAGTAGTCGGGCCCGATCTTCGAGACGTCCTTCAACGTGATCTCGAACTTGCCTTGCGCGCCCTTCAAGAGCACGTGGACGAGCGGAAACTCCTTGCCGGAGTAGCAGCGGTAGGGCTCCGCGCCGGAGGCGAGCGCTTCGGCGAGCGCTTTGCCGCCTTCGACCTCGTACTTCACGAGAACCTCCGCGAGATCCTTCATGTCGCCGCGCAAGTTGCCGGAGCCGATGTCGCAGAATTTCAGGCCGCGCTGCTCGAAGCCGGGATCCGCCGGATCGACGCTCCCGGGCAGGGTGGCGGGCTCCGCCGAGCCGGCCGCGAGGACGGTGAGCGGGAAGCTGACGTCGACGGGCTTCGACGAGCTGAAGACGATCTGCTTCTGCACGCTGCCCTGTGCGGACTCGGCGCCGATGCTGTAGTCGCGGCCCGCGGAGATGAAGAGCGTGAAGACGTTCGAGCCGGAGTTCTCCTCCGTCACGGAGTCCTTCCGCTTCAGCTTGCCGTCGCCCTTGGCGGCGTAGCGCATGATCGTGAGCTTCGCGCCGACGACCGGACCGTCCTGCTCGTCCAAGACCTGGATGACGAAGCGCGACACCGGGAAGTCCAACTCCTTGTCCGGCTTGACGTCGCCTTTTTTCAAGGCGAAGCCGGTGAGCGCCAGGCCTTCGGAGACGGGTTTGCCGTCGTCCTTTGCTTTCTCTTCCGAGCCTGAGCCGTCTTGCTTCTTCGCGTCCTTGTCGTCCGACCCTTCCGGGATGAGTCCGTTGCAGCTGGTGGCGAGCGTGACCAGCGTGACCGCTGCGAGGATTTTGCGAATAAGCATGCGCTTTCCCTTCCTTAGGCATCCGTGTGGCCCGGAAGGGATCGGCGTGCCCGCCGAAGAATTTGAGACCCCTTCAATTAATCACTGCTAAATCGAAGTCTTAGACTTGCGATCGAAGCGCTTGGCGAAGTCGCAGCGCCGGCACAGGTCCTCGACCAGCTCCCCGCGTCGAAATCCGGCGCGCATCGCCTCGGCCCGTGGGCTCGCGAGGATCTCCGTCAAAGGCGTCTCGTGGATGTTGCCGAGCCGGATCACCGCCTCCTTGTCGAGGCAGCACGGCACGACGGCCCCGTCCGTGTGGATCGCGACGTGCGAGGAAAGGCCGTGGCAGAAGCCCTTCTGCGCGCGTACGGGCTCCCGCGGCGACGGCCACACGAAGCGCGAATCGAAGTGCAGGTAGATGCGCCCGGAAAGCTGGAGGTTTTTGCGGCGGCGCACGTCGATCGCCCGAGCGTCGAGAGAGATGCCGAACTCGCGCTCGACGCCTTCACGCAGCGCCGTGTTCTCCGCGGTGAAAGACGTCGCGCAGGCGAGATCCCACAAACGCAGGTTGACGTAGAGATCCGGCCGCCGCGCGAGCGCCGCGCGCGTCAGCGCGAACACGCGCGCCAGATATTCGTCGGGCGACGTTCCCGGAAAGTTCGCGGCGAAGCTGTGGAGCGAGACGTTCACCTGCCGGATCACGGGATCGAGCAGGGTGTCGTGCAGCTCCTCGCGGAAGAACGTGCCGTTCGTGACGAGGAAGACGCGCACGCCTTTTTCGCCGCAGCGCCGGATGAAGTCGCGAAAGCGCGGGTGGCCGAGCGGCTCGCCCATAAGGTGCAACGCGATCTCATCCGTAAGCGGCAGGACCTCGTCCAAGGTCTTGTCGAACTGCGCCGGCGTGATGACCCGCTTGGCCCGCTCGACCGGCGGACAGAAGCTGCACGCCAGGTTGCAGACGTTGGTGATCTCGATGTAGACGCGGCGGAATTTCATTTTGCAGTCAGGGAGCTTATAGTGACGGAAGGGGAGGCGCCACCAGATGATCGGATACCAAGGCGAGCCGGGAGCTTACAGCGAGGAGGCGCTGCGCCAGGCGTTCGGCGCGCGGGCAGAAGCCCGGCCGTTCGCCGACTTCGCCGGCGTCTTCGCGGCGGTCCAACGGGGCCGAATCGAAGCCGGCATGATCCCCATCGAGAACTCGCTGGCGGGGAGCGTCCATCAGAATTACGACCTCCTACGCAAGCACGAGGTCTGGATTGAGCGCGAGCTGAAGCTGCGCGTGCGGCACAACTTGCTGGCGCCGAAAGGCGCGACTCTGAAGACGATCCGCCGCGTGCTCTCGCATCCTCAGGCGCTGTCACAGTGCGCGCGTTTCCTGGCGAAGCAGCGGAAGATCGAGCTCGTGCCCTACTTCGACACCGCGGGCGCCGCGCGCTACGTCGCCCAGACCGGGGATCCGAGCCTGGCAGCCGTCGCCTCGAGCCGCGCCGCCGAGAATTACGGGCTTTTGGCGCTGGCGCGCGGCATCGAGGACGACGAGGCGAACTTCACGCGCTTCCTCGTCATCCGCAAGCTGACGGCGCGCCGGAAGGCCCAGCCCGGCGCGAAAAAATCGCGCGCGCCGATGAAGACCTCGCTCGTCTTCTCGCTCCGCAACGCGCCCGGAGCGATGCACAAGGGCCTCGCCGTCTTCGCGCTCCGCGACATCGACCTCTACAAGATCGAGTCGCGCCCGCTTCCCGGCAGTCCGTGGCAGTACCTCTTCTACCTAGACGTCGCGGGCGCCTACGCGGACGAGCCCGTTCACCGCGCCGTGGAGCACCTGAAAGAGATCTCCACCTACCTGAAGGTCCTCGGTTCATATCCTCGGATCGATTGAATTCTTTGAGCCTGGAAGGAAATGCCCGTGAAACTCGTCCTCGCCCTAGCCCTGCTGCTCGCCGCTCCCGCCGCCCTTGCCTGGGACGCGAAGAGCTTCAAGAAGCCCTCGCA
The DNA here is from genome assembly GCA_031416315.1 of Pseudomonadota bacterium. GTDB lineage: Bacteria > Bdellovibrionota_B > Oligoflexia > Oligoflexales > CAIYRB01 > JANOTL01. The sequence goes on from JANOTL010000221.1 coordinate 10,157, forward strand.
GGCCGAGCTGAAAAAAAAGTTGAGCGCGCTGCAATTCTCCGTGACGCAAGAGGACGACACCGAGCGACCGTTCAAGAACGAGTTCCACGACAACCACGCCGAAGGCCTTTACGTCGACGTCGTGTCGGGTGAGCCCTTGTTCAGCTCGGCCGACAAGTTCGACTCCGGCACCGGCTGGCCGAGCTTCACCAGGCCGCTGAGCAAAGATGCGGTGACGGAGAAGGTCGACAAGAGCCTCCTCTCGGTCCGCACCGAGGTGCGCTCGAAGCTGGCCGATTCGCACCTGGGCCACGTCTTCGACGACGGGCCGAAACCGACCGGGCTCCGCTATTGCATGAATTCCGCGTCGTTGCGCTTCATCCCGAAGGACAAGCTCGCGGCGGAGGGTTACGGCGAGTACGTGAAGCTCTTCGCCGCCGCCCCGGCCGCACCGACCGGCGGCAACACCGGCGGCAGCGCCAGCGCTGAAGCGAAAGCCGTCTTCGCCGGCGGCTGCTTCTGGTGCATGGAGCCGCCCTTCGAGAAGTTGGACGGCGTCCGCGAGGTCCTCTCCGGCTACGCCGGCGGCACGGTGGTGAACCCGACCTACGAGCAGGTCGGCGCCGGCGGTACCGGCCACCTCGAAGTCGTTCAGGTCATCTACGACCCGAAAAAGGTGAGCTACGAGCAGCTCCTCGACACGTTCTGGCACTCGATCGACCCGACCGATGCGGGCGGTCAGTTCGTCGACCGCGGCGAGCCGTACAAGCCGGCAATCTTCGTCGCCGGCGATGCCGAGCGCCAAGCCGCGGCGGCCTCGATCGCGGCGCTGGAAAAGTCCGGCGTCCTGGGCAAGAAGGTCGCGACCGAGATCCGGCCGGCCGCGCCGTTCTACCCGGCCGAGGAGTATCACCAGGACTATTACAAGAAGAATCCGATCCGCTACAAGTACTACAGGCACAACTCGGGCCGCGACCAGTACCTCGAAAAAATCTGGGGCAAGAAGTCGTGAGCGCGGCGTCAAGCCGTGCGGGCCGCTCGCAGCGGATCGACCGTGACGACGACGACTGATACGGGCGAGAGCCGTGAGCCGCCGGGCGCATCGCGAGCGACTCGTTTTCGATGCGTTTCATGGCGATCTCTCGGCCGAAATCGCAGCTTGCGTGACCGCCCGCAGGTCAAGGCCTAGCCGTGTCCGGGGCTTGCCCTCAAATGCGGCTCCCGCTCCGCCGCGGTCGCGCCGTCCGGAGAAATCGCCGCCGCTAAGCGGCCTCGGCCTTTGGCGATTCGCGTCCGGCTCAGCGCTCGGCTGAGCGGCACCGAGGAACCGCTCGGTCGGCTCGCCGGCCACCCCGCCTCCGCAGGAGTCCACGTGCGCAACGCACCGCTCATTTTGACCCTAAGCCATCTTTTGGGCCTCGCCGGCTGCAACGGCACGCAGGCGGCGTTGGCGGCGAAGCGGCAGGCTCGAACGAGCGACGCGAAGGCGGCGGCCACGCCCGCGGCGCCCGAGACTTCGCCGAGCCCGCTGCAGCAGCAAGACTTAGAGGAAGAGACCGCAGATGAGCCGCAATTAGTCGTCGGCGCGTTTCTGGCCTGCGGGCTCGAGCGCACGCCGCCGCCGGAGAAGGCGGACCCGAACATGCGCACGTTCGGTTGTGCCATGATCGCCAGCGGCGGCGTGCCATTGCAAGGCGCGTTCACCGAGCTCGCGGTGACGCACGTCAGCGAGGACGGCAGCGTCGAGCACCTCGACGTTCGCCCTGCGGCCGAAGGCCGTTGGCATTTCCTGTGGACGGCGCGCGCGGATCTGGCGCCGCATCCGGGAATCCTACGTTGGCAGGGCATGTTCGCGGGGACGGCGGTCTTCGGCGAGACGCAGGCGCCGCGCGGCAACGCCGACCCCGCAGTGCACGTCGCATTCCTGACGAGCGCGACGTACCGCTTCCTGCGCGAGCCCGACGCGAGCTGCGCCGGCCGCGCCGAGGCCGCCGGCCGCGCCGAATCCGGTTGGCGGGCGCTCGTCGATGGCGACGAGGCGAAGGCGAGAATGCGGATCGTGCTGTCGGCGCCGGTTGTCGACACGCTCGGGCAGCTAATCGCGACGCCCGACGCCTTCTGGGAGAAGGCGCTCGCCGAGCCCTTGCGCCTCGACGAGTTCGGCCGCCTCCTAGAGGCCGAGACGAGCGAAATTTGCGGGATGGGCCTGCGCGAGAATGGCCCAAACGACGACGACCACGAAGGCAATGAAGAAAACCAAGACCCCACGACCGATCACGATCATTCGTGCAGCTCGCTCTTCAAGAGCCGCCACCTCCTTTGCGTCAGCGGCGCGGCCGCCGAGGCTCGGGACTAGAGGAAACCAGCATGCGTCACGCCATTAGACTCGCGCTCATTGCCAGTATCGCCTCTGCCTGCGCCGGCGCGCCCGGCTTCATCGGCAAGGAAGTCGGCCGTACCACGGCCCCGCCGCCTGCGGCGCCGCCTTCAGGCTCCGCGCCGAAGGACGCCGACGCCAAGGCGGAGACGGCCGACGTTCCGGTGTGGATGAACGGCTCGTATCTGACGTGCTCTTGGCTCGGCGTCACGGTCTCCGGCGCCGTCTCGGTGCAATGCTCTGCGTACGTGCCGAACCAGAAGTCGGTCACGAACGTCCACTGGCGCGTCTTCGCCGGCGCGAGCGAGATCGCCGCGGCGACCGGCGCCGACGTCACGCTCGTCGTGCCGGTCAAGGCGTTCGTCGAAGCGGTCGTCGTCGCCGACGTCAAGGGCGCGGCCGCTGCGCCGACGCAGATCGCCGCGCGTTTCGTCGACGTCCTGCCGGGCTTCGAGGCCGACGGCAAGCTCTCCGCATGCTTCGCTTCGAGCGCGGGCGCGAGCGCCTGTCTTGCCAGCGCGGGCGTGCCGGTCGGCCCTTCCGTGCGCGCCGAGCCGGCGCCCGAGCCGGCGCCCGAGCCGGTGCCGGCGGCTCCCTTACCTGCGCCGGTCGCCGTGCCCGAGCCGGCCGCGACGGCGACGCCTGCGCCAACTCCCGCGCCTTTGCCGGCGCCGAACCCTGCGCCTGCCTATGCGGCCTCCAATTACAACGGCGTCAAATACTATCGCGGCGGCGCGAACGAGAGCTGCACGGAAGTTTGCGCGACGCTCGGAGGCACGCGCCCCGAGACGATCGACACGATCGGCAGCGGCGGCGACGTCAACGAATGCAGCGCGCTCGTCCTGTTGTTCGAGGATCTTTTCGTGCTCGGCAGCGATTCCGGCTTGGCGGGCGTCGGCTGCTCCTTCGACGCCGAAGGCTTGCCGCATCACGTGGTCGCGCCGGCGACGACGCAGGCGGCAAAGGCGCCAGGGGTGAGACGTCTTTGCGCCTGCTTGAATTAGGCCGGAGCAGCCGGCCATTCATTGCACGAGCGGCGTGAGATCGACGTTGTAGTACGTGAATGAGATTCCGGCTTTGACGATGAGGATCATCCGCTCATTGCCGGCTTTTCCCATCGGGCCAGGACCGGTCAGCATCGAGGTCTCGAACCCGCGATGGACTCCGTCCGTCCGATACTGCGCCCCAGGAATGGCGACGGAGAGCCCAGGCGTGGAGAAGAGGGATTCAGCTTCCGTAATCGTGAGGTTCGAGTCGAACGTATTCCGGACCAGTTTGTAAGTGACGTTCGCCAGATCGGTCGCGCCACAAACCGTGCCCGCAGCCGCGCCTGCGGTCATCGCAACCGGCGCTGGATCCACCGCGAGCGGATCGCCTACACATTGCAACTTGAAGAAATACTCCCCTGCTCCCGTCTCGTCATCCATGCCGACAAAGCGGCCTGCGACGACTTCGAAGTGCGGCGCCTCCTGGTTGGCAACCGGAAGCAACTGCGGGTTGCCGACTGCATCTGAGAGCGCAAAGCTGCTAGCCTCATCGCGCAGCTTTGAGAAGGCATAGGCGATCACCTCATTGCTTCTAATCGTCGCGCCCAGCTGCGCGACGACCGTGACATGAATCAGCTCACCTTCGGCGCTAGCAAAGGTCGCGGTGTCGTTTGGGCGCCACGTCGTGAAATCGGCCGCACCTGAGCTGATAACGTCAAAGGGGACGCCTCCAACGCTAAACGCAGACAGTTTCGCAACGCAGGAGCGGTCGCCGCTGTAGAGTTCGACGCCGCCGTGATCAGCTTGAGTGACGGTCATGGAGCGACCCGAAGCACAGCCGGTCAACTCCACGGAATACTCTTCCGCCGCGATGGTAGGGGAACCAACGCTGACAGGAATTTTGACGGTCTTGCGGCCGACTCCGAGAGAGCTGCCGACGCTGGCCACCATCGTGCCTTCGTCTTTGCTCTCCGGGTCTTCCGGCGTCGGAGCGCTCGAGCATGCGAGGAGGGCTAGAGTGCAGCTCGCGAGGATGAAGATGTTTTTGGCGTTCATCGATACCTCGGTCAGGGCATTCCCTGCGGTTGAAGCAAGAGCCGTACCGAGGCGCCGTCTCAGTTAAGTGACCATAAATGCTCAAGGAATGAAGGATCACGCGGTGCTAAAGTGGTGCGACAAAAGTTGCCAAAGCCAGCGCGAAGCGCGACATATGTCTCTATCACTGGTTCAAAGCCTGACGGACCGCCGGCTCCTCTCGACGCAACTCGCGTCGGGGCGCCAATACTGCGTGCGGACCGCGGCGCAAAGCGGCAAAATGATCCTTGCCGCTTCCCCGATCCGCACGCAGGAGCTCGTCATGCATCGCATCGCCCCAGCTTGTCTCGTCGCCGCCTTGTTCACCGCCTCCGGTTGCGGCCAGCCCGCCGGCAGCTCCGACAACGCAGCAGGGCGCACGATCGAATTCATCCAGAAGAATGGCTTCCCCAAGCTCTCGACCTTGATGCCGCACCTGCCGGCGCAGCTTGCGCGTATTCCGGGCGTCGCCACCAACGCGAGTGGCCTGCCGGAGCTCCCGCACGACGTGAGTAACGCGACCTTCGACGACGTCGGCGCGCTTGTCTCCGCAGCGCAGGGGATCGCGGCGCAAGGCTTTTCGGAGTCACGTCGCCTGGAGGCCTCGCTCCTGAACCTTGTCGCCCCGGCCTACGATCTCCTCGGCCGCACCGACCTCTTCACCGGCGGCGGCGAGCCCACCGTGAAGGCCGGCTCGACCTTGGTCGCAAAGCCGCCGCTCGACGGCGACCACTGGCTCGCGGCCGGCGAAAGCTCCGGGGTCACCTCGCTCTTCAACGAGCTCGTCAGCTCGGCCCGTTATGCCGTCGACGTCGGCGGCGAAGGCGGCCTGCCGCGCTACGTCGTCCTAGGCACCGACGTGGTCGCGAAGTCGATCGACATCAGCGGCGTCTGGCCGCAGGCCGGGAATTTCGCCACCGGCTTCGCCGCCAAGGTCCGGATCGAGTCTCTGGACGATTTCGGCGTCTCGATCACCTTCGCGCCGGGCCTCATCTCGGGGCTCATCGCGGACTGGGACAAGGCGAAGTGCCCCGACGATCTCTGGCAGCTGGACCTCGGCTCCGACCCGAGCGGGAAGAAGAGCTTGGCCATCACCGCGCGCGAATGCGTCTCGACCCGTGATCAAGTCTCGCAGCTCGCCCTGGCGCGGACCGACGCGACCGGCGCCTGGAACTTCAACGGCGCTTTCGCGCAGTCCTTCCCCGAGGCCGATCCGCAGAGCCTCCGCGGCTTCCTGGGCAAGCGTCAGGGCTTCGTGATGCAGGCCGCCGCGACCAACGACGTCGCCCGTGTCGCCGGCGCCGCCGCCGTCCTCGGGGAAGCGGACTTCACGGCGCCGACCCAGGACAAGATCGACCGTTTCGGCGTCGGCCAGATCCTGGCCCGCTTCTTCCAAGTGCGCTATTTCACCCCGAAGGTCGAGGCCGCGGAGTACGACGACGCCGCTTATTGGATGTGCAAGGCGCCTTTCGTCGCCTCCGCGATCCAGTCGGAGGTGGCGAACGTCAGCGAGCTCTGCGACGGCACGCAACTCGACGTCGAGACGATCCTCAGCACTTTGAAAGGCGCGCAACGCGAACTAAAATCTTCGGGTCTCGTCCCGTCCGACATCGAAAAACAGGTGGACGGCATGCTCGAGGTCTTGAACATCCGCAACACGCTCTTCGTCGGCGAGACCGGCTCCTTGGCCTACAAAATCGCGCCCGACCAAGCCTTCGCCAGCCTCGACGAGGCGCGCAAGACCGGCCTACCGCCCGCCGTCGGCAACACCGCCTGGCTCGGCGGCGCGCAGGCCGTCTTGCCGAAGCTGACCCAAGCGGAGATCCCCGACACCGCCTTTAAAGCTCTTCAGTCAGGGCTCGGCGGCTTTCTGAAAGAGAGCTGCAAAGCGCTCGCGGGCGACGCTCAGGCCAAGGCCGGCAAAGCGGAAAGCGCGGCTTCGGTATGCGGCGGCTGATCCCGGCCCTCTTGGCGCTCGCCGCGGTGCTGCCCTTCGCGGGCTGCCTCTCGACGAGCCTCTCGGACGAATGGTCGGACCCCAACTTCAGCTGGGACACGTTGAAGCGCGATCAGATCTTGATGACGCCGTTGCTCGACCTGCGCGCGCAGGACAAGCCGGAGTTCTACGCGAAAGCGAAGACGGTCGCGTACGCGGAGGAGTTCAAGCAGCGGTTTTTCAAGCTGCGCAAGGACATCCGCGTCTTCGGCGCCGGCGGCGCCTTCGAGTACGTCGCCGGCCTGCCGAATCTCGGGGCCATCGGCCGCGCTGCGTTCGCGCGCACGCCGCTGGGCGATGCGGATTTGAAGACCCTGCGCTCGGGGAATCAGGACATCCGGTTTCTGATGGTTTTCGCCATAACTGAAGAAAAGCTCGACTACGACGTCAGCTACACGTTCCGGAAGGACCAGCGCGACGACCTCATCGGTTATCACTCCCATCGCAAAATCCGCGTGCAAATGGCGCTCTGGGACGCCAAGGAGAACAAGACCCAGTGGGTCGGCACGAAGGTCGCCGAGGCCGCCAACGACAACCACGTCGCGGTCTTCAATCCCTCGAAAGTGCGCGTCAAGAAAAAGAAGGACGGCAAGGAATACTACGTGTGGGAGGGTCAGAGCCTCGCCATCTCCCTCGACTACGAGCGGCGGGAGCATGCCTCGCGCTTCCCGGATTTCCCCGGTCGCACCGCGCTCTTCGAGGGAAGCTTCGACGATCTGGCCCTCGGATTTCCGATCCAGCCCTCGGAAGAGAAGCTGATCGAGTACAGCTATTTTACCTATCACCGGCCGGAGGTGGCCGCCGGCCTGACGGCGCTCGGCTCATCGCCGTCCGGCTTCCTGCAGTTCGGCAGCTCGTCGATCCTGAACAATCGCTTCCGCTTCGGCGGCTTCCTCACGCTGACCGGGGCGCCGACGATTCGCTACCAAGACGAGAGTTTCGAGGTGGGCGGCATGGCGCTCGGCCTAACCGCCGATCTCGAATTCGCCCCGGCTAAAGACGTCCGCGTCCTTACCGGAACCTACCTCGGCTGGGCCTTGTATACGATCAAACGCACTGCGGACTTGGCGGAGGAAGAGCGTGATCCGGAAGCCAGGCGAGCGGGCGAGAGCGACTCTGCCGCCGCCGTTTGGCCCCGGGTGCGCCTCCTCTTCGGCGAGCGCACGGGCTTTCAATGGGGACCGGAGGTCTCCTATCGCTGGCTGAACGGCATCGAGGCGCCGCTTCTGCTGGAGCATAAGCCGGCGCCTTTTGCGATCGAGATCTTTGCCGCGTTGGCGGTCCGCGGCTTTTAGATCAGAGCCTCACACGCTTCAGCGGTTGAGGAAGGCCAGATAATCCTCGGAGTTCACCTCGGGGACACAAGCGGAGCCGCACTTCGGACAGCCGCGCTCCGGTAAAAGCTTCTGCGGCAGAACTTCGTCGATCTCAAGGCGCGACTCGAAAGTCTGGCGGCAGGTCTCGCAGTGATACGGCGCGTCGAAGGAGCGCACGGCCTTGGACTCCGCGACGCCTTTGATTCCCAGAAAGGCGGGGATCAGGTTCGCATAGTCGACGAAGGTCACGGAGCAGTTTTGATAGCTGATCTCGGCCCGGCCCATGAGGGTGCGCAGAAAGTTCGCCCAGTCGCCGGCGCCGCGCGAGTCGATGACGTTGAGCTGTTGGCAGTCGAACGTCACCTTCGGCGTCTTCAGATCGAGAAGCAGCGCCGTCAGCTCCGCTTTCGCGCCGCCACGCAAGGTCCCCGCGAGGTAGACGACCGTATTCGTGCTAGTGGAGGTCACGTGGATCTGCATGGGGTCAGAATACCACGCGATGCGGTTACGGGCTGGTTTTCGCCCAGGAGTCCTTGAGCGCCACCGTTCGATTGAACACCGGTGCGCCAGGTTTGGAGTCCTTTGCGTCGAGTGAAAAGTAGCCGAGACGCTCGAACTGGAACACGGCCGGCGCCTCGGCCCCCGCGAGCGCGGCCGCCAAGCCGCAGTCCGGTAGGGCCGCGAGTGAAAGCGGATTCAATAACACGAGAAAGTCCAAACCCGTCGAGGCGGCGTCCGGGTTAGCCGCGGTAAAGAGGCGGTCGTAG
>JANOTL010000222.1:0-30046 GCA_031416315.1 Pseudomonadota bacterium
CAAGTTTCGCCCATCGGGAAAACCAAGACGAAGAGAAAGGCAAGCGAAAATGGTTGGGCCGGCAGCGCGGAGCACGGACATGCGGCTAGCAGCATGCCGTCAGCGGCAGGCAGAAAGCGGTCGGCGGAGCACGGACCGCGGCATGCCGCAAGCGGTCAGCGGTTGCGGATCGCGGGACCGTAAACCTACGTCCCGCGCCGTTTTAGACTCCCTCTAAGACCCAGTGACGCTCCTCGTCGAGGTCTCGATGCGATGCGCCGCTTTGCTTTTATCGACTCTCGCCGGCTGCACGGATGATGGACCGGACGCGCGGCTCGCGAGCTATCTCTGTCTGCCATCGACCAGTCGAGCTCCGGTCAGAGATCCGCTGCGCGCTCTTCGCGCGCTTTCGTCCGGTACTTTTCAACCTTCTTCGTCGACTTTGCCAGCTTCTCGAGGAGGTCTCCGGTGCTGCCGGCACTCTGATTCGGGTCGACGAGGGGATAGCCGTAGCTTATCTCCATCTTGCGCTTGTCGGACTCCTCGAACCGGTAGTGCCCGATCAAGCTGACGAGGCCGAAGCCGCCGAGGACGAGGACCACGCCCATGACGTTGCGGCGCCATGGACGCGTCGTCGGAAAGAGCTCGCGGAGGAGCCACAGGAAGAAGGAAGTGAGCGCGGCGAGGACGAAGATGGCGGGGACGACGGCGCGCAGTGGTGCTCGCCACAGGTTGAATTCCAGCGCCTGATTCACCACAGCGTACAGCGAGGCCCAGACCATCGTCGCCGTGACGACGTTCAGGAGCGGCAGATAGCGAAATCGTCGCGTGTTCAGCTTCGATAGGAGCGAGGCGAAGAAGGTGACGATGAGGAGGCCGAAGAAAAGGCCCGCGGCGTCGGAGAAAATCTCGGTGGGCCGCTCCGGCGGCCAGTGCTCGGAGAACTGGGCGATGGCGACCGTGCCCGCAAGCGCCAGATAGAGGCCGAGGACGTGCAAGACCGTGGGACCGACGCGGGTCTCTCCCGCCTCCGGCGCGGAGGGTAAAGCGCCAATCCGCGTGCCGCCGGGCTCCGGGTCGCGGAGGATGAGGTCGATCGCGACGCCGCCGACCCGAAACGAGCCGTTGGCCTCGAAAACCAGCTCCGCGACCTTGTTCTTGCCGACGAAAGTCCCGTTCTTGCTGCCTAAGTCCTGCAGCAGGACGGCGCCGTCGCCGCTTTGTTGCAGCATCGCGTGCTTCAAGGAGACCGAAGCCGCTTCGATCACCACGTCGGAGAAAACCGAGCGGCCGAGGCTCGCCGGCAGGCTGCCGAGGCGCACGAGCCGGCCGCCCGGGACGTCGTGGACGCGCAGAACGACCGGCGTCATGGGTTCGCCTCGATGCCGTCGAGGACCCGGCCGAAGATCGCGGTCAGGCTCTCACGCGCAAAGGCCGAGTAGTAGCCCGAGACGACGAGCGCGCGCTTTCCCTTCGCGGTCGAGAGCGCGATGAAGTCGAGGTCATAGAGTCCGGCCATTTTCACGAAGGTATTGAGGCAATAGCGCACTTTCAGGGCCACGCCGTGCGCGTTCACCAGATCGCGCTCGTCGCAGTCGTAGCGCGTCGTCAATTTCTCGTCGTAACCGCCGTAAGAGTCGCCGAAAGAATGACGGCCGACGAGATTGGCGAATTGCCACGCGTTCAGCTTCTTGTTCTCCAGCACCTCATGGCGTACGCGTAGCGTCCCGCCATAGCGCTCGTCGGTGATCATCGCGGCGTTGTCGAGGGAACACTCCTCGGCCGTGACGAGCCACTTGTCTTTGGTCCCGTCTTCGGTGGTGCGCCAACACTTTAGGAACTCGGGCGCGCCGCCGACGGTGAATCCCGGCAGCTTCAGACGTTTCGCCGTATGAGCGGCCGAAAGCTCCGTCGTGAGCCTCGCCTGCACCGCGAAAAGCTGCGCCTCGATCTCGCGGTCCAGAGAGTTTTCGATGCCCTTTTTCTCGAAGGTCACGGGCGGGCGCTGCATCGTCTCCTTCAGCTGCGCGAGCGGCACGGCGAAGGCCAGATTCTGGGCGAACAAGAGGACTGCGACGTTGACGCCGATCACCTCGCCGGCCTGGTTCACCGTCGGCCCGCCGCTCATCCCGGAGTTGAGCGGGATCGACATCTGGATCTTCTCGTACGGGCCCTCGGTGACGATGCCGTTGAAATTGCCCTCGATCACCGATTTGTTGAGGTCCTCGGGAAGGCCCAAGGAGTAGATCTTCTCACCGACCTTGGGGATTTGCCGCGCGAAGGCGACGCGCCGCGGGAAGGTGCGCGGCACGCGCACGATGGCTAAGTCGTTCACCGCGTTGACCTGGATGACCTCGGCCTGCAGCGACTCTTTGCCGTCCACGAGGAAGATCTTGTACTTCTCGGGCTCGTGGAGCGCGTGCGCGACGACGTGGAAATTCGTCGCGACGAGCCCGCCTTCGTCGACGACGAAGCCGCTGCCGTAGGATGCCTTCGACGCCTGCGCATCGGCCGCGGTCTTGATCTGGTAGACCATCTCGAAGACGCGGTCGATCGGGTCGGGCCCTTCTTCCGCAGAGACGACGGACGGCAGGGTCATTGCTAAGAGAAGGATGATCCAGGCGAGCATGAGGAGGATTCTAGCACGAACTCTGACCTCACGGGCCCGCAAGCTTCTTGTAGAGATCCGAAGGATGCTTGCCCTGCTCGTAGCGCTGCACGATGCCGCCGGACGCGAAGCCGGGGCGCACTGCGCGGTTTTCCTGGCCGGCGCCGCCGATCCGGGTCTGGTCGTACGGGTGGAACGAGAAGATCTTGTCGGAGCCCCAGATGTCGCCATAGAGGACGGCCTGCGGCTCGAAGTCGTTGATGATGCGGCCGGCGTCCTGGTGGCAGCGCATGCAGGACTTGTCGGAGACCTCGATCATGCCGGCAAAGTTATTGGTCGGCACGATGGAGAACTTCGCCGAGGTCGTCGGCATGTAGTTCTTCAGGTTGCCGCTCGTCTTCCAGGCTTCGCCGTAGGCCGAGACGAAAGCGGTCTCGGTCAGAAGCTCACGGACCAAGCTCTCGTCGCCGAAGTCCGGCAGCGTGTCCGTGGCGCCTTCGAGCTCGACGATGTTGTTGAAATCGGGCGAGCCCTTGGACTTCGCTTGCAGCGTCGCGTTGTTCTCCAGGCTGTCGACGACCAACTTCAGGCTCGCGGTCGAGGCCCAGTTGGAGCGCTTCGCCTTGATCGCGGCCGCGAGGCCCGTAGCGGTGGCGAACGGGCGGTAGGAGTTCGCCGCCCAGCCGTCGAGGAAACGGGTGCGCGTGCGGAGCTCCACGGTATGGAGCGCGCCGGCGGAGTCTTTCACCATGAGGACTTCGCCAAGGACGGTGCCTTTCGGATACATCCACGTCCAGCGGTGCAGGCCGAGGCCTCCCAGCTGGCTGTTGTCGTCGACGGTCGAGTACACGACGGGCAGGGTCTTGCCGTCCGCGCCTTCCGGCAGCCAGATAAAGTTGGAGACGAAGACGTTCGTCGCCTCGTCGATGCCGGCAGTGTGGCCGAAGGGGAAGGACCAGGTCTCGCCGTCGTCGCTGAAGAGGCGCTTGCCCTCGGGGACGATGAGGCTCTTGCCTTCGTTGTTGAAGCGCGCACCGATCGGCGTATAAGAGCCGTCGCCGACCGAGTCTTGATAGGCGGGCTTCATGACTTCCTTGTCGTACCACAAGGTGCGCGACGAGCTCAGGATCGCCTGGAGCGCCGGGTAGGCGACCTTCGGCGCGGCCTTCCGGTATTTGTCGAGCATCGCGGCGCCGAGAAGCTGCTGCGGCTCGGCGTAGGACGCGGCGCCCTCGGCTTCGAGCGTGGCGACGTCGTCGATCTCGGCGCGGCAGCCAGAGAGAGCGACGAGAGCAGCGGCAGCAACGAGGACATGATGGCGACGCATCGTGAAAACTCCACCTCTTAGGGATAAGGAGAGAAGAGCAAGTCTCAGGCCAGCGTACCGGCGCGGGAGTTTCGCCGGCTTACGGTCGCAAGCCGCGGCGGAGTGTCCAGGGAGCCGTTGACGGCGACCAAATCGTCGACGCTATTTTGAGGGCCCCGCGTCGGCGCAAGTCCCCGTTCCAACCCGGAAACCCTTGCGCCCCAGGCTTGGCGCCGGTCTTGCAAAGTCTCTCGCATCTGGAACCCAGTCGAGGCTCAATCCCATGTCGAAGTGGAATATCCTGCTGCTCACGTCGGTTCTCGTCCTTTCTGCCTGCACCAGCGCACGTAGGGCGACGACGGAGCAACCGGGCGCGCCGAAGCCGGGCCAGCAAGCCTCGGGCAACAACGGCACCGTGCCGATCGTCCTCGACGAGCAGGCGCTGAAGAGCAAGTACGCGCTCGACACGGCGAACCTCTCCTACAAGTTCAGTTATTTGAGCACGGCGCGCGGCGACAAGATCACCTTCACCGCCGGCAAGGCGACCCTCACCTTCTCGAACCTCGAGAACGGCAAGGTCGGCGACCTCACCCTCGAAATTCTCGAGAGCAACGTGTCGAAGCTCAAGGGCGTGATCAAGAACCTGACGCTGAACCCTGGCCAGAACCACGTGCAGATGACGCTCTCCCCGACCGCCGGCGCGAGCGGCGCGGTCGGCGACTTGACCATCGACGTCACGGTCGAAGGCTCGGTCGGCGGCAACGGCAACAACAGCGGCAACAACGGCGGCGGCAACGGCGGCGGCAACGGCGGCGGCAACGGCGGCGGCAACGGCGGCGCGACCCTGCCGACGAACCCGAACCCGAGCGCGGTCTCCTTCGCTCGCGACGTGAAGCCCTTGACCGAGAAATTCTGCGCCGAGTGCCACCACGCCGGCAAAGCGGTGAACCTGGTCGACTACCCCGGCGCCAACAACGGCGCGATGATCGACAAGGTGATCGCGACCGCCTCCGCCGGCACGATGCCCCCCTCCCCGCGCGACAAGATGCCGGCGGACGCGATCGAGAAGATCCGCAAATGGAAAGCCGAAGGCTTGAATCCGTAAACGCGAAGAGTGCCGGGTTCGAGAGACGCACGCGACCAGAGCCTTAGAGGAAATCACGATGCAACGCCGCAAATTCTTCCAACTCGTCGCCTCCGCCAGCGCCTCTTACATGGTGCTCCAGATCACGGGCTGCGGCTCCGCGGACGACGGCGTGGCGCGCGTCACGATCGCCGATGGCGACTCGGTCGTCATGTACGACATCGACATGGAAGGCTGGAGCACCCTCGGTAGCGGCTTCCTCGGCGGCACGGGCGTCCTCGCGGCGACGAAGATCCAGGACGCGAAGGAAATCACGCTCGACTACGAGCAAGATCCGCACGGCCACAAGTTCACGCTGACGCGCGAGCACTTCCTGATGCTCCGTCGCGGCGAGAAGATCTCCGTCCTGACGTCGGAAGCCCAGGGTCACCACCACGAAGTCCGAATCGACCCGAAGAACAAGGTTCAAGGCAGCCAAGGCGTGACGATGCCGGTGAACCCAGACGCGGCGGGAGTCGATGCAACCGGCGGCGAGAAAATGTACGCGGCGCTGGAGTCGAAGGATCCGTCGAAGCTTTACGTGGCGGGCTCTGCGGAGATGGATGAGGCGTCGATGCAGTATTGCGCCGAAACCAAGGCGAAGTGCGAGGCCGATGCGAGCCTCTGGAGATCGATGCGCCGGCATGCCGCGCGCCAGGACAAGCAGATCTTTGCGTCCGACGACGTGTTGAGCTTCGGCGCGAGCTCGAAGGAGCAGCCGGTCTCCGTGCGCGGCAAGCGCAAGTCGGACTCGAAGGTCCTGACGTTTCTGATGAAGTTGGTTTCGCCGACCTGAAGTCGTCCGCCCTTAGCGCCCGCATTCATTCAGCTTCACGCCGCCAACTCGAGAACCCGAGCTAAGGCTTCGCCACCATCTCCAGCTTCCACTCCGTCTCCGCCGCGAGCCCGTCCGTCCAAGTCACCGCCTCGATCGTCATCACCGCCGCATGCGCGGTCCCGAGACTCACCGGACGGCCCGCCAGCCGGCTCGCCGCCTCTGAGAACCCCGGATTGTGGCCGACGATCATCACAGTCGAGTGCGTCGTCGCGTTGATGTTGGACAACAAGTCGGCGATCGCCTCGAGACCCGACAGGTAAAGCTTCGCGTTCTTGGTGTACGCGATCCCGCCCATTCCCTCGAGGACGCCTTCCGTGGTCTCGAGCGCACGGCGCGCGTCGCTCGTGACGACGTGCGTCGGGCGCAAGTCGAGCGCGACCAGCTTCGCCGCCGTAGCGTGCGCCTCGGCCATGCCCTTTTTCGTCAGCCGGCGCGCGTGGTCCGAGCCGGCCGCCTGGGGCTCGGCCTCGGCGTGCCGCAAGATGATGAGCCGAAGAACCGCCACCGGTCGCTCTCAGTGCGAATGCATGTGCGGGGCGTCGCTCGCGATGAGGTCGTCGCCGCGCGGATTTTTGTCGGTCGTGAAGTGCTTGTCGTTCTCTTCCTTCACGCTCGTCACGCCGCCGCGAAGCTCCTGGCGGTCGGCCAGGTAGTCCTTGGTGTAGACCCACTTCTCGCCCGGGCCGCCGACCATGGCGAACTCGGGGCCTAGGCGGATGGCGTCGACGGGGCAGGCTTCCTCGCAGAAGCCGCAGAAGACGCAGCGCAGGATGTCGATCTCGAAGCGCACCGGGAACTTCTCGACCTCGTTGGTCGGATGCTCGCCGGCCTCGATGTGGATGCATTGCGCCGGGCAAGCCGTCGCGCAGAGGAAACAGGCCGTGCACCGCACCTGGCCGTCTTCGCGCCGGGTGAGGAAGTGCTTGCCCTTGAAGCGCTCGCCGTAGGTCGCCGGCTCTTCCGGCCACTCCAGGGTGTTGGTCTTCTCGCGTCCCGTGATCTGGACGAAGAAGATCTGCAGGGTCTTCTTCATGCCGCTCGAGATCGTCGACAGATAGCCCCAGGCCATCGTGAAGAGGTTCGTGTCGTTCGGCGGAAGCGCGACTTTGATGACGCCCATCGTAGAGAGACCTTCCGTCAGTGCGCGCGCGTCAGGACGTCCGCGAGCGCCGCGACCGTCTCGGTCACGTCGCGCGCGTCATCGACGGCGCTGGGGAACGGGGCAAAGAGCTCGCCGACCTTCCCTTGATAATTGAGGAACGTGCCCTTTTTCTCGGTGTAGCCCTTCATCGGGATGGCATGGGCTATGCCCTTCATCCCGAAGACGTCCCCGTTCAAGGTCCAGAGCGACACATAGTCCAGCTCGGAGAGGCTCGTGAGCTGCGCCGTTAGGCTCGGGTACTGGAACGCCACCTCGGGCGCGAGCGCGATGACGAGCTTGTTGCCACCCTTCGCCAGCTCGCCGAAGCCGTTCTTCACGTCGCCGCTCAGGCCGACCGCCTTCAGCGCGTCGGACAGGCCCTTGGTGTTCGGGTTGTGGTCGCCGCGGTAGAGGAGGCCGTCGAACTCGTCGATCTTCTCCGTCGGCTCGCGCCACTGGAAGACCTTCTTCACGCCGAGCTTCTTCACGAAGAACTCGAAGAACGCTTTGTACTCCTCGTTCGTGTACTGCGGCGACACGAGGAGGGCTAAGTCCTTGGCCGCGTCGACCGAGGCGAGCTTGGTCGCCAAGGCGGCGATCGCTTCGTCGAAGCTGGCGCGGCGGCGCGGCGAGCCCTTGACGCCGTCCGAGACGATGCCGAAGCGCAGGCGCACTTCCTGGTTCAGATGCTTGTAGGTGTGGCGGCCCTTGTCGCACATCCAGTGGCCGTTGACAGCGGATTCCCGCGGCTTGACGCGGAAATACGTGCGCACCTCGGGCTTGCCGTGGACGTTGACGTGGCAGCCGGTCGAGCAGCCCGGGCAGATCGCCGGCTGCTCCTTCAGGAACCAGACGCGCTGCTTGAAACGGAAGTCCTTCGAGGTGAAGGCGCCGACCGGGCAGATGTCGACCAGGTTCGTCTGGTAGTTGTGCGTGATCTTGCGGTCCGGGTACGTCCCGACGATGGCGCGGTCGCCGCGGTTGAAGATGCCGAGCGCGCCCGTCTTCGTCACTTCGCCCTCGAAGCGGACGCAGCGGTCGCAAAGGATGCAGCGCTCGGTGTCGAGGACGAGGTCGTCGCCGATCGCAAGCGCCTTCGGCTTCAGGACCTTCGGCCGCTCCATCTGGCTCTTGTACTTGCCGACTTCCATGTAGAAGTCCTGCAGTTTGCACTCACCGGCTTGGTCGCAGATGGGGCAGTCGAGCGGATGGTTGATGAGGTGGAACTCGAGCGCCCATTTGTGCGCCTCCTTCACCTCCGGGATCTGCGTGTAGACCTTCATGCCGGGGGACGGCGTCAGGTTGCAGGCGATCTCGAGCTTCGGCCGGCCCTCGACCTTCACCATGCAGAACCGGCAGACCCCGGCGATGGAAAGGCCCGGATGCCAGCAGAAGTGCGGGATGTAGACGCCGTTTTTCGCGGCGGCCTCCATCACCGTCATCCCTTTGGGGACGGTCAATTCCTTGTCGTTCATCAGGAACGTAATGGTAGGCGTAGGTTCCGCCATCTCAGCCACCCTTCGCGAGATAGGCTTTGAGCTCGTCGCCGTACTTCGTGACGTACGAGATCACGGGGATCGCACAGGCCTCCGACAGGGCGCATATGGTCTTGCCGCTCATGTACTTGGCCACGGTCCCCATCTTGTCGACCGAGGCGGCCGTTCCGGTGCGATCCGTTAGACCGCACATGATGTTCGCAAGCCAGCCCGTGCCCTCGCGGCACGGCGTGCACTGGCCGCAGCTTTCGTGGGAGAAGAAGTCGACAGTCGACTTCAGCATCTCGACCATGCTCTGCCGGTCGTCGATGATCATGATGGCGCCGGAGCCGAGCATCGAGCCCTTGGCCGCGATCGCCTCGTAGTCCATCGTCAGGCCCTTGAGATCGTCCGGCGTGAAGAGCGCGGCGGAGGCGCCGCCGGGGATCACGGCCTTGATCGAGCGGCCCGGCATCATGCCGCCGGCTTCGTCGGTAATGAACTTCTCGAACGAGTAGCCGAGCGGCACTTCGTAGACGCCCGGCTTGTTCAAGGCGCCGGAGATCGAAAAGAGCTTGGTTCCAGGGCTTTTCTCGGTGCCGTACTTGCGGAACTCTTTCGCCCCGGCGTTGATGATGTGCGGGACGTTCGCGAGCGTCTCGGTGTTGTTCACGATCGTCGGGCGGCCGAGGTAGCCGGAGACGGCCGGGAACGGCGGCTTCAATTTCGGCTGGCCCTTCTTGCCCTCGAGCGACGAGATGAGCCCCGTCTCCTCGCCGCAGATGTAGGCGCCGGCGCCGGAGTAATGGTCTAAGTCGAAGTCGAAGCCGGAGCCCAAGATGTTCTTGCCGAGGAGGCCGGCCGCGTAGGCTTCCTTGATCGCGTCCTCGAGAACCTTGATCTCGCCCTGGAACTCCCAACGCGTGTAGATGTAACCCTTCGAGGCGCCGATGGCGAAGCCGCCGATGATCATGCCCTCGATGACCATGTGCGGGCTGACTTGGCAAAGGTGCCGGTCTTTGAAGGTGCCCGGCTCGGACTCGTCGTTGTTGCAGATCAGGTATTTCGGGCCCGGCATGTCCTTCGGGACGAAGGACCATTTCATGCCCGTGGGAAAGCCGGCGCCGCCGCGGCCGCGGAGCCCCGACTGCTTCACCTCGTCGATGATCGCTTCCTTCGTCATGCCGAAGGCTTTTTTCAGCGCCGTGTAGCCGCCGTGCGCGGTGTAGGTCTTGAGCGAGTGCCCGTCGGGCATGCCCTCGAACTTCATCAGAATCTTGGGTTTGGCATCAGCCATGGGTGCGCTCGTATTTTGCGAGGATGGCGTCGACCTTGTCTTCGGTGACCCGCTCGTGGCGGTCTTTGTTCACGAGCAGGACCGGCGCGCCGTCGCACTTGCCCAGGCACGGGAACTTCTCCAGCTGGAAGGGGCAGCTCTCGCCCATGGCGTCGATCTTCGCCTCGATCTTCCTGATCGCCTCCGGCGCGCCGAGCATGTGGCAGGTGAACTGGTGGCAGAAGCGCAGCACGTACTTCTTCGTCGGCTCGTCGTGGTAGATGTCGTAGAAGGTGATCACTTCTTTGACGTGCACGCGGTCCAAGGCGAACTTCGTGTGCAGCTCCTCGATCGCTTCGGGGCTGATCCAGCCCGACTCGTCCTGGATGGCGTGCAAGACCGGCAGGATCGCCGAGCGCTTGGTCTCGTAACGGGTCAGGTAGCCTTCGATGGTCTTGACGAGACCAGCGGAAAATACGCTCATCGGTCGAGCTCTCCGGCGATGATGTTGATGCTCCCCAACGCGGCGATCGCGTCGGCCAGCATCTGCCCCTCGAGCATCTCGGGGAAGGCTTGGAAGACCGCGAAGCACGGCGGCCGGCATTTGACGCGATACGGGCGGCCGGTGCCGTCGGAGACGACGTAGAAGCCGAGCTCGCCGTTGCCGCCCTCGTGGGCGCAGTAGATCTCGCCCGGAGGCGGCTTTACGCCGTAGATCACCATCATGAACTGGTTCATCAGGCCTTCGATGTTGCCGTACACGTCCTCTTTCTCGGGGAGCGAGATAGTCGGATCGTCGACCTTGATCGGGCCTTCGGGGATATTCTTCAAGACCTGGCGGATGATCTTCACCGACTGGCGGATCTCCTCCATGCGCACCATGTAGCGGTCGTAGCTGTCGCCGCGCTCGCCGACGGGCACGTCCCACTCGACCTTGTCGTAGAAGTAGTACGGGTCCCAGACACGCGTGTCGACCGCGGCCCCGGCGGCGCGCAGGCAAGGGCCGGTGAAGCCCCAGTTGATCGCGTTCTCTTTCGAGATGCCGGCGGCGTTGACCATGCGGCGCACGAAGATGCGGTTCTTCGTCAGCAGGAGGTCGAGCTCGTAGTGCGACTTCTCGATCGTGGTCAAAGCTTCCTCGACGAGCTTAACCCAGCCTTTGGGGATGTCGAAACCCATGCCGCCGACGCGCATCATCGAGACGGTGAGGCGCGCGCCGCAGAGCTTCTCGAAGCAGTCGTAGACCTTCTCGCGAGCCGAGAAGCCGAGCCAGAAGTTGGTGAGCGCGCCCAGGTCGACGGCGTTGGTCGAGGTGCAGACGAGGTGGTCGATGATGCGCGACAGCTCGTCGATGATCATCCGCATCGCCTGCGCGCGCGGCGGCGCCTCGATGCCGATCATCTTCTCGATCGTGCGGCACCAGGCGGAGTTGTTGATCGGCGCGGAGCAGTAGTTCAGGCGGTCGGTGTACGGGATGATCTGGTTGTAGTCGTGCGTCTCGCACATCTTCTCGAAGCAGCGGTGCAGGTAGCCGATCTCGACGTCGACCTTCTCGATCGTCTCGCCCGACATCACCGCCATGAAGCGCAAGGTGCCGTGCGTCGCCGGGTGGGCCGGGCCGATGTTCAGCCAGACGCGGTCGGAGAGGTGGTCCTCTTCCTCCGCGAGCATGCGCGCGCGATCCTTCGCGAAGACGTGATCGATCGGCGTCGTCAGGGACTGGTTTCGATCCGCGGGATAGTCCTTGCGCAGCGGATGGCCGACGAAGTCCTCGTGGCACAGGATGCGGCGCAGGTTCGGGTGGCCGTCGAACCGGACGCCGAACATGTCGAAGGCCTCGCGCTCGAACCAATTTGCCGCCTTGTAGACGGAGGTCAGCGAGGGCAGGGAGCCGCCGTCGGGAAGGCGCGTCTTCAGCCGGAGGCGCGTCTTCTCGTCGGTGTTGGCGAGGTGATACACGACGTCGAAGCGCTCGTGGCGCTCCGGATAGTCGACGCCGCACACGTCCATCAGGAACGGGTACGATTTCTGCAGCTCGCGCGCGACCTCGAGCACTGAGCCGGAGCGGAGCTCGAGCGTGTCCTCGTCCTTGTGCCGCGGGTTTGGGACGTACTTGAGCTCGGCGCCCGGGAATTTGTCGGCAAGCTTTTTGGCTAGCGCTTCAACAGTCATTGGTGCCCCGCGCGGGGAGGGTCCGGAGCTGGTCCGAGTGCCGCCAATCCGCGTGATAGTCGAATCATATTCATCACTTCGCGCCAGGGCCCAAGGTATCACCGGCTCAGAGGGTCGACAAGCGCCAAAATGGTTACGGATCTCCTGTGATGGCGACGTCGTCGGTCGTTCCGAATTGGCCGTCAGGCCCGCCGGAGACGAGACGCAGCTTCTTGCCGGTCGCGTCGCGCTCGAAGACGTAGGCGTTGCCCCAACCGTCGAGGACGCTTTCCCGAACGGGGTCGCCCGCGGTCAAGGGGATGGCGGCCCAGTCGAAGGTGTTCGGATCGGCGACGGGCAGGCTTTGGAGCGCGCGGTGTAGGAAGCGTCCGCGCTCCACCGTCAAGTCGAGGGTCACGTGGTCCACCAGTGGGATGCTGATCTGACTCAGGCACTCGGGAGACATCGTGGCCAGCCTGAGGACGAGCGGCTTCATCTCCGCCTCCTGGACCTTGCGAGCGGCGAGGTCCGCTTCCCCGATCGCGATCGATCGGTCGATTCCCTCACGCCAGGCCTTCTCGCTCATACGCTTGATCGAGAGGCGGTAGCTGATCTGGGCCGCGGCGCAAGCCTCGGTGGAGCAGCGCTTGCGCTCGATCAAGCGAAGCAAGCGCGTTTGGTACGAGGGCCGGTTCAGGTCCTCATAGAGTCCCGCGAGGGTGCTGACCGAAACGCCGTAGCGCGCGAGCTCGCCGAAACCAAGCTTGGCTCGGAGGGCCTGGTACGCCTTTTTGGGGCATGCAGCCGCCTCCATGTCGAGCGAGAACCGTCCCGACGTCCGCGCGAGCGAGAACGGCAGGTCGGCGGTCACGGCTTCGCGCTCCGCTTTCGAGAGACCGGCTTCGAAAGCGGCGACCTGCGCCTCGCTCGCGGCGGCGAGCGCCGCGGCCCTGGTCAAGACGTCCCGGTCCCGGGCAGAGAGCCGACGTGCCATCGTCGACCCAGAGTGCGCGGGATCGGCGAGCGCGGCCTCGAAAAACCCGAGAATGGTGGCCGCCTCGAGCTTCGCGGCTGCGTCCGTCGCCTGCTCGTATCGCACGATCGCTTCTTTGAGGGTCCGACTCGTCTCTTTGTCGAGCTCCTCGGCGAGACCGCGCATCTCCTCCACGACGGATTGCATCTCTCTCGTGACGTCGCTCGGCGCAGCCGAGTCTTCGGCGTGCGACGCGGAGCCGATCAGCGCGCAAGCCACGAAGGCGATGGCCGATAAAGTCCATGGACGCAAGGGCGGCTCCTCGATGGCAGTGGCGATGTCGATTCCAGCTTAATCTAGCTCCGGAACCTTCGCCCCGCGAAACGGCCCCCGCGTCGGGGCCAGGCCGAGCCAAGCCTCGAGCGTCGGCCGCACGTCGAGGTGCGAGTAGACCGAGCGCCGCGCGGCCTTCGCGCCATCAGGAGGCGGCGAGCCGCGCCCGGCGGGATCACAGCTGCCATACATCCAGATCCACGCCGCGTACGGGTCGCCCTGGCCGTGGTGCGTCCAGCGCTCCCCGACGCCGCGACCGTGATCGGTCGTGACGAGAAGGCAGGTGCGGCCGCCGTCTGAGGCTTCCCGCGCGGCGATCCGGGCGACGAGGACTTGAAGAAAGGCGTCGGCCGCGCGCAACGATTGGAGATGCTCCTCCATACGCCCTGCGTGCGCCCATTCGTCCGGATCGTTGAGGGCGACGTAGAAGAAGCGCGGCGCGGCCCGGTCCCAATACGCCAAGGCCATCGCCGTCGTGTATCTGTCCCAGCGCGCGGCGCCCCACGGCGGCCGATCGGCGGCCTGCGCCTCGGCGATGCGGTCGAGCACGGGGTCGCGAAAAGGCAAGGGGACGATGCCGGCATTGGTGAGACTCGTCCCCGGAATGCGCTCGGTCGCGAGCGCGACCCTCTCCCAAGAGGCGAAGATGGCGACGTCCTCCTTTGCGAAACCTTCATCGCTCACCAGCCGCTCAGGTAGGGTCCCATCCCGCTGGATCCGTCCGCAGTCGTTGCTCGAGCAGGGCTGCGTCCGTCCCGCCAGGATACTTTGATAAGCGGGCAGGCTGACCAGCTGTGGATTGCCGACGAGTACCGAAGGCGTCGTATCAGGCAAGCCGAGGAGGCGGCCACGAGGCACGAGATCGCGGAAGAAAAAGGGCATCACGCCTTCGGTCATGAGCTCCTCGCGACGGACTCCGTCAAGGGTGACGAGCACGACGCGCGTCGCCGCTTCGGCCGACGGGACCGCGAGCAAGGCGAGGCAGAACAGCATTCTCATGGAGCGGCCAATTCCTTGTGCTGCGCTTCGAGTTCCTTATAGAAGTGAGCCCCGCGCGCGCGCGCCGTGTCGAGATAGGGCGGCAGGGGCGCCGGATACAGCCAGTAGCAGTTTCCGCTTCCCCCATAGAAATAGTACGCGCGTGCACAATCAGTGCCACGCGTCTTGAGGTCCTTCATCATGCCGTACGATGCGGCGTAGTTCCAATTGTCGGCATGGCTCACGAACGCGGCGCCTAGGATCAAGGTCGCGAGCGTGACGACCACCGCCGGCTTCTCGGGCCGCCAACGAGCCAGGGCGAGGAGCATGGCGGGAAGGAGCAGAAGGCCGACGACGGCATAGCGACCGGCCTTCGCCTGCTCCGGCCCGTTCATCGAGCGCCCGTAGGCGATCGCGAAGTACATGGCGAGAACCCCGCCGCAAATGGCGAAGAGGAAGTACGCGCCTTGATCGCCGCGCCGCGCCTCGCGCCGCAGGAACAAGGCGACGAACGGAAAGAGCGCCGCCGCGAGCCAAGTGCGCCCGATGCGCGGCGACCACTGCTCCACGCCAAAGCCGTGGGACACGAGATTGAAGAGGAAGTCGCGGAAGGCGCGGCTCGTGAGCGCGGCGCGCGGCGCCACGGCGCCCGGCTCCAGCCCGACGAAGTAGAGCGCGAAGCCGACCGCGATCGGAAGGATCGTCAGGATGCCCGCGCGCGTCTCGCCGCGCACGATCTTGAACACCGCGAACACGGCGCAGACCGCGATCGCGGCGACTAAATCCGCGGCGAGCGAGTAGACGCCGAGCGTCAAGAGCCCGGCGCCGAGCGCAAGCTGCCACGGCCTTTGCCGCGGCGCGAACAGGAAGGCCGTCCCGATGAGGAAATTCAGCAAGGCGAAGTGGAACGAGGTCTGGTACGCCCAGGCGAGATTCTCGGCATGGCGGGCGCAGAAGAAGAACACGAGCGCGAAGACGACGAAGCCTAGGTAGCGCGCCTCGACCAAGCGCCACGCCATCACCAGCCAAAACACCGCGATCCCGCAGTAGAGCCCGAAGCCGATCAAGGCGTTTTGCCGGACGCTCCAGCCGTTCCAGAGGTAGAGCGCGTAGGTCAAAGCGCGCGTGGGCACGATGCGATGCTCGTTGTGCTGCGACACGAGCCACTTCAAGGCCGAGAGGTCGAGGGCCTCCGGCAAAGGCTCGTGCGCGTACGCTTCCCATTCGTCCATGAACGGCATGTCGACCGCGGCGCTATTAACCGCGGCCGCGTTGAAGAGCACCGCGACTGCCAGCACGACGGCGGCAGCATACCGGAAAAGCTGTAGAAATCGGTCCATCGCAGCGCGAGGCTAGCACGCCGCCGCGGTCTAGGCGACGGCCAACGCAGAGTTGATCACGAGCTCGCCCGGGAGCGCGCTTCCGGCGCTTGCGACCCGCTCGGTGGTGATGATCCGGTCCTTTTGTCCCTCGCGCTCGCGCAGGACTTTGCCCCGCGATTGCAGCCGCCGCGCCTCGCCCAAGACGGGTCCGATGGCCATGAGCTTCTGGCGCCCTTCGACGCCGGTCAAGCCCACCAACGAGTGGCCGCTGGCGATCCCGATGTCGATGGAGACGACGCCGCCCCCCTTCAAGACGAGGCTCTTCTTCTCGACGATCAAATCGCGCGCGAAGGTCACCGCCGCGACCGTCGCCGCCTTCTCTTCCGCCTCGTCGTCGAAAAGAAAGTAGACGAGGAGCTCGTCGGCGATCCAGTCGCTCGCGAAGCGCACCTTGCCTGCGTTTTGCCCGAGCAGCCGATGGCAGATCTCGTAGTAGCGGCCGAGGAGGTCGGTGATCTCCGGCGGCGTCAGCGAACGGGTCATCGATTGATAGCCGCGCCAGTCGCTCGCCAGGCAGACGACGCCCGTGAGGCGCGGCCTGAGCGACTCGCCGACCCGCGAGTGGTCGAGCTCGTTCTCGACGCGGAGGACGTCGCGAGGCAAGAGGTCCAGGCTGCGCAACGTTTCGCGCGTGACGTTGAAGGTCACCATGGCCAACGTGATGCGGCTGACGATGAGGGCCCCGAGCATCGCGCCGGAGACGATCACCAGGTACTTGTCGAAGAGGCCTACCGGCGACCTGAAGCTCAGATGCATGGAGGTGAGCATCATGGCGCCAGCGATGAAGGCATAGCGAGTGGGACCGATGACGATCAGGCAGAGCAAGAAGCTGTTCAAGAGCAAAATCGACGTCGACGCGCCCAAAGTTCCCGGCTGCCCGGAGACCGCGACGAGATGCACGAAATACGGGGAGGCGCACCCGATGCACGTCACCCAGACATTCGAGAACCCGCGCGCGACGCGGACGTTCCATTGCCGGAGCAGGAAAAAGAGCCCGATCCCGATCAGGCTCACCGCGCGAACGATCGTCATGTTCACATGGACGTCGCCGCGCACGGCCAGTGGCGCCAGGCAAAGCAGCACGACGTTCATGATCGCCAAGCCGACCATGACCAACACGGACATCGAATCGAAGTGATCCTGCATGGTCCTATGCCGCAGCTGATGAAACAGTCGGTCCTTCTCACGCCTCCCGTCCGTCCCGCGCATGCGCAGGAACCAGCTGGCCGCCTCCTTGATTTGGCGCGAGATCATGCGACGTCCGCTCCCGACTGGAGGGGAGACGTCGCCCAGTTGATGCGGCCTTCGTAGCAACAGACCTCGGAGAGCTCCAGATCCTTCACCCGCGCCCCGGGATCGAGCGTCGTGCGCGAAAACCCCGCCGCCGGGGAGCCGACGTGGGCATCCGCAGGATCGACCACCAGGCGATCGCGCAGGCCGCGCGACCTCCCGAGCTCGCGCGCGATCTGCCTGAGCCGCGCGGCACGCCCCGGCATCTCGCCCAAGCCGGTCGTCTTGCGGTAGGCCTCCGGCCCGACCAAGCCGACCCAAGCCTCGCCGCGGCTGATGCCGACGGCGAGCGAGGCCGCGGCGAAAGGCGGGCGGCGGCGGCGGCGCGCCTCGAACAAGAGCTCGACGAAGCTCAGCGCTCGCGCCCAAGTCTGATCGAGAGTGGCCTCCGGGGTCTCGTAGGCGACGACGAAGACCTCGTCGACGGTCGCGTCCAGGTAGAACGCGTCCGTCCGCAGGGCGCCGCGCAAGAGCTCGGTGCAAAACTTGTAGTAGAGACGAAGCTCCGCTTCGACCACGTACGGCGGCAAAAACGCCGCGAGCATCTCGTAGTCGACCCAACCGAGCGAGATGCAGACGCAACGCCTTGACCGCGGAGTGCACAGCTCTTCGAAGGGACGACCGCTCAAGGTCGCCTCGCGTACTAGATGCGGCGGCGCGATCTTGGTCAAACGGCGGTAATTCGTCATCGCCCCCGACAGCAGGATCCGCATGACGCTATGGCCGATCAAGAGCCCGACCGCCGTCGCGGAGATGAGAGCGAGGAACCAGCTGCCGAAGCTGGGCATCGACCCCACGGCTGCGGCCGCGAGCGCGAACGTCGTGACGAGCGTCGCCGCGAGCCAGCGGCCGAGGAAGGGCATGAAGACGAAATGCATGGCGACGATGAGGATGTGGGCGGCGCCCGCCTCGGGGAGGAGCATTTTTTCCGTCGCGACCGAGAGGTGCAGGACCCAGGAGTAGGACGCGACATTGACCCAAAGCACGCTGACGCCGGCGAGGCGATAGAGCGGCAACGACCGCTCGCGCAAGAATAGTGTGGCCGCGACGGCGAGCGCGACGACCACGTGCGCGGGAATGAGGTAGGCCGCGATCGCCTCGGTCGCGACGAGCCATTCGACCGGCAGCGCCAAGATATGGAACACGAGCGATCCGACCAGGCCGAGGGTCAGCATCGCATCGCGCGTGCGTTGGGCGACCGCGGAGGCAAAGGCGTGATCCTCCACCGGCCAGCGCTCGGTGAAAATCGGCGCGTGCGCCATCGCCCCCTGCCAAGCGGAGGCCAGCTTCGATTTTACGTTCCAACTCACATCTGAGGTTTCGGCCCAGACCCCCCTTTTCTGAGCCGCTGGGATCGCTGGATTTGCAGGGATCCTTGCTCCATAATGAAAAGTCCGGGCCAAGCCCTTTGTTCCCGCCCGCTTGAGGATCTGGTACCCATGAGCCATGACCCCGTGATCTCCGCGAAATCAGGCCTCGCCGGTTGGCGTCGCTCCCACACCGACGGCGAGCTCACCGCCGCGCACGCCGGCCAAACCGTCACCCTCATGGGCTGGGTCCACCGGCGCCGCGATCATGGCAATTTGATCTTCCTCGACTTGCGCGACCGCTACGGCGTGACGCAGGTCGTGCTCGATCCGGCCGTCGACGCGGCCGCCCACAAATCGGGCGAGGAGCTGCGCGCCGAGTTCTGCATCGCCGTCAAAGGCAAGGTGAGCAAGCGTCCGGACGGCATGATCAACCCGAACCTCGTCACCGGCACGATCGAGATCCAGGTCACCGAGCTGAAAATCTTGAACCGCTCCGAGGTGCTGCCCTTCTCCGTGAATCAGGACGCCGACGTCGAGGCCTCTGAATCCCTGCGTCTGAAGTATCGCTACCTCGACATGCGGCGCCCCGCTATTAAGGATAAGATCCTCGGCCGGATCAAATTCGTCCGCTGCATGCGCAAGGCTCTGGAAAGACACAACTTCCTCGATATTGAGACGCCCTTTCTGTATAAATCGACGCCAGAGGGCGCGCGCGAGTTCCTGGTGCCGTCGCGCGTGCATCCCGGGCAGTTCTATGCCTTGCCGCAGAGCCCGCAGCTCTTCAAGCAGGTCCTGATGATCTCGGGCTTCGACCGCTACTACCAAGTGGTGAAGTGCTTCCGCGACGAGGACTTGCGCGCCGACCGGCAGCCGGAGTTCACGCAGATCGACATCGAGATGTCCTTCATCGAGCAGGAGCAGATCCTCGAGACGATGGAGGACGTGATCCTGTCGGCCGTCGCCGAGTTCCGCGACGAGCCGCGCCAGCCGAAGATCGAGCGCCGCACCTTCGCCGAGGTGATGGAGGACTACGGCGTCGACAAGCCCGACCTGCGCTTCGGCCTCAAGCTGAAGAACCTCACGGACGTCGTGGCGAGCTGCGGCTTCAAGGTCTTCGCCGAGGCGGTGAGCACCGGCGGCATCGTCAACGCCATGGTGATCCCCGGCGGCGAATCTTGGACCCGCAAAGAGATCGACGACCTCACCGAGGTCGCGAAGACGATCGGCATGAAGGGCTTGGCATGGGCGAAGAAAAAGGCGGGCAAAGGCCAAGAGTCCTGGCAGGCTTCGATCGGCAAGTTTTTGGACGACAAGACGATCGACGCGATCAACGCGCGCGCGGAGGTCAAGGACGGCGACCTTATCCTTTTCGGCGCCGGTCCTTACGAGCAGACCAAGGCGCAGCTCGGCGCCTTGCGCAACCATCTCGGCGCCAAGTTGAAGCTCTTCGATTCCTCGGTCATGAAGTTTCTCTGGGTGATCGACTTCCCGCTCCTGGAGAAGGACGTCGAGAATAACCGCTGGATCGCGCGCCATCACCCGTTCACCAGTCCGCTCCCGGCCGACCTGCACCTGATCGACAGCGATCCCGGCAAGGTGCGCGCCGCCGCGTACGACCTCGTGCTCAACGGTTACGAGGTCGCGGGCGGCTCGGTGCGCATCCACGATCCGGCCGTGCAGATGGAGCAGTTCCGCCGCTTGGGGCTCACGGAAGAGGACGCGAAGTTCAAGTTCGGCTTCCTTCTCGAAGCCTTGCAGTTTGGCGCGCCGCCGCACGGCGGCATGGCCTTCGGCCTCGACCGGCTCGTCATGTGCCTCTTGGGCACCGACGCGATCCGGGACGTGATCCCCTTCCCCAAAACGCAGAAGGCGACTTGCCTCATGACGGACTCTCCGGCAAAAGTACCGCCAGAGAACCTTCGTGATCTGCACATCAGGGTCCAACTTCCGGCCCTGTAAGGGGCCATAATGTCCGAACATAGCAGGGAATTCTGGATGTCGCTGGCGATGGGCCCGAAGCTTCGGGCCTACCTGGCGCTGCCGGAGCCCGAGACCTTTCGCGAGCGCGACCCGGCCACCGACTCGGAGTTCACCGAGTGGCTCGTCGGATTCGCCCGCGCCAAGGGGTTCGAAGACGACGACACGCTCGGCGACGTCATCGACGAGCTGGTGGCGATGGACCTGCCCCGCGCGGCCCTCGGGCTGGCGGCCGCTTTCCCGCAACTCGTTGGCGAGCGCGACTTTCGGGCGCAGCTCTCGCTCGGCGTGGCGGCGATGCTCGCCGGCGACGAGGAGGAGGCCGAAGCCCGCCTCGTATTGGCGCAGCGGGTGCTTCCGGACGAGCCGGCGCCTTACGTGAACCTCGTCCAGGTCTTGGCGCGTCAGGAGCGCTTCGACGAGGCCTTGGTCTGGTGCAACGCGGGCTTGGACGCCGACCGCAACAACAAGCGCCTCTGGGAATACATGGCGCGGCTCCTCGAACGCCAGCACGGATCCTACGTGGGCGACGAGCTGACACGCGTCGCGGAGAAGCGCGACGCCTGGGCCGGCCTCGCCTTCGCCGCCAAGCTGACCGCGAGCGGGGACCGCTATCACGCCGTGCACCTCCTCGAGCGCCTGTATTTTCAGGGCGAGCGCGAGCCCGAGTTCCTGATCGAGCTGACCGCGGCGCTCGGCGTCGCCGGCGAATACGAAAGGATCCCGACCATCGTCTGGCAGGCGGAACGCTTGGCGCAGAAGGGGTTGCCGTGGCAGCTGCAAGTCCACGCCGCGCAGGCGCAGCTGGCGCTCGGCCATGTTTCCGAGGCTCGCGTGCACTTGGAGAAGGCGAAGCAGGTGCCGCACCTCACGCGCGAAGCGCGCGAGATGCTCGCCGAGCTCGAAAAAGAAGCGGACGAGTCGCCACAGTAAGTCTTTCAGTCTCTTCGTTTTTTTGACATCATTTGCGCGAACCCCAAGCGGAGCTCGCGCATGCAGAAACACCCGGTCGAGACCTCCTCGGCGCCGGCCGCCATCGGCCCGTACTCGCAAGCCGTCAAGGTCGGAGACCTCGTGTTCGTCTCCGGCCAGATCCCGCTCGATCCGAAGACCGGCCAGATCGTCACCGGCTCGATCGAAGTCGAGACCGATCGCGTCCTGAAGAACCTCGACGCCATCTTGAAGGCGGCGGGCTCGAGCCCGGCCCAAGTCGTGCGCACGACGATCTACCTCCGCGACATGGGACAGTTCGCGCGTGTGAACGAGGTGTACGGCAAATATTTCCCGGCGCCCTATCCCGCACGTGCGACAGTGGAAGTGTCACGCCTCCCCAAGGACGTGAACGTCGAGATCGACTGCATCGCCGCGCTTTAGGTTTTTCAAAAAGGACCGATGCAAACTTCGGGCCCTTCGAGTAGCAGCCCTAAAAACCCTGTGTTACCATTGAAGTATAGAGTCACTTGAAACGCGGAAATTCCCTTGCTGCCTAAGCTCACCAAGCTCGCTCGTTCGCGCAAGAAGATCCCGCTCTTGCACGTCCTGCTCGCCGCCGTCGCACTCGCGACGTTGACGGTGACCGCGACGCGCATCTCGACGGCCGGATTCACTAGCGAAGAACTCAAGACGCACGTCGAGATCGACGGCGTAAATTACGGAACCTTCGATCACGTTGAAGGACTGGACGAGCTCGCGCAAGACGCGACGCACGCCGCATTCCGCAAGGTGACCTTGAAGCGTGACTTCGTCACCGATCCTTCGCTCTACCTCTGGGCGAAGAACATCATGCACGGTCGCTCGGATCTGAAAGACGTGCACCTCGTGATGGCGAATCGCGAAGGCGAAGAAGTGTCGCGCTACGTTCTGCGCTTCTGCCAGCCGCTCTCGTGGTCGGTCGAAGCAGCCAACCCTGCGCTAGGCGGTTTCCATGAAAAGATCGATCTCGCAGTTCAAGAAATTCTCGGTCTCTGAAACTGCCGGTCGATTCCGCCGCTCCTGGCTCGCGCCGCTCGCCGCTCTCACCGCGGCGAGCGGCATCGTGGCCATCGCTTCGAGCTGCCAGATGCAGACGACCGACGGCGCGGCCGCTCTAGGTCCCGACCTAAACAGAAGTAGTTTGGTGACGCCGCCGAGCGACGCTAAACAAAGTACTCCTAGTGAAGAGGCCGCGACGGCGCCCGCCGGAAACGGCTGGTTCATCGCGAAATCCGAGCAGGTCTTCGCGCGGGCGGAGGCGGGCGGCAAGACGCTCTTCGAGGTCTCGGCGGGCGATTGCTCTGACGTCACGGCGGACGCGCAGGTGCGCTTCGTGCTGCAGTCGCCGTTCGCTCTGCACCGCGCCAACGCCGTCGTGCATTCGACCGGCACGACAGATCTCGTCACCGTCGAGATCGACGGCGAGCGCACGCAGTTCTCCGGCGACGCCGGCGATCGCGCGATGCTGAGGCAGCTGGCATGCGCCGCCGTCGTGACGCCGCCCGCCGCGAGCGAGGTTCCGACCTTCGAGGTGACGCCGCGCCTCGCGCATGCCGTGCGCGACTGGGCGCGCTTCACCGCGCCCGATTGCGACGTCGACGTCGCCGAAAGCGGCGGCTTCACGTGCAAGCTCCCGCAAGCCGACGCGCAGCTCGCGCGCGAAGAGCTGGTCGGCATCCGCGGCGCGATGATCCGCGGCTGGACGCGGCAGCCGTATCTGCTCGCGCGCCGCGTCGCCGTCGGCATCGAGGTCGCCGACGCGCTCAACCCGCGGGACGGACGCACGACGAAGCAGAAGCTCGACACGCTGTGCAAGATCATCCGCGCGTCGCTCGCCGCCGAGCTGCCGATGACTTTGACGAGCCGCCGCTGGCAGTCCGCCGCCTGCGAGGGCGACGAAGCCTCGCGCCGCGTCGCCGCCGCCGTCGGCCTCGCGAAAACCGTCGCCGAGATCGACTTCCTCCGCCAGCTTTTCGAACGCACGAGCCGGCTCGGCTCCCTCGTCGTCAGGCTGCCTACGCCGCACGCCTCGGACGACCGCTTCCTCGTCACGCTCGAGCCTGGGCAAGACGTCGTCGTCAAGCTGACGCGGGAGACCGAGCGTATCGCCTTCGGCGAAGTGCAGGGCCCCGAGCTCTCGCGCGCATGTTGGCATCCGCTCTACGGCGAGGACCGCGCGCTCCTCGCCCTCGGCCGGCGCCTGGCGATCTCCGGCGAAGTGACCAACGTGCAGTGCGCCGGGACGACCGAGGCGACCGACGCGACCCAGCGCTACATCGCCGAGAGCCTCGCGAGCGAGACCGAGTTCGTGCTGCAGAACGGCCGCTCGAAGACCTTGCGCCTACCTACGGGCAGCTACGGCTACACGATCCGAGCCTTGCCGAAAGGCAACGTCGAGGAGGCCGATGACTATGACGACGCGGTGCAATCCGCCGCGTCCAGCAAAGGCCGCATTACTTGGGACGACAAGCGACCGCGGCCGTTCATCTCCGTCTGGTGAAGCGGCCGCGGCCGAGGCTCGGCAATCTGAACATCGGCGCCTGGGCTTTCGCGACCTTCGCGCTGGTGGTAAACCGGTCCCTCGTGAAGGGGATCCTCGATGCGCGGCTCCGACATTGACCATCTTCGCTGGCTCGCGCGCTTCGGCCTAGGCGCCTGGAAGGACCAGCGCGTTCTGGATCTCGGCTGCGGCTCGGGCGAGCTCTGCCGGCTGGCGGCCGAAGGTGGCGCGCGCGCCGTCGTCGGCGTCGACCTCGAGCCGCCCAGCGCCGCGCCGATCCATTGGCGATTCATGACGGTCGACCTCGAGGGGGACACATGGCCCGCGGACCTGGCGCCGCAGTTCCCGGACGCGCGCGTCGACCGCATCTTGGCCTTCGACATCCTCGAGCACCTCACCGCGCCGGCGCGCTTTCTCGCAGCCTGCGCCGGGCTCTTGGCGCCGGGCGGAAGCCTCGTCCTGACGACGCCGAACACCGCCTCTTGGGAGCGCCTCGCTCGCGGCGCGCGATGGTCCGGTGCGACGGATCCCCAGCACAAAGTCCTCTTCAGTCCGTACAGCCTGCGTTTCTTGCTGGAGCGTAGCGGGTTTCATACGGTCGCATTGACGGCACGGATGCGCGCTTTAGAAGCACTTGGCCCCTTGTCGCCTCCGATCGGGGCGCAGATCTGTGCGCATGCGCGTCCGATCCCCCTCACGTAACGAGGGCTTACGACGCGCGCACGGCGCGTGCACGGATCTTTTCACCGGCTTCACATTCGAGTTCGTCGCTGCCCCGCCTTCTGTTAAAGTCGCTCCAACTTTTCACGGCTTTACCATCTCGCAGCAATTGATTTTTCCGAACCCGATTAGGGAAGGGGGCATCCATGAAGAAAGCGGCAGTCTCAGCCATCGTGCTGGGCGCAACGCTCGGTCTCGCGTCGACCGCGGCGCTGGCCAAAGTCAGCGTCGTCCAACGCGGCGACACCACCGACATGCGCTTCACCGTCGACGACGTGAAGTTCGAGTCGGCGCAGGGCCTGAAAGCGGCAGGCGTCGAGTTCAAGCGCGCGAAGCTCCAGGGCGTCGCGGGCTATGAAGCGATTCAATACGCCGTCGGCCAGCCGGAAGTGCCGGTCCTCCGTTTCTTCGCCGAAGGCGACGTCACGGTCTCGGTGGAAGGCACGCCGAAGAGCGGCGCCCTCGCGCCGAGCGTCAAGCTCGTCCCGAGCCAACCCTCGCGCGTGAAGCTCCCGGTCGCGCCCTTGCCGCTCGCGTTCGACAAGAACGCTTACGCGCAAAAGTCGAGCCTGAACAAAGCTGCGTTCTCGATCGAGAACGCCGGCTCGATCGACGGCGTCGCGCGCAAGCTGGTGACGCTTTATCCCCTCGCGTACTCCGCCGGTGACGGCAAGTACCAGATCCGCTCGAGCTTCACCGTCAGCGTGAAACGCGCCAAGCGCGATCCCGAGAACGCCCGCCAGATCTTCGCCTTCGTGGTCGGCGAGCGTTTCGAGAACAGCGCCTCCCTGAACGACTACATCACGGTCAAAGAGGCCCTCGGCTTCGAGGTCCAAAAAATCGTGGTGCGCGCCGGCGATACGCCGGAGACGATCCGCGCCGCGCTGAAAGCGCTCTACGCGCGCACCGACGCGAAGCTCGCTCACGCGCTGCTCGTCGGCGACTCCGCCGACGTCCCGGGCAAAGAGTCCGCGCACATCGCGGGCGTGACCGACCACTACTACCGCGCCATCGACACCGACGACTACGAGTCCGACATCAACGGTCCGGACATCGGCGTCGGCCGCGTCGCCGTCGACAGCGACGAACAGCTCGAGGCCGTCCTCGCCAAGTTCAAACGCTACAACACGGGCGTCTTCTCCGACGAGCGCTGGCTCAACGGCGTCGCGTTCCTGGCGACCGACGACCGCCACGAAGTCGCCGAAGGCACGCACAACTACGTGATCGAGACGTACACGGCGCCGAAGGCGTACATGGGCGTCTTCCCGAACGCGGAGCAGCTCGGCGGCGACCAGCTCTACGCGATCACGCACCAAGTGACCGATCCGAAAGTGCTCGAGGTCATGAACCTCGGCCGCACCATCATCGACTACTCGGGCCACGGCTCGAACTACGGCTGGCACGGGCCGACGATCACGCAGGACAACGTCCGTAGCTTGACCGACCCGAACGCCCTGCCCTTCGTCGTCGGCAACGCCTGCATCACCGGCGACTACCGCGTCGCCGAATCGTTCGCCGAGACTTGGCAGCGCCACCCGGCCGGCGCCATCGTCTATTGGGGCTCGATGGACTCGAGCTACTGGGACGAAGACGACTTCCTCGAGCGCGCGATGTTCGACCACATCTATCGCGACGGCGAGCTCAACTTCGCCGCGTTCACCGACTTCGCCCTCGGCGACGTGTGGCGTCAGTACGGCGGCGAAGGCCGGTCCAAGTACTACTGGGAGACCTACGTCCTCTTCGGCGATCCTTCCTTGGATCTCCGCACGACGAAGACCCGCCGCATCGCGGTGGACGGCCCGGCCGCCCTCCCGATCGGCATCGGCTCGGTCGACTACACCGTCACCGACGCCGAAGGCCCCGTCGCCGGCGCGCGCGTCTCGCTCGCCAACGACCGCGGTGACTACAAGCTGGCCGGCGTCACCGACGCCGACGGCAAAGTCACCTTCGACATCGCCGCCGCGGCGCGCGACGTCGTCAACTTCAAGGTCTCCGTGACCGGCGCGAACACGGCAGCCAGCGAAAGCGAGCTCCGCATCGTGCCCTCCGACACGCCGTACCTCAGCTTGGCGTCTTTCGGCGTGAACGGTCGTAACGATACGAGCGTCTACCTCGCCGAAGTCGCCGCCCTCGGCTTCGCGGTCGCGAACGTCGGCCAACAGCCGACCTCCGGCGGTAAAGTCACGATCGACAGCGTCGAAGGTCCGGCCTCGATGCTGCGCGGCGAAGCAGAAGTTCCGGCAATGGCCGCCCGCTCCAACTTCCAGTACGACGGCGACGAGCTCGCTCTCGCCGTGAACGCCGACGCGCAATCGGGCGCCGCGATCAAAGTGAAGTTGAAGTGGACGACCAACGAAGGCCAGACGAACCTCGTCCCGGTCACCCTCCGCGTGCTCCGCGGCGTGCTCACCGTGGTGAAGACCGACTTCGGCGCCGCTGACGGCGAAGGCGGCATCCGTCCGGGTGAAGCCGGCGACGTGTACCTGACCGTGAAGAACACCGGTACGGAGACGATCGCTCGCGGCGCCCTCAGCGCCGTGGCCGGCGCCTGCGTCACCAGCGTCGACGGCGAGCTCGCGCTCGAGACCGTCCTTCCCGGCGCCTCGGTCCGTCTCGCGCAGCCGCTGCACGTGACGCTCGACTCCGCCTGCACGAACGGCGCGACGGCGAAAGTGGCCTTCAACGGCTTCTATCCCAGCGTCGCGACGCAGGTTGCCCTGGCCGCTGAAGCCAGCTTCCCGGCCGGCGTCGTCGCCGAAGCCAGCCGGGAGCTCGAGGGGCTCGCGCTCCCGATCGTCGACAACCTACCGACGGAAGTCGCGATCGAGACGGGCATCCAGGGCGTCGTCAAGGACGTCGGCCTTCAGGTGCGCCTCACGCACACCTACGTCGGCGATCTCTTGATCAAGCTGGTGCACGCCGACGGCACCGAAGTGGTCCTTTACGACCGCGCTGGCGGCGCCAGCGACAACATCGACCTCATGTTCGGCCTCGGCGGCACCGCCGTCGCCGACCTCGCGAAGCTGACCGGCAAAGACGCCGGCGGCACCTGGAAGCTCGTGGTCGAGGACACCGCGTCGCAAGACCAAGGGACCCTCGAGTACGTGAAGCTCACGATCCGCGGCTACGTCGGTCGCTGAGACCCAGGTAACAGTTCGAAAGACTCCGAAGGGCCCCGCGCAAGCGGGGCCCTTTTCGCTATTGCGGGCCCGGGGACCATGGCATCCTGGCCCACTGAGCTTTCTGCGTGCGCAATTCGGGGCCCCCTTGAGCGGCGACTCACAAACCACTCCACACCGTCGCCGCGTCGCTCTCAATCTCGTCGCCAACGTCTCCGTCCAGGTCCTGAACAAGCTTTTTCCGATCTTCGTCTATGCCTATGCGCAACGGCAGCTCGGAACCATCGGCTTGGGCCACGCCCTCTTCGCCATCGCGCTCGTCGACTGGACGACGCCGATCATCGAAGCGGGTACCGGCAGCTACGGCCAGATCCTGGTCGGACGCGAGCATACGCAACCGGACCGGATGCGCCGCCTCCTCGGCGAGATCATGGCGATTCGCTGGATCCATACCACGGTCGCCTTCCTCGGCCTGCTTTTGATCTTGGCGGGACCGTATGCCGACTACCGGGAGACGGCATTGGCGGTCTCCTTCATGGCCTTCGCCACCGCGATCGATATGTCCTATGTCCAGAGCGGCACCCAACGCATCTGGGCCTTGAGCCTCTTGAATGCCGGCAGCAAGATGCTTGTCTTCGTGCTGCTCTTCATCGTCGTGCGCGACACGGAGGATCAGATCGCTTTCGCCATGTTGCTCGCTGCAGGCAACGCGTTCTTCTGTCTCGGCACATTTACGGCAGGCGTCCGCCGCTGGCGTCCGCTTTGGCCCACGCGGGCGGGTCTCTTTTCGACCTACCGAGCCATTCTGCCCTTCGCGCTCGCGGTAGCCCTCGCCTACAGTCTCGACAAATTCGACTACCTGCTCGTCGAAGCGCAGTCGACGCCGGTCGAAATCGGCCTCTACGGCGGCATCAGCCGCGTCTTCATCTCGATTCAGGCGCTCTTGCCGGCGCTCGGCTTAGCCTTCGGAGCCGAAATGCTCGGCGCGCGCGACCCCGAGACGTTTCGTCAACAAGTCGAGCGCAGCCTCGGTGTCCTGGCCCTCGTCGTCGCGCCGATCGCCGTCGGAGTCTGGTTCATGGCCGGCCCGCTGCTGACTTTGCTCTACGATCCCAGTTACACGGAGGCCTCGACGGCCTTCAGCCTGCTTTGTCTGTCCTGTGTTCCCTATGCATTCTTCTTCGCGCTCGGGCTCCAGGCGCTGACGACGCGCGGCGCAATCAAGCACGTCAACGGCGCCATGGCCCTCGGCCTGGCCCTCGGCGTCGCTCTCGGTCTCGTGCTCGTGCCACGCATGGGATTGGCAGGCGCCGCACTCGCGGTCGTCGGTGCGAAGTCGGCGGCTTTGGCCGCCTTGATTCCCGCCGCCCCCTCCATCCTGCCGACCAAAAAGCTCCTCGCGGTCACCTTGCCGAGCTTTCTGGCCGCCGGCCTCATGGGGCTCGGCCTTTGGCGGCTCGGCACTTCGAATCTTTGGCAAACCCTGATTCTCGGGGCTCTGCTTTACGTTCCTGCGGCGCTCCTCTTCAACGCCAGATGGCTTTGGCCCCTGGTGCGCCGCCGTTAACTCTTTCTTGGTTCGGGATTCGCATGTTGATCCATCGCCTCCGCCGCGCCAGCCAGATCTTCACCTCGCCGACCTACCGACGCGTGCTGATCTGCCGCTTGCTGTGCCATCTGCTGCATCGGCTGAATCCGAGCCTGCGGTATCTCGGGATGACTGCGGGCGACGAGACCACATTTTTGCATCTGCGGGACAACGTCGTCACCCCATACACGGTCGCGGTCGGCGACTTCGCGCGCGGTGATCTCCTGAGGGTGATCGCGCTTTGTGAAGGCATCGGCTCGCCGATGGGCGGCACCTTCCTCGACATCGGCGGCAACATCGGCACGACGACGCTCTACGCCATGCGCTCCGGGAAGTTCAACCGCGGCCTCTGCGTCGAGCCCGAGCCGGAGAATCTCCGGCTCGTGCGCCTCAACATGGAGGCCAACGGGCTCGCGGACCAGGTCGTCGTCCGCGCCAACGCCGTCTCGAACAAGCGCGGCGTGATGCAGCTCGCCCTTTCGCGCTCCAACTTCGGCGACCACCGCGTCGTCAGCACGAAGGCGAAGGCCGCACAGGCGACCATCGACGTCCAGGTCGAGACCCTGGACGACATCCTGAAGGCGGAAAACATCGCCCCGGAAGGGGTGTCTCTCGTCTGGGTGGACACCCAGGGTCACGAAGGCTTCGTCATGAGCGGCGCTAAGACCCTGATCGCCAAGCGTGTGCCCTTCTGCATCGAGTTTTGGCCGCAGATCCTGAAAGAGACGCGAGGCTTCGAGCTACTCCTCGAGATCATCGAGCGCGACTTTGAGAAATTCGTCGACCTGGGCGCCGGCGACGGCAGCGCGCGACCGACGAGCGAAATTCGCGCCTTCGCCGAGCGGTTCGACGGCACGATGTACCACACAGATCTCTTCTTGGTGCCACGCTGAAATCTTGGTGCTTGCTCGCGCTCGCGCCTCGCGCTCGCGCCCGTGATGGCGAACGTCGTCGTGGACGTATT
Organism: Pseudomonadota bacterium; assembly: GCA_031416315.1. Lineage (GTDB taxonomy): Bacteria > Bdellovibrionota_B > Oligoflexia > Oligoflexales > CAIYRB01 > JANOTL01. The sequence goes on from JANOTL010000222.1 coordinate 30,004, forward strand.
CGTCGTCGCGCTCGATCACGATCACGACGACGATGACGATGAC
>JANOTL010000223.1:0-73876 GCA_031416315.1 Pseudomonadota bacterium
CCCCACCCGCCTCCTTTTTTTTCATTTCCCCTTCCTCCTAATCTTATTTTTTTCCTTTTTTTTTTTCCCCCCCCCCCCGGCAGGGGCTCCCCCCAAACAAAATCTCCCCCCGCCCCCCCCGCTTCCTGGTTTCCCGCTAAAAAAGCCCAACCAGCCCCAATCTCTAAATCGAATCCAACCCCCAAACAAAAGCCCTCTCCAACTCCCGCACGTCGCCGCCCAAGGGCAATACCCAAGCCATCGCATGCTCCTCCACCGACTCCGCCACCCCTGCCAACGCGTCGCGCATTTCCCGCTCCACCGTTCCAGGCGCCAAAATCACCAGCTGCTCGTACCCCGCCGCCTCCCCCAAGGCCCGCGCCACGGCCAAAGCCGCCGCCGGCGTCTTCCCGCCCCACTCGTGCACGACGCCCTGCATGTCGTGGCCGCGCCCCATGACGCCCCACCCCTCGGCGCTCGCGAGCCCGTGCATCCCCGGGATCGTCAACTGCTCGGCAAATTCCCGCGCGTTTCTCTTCAATGTCCACGGGATGCGCGGCCTTTGCGCCAGTAGCCTTTGCGCCTTCAGCTCGTCCAAGGCGCCGATCGCGGCGCAAGCCCCGGCGCCGCGAGGCAGCCGCTCGACCTTCGCCGTCACCCGCAGCTCGCGCCCGGTCGCCTGAAACCCCAGCTTTTGATAAAATTCCTGGAGATCACTCCAGAGCAAAAGCGCCCTTAGGCCCGCCCGACGCGCTTCCCCGCAAAGCTCTTCGAAGAGCGTAGACATCAACCCGCGACCGCGGAGACTGGCATCAGTGGCGACATTGCCTACCAGCGCGACCGGCAAGGTTACGCCCGTGCTCGACACGAAGGCGCGCGGCCAGAAGTTCGCGTGCGCGGCGACGCGCGTCTGGCCCAGCGCGAGGCAGCGGCTGAACTCGCCGCCGCGGAGCACGAGCGGATACTCGGCGCCGATCGCGAAGCGTGCGCCCGGCAAGGCGATGTGGCTCGGCCCACGGAGTGACGCGGAGAGCAGCGCGTCGCGTGCCGCCAGGTCTGCCGCTGCCTCGGGCCTATAAATGACGGGACTCTTTTCCACCTCGAGATCATAGCATCGTCGGAGAGCACTTATGGGCGGACGCATCGGCGGATTGGCGGGCTCGGGAGTCGATCCCAAGCTCGTGCAGAAGCTGATCGAGGCTGAGAAGGTCCCGGTCGAGGCAGCCAAGCAGCGCAAGGAGAAGACGGTCGAGGAGAAGAAGGAGGTCGATCGTCTCCATACGATGCTGAACGAGCTCGACACCGCCTCCAACGGCATTAAGGCCAAGGGCGACTTCTACAAGCTCAAGGTCGAGAGCTCGCATCCTGACATCATGGAAGGGATGATCGAGGGCTTCGCTTCGCTCGGCACCTACGAGTTCGAGGTGCGCGGCATGTCGCGGACGGAGAAGGAGCTCGCCTTCGGCTTTCCCGACAAGGACCAAACGCCCGTCGGCTTCGGCTACATGGAGATCTTCCGCGAGGACATGGAGCCGGCCGAGGTCACCATCGAGCCGGGCTCGACCCTGAACGACGTCGCCCAGCAGATCAACGACCTCGACGCCGGCGTGCGCGCGATGGTCATCAACACGAAGTACAACCCCGACTCCTTCCGCCTCCTCGTCGTCAGCGAGAAGTCCGGCGCCGAGGCGAAGATCTCGATCGACGAGGACACCACCTTCCTCGAGTTCAATGAGCAGGTCACCGGCCGGAACTTGGACGTCCTCTTCGAGGACGTGCCCGTCACCGACGACGACAACATCCTCGACGAGCTCGTGGAAGGCGTCCGCTTCATGGTGAAGCGCTCGGAGCCCGGGACGCGCGTGCAGGTGAACGTCACCTACGACATGGATAAGACCGTCGAGGGGATCAAGGCCTTCGTCGACAAGTACAACGAGATCGTCAAGTTCTCGCAGGAGCAGTCCAAGGATCCGGCGCAGGGCGAGATGGGCAAGCTCTCCGGCGACTCCTCGGTGAAGACCATCATGCGCGGCCTACAGACCTCGCTTTTTCCGCAAGGTACGCAGTCGACCAAGTTCCACACCTTGGGCGAAGTTGGCATTACGACCAACCCTAAGACCGGCGAGCTCGTGATGGACGACGCTAAAGTCCGCGGCGCGCTCGCCGAAGATTATGACGCAGTCGCGCAACTCTTCATCCAATCCAGAAACGGTGCGGGAGTGGGGGAGCGCATCGCGGCCAAGCTCAAGGCTTTCCGCGACCCGGAATCGGGGGTGGTCAAGGCGAGGCTGCGCGGGCTCGATCAGGTGATCGCGAACCAGGACAAAGAGATCACGCGACGGGAAGGGCAGCTCGAGAACAAGGAAGAGCAGATCAAACGTCGATTCGCGGCGCTCGACTCCCAGCTCTCCGGCCTGCAGGCACAGGGCCAGTTCTTGAACCAGAAGTTTGGTGGCGGCGGCGACGGGTCCTAGGATGTGGGACCTGGCCTAGAAACAGGAGTATCTCGATGAGCAATCCCTACAGCCAGTACCAAAAGACGCAGGTCATGACCGCGAGCCGGGAGAAGGTTCTCCTCATGCTCTACGAGGGCGCCATCCGCTTCACGAAGCAAGCGCACGCGGCCATGAAGCAGAAGAAGATCGCCGAGAAGGGCAAATTCATCTCGAAGGCCACGGCCATCCTCTCGGAGCTGATGGCGACGCTCGACTTCAAGCAAGGCGGCCAGCTCGCCGTCGACCTCGAGAACCTCTACGTCTTCATGATCGACAAGCTGATCGAAGGCAACATCAAGAACGACCCGGAGTGCCTCGAGCACGTCGAGCGCCTGCTCCTGACCCTCTACGATGCCTGGAAAGACGTGATCGAGAACCCGCGCCCGGACGGCGTTCCCTCGCAGAAGCTCCAGCCGGAGGAGTACAAGAAGTTCGTCGAGGCGCAAGGCGAGACCGCCACGAAAAAGCCGCAGGAGCCGCAGGTTCCGGGCACGCGCGCCTTCAAGCAAATGGCCTGATTCGGGCAAACCTTGCCGACTCCGATACCCCACAATTGATGTGTTTTCGCAACATTCGGGACGCCGTTCGCGCTCATGCTAGCTTAATTTGAGCGCGATACTTCGTTCGATTCGTCCGCGAAAACCCGATGGGATGGGGTTTCCATGCCAATTAGTCAGTCATTGTACACCGGCGTCACCGGCTTGTCCGTCAACTCCGACGGCATGGCGGTCATCGCCAACAACATCGCCAACGCCAACGCCAAAGGCTTCAAGCGCGATCGAGCGGAGTTCGAAGACCTCCTCTCGATGGACTTGACCTCGGGCGCCGGCTCGGCCCAGATAGGCCGCGGCGCGCGCCTGAAAGACGTGCGCACCATGCACACGCAGGGCGGTATGGCGGTGACGGACAACCTCACCGACCTGGCGATCCAGGGGATGGGCTTCTTCGTCCTCGCCAACGCGAACACCGAGGTCCAGGAGTCGGCCGGCAAGTTCTACACGCGCACCGGATCCTTCGTCTTCGACAAGGACGGCTACCTGTCGTCGAGCGACGGCGGTCGGCTCCAGGGTTACATGTCGAACGAGTTGGGCGTCCTCTCGTCGCGCCTCTCCGACGTGCGTATCGAGACGAACTCGATCGCGCCGCAGGGCACGCAGAAGCTGCAGTTGGACATCAACCTCGACGCCCGCGAGAAGGTGATGGAAGAGCCGTTCGACGTCAACAAGGGCGAGATCACCTCGAACTTCAACACGACGATCACGGTCTTCGACAGCTACGGCGGCTCCCACCAGACGACGGTTTTTTTCCGCCGCCTGGAAGACGAAGAGGGCCCGACCTGGCAATGGCACGCGGCGGTCGACGGTAAAGAAGTGGTCGACGCCGGCGGCGACAAGATGAAGGAGATCGGGTCGGGCAAAGTCCGCTTCGACGCCAAGGGCAACCTGGCCGAAGAGATCACCGATTTCTCCGAGGTGAACTTTGCCGGCGGCCCCCTCCAAGGGCAGATCGTCGATTTCGACTTCGGCAAGAACATCCTGACCGAGGGCGGTAACGGCGTCAGCGCCTCGACCTCGATCGCGGCGAAGTCGGTCACGAACTTCCACCAGCAGAACGGCTACGAGGCGGGTAACCTGAAGTCGATGCGCGTCGACCTCGACGGCTCGATCATCGGCGTCTACACGAACGGCCTGGTGAAGACGCTCGGCGCCTTGGCGCTGGCGACCTTCGAGAACCAAGACGGCCTGATGAAGGGCGGCAGGAACCTCTTCTACGGCTCGATCGAATCCGGCCCGGCCAAGATCGGCATGGCGCAGACCGGCACGCGCGGCTCGATCTTCGCATCGTCCTTGGAGGAATCGAACGTCGACCTCGCCCAGGAGTTCGTGCAGATGATCATGACGCAGCGTGGCTTCCAAGCCAACTCGCGCTCGATCACGACGACGGACACGATGTACGAGGAAGTGTTGAACCTGAAGCGCTGATCGAGATTTCTAGATAGCTGACGGAGCCCCGTAGATTTTGTCTGCGGGGCTTTTTCTATGCGGGATTTTTGTCACGACTCCTGCCGACGCCGACCTTACTTGAGCTTCTTGATGCCCGAGGTCTTGCGCACCGCCTTAGGCTTCCCCTTAGAAACCAGGGCCACGAAAGCCCCCGCTACCGGCAACTTCAACTTCGCCGCCAACCCCGTCCCGATCGGCAGGTACTGCGCCTTCTCGCGCATGTGGTCGACCGTGAAACCAGTCTGCGCCTTCAGCAACGCCGCGAGCTCGTCCTTCCCGAGGAACTTGAGCGGCCGCTCCGGGTCCGATTTGCGGATCGAGCGCGCCACTCCGGGAATTCCCCAGGGGCTCATTTTGTTGAAGGTGACGATCACCGCCTTGCCGCCCGGCGCGAGGATGCGCGCGATCTCCGCGAGAACCGCCGCCGGGCGCGGCGAGAACTCGAGCATGTTCACGCAGACGATGGCGGTGAAGCTGGCGTCGGCGAACGGCAGCTTGTCCGGCTCGCACTGGTGGAACGCGCCCGTGAGCGACGCTTTTTTGAAACGCTCCTCGAGCTCGCCTAAGGCCGCGACCGAGGGATCCGTGAGCGTCACTTTCCAGCCGAGCTTCGCCAAAGACTCGCCGACGATGCCGAGGCCGTAGCCGATCTCCAGCGCGGCCTTCGACTTCACGTTCGAGAACCAGTTCTCGAGCGTGTACCAGATCTCGGGAAAATAGCGCGCTTGGACGGTCGCCAGGACCTGGTCCTTGGCCAAGGCCATCGGCTTGTCGAGGAGGCCGCCTTCCTTCTTACCGTCCGTCATAAGCTCTAACCCCCGATGGTTCCAAGGGTATCATGAGGGACGCGCTCACGCTCGCGAACGATTGGCGCCCAATCATGACCGCTGCACACCCGCCGCCAAACGATCGGCAACGTGCGCCGCGATCGCCAAGGCGACCTCGGCCTTGCCGGAGACGGTGCGGACGGCGCCGTTCTCGACGAGCTGCGCCACGTGCTTGGCCGGGCCGACGTCGGCCAGGACGTTCAGAACCATAAGGCTCAGGCCGTAGTCGCCGACGTATTTTTTCGCAAGCTCGGCGACGCGCGCCGCGTCCAAGGCCGGCTCCAGCTTGAAGCCGACCTTGACGCCGCCGGTCGGCCGGACCGAGGCGATGATTTTGGCCGCGCGCGTGAGCTCGATCGTCAGGGTCTCATGCGCGGCGGAGCTGATCTTGCCGACGGCGCGCGTCTTCGGCACGAAGTCCAACACGGAGGCCGCGAGCACGGCGGCGTCGACGCCACTCGCCTGCGCCTTCTGCACCGCCTCGGCCATCTCGTCGTTGGTCTCGACCGCGACGTGACGGGTGGCGACGCGAGGCTCGATCTTCGCCGGCCCGCAGACGATGAAAGTCGACAGGCCGCGGCGGTAGAGCTCTTCTGCGACGAGGGAGCCGAGCGCGCCGCTCGAATAGTTCGAGACGTAGCGCACGTCGTCCAGATAGCCGCGCGTCGTGCCCATGGTGATCAGGACGCGCTCGTCGCGGCGGCCCCCGTTCAGTTTGTGGGCGCAGAGGTCGGCCAAGGTCGCAGGCTCGGGGAACTTGCGCTTACCCTCTTCCTCGCGAGCGCCGAGGACGGCGACGCCCATGCCTGGAAGGAGGTCGAAGTTGCGCCGGACGGCGGGCGCGGCCGCGAGGCTGTCGTGCATGTTCGGCAGGACCAGGACCGGCTTCCCCAGGCCGAGGTAGCTCTGGACCAAGGCCGCGGACGCCGTGTCGGTCAAGCCCTGCGCGATCCGGGCGATCATCGCCGCGGAGGCGGGGGCGACGACTACGGCGTCGCCCGTGGCGAGGTGTGAGGCGTCGCCGAGAAAGCCTTCACGCACCGGCCGGGCCGAGGCCCAGGCCAACGCGGTCGGCGTGACGAACTGAGCGCCGCCGGCGGTCAGCCAGACGGTGACCTCCGCGCCGAGCCGGCGCAGCGAGCGCACGAAGCGGACGCTCTCGACGGCTCCGATCGAGCCGCAAACGACGACGTCAACGCGCCGCCCCGCCAGAGCTTCCGAGATCGGCACTACCTGTAGGTCGGCTAGTGGGTCATTCGACACGATCATGGGCCTTTGGGTGGTGAGCCATAGTCGATAGTCGCGACGAGCCGACGAGGCGTGGCGGGGTCACGGTGAGGAGGCGCGTCGCGGCTAGCGGCTATGGATCGCCGCCCAAAGGCCCATGATCGTGTCGAATGACCCACTCGATCTTGGTGCATGCGGGTGGGGGCGCTCCCAGTGACGCAGTCCGGAAGCTTACTTCTTCGCGGCGCGCGCTTGCTTCTGCTTCAGCTCGTTGGCGTTCGGCTTGTTGAGCGCCAGGTCGGGGGCGGTCGAGCCGGCGTTGGCGATCGCGTTCTTGCGGGCTTTGCCGGATGCGAGGCCTTTGAGAATCTTGCGACGCTTGTGCACTTTTGTAGGGGAAGCCATGCGGTCCTCGAATGGTTCAAAACGGGAGTCGAAACGGGGGCGAACGTAGGCGAAACGGGGGTCGAAATCAAGCCCCGAGTCTGGCATTCTCGGGCGGAGTCCCCGTCGTCCCCATTCTTTTAGGAAGGACGCCCCTCCATGCAACGCACGCTCCTCTTCGGTTTCGCGCTTCTGCTCCCGCACTTCGCCGCAGCTCCCGCCCTGGCCGCCGGCGACATGCTCCAGCCGAACGAGGTCCAAACTACCGGGATCTCGGCTAATCCGGCCAACGAGTCCGGCTTCTTCCTCGGCGCAGGCTTGGGCTTCGGCCAAGCCCGCTCGACCGACAAGGACACCACCCCAGGGCTGGCAATGCTCGGCAAGATCGAGCCCGGCTTCCAGGTCGGCCGCGGCAGCTGGTCGCGGCTCGAGTTCTCCGGCGAATTCCTCTTTGGAAACATCAGCTTCCGCACGAAAGAGACGAACGCCGGCAAGGTCGAGATGCCGATCGGCTTCGGCCTTCTGGTGAAGGCAGGTTACGGCTACAGCCTGGGCGAGAAGGCGATCGCCATGGTGAAGCTCGGCGTCGGCCCGATGCTCGCCAAGTACAAGGCGAAGCCGCTCGGCCAGACCGCCGAGTCCGATGGCGCCGTGTCAGGCCTCGCCGCGATGGTCGGCTGGACCATGGTCCTGCCGATGACCGACGTCTTGGACGGCGTCCTCGGCATCGACTGGCACCACTATCAGTTCAACGTCGACGACGTGAAGATCAACGGCGCCAAGGCCGACTACGATCGCAACGTCGCCGTCAACGTCCCGCAAGCGAACCTCGGCCTGCGCGTGCGTTTCTGACGTGAAAGCGGCGCCGTTTAAGAAACTCCTCGTCGCCAACCGCGGCGAGATCGCGGTCCGCATCCTGCGCGCCGCCGCCGAGCTCGGCATCAAGACGGTGGCGGTCTACTCGCACGAGGACCGCTTCGCGCTCTTCCGTTACAAGGCCGACGAGGCCTACAAGATCGGGGAGCCCGGAAAGCCCATCGCGGCCTACCTCGACGCCGCCAACATCGTGCAGAAGGCCGTGGAGTGGGGCGTCGACGCCATTCACCCGGGCTACGGCTTCCTCTCCGAGTCGGGGGAGTTCGCGCGGCTTGCGGCCGAGGCCGGCATCAAGTTCATCGGCCCCTCGCCGAAGGTGCTGGACGCGTTCGGCGACAAGGTCACGGCGAAAACCATCGCGGTCAAGGCCGGCCTGCCGGTCATTCCCGGAATCCGGGAGTCGCTGCCGACGCTCGAGTCGGCGCGCAAGGTCGCGCGCGAGCTCGGCTACCCGGTGACCTTGAAAGCGGTCTCCGGCGGCGGCGGCAAGGGCATCCGCATGATCATGGCGGAGTCCGAGTTGGACAACGCCTTCGTCCGCGCCCAGTCCGAGGCGATGACGAGCTTCGGCCGCCCCGACGTCTACCTCGAGAAGATGATCGTCGCGCCGAAGCACATCGAGGTGCAGATCGTCGGCGACGAGCACGGCCGCATCGTCCACCTCTACGAGCGCGACTGCTCGATCCAACGCCGCCATCAGAAGGTGGTCGAGGTCGCGCCCGCCCTGGGAATCAAGCAGGAAACGCGTGAAAAGCTCTACGGCTACGCGCTCGCCGTGGCGAAGGAGGTGGGCTACTACGGGCTCGGCACCGTCGAGTTCCTGGTCGACGCCAAGGAAGAGATCTACTTCCTCGAGGTGAATCCGCGCATCCAAGTCGAGCACACCGTCACCGAGATGATCACGGCGGTCGACCTCGTTCACACCTCGATCCTGATCGCGGCCGGCCACCACCTGGCGAGCCCCGGGATCGGCATCCCGGAGTCGGGGCCTTCGGCGCCGCGCGGCGTCGCCATCCAATGCCGCGTCACCACCGAGGACCCGGCGAACGACTTCGCCGCCGACACGGGCGAGATCATCGCGTTCCGTCCCGGCTTGGGCTTCGGCATCCGCCTGGACGAGGGCCAGGCGACGGCCGGCGGCGTGATCACGCCGCACTACGATTCCCTGCTCGTGAAGGTTACGGCTTGGGCGACGACGCTCGAGGCCGCGGCCGCGAAGATGCAGCGGAGCCTAACGGAGTTCCGGATCCGCGGCGTCAAGCACAACATCGCGCTCCTCCGCAACGTCGTCGCCCATCCGGTCTTCCTCGACTCGTCGATGACGACCGCCTTCTTCGAGAAGCATCCGGAGATCTTCAATCTTCTGAAGGCGCGCGACCGCGCGACGCGCATGCTGCGCTACCTGGCGAACGTCACCGTCAACAACCCGCACGACTTGCCGCAGAACGAGCCGCGCGGCGAGCGCGATGCGCCCGAAGTGTCGCTCTCCATCCCAGAGCACTCGGCTTTTGCCTACGACCCGGCGCAGCAGACGGCAAAGGAAGTCTACGCGAAGGGCGGCATGCGCGCCCTGAACGACTGGATCCGTCGCCAGGGCGCCCTCCTCGTCACCGATACGACGATGCGCGACGCGCACCAGTCGCTCTTCGCCACGCGCCTCAGGACGAGAGACATCCTAAAGATCGCGCCCTTCTACCGTAAGTACGCGCACCGGTTCTTCTCGCTGGAAGTGTGGGGCGGCGCGACCTTCGATACCTGTCTGCGTTTCCTAAAGGAAGACCCCTGGGAGCGCCTGGCGCTCGTGCGCGAGCAAGTGCCGAACGCCTTGCTGCAGATGCTGCTTCGCGGGGACAACGCGGTCGGCTACACGAACTACCCGGAGTGGGTGATCCGCGACTTCATCCGCCACACGGTGGACTCCGGCCTCGACGTCTTCCGCATCTTCGACTGCTTGAACCAGCCGGACAAGATGAAGGTGGCGATCGAGGAGGTGAAGAAGCGCGGCGCGATCGCCGAAGTGTGCGTCTGCTACACGGGCAACGTCGTGTCGCCGGTCGAGACGAAGTACACGCTCGCGTACTATCTGAACGTCGCCAAAGAGCTCGTCTCGATGGGCGCCGACATCCTCTGCATCAAGGACATGGCCGGACTTCTCCGGCCGAAGGCGGCCTCCGTTTTGATCCGGGCCCTGCGCGAGACGGTCGACGTGCCGATCCATCTCCACATGCACGACACCGCCGGCGCCGGCGTCGCGACCCTCCTCGAAGCGGCGCAAGCGGGTTGCGAGATCGTCGACGGCGCCGTCAGCTCGATGGCCGGGCTCACCTCCCAGCCTTCGATCAACGCGCTCGTGGCCGCGATGGGCGGCGATCCGAAATGTCCCGAGGTGCCTTTGCCCGTCTTGGACGAGCTGGCGCGCTACTGGGAAGCCGTGCGCTCGATGTACCAGGACTTCGACCCGGGGATTCGCGCCACCTCGACCGACGTCTACGAGCACGAGATCCCGGGCGGCCAGTACTCCAACCTCTTCGAGCAGGCGCGCAAGGTCGGGGTCTCCGCGAAGGAGTTTCACGAGCTCACCAAGCGCTACAAAGAAGTGAACGAGCTCTTCGGCAACATCATCAAGGTGACGCCGTCGTCGAAGGTCGTGGGCGACATGGCGCTTCTCCTGCAGAAGCACGGCCTCACCGGGAAGGAGCTGCGCGCGAAGAAGCCGAAGCTCGACTATCCTGACTCCGTCGTCAGCTTCTTCAAGGGCCACATGGGCGTGCCCTACGGCGGCTTCCCGGCGGACGTGAGAGCGATCGTCCTCGGCGACAACGCGCCGCCGCCGGCGGCTCTGGCCGTCGAGGAGACGGACTCCTTCGACCAGGTGCGCGAGGCTTTGGCGAAGAAGCTGAAGCGCCCGATCACCGACGGTGACGTCCTAAGCTACCGCCTCTATCCGAAGGTCTTTCTCGACTACGTGAAACATCGTCAGGTGAATGGCGAGGTCTCCGGCCTGACGACACCGATCTTTTTCTACGGCTTGGAGCAGGGCCAGGAGATCGAGACCGACCTCGAGCCGGGGAAGACGCTCGTCATCTCGCTGCAGGGCATCTCCGAGGCGGACGAGAGCGGCGTGCGCACCGTCTTCTTCGACCTGAACGGTTTTCCGCGCGCGATCGAGATCAAGGACGAGAAGGTGGGCGGCAAGGCGACGAGCCGGCCCGCCGCCGATCCGATGTCGGATCTTCACGTCGGCGCCGCCATGCCGGGGAAGGTGCTGGCGGTGAACGTCGTCTCCGGCCAGAAGGTGAAAGCCGGCGACCCGCTCCTCGTCACCGAGTCGATGAAGATGGAGTACGTGATCACGGCGAAGGCCGAAGGCACCGTGAAGCGTGTGACCGTGACTCCGGGCGAGATGGTCGAGGGTGGCGACCTGCTCGTGGAGCTCGGCTAAGTTTCTGCGGATTTGGCCGTCAAGACGTGCCCTTGCGTCGTGACGGCCGGCGCCCCGCGTCAATTTTCCAAGGAAAAGTCCGATGTTGGGGCATGACCGAAGACGAACTGGAAAACCAACGCACCCTCGAGCGCGCCATCCGCGTGCAGCACGAGAACGCCGAGATCATCGTCTCGTGGGTCTTGATCGGTTTCATCGCCTTTTTCGCCGGCGTCTATTTCCTTTGGCCCAAGGCCGCAACGACGACGAACGGCGCCTTCAACGCCTTCCCGTTCATCCTCGCGCTGTATACCCCTTTCCTGCTCCTTCGCCTCTTTCTCTCGTACAAGCGCAAGCTCGGGCGCGTGACGCTGACGCTGTCGATTTTCACCGACGTGTTCATGGTCGCCGCGATCATCTGGAGCTCGCACCTGCAGTATGGCGAAGCGCCGCCTTTCGCGCTGAAGTCGCCGACGTTCACCGCCTTCTACATGATGATTGCGCTGCGCGCGCTCGCCTTCAGCGTCCGCTATCTCGTGTTGACCGGCGTCTCGTCGATGCTTGCCTATGCTTTGGTGGTCGCGTACTCGTTCTACGCAGCGCCGACGCTCGTGACGCTCGACTATCCGGAGTCGGCGAACGGCAACAAGCTCCTCTTCGGCACCGAGGTCGAAAAGCTCCTCTCCCTCCTCACCGTCACGATGATCCTCGTCCTCGCCGTCTCACGCACGCGCAAGCTTCTCCTGAAGTCGATCTCCGAGACGCAGGCCAACCGCGCCATGTCGCGTTTCTTTAGCCCCGAGATCGCGGCGAAGATCAAATCTTCGGGCGTTGGCATCGAGCCGGGGAAGGGCGAGCATCGGAACGCCGCCATCCTGATGATGGACCTGCGTGGCTTCACCAAGCTGTCGACGGAGATGCCGGCCAACGCCGTGATGAAGCTTCTGGCCGACTACCAGTCGCGCATGGTCAGCCCGATCTTCCGCAACGGCGGCACGATCGACAAGTTCATGGGCGACGGCATCATGGCCCACTTCGGCGCGGCGTCGCCGTCCACGACCTATGCCGGTGACTGCCTGCGCGCCGTCCTGGAGCTCGAGAGCGCCTGCCATCTATGGAACGCGGAGCGCCGCATCGCGAACCTGCCGGAGCTGCAGTTCGGCATCGCCTGCGCCGTCGGCGACGTGATCTTCGGCGCCGTCGGCGACAAGGACCGTCTCGAGCTGACGACGATCGGCGAGGCGGTGAACCTCGCGGCAAAGCTCGAGAAACATACGAAAGCCGCCGCCGTCATGGCGGTCACGACCGAAACCATGTACTACCGGTCGCTCGATCAGGGCTTTAAGCCCGCCGTCGAATTCCGCCGCATCCCGCAAAGCCCCGTTGCGGGGGTTCCCCATGTCCTCAATCTCGTGGTCCTGGCCGAGCGTCCCGCGCAGCTCGAGGGCGTCAAGCCCGCCGCTTGAGCCCATTTCCGCCCTAGGCTATCCTCGGGCGAAGAGGTCCAACATGCGCGCACTCCTCGTTCTCCTCGCCCTCGTCTCGGCCGTGGGCTGTAAGCAACGTAATCCCGACGCGGCCGGGCTCCTCGACGCCCCCGACGCCGGCAGCGAAGAGGGCGACGTGGATGCGAGTGGACCTGTTCCTGGCGACTTCAGCATCACGTGCCGGCCGAGCGAGGGCGCCGCGGCGCGGGACGAATACAAGCTCGACGTCCGCGGCGCCGTGCGCGCCGAGGACGAGGCCCAGGCGATCAGCGTCACCGTCGACCGCAAGCGCGCCACGGCCTCGCGGCAAGTCGACCGGCTCGCGACAGCGCAGGGCGGACGCGGCTCGGTGCGCCTTCAAGGCACGATCTCGCTCGGCTTCGGCTCGGGCGCGCTCACGGCGGAGTATGTCGGCGGCACGCACGAGGGAATCCTGACCTTGGCGGAAGATGCCGAGGCCAAGGCTCTGGCCGTGAAATGCGGCGTCACGGCCCGGTGACGGTCGCGGTCAGGATTCCTCGTTCGTCCGCTTTTTCGCGCCGGACGCCCCGAGCTCCTCGAGGATGAAGTAGCAGGGGACCTTCTCCGGCGCGCCGCCTTCGCTGGCCTGCGCTTGCGTCACCGGCCGGAAGCCGAAACGGAGGAAGAGCTTTTGCGCCTTCTCCATCTCCGGGGTCGTCTCGAGGTAGAGGCGCTTGTAGCCGAGCGCTCGCGCTTCTTCGACGCAGCGCTTGAGCAGGCGGCCGCCCAAGCCCTGGCCGCGCCAATCCTTGTCGAGCACGAGGTCACGGACCTCGCCGAGCCCCTCGAGGGGCGACAGGCCGTGGAGGGGCCCGATGCCGGCGCCGCCGACGATCTTGCCGTCCTGCCGCAAGTCGCGAAGGACGAAATACCGCGCGCCTTCGGCTTGGTAGACCGCGCTCACGCTCCTCAGACGACGGAAGGTGGAGGCCAGGACGGAGCCCGCCTCGGCATAGCCCGAAAGGTTGCGCTGGATCAGCCCGCGGACCTCGTCTTCGTCCGTCCCCGCGAGCGTCGCGATCAGTACGTCATCGTGAACCATGCGGCCGGCCTTTGTTCCCGAAGGGATGAGCGGCAATCCCGCACCGACGTTGACCATACCCGACTCCAGGCAAAAAGGTTCCTGCCCGCGAGGGGGGACGACATCGAACGTTAACCTCGGGGCTCAGGAAAATGAAAGCGGGAAATCCCCCGGTAGGAGATCGCGCTCGGTTCGCCGTCACCTCGCGCGCCCGGGAGCGCTCACTTTTTCTTGATGTCCGACACCGGCCGCGCTTCGCGCGTGGCGCCCATCTCTTGCATGTCGCGCGTGTTGATGTTGCTCGTCGCCATGCCGCTCGTGGCGTCGGTGTCGTCGAGGCGCATCGCGTCGTGCAGGTCTTTTTCCGTCTTTTTCTTGCGCACCATGTACACCACGGTGCCGATGAGAAGGACGACCGCGATGATGATGCCGGGCACGGCGCCGAAGAGGAAGATCGTCTCTTTCGGGTCCATCTTGGCGAAGTTGTCGACCTCGCCCTTGGTCTCGGTCGTCGGCGTTGTCGTCGGCTGCGCCTCGGTCGCGCTACTGCGACTCGCGTCGCCGGCTGGCGGCGTCGTTTGATTGTCTTCTTCCATGGACAAATCTCCCCGGCGTTCGATGGCGGCGCGAGAGCGCGGCAGAATCTCTTGAACTTTGAAGACATTTTACGGGATTCGCCCTCGATCTTTCCAGTGGGGTCGATCGCGTGTAGACTCTTGACAGAACACACATCTTTCGATCTCACGATGAGAGCGAGCAGGGGGGGCCCGCACGATGCGCTTTGTCGTTTTTGCGTCCACGATGTTATCGATTTCACTTTTAGCCGCTTGCGGGGCGCCAATGCCTGCGCCGGCCGCGCTCGAGAACCCGCTGTTCTCGGCGAAGCGGCAGGATCCTAAGGCCTACCGCGTGCCCCGGGAGGCTCTCGCGGCGCCGAAGTCCCTTTGCGGCGCCAACGACATGGTCCCAGTGAACGACTACTTCGGAACCCTCGGCAAGCCGCAGGCCTTCGTCCGTCAGCACCAGTTCGCGGTCGGAGCGATCGAGGAGGCGGCGCTCGACTCGGCCTCGAAGTACTGCTCCGGCACCCTGATCGGGCCGGACCTCTTCATCACGGCGAGCCATTGCGTCGACGGGGCGACGACGACGCATTCCGTCGCGATGAGCTACGAATGGCAGGCCGGCAGCCGGAGCACGGTCTTGCCACAGCAGCATTTCCGCATCACCGAGGTGGTCGAGAACGGCTCCTCGATCGACTATGCGGTCCTCCGGCTCGCCGGCGACCCGGGCACCATTTTCGGCTGGGCGAGCCTCCGCACGCGCGAGGTCAGCATCGGCGAGCAGGTCACCGTCATCCAGCACCCAGAGGGCCAGCCGAAGCAGGTCGAGATCGGCCCCGTCGCCTCGTTCGCGGGCAACTACATGGAGTACTCGGATCTGGACACGAACCCGGGGAGCTCGGGCTCGGGCGTCCTGGACGCGTCGGGTGCGCTGGTCGGCATCCACACGAACGGGGGCTGCTTCACCGGGGGCGGTACCAACTCGGGGGTCAGGCTGAACGCCGCTCGAGCGTCTTCGGTTCTTTCGAGTCTCGCCAATCGGACTTTGCCCTTCTCGGGAGCCGACCGGGTCACCCTGGGCCGGGGCCGGGACGTCCTCGCCCTGGTGAGTGGCCAGGTCAAATTGGCGCGCTTGGGCGCGTCCTCGTGGACGGTCGAGGACTTAGGCGACGGTGCCTACGGTCTCACCATGACGGTCGGCGGACGCTCCTACGCTCTGGCGGCCACGGCTTCGGGCGTTCAGGCGGTCGACGCGACGCGCCCTGCCCCTGCCTCGGACTTCGGCCGCCGCTGGCGCGCCGTGATCGACATGAGCGGTCAGGTCTCTTTCCGAACCGTCGGCGGCGGGGACGCCGGCCGCTGGCTCGGGACCGACGCCCAGGGTCTGGCCAAGCTCGGCGCCAGAGCCTCGGCATGGACGATCCAAATTTCCGGTTGATTTTTCGGCACTAAGGAATAAAAAAGGGGCTTCCGTCTGGAGGCCCCATTTTATGTCGAAGCGCTCTCTCATCGGTCTATCGATCCTCGGACTCGTCCTGTTGGCGGCTCCGGCTCGGGCCATGGAGCTCAGCTTCCTTTCCGGCCTCTACAAGTCGGAGAGCGACAAAGTGAACGGCGACGATGCCGGCGGCAAGGCGACGATCGAGCTCGGCGGCCGTCTGGGCGGCGAGATCGACCAGCGCTTTCACTGGTTCGGCGAGTCGAACCTCACCCTGCGCACCTACGACGAGGGCGACAGCGGCGACGCGCCGGACAACAGCACGAGCCTCGCGCTCGGCGGCGGCGTGCGCTACTATTTCTCCCGCTTCTCGGAGTTCTCGGTGCCGTTCACGGCGGCCTTCGCCCGCTTCAAGACCGACAAGAACGCCGAGCAGGACTTGACCGGCATCACCGAGACGGAGTCCACAGGGCTCTACTACGGCGGCCGCGTCGGCATCCGCTTCGGCCTCGACCAAGATTTCTTTCTCGACCTCGAGACGCCCTTGTTCGAAAGCGCGCTCTTCGCGCAAGAGAAGACGGAGCTCACGACTCCGGCCGGCGTGAAGACGAAATTCTCGAAATCCCGCACCGACATTTATCTGAACACGACGGGAGCTCTGAGCTCGATGGTCGTCGCCCTCGGACTCAAGCTCTAACGCAACGGAGATCCTGGTCATGAAAAAAGGCACCCGCCCCGCTCGCAAACGCAACAAGTCCGCGCGCTACCGCGCCAAGAAAAAGCTGCGCGTGCTCCGCAAGAAGCGCAAGAGCCCTTCGGGCCGCAAAAAAGTCTGAGGCCGACATTCTCTTCACGCAGGCGAATGGTTTTTACCATGCGCCAGAGCGCATCGACGAGACGACCGAACTGCCGGTCGTGGCGGCATTGCCTCCGGACATGGTGATCAAGATCGACTTCACGGCCGTGCGGACCATCAACAGCTATGGCACGCGCCGGCTGATGGGCTTCATGCGCGAAGTGAAGCCGCGACCGATCGAGTTCCACAATTGCCCTTCGATCTTTGTCGACACCTTGAACATCGTCCGGGATGTCCTCGGCAATCCGCGTGACCCTTCGATCGTCAAGTCGTTCGCGATCCCGCTGTGCTGTCTCGACTGCCAACACTTCTTCGACGCGATGATTCAGACGAAGGACGTGAAGGCCGACCAGGACGACATGGGGCTCGCGCCGCAGGTCTGTCCGAAGTGCGGCGGGACCGAGACGGAGCGTGACGTCGATGCGGACGAGCACCTCGGCTTTCTGGCCACGGACTAGGACCGCAAAGCTCGAGCTTGCCCTGCTGGCTCTAGAACGGCGCTAAGAAAACCAAAATCCAGAGGCCAAAAACGCCTTTGGATTTTGGTTTACTCGGCCGGTGCGACCGTGAGCGACTCATTGCATCGCTCACACGCGCTGTAACACTAGCAGGAGAAACGGGCTAAATCGAAGCCGCATACCTCGAATCGCGCCCCACCCAGATCCCCGACGCCTCCGCCGCATGCACGACATCTCCGTCCATGTCGACCAGGCGCCGCGCGTCCGCGATCTTCGCGTACGGGATCTCGATCAGCTCGTCCCTTCGCACGCCGACGACGCGGCCGAACTTCTTCTTCGCGATGAGCTCCACCGCATGCACGCCGAGCCGCGTCGCGAGGAGGCGATCGAAGGCGTTCGGGGTGCCGCCACGCTGCACGTGCCCCAGGGCCGTCGAGCGGGCATCGACGCGGGTGCGCTTCATAACTTCCTGCGCGACCAGTTGGCCGATGCCGCCGAGCGTCGCCTCCTCCTTGTACAAGCGCTTGGCGCCCGTCGGATGGGCGCCCTCGGCGCAGACGATCAGGAACGACTCTCTGCCGAGCGCCTTTCGCGCCTCGATCTTGGCCGCTAGGCGCGCGAAGTCGAAGGGCTGCTCCGGCAGTAGCACGGCATTCGCGCCTGCCGCGATGCCGGTCTCCAGGGCGATGTGCCCCGCGTCGCGCCCCATGACCTCGAGCACCATGCAGCGATTGTGGGCGGCCGCCGACGTGCGCAGCCGTTCCGCTGCGTCAACGGCGGTGTCGACCGCCGTCCGAAAGCCGATGGTCAGATCGGAGCCGATGAGGTCGTTGTCGATCGTCTTCGGGATGCCGACGATGCCGAAGCCCGCCTCCGACAAGTGGCGCGCCATGAAATGGGTGCCGTCACCGCCGATCACCAGCAAGGCGTCCAAGCGTTGCGCCGCGAAGGAGGCGGAGAAGATTTTCAGGATCCGTGCCGCCTCGGCCTTCTTGCGGAAGGGGCTGCCTTTGTTCGAGGTCCCGAGGATGGTGCCGCCGAGCGCGTGCACGTCCTGAACGTCGAGGAGCCCGAGCGGCCAGACCTGATTCGGATCGGTCGTGAGACCGGTGAGGCCGTCGGCGATCCCCGTCACCTCCATGCCGTAAGAGCCGATCGCCGTCTTCACGATCGCGCGGATCGCCGCGTTGAGGCCGGGGCAATCGCCGCCGCCGGTGCACAGTCCAAGACGAACGGGTTTCCCTTTAATTCTATGTTCCTCGGTGGTTACGTCCTGGGCCCGAGGCTCACCGCCTCAGGTTCTGCCGCCCGGGGCCGATAGGCCAAGTGGGTTACGCCTAGCCATTCTACACGACCCTGCGCAGGACCGGTTTACGGGATGAGCCAACAACAGAACTTGCCCGCCAAGATTCTGATCGTCGATGACGACCCCTCCGTGGGCCAGTCGCTCGACGAGCCGCTCGTGCGTTACGGCGTGAAGATCGACAAAGCGCCGGCGCTCGAGACCGCGCTCTACATGTTCAACACGAACCGCTACGACGTCGTCCTGGTCGAGATCGAGTTCGCGCCGCTCGCCGGCCTCGCGTTGATCCAGAAGTGGCGGAGCCACGACACCCTCGAAAAGCGCTCGACCGCCTTCATCATGCTGAGCGGCAACAAGACCCTAGGCACCAACGAAGGCCTGATCCGCGAGCTCGGTGACCTCGAGGTGCTGGTGAAGCCCTTCGGCGCCATCCAGCTCCTCCCGTATCTAAGCCGCGCGCTCGCGACCAAGAAAAGAACGCAGGCGTACTTCGACCTCAAGACGAAGATCCTCGACTATTACGAGAAATCGAAGGACTTCGACAAGGCCGCCGAGCAGGTCCAGAAGCGGCTCGGAGACCTTGGTCCGAAGGGCTTTCACATGCTCTACGACCTCTACGAGAAGGCAGGCCGGTTCAACGACGCGCTCGCGGTGATTAACCCTTTGCTCGACCGCGACCCGAACAACATCGCCCTCCTGAACGCCAAGGCGCGCGTGCTCATGCGCCTCGGCAAGCTCCAGGACGCGCGGACCTGCCTCGAGAAGGCCGACGAGCTCGCGCCGCAGAACATCGACCGTCTGAACAGCATGGCCGACGCTTACCTGAAGCTGAAAGATGCTTCCGGCACGGTGAAGACCTTCAAGAAGCTGCTGGACCTCTCGCCCGAGCAGCCGGATCTGAAGTTCGACATGTACTCGCGCCTCTACGAGAACGGCTTCGACAACGAGGCGGCGGCGTTCGGCAAAGAGACGGCGAAGCCGATGGAGATCGTTCGCCACTACAACAACAAGGGCGTCATGCTGTCGAAAGACGGCAAAATCGACGAGGCCCTCACCGAGTACCAGCGCGCCTTGCGCTTCTTCCCGAAGTTCAAAGAGAACTACCGCATCCACTTCAACATCGCGCTCGCCAACTTGGCGCTGAAGACGCGTGAAGGCCTGGATGCCGCGCACAAGAACCTCAAGACTTGCCTCGAGCTCGCGCCCGAGTTCGACAAAGCGCTCCGGACCTTGGAAACCATTGAGAAATCGCTGACGACCAAGAAAAAGGTGTCGTGACCGCCATGCGCATGGACGACTCCTTCGCTGCGGTCGACTTCGCCTCCGATCCGGAAGGCGAGGACTTCGGCGAGGAGGCCGGCGGCGGCGGCGCGAGGGTCGGCCGCGGGCCGCTCGTGGCCGGCGCCCTCGCCGTCCTGGCGCTCGGCCTCTTCCTCGCGCGCGACGCCTTCCGGCCGATGGCCGCGCGCATGGCGATCGCCGCGCCGCATGAATACCTCGAGGACGAGCAGCGCTTGAGCTTCGCGCCGTGCAAGGCGACGGACCAGGATCTGGCGAAGATCGCGGCCTACTACCCGCACGCGAAAGAGGTGGTGCTCACCGGCTGCGCGGCGATCGGCCCTTCGGGCCTCAGGGGCTTGGCCCGGCTGAAGAAGCTCGAGACGCTCCGGTTCGACGGCACCAAAGGATTGGCCCCGAAGGGCTTGGCTTTCCTCGCCAAGAGCCCCGCGTTGAAGGACCTGTCGTTGCGGGGCGTGAAAATCGGAGACTCTGGCGCCCGCGCGCTCAAGGGCGCGCGCAAGCTCGAGCGCTTGGACATCTCCGGCACGAACATCACGGAGGCCGGAATGCTGAGCTTGGCCGGCCTCCCGAAGCTCAAGACCCTGGTCGTCGATCCCGCCTTCGCGAAGGCGAACGTTTTGGTCGAGATCAAAAAACAGCGCCCCGCCCTGGCGCTTTCGCTCCCCGGCCGCTGAGGTCTTGACAGGCTCGCTCCCGAATATACTCTGAGCTTAAACACTCGAGTTTATGGGAGGCGGGCCGTGATCCACGTCCAGTCCCTGACCAAGGAATTTTCTGGTTTCCGCGCAGTCGATCAGCTGAGCTTCGAGGTCCCGCAAGGCCAGATTCTGGGCTTTCTCGGGCCGAACGGCGCCGGGAAGTCGACGACGATGAAGATGCTCACCGGCTTCGTCGAGCCGAGCTCCGGCACGGCGCTCGTCGGCGGCAAGGACATCCGCACCGCCTCGCTCGAGGTGCGGCGCCTCATCGGCTACCTGCCCGAGAGCGCGCCCTCGTACGGCGAGATGACCGTCGTCGAGTTCCTGCGCTTCATCGCCGAGATGCGCGGCAAGCGCGGCGCCGCGCGCGAGTCCGCCGCCGCGGCGATGCGCGAGACCTGCGCTCTGGAAAGCGTCTGGACGCAGCCGATCGAGACCTTGTCGAAAGGCTATCGCCAGCGCGTCGGCTTCGCTCAGGCCTTGATCCACGACCCGGCCATCCTGATCCTCGACGAGCCCACCGACGGCTTGGACCCGAATCAAAAGCATCAGGTGCGCGAGCTCATCCGCCGGATGGGCGCGGCGAAGACCATCATCTTGTCGACGCACATCCTCGAAGAGGTCGAGGCGGTGTGCCAGCGCGCCATCATCATCGCCAAAGGCAGGATCGTCGCCGACGCGACGCCGGCCGATTTGATGCGCCAGTCGTCGAGCTACAACGCCGTCACCATGCGGGTCGCCACGCGCGACGTCGAAAGGGCGCGCGAGCTGCTCGGCCGCCTGAGCGCCGTCGAGCGCGTCGAGGAGCTCACGATTCCCGGGGCGATCCGCGTCTTCCCGCGCTCGGGGCAATCCATCGCCGCCAGCGTCTCGGAGCTGACCCGGGCGCAGAATCTTCCGGTGGAGCAGATCCAAGTCGAGCCCGGAAGGCTGGACGAAGTCTTCAGAAAGGTGACCCACTGATGGCTGCCATGTCGCAATTCACCCCCTTGTTCAAGCGCGAGTTCCTGGCATATTTCCGCTCGCCCGTGGCCTACGTCTTCATCGTCATCTTCCTGCTCGCCGCGGTGGGCTCGACCTTTTTCCTCGGCCGACTCTACGAAGGCAACCAGGCGGACCTCGACTCCTTCTTCATGTATCTGCCGTGGCTCTACCTGATCTTCGTCCCGGCTGTCGGCATGCGGCTCTGGGCCGAGGAGCGGCGCTCGGGGACGATCGAGCTCCTCTTCACCCTGCCGGTGACGATGGCCGAGGCGGTCCTCGCGAAGTTCGCGGCCGGCTGGGCCTTCCTCGTGACGGCCCTGGCCCTGACGTTTCCGCTCGCGATCACGGTCAACTATCTCGGCAGCCCCGACAACGGCGTGATCCTCGCCGGCTACCTCGGCAGCGCCTTGATGGCCGGCGCCTACCTCGCGATCTCGTGCTTCACCTCGGCCTTGACCAAGAATCAGGTCGTCGGCTTCATCCTCGGCGTCGTCATCTGCTTCGTCCTCGTCCTCGTCGGCTGGGGCGTCTTCACCAACGTCCTGGCGCAGTTCCTGCCGGCGGCGGCGATCGACGCGATCGCCTCGGTCGGCTTCATGAGCCACTGGAGCGGCATCAGCCGCGGCCTGATCGACACCCGGGATCTCATCTACTTCGCCTCGGCGATCTTCGTCGGCCTGGCCTTGAACACCTTGGTCCTCACCTTGAAGAAAGCGAGCTGAGGCATGCTGAAAAAGCTCACCACCACCGGCTCCGGCCTGGCAATGCTGGCGCTCGTCGTCCTCGCCGTCAACATCATCGCCTCGCGGCTCTCGACGCGCGTCGACGTGACGAGCGAGAAAGTCTTCAGCCTGTCGGAAGGCACCGAGAAGATCCTGGAGAAGCTCGACTCGGAGGTCACCGCCAAGCTCTATTTTTCGCGCTCCCTGAAGGAGCTCCCAGTCGTCGTGAAGACGTACGCGACGCGCGTCGAGGAAGTGCTGACCGAGTATGCGGCCAGGAGCGGCGGCAAGCTCAAGCTCGAAACTCTCGATCCGAAGCCCGACACCGACGACGAGGAATGGGCGCAGCGCTACGGCATCAACGCGGCGCGCCTGCCTTCGGGTGAGTCGATGTTCTTCGGCATCGTCTTTCAGCAAGGCGCGAAAGAGGTCGTGATCCCTTACCTCGACCCTAGGCGCGAGGAGCTCCTCGAGTACGATCTGTCGGAGGCTCTGGTCTCCGTCTTCCGGAAGGAGACGGCGAAGATCGCGATCGCGAGCTCGCTCCCCGTCATGGGCGGCGGCGGCGCGCAAGCCATGGGCGGCGGCGAGGGGCCGTGGGTCTTCGTCACCGACCTCAAGCGCAACTTCGACGTGCAGGAGCTTCTGCCCAGCACCCGGGAGATCGCCCCCGAGATTCAGGTCGTCGTGCTGATCCACCCCAAAAATCTGGATGAAACGACGCTCTATGCCGTCGATCAGTTCGTCCTGCGCGGCGGCCGCCTGATCGCGATCGTCGATCCCTTGTCGCGCGTCGACCTGATGATGGCGAGTGCCATGCAGCGCGGGCAGATGCCGGACGCCAGCTCAGACTTAGCGAAGCTCTTCGGCGCCTGGGGCCTCGAGTACGACAAGGCGAAGCTCGTCGGCGACGCCACGATGGCGACGCGCATCAACGCCGGCGGCGCCGAGCTCAGCTATCCGTTCTTCATGAGCGTCGGCGAGACGGCGTTCAACGCCCAGTCGGTGATCGCCGGCAAGCTCCGCCAAATGCTACTCGGTGAGCCGGGGTCGATCGCCCTCAAGGCCGGGACGACGGGCGTTACGCTCGAGCCCTTGATCACGACGACGAAAGAGAGCGGCACGGCGCAGGCCATGCTCGCCGGCATCATGGGCCCGCAAGACGTGATGCGGGAGATGAAGCTCGACGGTCAAGAGCGTGTGCTCGCCGGACTGCTGAAGGGCAAGTTGAAGGGCGCCTTCGCCGCAGCGCCTGCCGACGCGCCCCCGCCGGAAGGCGGAAGCGGCGCCCCGCCGCCGCGACAGCTGCCGCATCTCGCCGAATCCGCTGGTGAATCGACCGTCCTGGTCATCGCCGACACCGATTTTCTCTTCGACGGCAACGCGGTCGAGAAGTTTCCGTTCGGGAACCAGATGATGGTGCGCATGCGGAACGACAACTTGAGCTTCTTGTCGAACGCGGTCGACTTCCTCGGCGGCAGCCAAGACTTGATCTCGATCCGCTCGCGCGGCCGGATCGCCCGCCCCTTCACCCGGGTGGCGGCGCTGCAAGCGTCGGCGCAGAAGCGCTGGCAGGCGGAGGAAGAGCGCCTGACCAAGGAGCTCACCGATCTGCAAGGAAAGCTCAACGACCTGCAGAAGCAGCGTACCGACGGCAACCGCTTCGTCCTCACCGCGGAGCAGCAGAAGAAGATCGACGATTTCCGCGAGCAGGAGCGCGCGGTGAAGAAGGCGCGTCGCGACGTGCGCCGCAATTTGCGCGAGGACATCGAGCGCCTCGGCAATCGCCTCGTCGCCTTGAACATGCTGGTCGTCCCGTTCGCCTGCACCGTCTTCGGCGCCGTCGTCTTCGCGCGCCGCGGGCGGCGCCGGAAGGAGGTGTCCCGTGGCTAAGCAGAAGCTCTGGCTCATCACCGCGGTCCTGGTCCTGGCCGCCGGCGCAACCCTCTTGTGGGACCGCAAGAATGCCGGCTCCGGGGGCGAGGCGCGCGTCGGCCGCTATCTGGTCGAGCCGGGCACCGATCTGGAGCGCATCGACTTGAAGAAGGGCGACAAGACCTTAGCCCTCGTGCGCGACGCGCAAAAGACGTGGCGGCTGGGCGACGCGAACGGTTTCCCTGCGGACGCGACGCGGGTGGCGCAGCTCGTCGACGCGCTCATGCGGACGAAGATCGACACGGCCGTCGACGCCAAGCCCGAGGCGATGGCCGAGCTCGGCTTCGGCGACGGCGCCACCACCGTGACCGCGACCGCCGCCGGCAAAGCGCTGCCGCTCGTCACGCTCGCGGGCCCGCGCAAAAACGGCGGCCAGTACGTCGGACTCGGCGCGACGGACCGCGCTTTCCTCGTTGCGCTGGCGGTCTCTGCCGAGCCGGATGCGGGGCCGTGGGAGCTCAAGACCCTGCTCGACCTCGCGAAGGACGAGGTGAAGTCGGTGAGCTTCGGTGGCACGACGCCCGTCACCCTGTCGCGGGAAAAGAAGGAGGACGCGCTCGCCGTCCAGGGACTCGCAGCGAACGAGAAGGAGAAGCCCGCGGCAAAGGCCGTGGAGACGACGCCGACGGGCTTGGCGTTCACCAAGCGCTACGACAAGTCGAACGAGGAGGCGAAGTCGGCGCTGGCGACGCCGACCACCGTGACGGTCACGACGTTCGCGGGGAAGACCTATGTCTTCAAAGTCGGCAGCGTCGGCGATGCGACGAAGAAGTGGTTCCTAAGCATCGAGGGCGACGGCGTCGCGCCGGAGCTGAAGGGCTTGATGGACTCGTGGTGGTTCGAAATCCCCGAGTCGACCGCGCAGCGGTTCACCAAAGGGCGTCCCGACTTCATCGAGGCATCGGCGGGGTAGGGCCCCTTCACGGGCGCGAGGCGCGAGCGCGAAGTGCGTGCGGTGTCGCAGGCCCGCGGTTCTTTGCTGCCGTAGACCTCGTCGTGTGCATTGGCTTATCGCTTGTGCGTGCGCTTGCGCCCCACCCTATGGGTAGCCCGTTTCCCTTCACGTATTCTTCGAGGTCCGCCTATGCGACAGCTCAGCCACGAGAAGGCGCCATCTCGCAGTCAACCACTTCCGCATCCCCTTCGCCTTCGCCCGCCATCGCCTTCGCCGTGAAGACGCCAGGACGGAGCTTCCCGTCCGTGGCTTGCGACGAGATCGAGAGGGTGTGCGAGCCAAAGTCCCAGGCTTTGCCGCCGTGGTCGGCCTTCACTTGCTCTCCGCGCAGGTACACCGTCGGCATGTCGTCGCCGTCGCCGTCCGGTCCCTTGTAGCGCTCGAACTCGAGCTCGGCGCCAGGACCGCCGCTCGGGGCGTTGCGCGCGACGAGACGGATGGCGCCGTAGTAGCCGCCGGCCGTGCAGTTGGCCGCGACGATGAAGCCTGCGGTCGGCCCTTGGGCGCCGCCGGCGTCAGTGTTTTGCACGCGCGAGACCGGCGAGGTCGTCCGGCATGCGGTCGCGAGGAGGACAAAGGTCACGAAGGCTACATGGCGCATGCTAAGGTCCTTCACTGGGATCATGAAGCGATTCTATCCGCGACGCGGGGTCCGTGCAGCCAGAAAGTCCGAAGCCCGCCCCGGCCCTTGATCTCGATGATGCCCCGATCCTCCAGGACGAAGTCGTGGGGCGCCAAGTCCTCGAGCGCGAGAGCCGTCGCCTCCGCCACCTGCACAAGGCCGGCCTCGCCGTGCGATTCCATGCGGCTCGCGAGGTTCACCGTGTCGCCCCAGAGGTCGTAGATGAACTTGCGCTGGCCGATGACGCCGGCGACCACCGGGCCGGTATTGACGCCGATGCGCAGGTCGAGCGTCGTCCCGTTCGAGGCGTTGAACGTGAGGACCACGTCCTGCATCGCGAGCGCCATGCGCGCGATCCGCAGCGCGTGGTCGGTCGTCCGATCCGGCAGGCCGGCGCAGGCCATATAGGCGTCACCGATCGTCTTGATCTTCTCGACCCCGAAATGCTCGGCCAGGGCGTCGAAGCGCGAGAAGATGCCGTTCAGGAGCTCGACGATTTGTTGCGGCCCCGTCGACAGGGCGAGCGGCGTGAAGTTCACCAGGTCGGCGAACATCACGGTGACGTTCTCGTAGTGGTCGGCGATCGTGCCCGGCGTCGCGCGCAACCGGTCCGCCACTTGGCGCGGCAGGATGTTGAGGAGAAGTTCTTCCGACTTCGCATGCGCCGCCGCCAGCTCGATCCCCCGTTGGAAGTCGATGCGGAACACGGCTTCGAGCCGGAAAGACACGATGCCGCCGACGATGTGGGAGATGATGAAGAAGTTCACCAAGGTCACGAGCGCGTGCGTGCCGATGAAGCCGGTGGCTGCAGACACCGTGACGACGATCGCGGTGTAAGCCAAGGCGGCGCCGGCCGCGTAGACGTAGCGCAGGCGCAGGCACGTGTAGAAGACGATCGTGAACAGGACGGTGGCCTGGCGTTGGAACACCGCGGCGACGCCCGGCGCATAGAGAACGAGGAGCACGTCGGTGATGCCGAAGTTCATCACCGTGAGGATCGCCGTCGACCACTGGTAGCGCTTCTCTGCGCGCGGAAAGTAGGTCTGGACGAAGGTAAAGGCGAGCATCGGGATCGTGAAGAAGAAGATGATCCGGCTGCGGATGGCGTCCATTTCGCCGAACGCGATGAGGTCGGTGATCAGCAACAAGAGGTAGCCGCAGATGCCGATGACCGCGATCGCGCGCAGGAGTCCTAGGGAGCGGCGGTTGTGGCGCTCGCGGAAGCGGGCCTCGAGCTCCGGCGGGAAGGGCTCGATGAATTTCCAGGTGGTCTTGAGTCGCGAGAACATGCGGGCGGGAAGGCCTCCGCTCTGTTCATCGGTCCGCGCTCTGCGCTCTTGAGATGCGGGCGGCGATCCCGGCCGCACCATTGCGCTAGTTGGCGGGCTTTGCCGGTTTGCCAAGCGCCAGGAAGGCGCCGATCAAGTCTTCGTGCGCCGGTGATTTCACTTTCCCGGGGTTGGCGTAGTGGAAGCGGCGGTCGATTCCCTTGCCCTTGGTCGCGCGGACGAAGTCGAAGACGAGCTGGTCGAAAGCCAGCACGTTGATCGACGCGAGCTCAGCCCCCGCCAGGGCGAGCGGCCGGATCGTCTCCCATTCGCTCGCGGTGAGCGGCCGCTCGGGCTCGGCCTTCACCCGGCCGGCGGGAACGTGGACGAGGCGGGCGCCGCCGGCGTCGACGAAGATCATGAACTGTCCGGCGTCGGCCCAGCCGCCCTCGCTGAAAAGGCCGTAGCCGACCTCGGCTTTCGGGTCGGCGGCGAAGAGCTTCTCGAAGTCCTTCTGCCAGGCGGTCGCGACCTGTGCGGCGGGCACAGCTTCGGCGCTCCCGCCTTGGGCCGTGTCCTTCGCCGAGTCCTTCGTTTCAGGGCCTAAGCCCGTGATGCAGCCGCAGGCGGCGCAAAGCGCCATGAGGGCGAATAAAGCGCATCTCATTTCAGTTCCCGTCGCAGAATTTGATCGACTTGATCGTGCGCGGGAGGCCCGGGCTCTCGATCGCGAGGTCGGCGTAGCGGAATTTCTTGCCGTAGGCACCCTTCGCGTACTCCAAGGAGGTCTGCAGCCGGCAGTCCTCCTTCATCGTCTGGCGGTTGCGCGCGCAGACGGGGATCATCCCAGGGTCGACCTTCTCCATCATCCCGGGCTCGGCCTCGAGCACCCAGACGCAGTTCTTTCGGCCTTCCGGGTCGCAGCCCCCCATGAGGAGGCCGGCGCCGGCAAGGAGCGCTACCGAGGCGAGGTGCTGCAGAAACCTTGGCAAGCTTGGACCCGTCCTGGTACGAATTGAGTTTCTTGCGGCTATTCTATTCTGGCGGCCCGCATCCGGTAAAGGACGGCTCTTCCATGCGTTACGAGATCGGACGTGAGCTCTCGCGCTTCAAAGCCCTCGCCGAGCGCCTCGGCGGCGAGCCCCTGGCACCTGGCGCTTACGCTCTGCGGCCTAAGCGCATCGCCATGAGCCTGCCCGCAGGCAAGGACCTCGGACTGACCTTGATGGGGATCGTCCACGGCAACGAATGGGCCGGCTTAGCGACTCTGAACAATACGCTGTCGCTGATCGAGGCGGGCGTCGTCGAGCTCAAGATGCCCGTGGCCTTCGTGATCGGCAACCCCGACGCGGCTCGTGAGAACAAGCGCTTCCTGGGCAAAGACTTGAACCGCTCTTTCGCGGCCAAGCCGAACGGCGGCAATATCCCGGAGGAGGCGCGCGCGCGCGAGCTCGGAAGGATCCTCGAGCGCACGGCGTACCTGGTCGACTTCCACCAGACCTCACGCTCCGGCGACCGACCCTTCTTCATCTTTCCGTACAACCGACGCAGCTTCCTGTTCGCCCGCGGGATCGCGCCGCGGAAGACGATCGTGACGCATTGGGGACGACCCTTCTCCGCCGAAGGCATGTGCTCCGACGAGTTCACCAACTCCCACGGCGGCTGCGGCGTCTCGCTGGAGCTTGGGCAAAACGGCTTCGATCCGTATCAGATCGCGGTCGGGGTCGACTGCGCCTTGTGGGCGATCGCGACGACGCAGCGCTTCCTCGAACGCGGTGAGGCGCTCTCCGCTCACGGCGATCCGGAGAGCGAGGGCGAGCTCTACACCTGGGCCGAGATCATGGACTGGCCGGCCGAAGGCAGTCACGTCGAGCTGGTCGAGGGGCTCACCAACTTCCGCGAGATCGCGGCGGGGGAGCGGCTCGGAGCCGTCGACGGTCGACCGATTGTAGCCCGGGTCGCCGGGCGGATGCTCTTTCCGAAGTATCTGACGCGAGAGCAGCAAAACGCCTTGGAAACGCGGCCGACCGAGTTGTGCCGCTTGGTGCGGCGCATATCCGAATCGGACTTGCCGGGCTGACGCGTGAGCGTCAGCTCGTCACTTCAGTCGCCGCCCGGGCGACCGTCGTCTTCTTTGCGGCCGCAGGTCTCGACCTGGCCAGCCTTCTTACCGCCGCCGTGGCGCGTGTGCGCAGGCTTGTTCACGACTTTGACTTTTTTAGACGTGCTCGGTTTCATAAGTATACCTCGACCACCAGTTTGGTAACAAAATGATACCAAAAAATGAGAACCGCGTCCAGAGACATCGGCTCGACTCGCTGTCATTTCAGTAAGTTGCAGTTTCCGCGGGAGCGCGGCGCAGCCTCTGCCCCGTTGAAAAGCAAGTCTCATGCCGGCCTCGGCGTGAAGCTGACGCGGATCATTCCGGACTCGATCGACATCTCGCCGCCGTAGACCTCGCGCGTCAAACGCCCGAGCCCGGCGAGGAGGTCACGATAGAAATGGTCGCCACCGAGCGTGCGGATGGGCGGCGGCGTCGGCCGCGACAACAGCTCCAGGACGGCGGGGTCGGGGAGGGCCCCGGTCTCGGAGACGAAGGCGAGCTCGAGGCGCTCGGGGAAGTCGTCGCCGCCTCGGACGCGGTAGCGCAGGCTGATCTGTTGCTCCTCGATCGCGCCCTCGTCGTCGGCAGCGAAGAGCGCCGCATAGGCGGCGATCGCCGCGATCAAGGCCTTCACGTCGAAGGCAAGAGGCATCATGACGAGGTCTTCTTCGCCCGGTTCGGGGCTCGCGACCATCGCAACACGGACGCCCATGCGGCGCAGGGCGGCGCCGTGCGTGCGGAGGAACTCGTCCATCAGCGCTCGGGCGCTGCGCGCCGTGGGAGCGAGCGAGCCCTCCTCCAGGGCCGAGGCGATGAGAATGCTACGGATCGCGAACTCCAGGCGCGCGGCGTGGCGCTCGGCCTCGCGGACGGCGCCGGCGCCACCCGCGGTCGTGCCGAGGATCGCGAGCATGCCTTGCAGCTTGGCCACCGGCGTATTCAGATTGTGGCTCAGGAGCGAGATGAAGTTGCCCTTCAGATCGGCCGTGCGGGCGTGGACGCGCCCTTGCGCCGCGAGCCGCCACCTTTGGAAGGCGGTCAAGGAAAGGCGCGCGAAGCCGACGACGATGAAGGTCGAAAGGCCGAAGTAAGCGCAGTCGAAAAGCGGCATGTAAAGGCCGAGCTTTCTGATGGCCAAGGCGTTGACGAAGGGACCGGCCAGCATGGCGACCAAGAACATCCCGGTCGCCGCGGTGCCGCCGAAGAGCGCCATCGCGCCGGTGATCACCAGGCAAAAAACAGCGACCGCGAGGACGACGTAGGACTGGGTCGGCAGGCGCACGGTAGCGCCGTCGAGGAACATCGAGGCGATCTGCGCCCAGAAGACGTGGAGCGGCGTGCCGGAGATCTCGGGATCGGCCTCGGCTCGGTCGTAGACGGTGCGCGTAAAACGCTTCACGTACTGGCCGCCGGCGGCGAGGGCGCCGGCCAGGTCGCTGCCGACGAAGGCGTAGCGCGCGGACGGCAGCGCGGGCAGCGCCAGGGCCTCGCGGAAGCTCAGGCGGCGGATCGTCTGCGGATCGGGGAGGTTCAGGACGTAGGCCGGCTGGATGCTCGGAAGGAGCTCGGTGAGCCAGGGTGCATCCTCTTTCTGCGGCGCGCCGCCCATCGTCTCGTTGGCGATGACGGGGAGCACCCAGTCGTCCCACTTGGCCGAGTAGGGACAGCTCGACTGCACTTTTTCGGGCAGGTCGTCGCACGGCGCGTCGTCGAGCGGCGTCGCGAGCTTGGTCAGCTCCTCCGGCAAGCGGTCGAGGTGCGCCGAGGGCGCCGCGATGTAGACCTTGGTCCTGCCGTTCTGCGCGAGCCGAGCGAGCGTCTCGACGAGCGGCAAGAGGTACACCTCGTCGAGAGGATGGGCCTCGGGATCGAGGCCTAGGAAGATCACCGGCACGTTGGCCGCCTCGAGCTTCTCGAGGATCCGCGCGTAGGAGGCGAGGGCCGCGTCGGGGACGACGCCACCCGGCGCGCGGCCCAAGACGCGCGCGTCGACGGCGTCGGCGGAGACGGCGAGGAGGGCGTCGCCGCTTTGGTCCGGGCGGCCTTTGGCGAGCTTGACGCTGAACTCGAGGAGCTTTTGCTCGGCGAGCAAGGACAAGCGCGACGAGCGCTGTCCGGAATAGACGACGTAGGTCAGCGAGGCGAAGAGGATCATCGCGACCGTGATCGGGTAAACGACGTCGAACCACCACAGCCGGTCGCGCCAGGAGCTGCGAAACATCAGGCCCCCTTCGCTTTCTGGAGGGCGAGCGTGAACTCGGCGCCTTTGCCGGGGGTCGAGCTGAGGTCGATCGCGGCGCCGATCTGGTCGGCGAAATACTTGCTCAGGTAAAGGCCCAGGCCGTGGCCTTTCAGCTTGTAAACCGAGTCGTCCTTCACGCGGTAGAACTTCTCGAAGATCCGCTCGTGGAACTCCGGCGAGATGCCGGGGCCCTGGTCCGCGACGCGGATGAGGAGACGACCGGGCGCGGGCTCGACGCGGATGGCGACGCGGCCGCCGACGGGCGAGTACTTCACCGCGTTGGAGACGAGGTTGTAGAGGATCTGCGAGAGAAGCGTGGGATCGGCGAGGGCGCTCGCGGTGTTAGCGACACCGTCGGCGACGTCGACCTCGATCGCGACCTTGCCCTCCGAGGCGCGCGACTCGAACTGGCGCACGACTTTCTGCACGACGGCCAAAGAGTCGATCCTGGCGAGGGGCAGGCGCTTCTTCTCCTGATAGGTGCCCCCAGCGGCGAATTTGGCGAACTGCTGGATGCCGTTCAGGTAGTCGTCGAGCTCCTCGCAGCTTCCCAAGGCGCGCACGAGCGCGTCTTTCGGCGTGCCTTCGAGGTCTTTCAAGGCCGAAGACGTCTCGAGCGCGGCGCGCGCGCGACGGTTGATCGCGGCGAGCTCCTCGGCGAAACGGTCGAGAAAGCGCTCTTGGATGGCGGCCAGCTCACCCTCCGATTTGGCGATGGCTTCGTGCTCGGCGCGCATGCGGGCCTCGAGACCGAGCCGCCGCAGGGCGCCGTAGGTCATCGCGAGGGACGAGAAGAGCGCCGCGTCGGCGAGCGGGAGGTAGCGGTTGAGCCAGGCGAAGGCGGCGGCGTGGAGGAGGAGGAGGAGGGACCACCCGCCGATGAAGAGGAAGGAGGCGAAGCCGACGCTGGATTTCCAGATGAGCAAGGTCGCGACGGTGATGATGAAGGTCTGAAAGAGGTCGAAGGGGCGGGGAACGTCGCGTAGGAATTTGTTTTGCGTGAGGTTCGCCAGGGCGACGCCTTGGACGTGGACGACCGGGATGCCGTCGGCCAGGTCCTCGCCGTCCATCTGCCAAGGCGAGTTGACGAACGTGGCCTCGCGGTCGTGCGAGGTCCAGTTGCGCCAGGAGGTGTAACCGATGAGCAGCGTCTTGCCCTTAAGCTCGGCCAAGGTCGCGGGCTGTGCGACCGCGAGCGACTCCGCTTTCCACGTGGCGAGCTGGCTCGGATGGAAGTAGTTGAGCTTCACCGCCGTACGGTCCTCGGGGAGGCGCCTCGCCTCGCCACGCTCGGGAGCGAGAAAGCTCAGGTCCACGCCTTTGCGCGCCGCCAGGAGATAGGGAAGGAAGGGGAGCTCGCCCTCTTCCTTGACGACGAAGTCGCGGACGATCTCGCGGCGGTAGTAGCGCGTGACGTCCGCCTTCGCGAGCTGGTCGGGAATCTTCTTGAAAGCCGCGGGGAGAAGCTCCGGCGATTGATTCTTCACCGAGAGGTCGAAGACCCCGATGACGAGGCGGCGGTCGCGGACCGCTAAGGCGGCGAGCTCTTCGGCCTGCGGGTCGCCGTACGGAAAGATCTGGTTCGGGACGAGGACGGCGATGTGCGCGGCGTCGGTTAAAAGAGCGGCGCGGACGACGCGCAGAAGCGAGCGCCACGACAGATTGCGGGGCTTCGTGCGGTTCTTCTCGAGGTCGGGGCCGTCGAGCTCGGTGGTGGTCCAGTCGTCGATGGCGATGACGCCTAAGTCCGAGGTGTCGATCGAGGTCGGGGCCAAGCGCGTACGGATGTCGAAGAGCTTGCTCTCGACGCGGTCGCGTAGGGGCGAGCTGTTGTAAACGTAAAGGAAGAGGGCGCCGACGACGGCGGCGAAGGCGAGAAGGAGCGCGTTGGCGATCTTGTCACGCATCAGGCGGAGAGGAGCTCAGGGGCGCGCTCGAGGAGGATCGCGTAGACCCGCATCGCTTGCTCGATCTCGACCGCTTGCAGGCGGCAGAACATCGGGTCGACCGCGAACGTGTCGCCGGTGGCGGCCTTGTTCTCGTGCAGGCAGCCGCCGGCGCACCATTCGCGCATCCAGCAGGTGTCGCACGGGGCCTTTTTTGCCTCGCGAAAGGCGGAAACCGCGTCGAGCTTCTTCTGATCGAGGCCGTGCAAGACGTCGCCGAAGCGCTCGGACTCGTCCTCGTTGAAGCGGTGGCAGAGGTGGAAGGCGCCCTCGGCCGAGACGGTGAGGTAGTTGACGCCGGCGCCGCAGGCTTTGCCGCCGGTCTTGCCGTCGCGGATGTTCAGAAGGTGCTTCTTGACGTTGTCCAAGCGCAGGAGCGCCTTGAAGTCCCCCGCCTCGACCAGGCGGTCGATGACCTTGACGTAGACGGCGGCGAGCTTCGCCGCGTCGGCCTCGGTGAAATGGAAGACCTTGAGCGGCGAGGCCTGATGATAGACCGCGAGGCGGTAGTTGTGCGTCGTCAGCGTCTTCAGGATCGCCTCCTCGAGGAGGTTCACGTTGTCGCGCATGACGGTGGAGCGCAGGATGAAGCTGCGGAGGCTCGCGAGCTGCTCTTGGAAGGCGCGCAGCTTTTTCTCGACGACGGGCTCGGACGACTGCTGGCCCACCATCGGGCGCTGCTTCGCCTGCAGGCCGTGGCCGTCGTAAGAGAGGGTGACCGAGACCTTCTTTGCCTTGAGCCACGCGAGCTTCTCGTCGTTCAAAAGAGTGCCGTTCGTGGTGACGGCATAGCTGAAGCGCGTGCCGGTGGCGGCTTCGCGCGCCTCGCACCAAGTGACGACGTCTTTCATGACGGGGTAGTTGAGGAAGGGCTCGCCGCCGAAAAAGATGACGTGAAAGTAGGCTTTGTCCTTGGTCAGGAGCTCGAGCGCGGCGACGGCCGTGTCCAGCTTCATCAAGCCCTTGTTGCCGTAGTCGCCTTCGCCGGCGAAACAGTAGAGACAGCGCAGATTGCAGCCTTGCGCCAGGTTGAGCGAGCAGGCGACGACGTCGGTCTTCACGTCCCGGGGCGGAGGCATCGGCAGGCCGCGCGCGATCTCGTCGAGCTCGGCGTCGGCCCCTTCCACGGACTCGCGGCCTTGGACGTGGCGGATGAGCTCATCGGGCGCTTCGAGGACGTGCGCCGAGGGAACGTGGAGGAGGAAGCCGGCGTCGAAGGCCTTCCAGACGCCCCGGAAAGCTCGCACTTCCGACGCGACGCGGGCTTCCAGCTCGAGGTCACGAGCGTCGGCGGCGAGCGAGGCGGTTGCGGGTGCGATCGGTGTCATATTGCTACCTTTTCGACAGGTGTCGAGGTGACGCGGCGATCTAACTAGTTGTTATAACACGTAGATGCCAAACTCGGGGCGCGTCCCAGCAGCCATTGAGCAAGAACGATACCATATAAGGAAGCCTGTCCTGGGAGGAGCCTCGGTGCATCGTCTCGGCCTCATTTTTGGTCTCTTTTTGGCCGCGTCGCTGGCGCTGGCGCAGGGCGGCGCCTTGCCCAAGGGCGACCTCGGTACGGTCGACCAGGGGAAGGTGAAGGCGCCTTCGGCGCCGAAAGGCGAGGCGCGCCGCAACTGCCTTCTCGACTCGCTGCGCCCGACCGGAGGCAGCGGCGTGTGGAGCGCCACGGGCGACGCCTTCTATTTGCTCGCGAGCCGAGGGCCGACCGCGAAGATGCAGAAGAAGGGCGCCGAGTCGCTGAAAACGAAGTACACGCTCTACAAGCTCACGATGAAGGGGCGGAAGGTCGAGGCGCTGCTGTCGCTCGACCACAAGGGCGACGCGACGCTCGTCGCCTTCGGTAGCGGCGAGGAGCTCACCGGCATCTCCGCGGTCTCGTTCATCGGCAAGAGCATGGGCTGCAACGAAGGCCCCGCCGGCATGGTGAGCATCTCGATGCAGGGCGGCAAAGCCGTGCAGGGGACGGGACAGTTCGCGCTCGCAGCGGGGCCGATGGGGCGCACGCTGATCGACGCAAAAAAGCTGAACGTGCTCGAGATGGACACGTCGAACTTCCAGACGCGCTCGGTGCGGGCGCTCAAGGACTTCGAGCGGCCCCTTTGGTTCGATGGCGGCGCGCGTCGGCTCGTCACGTTCCGCGACGACGGCAAGGTCCGCGGGCTCGTCGATTACAAGTCGGAAGACGACAAGAAGGCGCGGAAGCTCGCATTCAAGCCGGAGGAGCGCGCTCTGCAGCAGAAAGACCTCTTCGGCATGGCGCGGCTCGACGCGGCGAAGAACGCGATCGAGATCCAGGAGCTCCCCGAGTGGTCGGGACAGAAGGAGCCGCAGAGCTTCCGCGTCGTGCTGCCGGGGGCGTTCGCGGTGGCGACCGCGGGCGTCGACATCCACTTCGAGAAGCGCCTGGCGCTCGTTTCCGGCGGAACTTTCGTCGCGCGGCAGCAGTGGCAGAAGCTTTTCGTTTTCGCGTACCAGCGCCAGGATCCGCTCTTCGTGATCAGCGCGCCCGGCAAGCAATACGTGAGCTTTGCCGCGTTCGATCCGACGGGTGCTTACGCGGCGGTCGAGGCGCGCGACATCGAGTCGCGGGCGACGACGAGCTTCAAGATCTTCGACGTGGCGAAGAAGAAGATCGAGGAGATCAAGCTGCCGGCGCCGAAGTGAGCTTTGAAGATGGCGAAGATAGCGAGGTTCAAAGCGTGGGCACAAAAAGCGGGATGAGCGTGCGGGTCGGGATCGCGACCTCCGTGGACCATCCGCAGCTGATCGACGACGACCGGCTGTTCCTGCCTTACCTCGCGGCGCGCGGCATCGCCACGGAGCCGGCGATCTGGAACGATCCCGCCGTCGACTGGCGGCGCTTCGATGCGGTGGTGATCCGCTCGACCTGGGACTACTACGAGAGGATCGCCGAGTTCCGCCTCTGGCTCGACGGCCTGATCGCGGCCGGAGTGACGGTCTGGAACCCAGTGCCGACGGTCCTGCGCAACGCCGATAAGACGTATCTGCGCGAGCTCGAGAAAATGGGCGTGCTGACCCTGCCCACGGTCTGGATCGCGCCCGGCGAGGCGGAGACCATCGCCTCCGTGCTGAAGGCGGTGCCGTGGCAGGATTTGGTGGCGAAGCCGTCGATCTCCGCGGGCGCCTATCGCACGGTGCGCTGTTCGAAGCGAGAGCTCGAGGCGAATCCAGGCTTGATCGCGACGATCATCGCCGACTCGCACGCGATGATCCAGCCGTTCATGCAGGAGATCGTCGACGAGGGCGAGTGGTCCTTCCTCTTCTTCGGCGAGGAGCTTTCGCACGCGGTGGT
This sequence comes from Pseudomonadota bacterium, assembly GCA_031416315.1. Classification (GTDB taxonomy): domain Bacteria; phylum Bdellovibrionota_B; class Oligoflexia; order Oligoflexales; family CAIYRB01; genus JANOTL01. The sequence continues at coordinate 36,457 of JANOTL010000223.1, forward strand.
GAAGAAGCCGAAGCCCGGAGACTTCCGGGTCCAGTACACGCACGGCGGCAAGCACGTGAAGGCCGAGCCGCCGGAGGCCTTGGCGGCGGCGGTCGCGAAAGTCTTCGCCCTGATCCCGGAGCCGCCGCGGCTCTTCACGCGGGTCGACGGCATCTGGACCAAAGGCCGGTTTCTCTGCATCGAGATCGAGATGATCGAGCCGGTGCTCTTCCTCGCGGAAGACAAGGAATCGCCGGTGCGCTTCGCGAAGGCCCTCGCGGACCTACTTCGATAGCTTCTCTTTTTCTTGCTTGTTGGCCTTCGCATCCATCTCTTTCTTGTGCTTGGCCTTCTCCTGCTTCTTGACCTCGGCCGTCTGATCCTCGAGAAACCAGGTCTTTTGCAGGGCCTTGAGCGTGATGGTCAGCTCCTGCATCGTCTCGAGTGTCGTCTTGGCGAACACCGGATTCTTCTTCATCTCCGCCGAGACGGACTCGAGCGCGTCGAGAATGGAGATGACGAGCTTCTGGCGCTCTGCCACGGGGGCTAAGACGACGTTCGCATATTGCATGGTCTTGTCCATGTTGCCGAAGGCCTTGGCCATCAGCTTCGTCTCCAGGAGGTCCTGGTCGATCTTCTCGAAGGTGTCGGTGCCGGCGACGACGAAGTTCTTCATCAAGCCGTTGGCGAAGAGATCTTTGTCGAGGCGGCCGAAGACCCTGGCGCCGGAGTCGACGAACTTCGGGATCTCCATGTTCTTTTTCTTGAGCTCCTGCGTCATGACGATGAGGTCGTCGGTGAGCTTGAGCACGTTGTTCAGGACCGGCGGGACCTTGGCGATCACTTCGTTCATCTCGCCGGACTTGTAGCGGGAGAAGATCTCGTTGGTGTCCTTTAGCGCGGTGGTGATCCCGGCCAGGAGGGTGTCGACCGAGTTCATCATCTCGGAGAGCTTACGGCCGGAGAGGAACTCCGACAGGTCGGTCGCTTCTTTGCCGCTGATCGTGCCGCGATGCGGGATCTCGGGGCCGTCGAGCGCGCCGGGGATGATGTCGATCTTCTTCTCGCCGATGATGAAGGCGCGGAAGACGTTGGCGACCGAGCCTTCGCGGATGCGCTCGGCGACGGTCTTCTGAACCTCGAGCGTCACGGTGATCCGGTTGTCGGGCTCGACCTCCAAGCCCGCGACCTCGCCGACGCGCAGACCCGAGATGGTGACAGCCGAGCCGATGCGCAGGCCGTCGGCGTCCGTCACCTTGGTGAAGTAGGTGTTCTTCGCCTCGAACCAGAAGTTGCGCTTGCCGATCTGCCAGATGGCAAAGCCGACGAACATGCTCACGCCGAGCATGCCGGCGAGCGCCTTCTTTTCTTGCGTTGAAAGGCTCATGCGCTTTTCCTTACGGCGCGAACGCCGAGAGCGCGCAGGATGTCCGCGCTCTTGATCCATTCGTCCGCGATGAAGTCTCGGTAGTCGGTGGTGATGCGGTTGGTCTCGGGATGGAGGACCCAGTCGGCCGCCGCGAGGCCGAAGGGATAATCGTTGGTGCCGATGAGGATGCCTCGACCCTTCGCCTTCTGCTCGAAGAGCCAGTTGAGCATCGCCGGCATGGTCGGCGAGGCGATCAAGGCAGAGGGGTCGTCCAAGATCAAGACGCGCGGGTCGAGGACGATCGAGCGCGCGAGGAGGACGCGCTTCCTGATCTCCCAGTTGATGCGGTCCGGGCGCACGTGCCAAAGATTCTCGGGAATCCCGGCCTGGCGCAGGGCGCTGATCGCGATCTCGTTCTTCGTCATCCCCTCATGGTAGCGGTCGTGGTACTTCGCCGGCAGGTCGACGTTGTCCATGAGCGTCAAGTTCGAGAGGAGCCCCTTCTCGCGGAAGCCGAAGCCGATCCGCTGGCGCCAGGCGCTCAGCCCCTTGTCGTTCGATTTCGCGTCGCGGACGTGCGTGCCCTCCAAGACGAGCTCGCCCTGGTCGATCTTGCCGGTGCCCATGATGAGCCGGAAGAGGGACGAGGTCTCCTTGCCGCCGAAGACGACGCCGACCTGGCCGCCGAGGAGCGCGAAGTCGAGCGGATGCACGTTCCCCAACGGGCCGAGCGGCGACGAGCCGACGACTTGGCGTAGCTCCAATTGTGGCTTTCCGACACCGGTGGAGAGCTCGGTCACAAGTCGATCCCATACAGGACGTAGTAGATGACGCTTAGGGTGAAGTGGATGCCCATCGCGAAGGTGAGCGAGTCGACGACGGCACGGTTGGTGACGATCGGCACCTCGAAGGGCGCCGCCTTCAAGGACAGCCCGCGTTGCAGGCAGGTGTTGGCAATGACGCCGCCGATGATCACCGTCTTCAGGGTGAAAAAGAGGAAATCCGCGGGGCGGATCGCCTGCGCCACGCTCGTCAGATACTGCGAAAGCGGGAAATACGAGCTGATGTTGGCGCCGATCCAGCCGCCGAGAAGGGCGAAGCCGAGGAAGGTGATCGACATGCAGGTGAGCGACACCATCAAAGCCACGATGCGCGGCGCGAGGATGTAGTGGTAGACGTTGATGCCCATGATGTTGAGCGCCTCGATCTCCTGCTGGAACTTGATCGTCGCCATTTCGGCAGCGATCGCGGTGCCGGAGCGCGCGATGATCAGCATGGCGGAGACGAGCGGCGTCACCTCGCGGAAGACGATGAACACCAGCACTTTGCCGAGCTGATTGTTGTTGCCGAGCAGGGCGAGGCCGAAGTTTGCTTGCAGCGCGATGGCGACGCCGGAGCCGATGCCAAGCACGGCGATCATCATGGTCGACTGCACGAAGGTGAAATAGATCTGCATCAGAGTGTTCCGGAAGAACTCTCTGCGGTGTCCCCGTTCCCAGGGAAAGTAATTGGCTAAGCCGAGCCGGGCGATGAGGGCCATGGTGCGTGCGGTCTTTGGCGGGGGATGGATTCAACGGTGGGATTTCTTTATAATAATTGATTAGGGTCAGGGTCACAAGACTCGAGGGAGTTCGCATGCGCCGCAAGATTTACGCCTCCTTGTTCACGCTGGGAATTTTCTGCGCGGTCGCGGTGCAAGCGCAGGAGCCGCCTTCGCCGGAGGCTGCGGCGCCCGAGGCCGCGGACGCAGAGGGCGAAGCCGCCGATGAGGGCGCCGAAGCCCCGGGCGAAGGCGGCGCCGAGGACGACGGCCACTACACCGCGATCGAGGCCTTTCTCAACGGCACGACCCCCACGAATCTCGTAGAGAAAGTCGGCGCGTTTTACGCCAAGGACGCGCGCTACGAGGATCCCTTCGGCGAGGTCACCGGCCGGATCGAGATCGAACGGCGCTTCGAACGCTGGTTCGCGGACTTGGACAGCGTATCGTTTCAGATCAAGGAAGTTTTTGCCTCAGGCGACGAGACGGTCGCGCTGTGGACGATGGAGCTGAAGCACAAGAAAGTCGGCGGCGGCGACCCCGTCTCGGTCGACGGCGCCTCGCAGTTCCGCTTCGCGGGCGAGCAGGTCGTCTATCACCGCAGCTACTACGACGCGGGGGCGCTCGTGTATGAGCACGTGACGTTCGTCGGATGGCTGGTGAAGTGGGTGAAGAAGAAGGTCGCGGGGACTTAGTTCACCGGTTGTGGAGCTTGCCGCTTTTCGCCTGGAAGCAACTGGACGCGCGCGGCAGCATCGGATCGCACGAGGGCGTGTCCCCAATCTCCGAGAGCGCGTTCCGCTTGCCGCCCGACTTAGTCGTCGAGATGCAGGCGGTGGTGCTCAGAGCGACCAGGAAGAGTGCGAGAAAAAAGCGCATGCGAGGCCTCCGACGGGGGGATAGCCTCATTATCCGGCGCGCGTCCCCGGCTGGATAGCCGGCAGAAACTGCCGCCCTCAGCGGCGCGACCGCATCGCGCGCTGGATCTCCTTGTTGGAGTCCCGCTCTTTCGAGGCCTCGCGCTTGTCGTGGAGCTTCTTGCCCTTGGCGACGCCGATCTCAACCTTGACGAAGGAGCCGACGAAGTAGAGCTTCAAGGGCACGACCGTCAGGCCTTTTTCCGAGATCTTCTCTTCGAGCTTCGCGATCTCGTGCTTGTGCAGGAGGAGCTTTCGCGGACGCTTCTCGAAGTGGTTGGCGTAGGTGCCGTGGCTGTAGTGGCCGATGTGGACGTCGAGGAGCATCGCCTCCCCCTGGGCGGTGATGCTGACCCAGCCGTCCGTCAGGTTCACCTTCGCCTCGCGGACCGATTTCACCTCGGTGCCGGTCAAAGCGATCCCCGCCTCCAGCTTTTCCCCGATCGTATACTCGTGAAAGGCTTTGCGATTATCGGCGACGACCTTGACGGCCTTGTGGTCCAGGGGGAATTCCTCGTACGAAGGGGGGGCGAAGCGCCACGACCGGGGAGCCTAACATAGAGCCATGACCGAGGCGACGGCCATCGACGGGGAGTATCGCAGCCTGGGAGGTCCGGTGACGGCCGGCTTCGCCGGCGTACGGGTCGACGCCTTCCTAGCGCGCGAGTTCCCGTTCCTGTCGCGAGCCGGCTGGCAAAGGCGCATTGAGGAGGGCGGTCTTCACGTCAACGGCGGGCCCGTGCGCGCGGTTTCTGCGCGCCTTCGGACCGGCGACCGGCTCTCGCTCTTCTACCCGCAGCTCGTGGAGCCTGAGGTCGACCGCGGCGTGCGCGTCCTCTGGGAGGATCGCGGCGTCATGGCCGCGTTCAAGCCGGGGAACCTCCCGATGCACGAGAACGGGCCGTACAAGAAGAACACCTTCGCCGAGATCCTAGGCGAGTTGTGCGGGCGTGAGTGGTCGGCCGTGCATCGGCTGGACCGTGAGACGAGCGGCATCGTCATCTGCGGGGCGACGGCGGCGTTGCGCGCGCAGTTGAGCCGGGATCTGAATGGCCGGCGCATGCGCAAGGAGTACCTGGCGCTCGTGCGCGGCGCGCCGTCACGCGCCGCGTGGACGGAGGACGGGCCGATCGGCGACCTGGCCTCGAGCGAGATCCGCATCAAGAAGTGGGTGGTCGAGGGCGGGCTCTCGGCCCTCACGCATTTCAACGTCCTGGAGACGCGCGGCGAGATGTCTCTCTTGAGGGCGCGGCCGGTGACCGGACGGACGAATCAGATCCGCATCCACGCCGCGTACGCGGGCCACGTCTTGTTCGGGGACAAGCTCTATCATCCGGACGAAGCCGTCTTCCTCGAGTACTTCGAGGAAGGGCAGACCGAGAACGTCACCGAGCGTACCGGTTTCCCGCGGCTCTGCCTGCACGCGACGTCGATGGAGCTGACGTCGCCGGTGACGCGGGGGTTGGTGCGGATCGAGTGTCCCTTGCCCGACGACATGGCCGCGTTCTGGGACTCAGCGGGACGGCGGGATTCCTAGGACGGTGCGATTCGCCCACAGATAGGCGGCCTTCTTCTGCAGCTCGTCGAAGGTCGTGCCGAGCGGCTTCAGGATGCCGTCCGAAGAAGGCTCGCTGGTGGTCGAGATCGACTGGGCCAAGGTGCGGAGCGCGTCCTCGCCGTAAAGGCGCTCGATCGCGAAGATCAGGTAGAGGCTTTGACGGTAGGCCCGGCCGGCGCGCGCCGCGTCGAGGGAAATGTACGGCGCGAAGAAGGAGGGCGAGCCGAGAAAGCTCCCCGGCGTCGCGGGAAAAACGAAAGGACCGCAGCCGGGCGACGCGCAGGCGAGGCGCTGCGCCATGCCTTCGTCGAACCAGGGAGGCAATTGGCGGGCGTCGCTCGCGAGCGAAAAGAGCGCGTGCACGAGCTCGTGGCGCAAGACCTCGCGCAGGAGCTTCGCGTCTGGATTTTGCAGCGTCGTCTCGCGAATCGGGATGCGCAAACGGCCGTCGAAGATGCCCTCGGCCCAGTCGGGGCCGCCGACGACGATGCCCTTGAACTGCGCCGCGGGATAGAGGATCACCTCGATCGGCGCGGGCGGCGGCTTCAAGCCGTAGGTCTCGACGTATTCGTCGAGGGCGATCTCGAGGTTCTCGAGCACGTTGTTGACGAGATCTTCGTGATCGCCCGAGCGGTAGAGGAGTCGAAAGTTGCGGGACGTCTCGTACTGCTGGAGCGGCGCCTCCTTGGCGCGAGCGCGCATGCTCTGTAGGCGCTGGCTCACGCCCTCGAGCTTCGCGTCTTGCGCTGCGGCCTGCTCGAGCATCTTCACGGCGTCGTCGTAGCGGCCTTCCGACTCGAGGACGTCGGCGTAGAGCACCTGCATCTCGAGGTCTCCGGACTCGCGCTCCAGGTACCAGCCGAATTGCTCCTGGGCGCCGATGAAATTCTTTTGCTTGTAGTAGCAGACGGCCAGCCCCTTCGCCGTCTCCTTCGAGCGCTTCAAGGACTCGGCCCGGCGGAAGAGCGGCGTCGCGTCCTCGCAGTCGCCGAGACGCAGCTTGGACCAGCCGGCGGAGGCGAGGAGCACCGGGAGCTGCTGCATGAGCCATTCGTGGAACGCGGGGGAGAGGTCCTCGCGCGCCGCGTTCTGATCCGCCAAGGTCAGAGCGGATACGAAGTCGCCGGTGGCGAACTTCGCGTGGATCTTGCGCACGAGCTCGGTTTCGGCGGCGTTCATTTCCGGCGCGGCGGGGAGCGCCAGCTTCGGCGCGACTGGGACGGGGACGGTCGTCGCGGCGGCGGCGACGGTCGGCGACGCGGCGCGCGCCGCCGGTGCCGTCTCGGCGAGGACGACTTTCGGCGCCTCGAAGGACCAGCTGCGAAAGGCATGGCCCACGAGGGCTAAGGCCGCCACGGCCCCGATGAGGCCGAGCGTCGTGGTTTTCTTAGCCATGCCGCTCGATTCTAAGCACGCAGCTTCTCGTCCAGCTGACCATTACGGTCCAGGGTGGCCAGCTCGGTGTAGCCGCCGATGAACTCCTTGCCGATGAAGATCATCGGCACGGTGCGGTAGCCGGCGTTCTCCGCCGAAAGGCGCTGGCGCAGGGCGTGGTCGCGCGAGAGGTCGACCTCCTTGAACAGGATGCCCTTTTCCTGCAGAAAACGCTTGGCAGCGGCGCAGTAGCCGCATACCTGCGTGGTGTAGATGACGACGTCCGAGGTCTGCATGGGATTCATCCTTGCAATATATACCGGGAGAGTGCTGTGAGCGAGCGCGACAACCCGCGAGAACTGTTGAATTCCTTATTGAGGAAAGCCGCCTCCGCCCTGAGGCTCGCCCGGACCCGGCCGGTGCTGGCGGACACGATTCTCGCCGACGAAGATGAAACGGAGCTGAGAGCCCGCATTCTCGACGCCTCGGGCGAGCTCGACGCCCCCCACCTCACCATCGCCTCCGACGGCCTCGACCTCGGCGCGAAGCTCGAGCTCGAGCGCGCCTTGAAGGCCGAGCTGGAGCTGCCGGACCTCACGATCAACTTCAGGCGCCAAAAACCTCTCACCGGGCCTCAGACGCCCTTGCCAGCGCGGGGCGCGCAGGCGCCTTTCGGCCTGACCTTCGACCGCAAGGCCATCCCGGGCGTGCGGGAGGTGATCGTCGTGGCCTCGGGCAAAGGCGGCGTCGGTAAATCGACCGTTGCGGTGAACCTGGCGGCGGCCCTGGCGAAGCGCGGCAGCAAGGTCGGTCTCCTCGACGCGGACATCTACGGGCCCTCGGCGCCGATGATGCTCGGCGCGCGCGGGACGATGCCGGTTTTCGAAGGCAAGGTCGTGCCGATCCAAGCGCACGGCGTCGGCGTCGTCTCGTTCGGCTTCCTGACCGACACGACGCAGCCGGTGATCTGGCGCGGGCCGCTCGTCGCGAAGGCTTTGCGTCAGCTCTGCTTCGACGTCGTGTGGGGCGAGCTCGACTATCTCGTCGTCGACCTGCCGCCGGGGACGGGCGACGTGCAAATGACCTTGATCGAGAGCCTGCCGATCCACGGCGCGGTGATCGTGACGACGCCACAGGACGTGGCGCTGCTCGACGCGCACAAGGCGCTCACGATGTTCGAGAAGCTCGAGGTGCCCGTGATCGGCCTCGTCGAAAACATGGCCCATTTCCACTGCCCGAGCTGCGGCCACGAGGAGGCGATCTTCGGCGAGGGCGGCGGCGACCGGATGGCGCTCGAGCGGAAGCTGAAAGTGATCGCGCGGCTCCCCTTGGGGCGGATCGTACGCGAGCGGGGTGACTCCGGGCAGCCTCTAGCGCTGGACGCGGACGGCCCGTTTGTCTTGGCGTTTCGGGAGCTTGCGGAGAAGGTGGCAAAGGCCGGGTGGCAGTGAGCGTCAAATTTTTCGACAGTCGACCAGCCTCCGTCGCAGGCGTGACGGGGCGTGCGCCGCGTTTTGAATGATGAAATGCGTGGCACGACGAGTGCAATGAGAACGGGGCGATCGGGCTCCCCGACTCGCAGGCCCCCTCGGTAAGATTGGTCGTTCCACTTTGGTCTACGCCCCGTAGGCCGTCCCCACTGCTGTTCTTGTTGCTTACCCGTTGCCCGCTCCCACACCCCCGCCGCCCACGACCAACTTACCACTCCATCCAAATGGCGCTCCTCCCCGGAGCGCCATTTCACGTTGTGCGCATCTGCGGCTCGCTCATTTTTTAAGCGGACGACTTTTCCTCGTGCCGCGGCCGAAGCCAGTCCTCAGTCGTCGCGATCCAGACCAGGCTGACGTCGTCGTCTTGCACTGCGGCGGGAGCGCGGCGCTCCGCGTTCTCCGAGCCCCAATCCATCCGGCAAAGCATCGGCGCCGCCGTCTCCGGCCTGAGCAGCGTCAGCTCGCGCAGACGCTTCTCGATGCGGCGCGAGTTGCGCGGAAACTTGACGCCGTCGGTGAAGAGCAGCAAGTGATCACGCACGCCGAGGACGGTCTCGCCGAGGGCGACGTCTATGGAAGGCGAGATGCCCAGGATGTTGTGACTCGACATCAGAAGCTCGAGGGCGCCCTTGCGCTCGGGCGTGTTGGCGCGCAGGACGATCGGCGGCGGATGGCCGGCGCAAAGGAAGGTGCACTTGCCGGAGTCTCGGTCGATGGTCAGGCCGGCGAGAGTCGTGGTGTGGCCGCCGCGGCCATGCTTGTAGAGCGTGGCGTTCAAGAGCTCGACGTAGTAGCGGATGAAGGTCTCGCTCTCGAAGTCGGCAGCGCGGTCCCGCTGGAGGATGCTCAGGACCGTCTTGCAGGTCGACACGACGATCGCGGCCTGCACGCCGTGGCCGGAGATGTCGCACATGATCACGTGGAGGTAGCGCCCCGACGTCGAGGTCTCGAAGGCGTACCAGTCCCCGCTCGCGCCGTCCAAAGACTGATGGAAGGCGCCGATGTCGATCCCCTCGAGCTCAGGCGGGCGGTGCGGGCGAAACGCGCTGGCGATCTGTCCGGCTTGCTCGAGCTCCGTCGCAAGGCGCTCGTTCTCGGTCTTCAAGAGGCGCATGAATAGGACGAGCTTCTCGCGCATGCCGCTTCTTTGCGCCGAGGCGAAGCCGCCGGCCGTCAGGAAGGCGAGCGTCGGCGTCGTGAGGTCGGTCAGCACGTCGAAATAGGCGAAGAGCGCGATGCTGGTCGTAACCCAAAGGACGGGGACGAGGGTGAGCGGCGCCCATGCCGGCCAACGCACGAAGCCGACCAGGAAAAGCCCGAGGAAGACGGCGGCGACGAGGATGCCGCGCGCGGCCGGTAAGGGCGCCACCCACTGGCGGCGCAGGATGCTGTTGGCGAGCGCCGCGACGACGAAAGGTCCCGGCATCGGGCCGAGCGGCGTGACGGTGAAGTCGGTGTTGCCCGTGTACATCGCGGGGAGGATGAGGACCCAGTCGCCGGGTTCGACCTGAGTCATGGGCGCGCCCGTGGCTGCGGCCTCGATCAGCGGCAGGAGGCGCTTGGCGCCCTTGTAGAGCGTCAAGGGATGCGGAAAGTCGACGATCATGCGCCCGCGCTCGTCGAGCGGCACGATTTGCTCGGAGTCGACGGCGAGCTGGCGCGCGTGCACCTTCAGCTCGCGCGCGCCCATCAGCGCCATGTGCGGGAGAACGACGCCCGGTGCGAGGTCGAGGAGCGCCTGCGCTTTGCCGAAGCCGGCGTTCAGGGAGTGGCCGGGCGTGCGGAAGGCTCGAGCCAAGCGCTTGTCGGGTCCGTAGGGCTTTTGCATCCGGTAGTTGGCCGCGGGGACGAAACCGTCTTTCATCATCGGCTCGACGCCAGGCGCCACGAAATAGGTCGACAGGTGGTACGAGGCGCCGCTCGTGTCGAGCGGCTCCCTAAACTTGATCTCGCTCGGCGAGACGAAGGCAGTGGTGACGATCTTTTGGTCGAGCGCGGCGAGCTTCGCAATCGCGGCCTCTTCCTCAGGCGTCGCCTTCGGCGCGAGCGAGAAGAGCTTATCGATGAGGATGACTTGTGGCTTGCGGAGAGAGAGCCCGTCCAGGAGCCCAGCCCAGGTGGCGAGCGGCAGATCTGGCGAGCCGATTTTCGAGACGGTGGTGTCGTCGTAGGAAAAGAGCTTGAGCTTCGGGCTTAACGGCGGCGAGCGCCCCAGGGCTTCGCGCGCTTTGAAGTAGACGGTGAGCGAGAACTTCGTCTCCACCTCGTCGTGCGCATCGGTCGCGTGGTAGCCGATGAAGAGCGTCGTGATCAGCAGAAACGCCACGGCCATCGCGAGGTAAGAGACCCTCGCGTGCGGTGTTGCGATGCCGATCGATTTCATCACGCCCATATAGGACGTGATCGGCTCAGGCGACGATAGGCTGGAACGAGACCTTGCTCTCGTCGTCGACGAGGAAGAAATGGTTCGCCGGGATCTTCTTCCAGTCCTCGCGCAATCCGGTCAGTTTTTCCGAAACGACCAAGACGGCATGCTCTTTGGCATCGGCCGGCACCATCCGGCAAATGCCGTCCTCGCACTCGTAACGGCTGCCTTCGCTCACGTAGAGGGAGAGGGGCTCTTCCTCGGTCGTGACGAAGCGGGTGCCGATCATGTACTTGCCGTCGGTGACGACCATGTTGAGGTAGGTGCCGTCTTTGACGCCTTGCGCCTTCTTCAGGGCCTCGACCTCGGTGATCGTCTGCTGCATCGCGGAGACCATCGCCTGGATGCCGTAGAGACCGTTGTGCTTCAGCATCTTGTCGATGAAGAGCGCGAAGAAGTGCTCGGAGTCGGTGCCGCCGCGAAGCCACGCGTAGACCTCGTCGGAGAGGCCGCGGCGCATCTCGCGCTTGATCTGGTCGAAGCCCTCGATCGAGCCGTTGTGCATCATCAGAAAGCGGTCGTAGAAGAACGGGTGGCAGTTGGCCTCGGACGTCTCGCCGAAGCTGGCCGCGCGCACGTGCGCGAAGATCACCGGCGCCTCGATCTTCGGCGCCATGGTGCGGAGGTTCCGGTTCGACCAAGCCGGGTGGACCGAGACGAAGACCGCCGGCGTGGTCGAGAGCTGCGGCTGGTACCAGCCGATGCCGAAGCCGTCGCCGTTCAGGGGCTCCTCCAGCTCCTTGGCGTCGTAGCTCTGGTGGATCAGCGAATTCTTGGGCTGATAAAGGAGCTTGTCCAGGATGATCGGCGCGCCCTTGTAGGCTAAGAGCCGGCACATGGTGTTGTCTCCTTACGACATATACGCCGATTCTATCATGGAATAGAATCGCTTCCATGCCGAGCCGCGACAAATACTCCATCCACCGGCAGCCCGACGACGTGACTTGCGGGCCGACGTGCCTGCACTCGCTCTACGCGTATTACGCCGACGGGATCACGCTGGACGAGGTCATCGGGCAGGTGCCGATGCTGGAGGGTGGCGGCACGCTCGCCTGCGTCTTGGGGAGCCACGCCCTCCGACGCGGCTACAAGGTGTGGATCTATACGTTCAATCTCACCGTCTTCGACCCGACCTGGTTCTCGCTCCCGCGCGAGGCGCTGGCCGAGAAGCTCCGCCTCCAGATGAAAGAGAAGAAAAAGCCGAGGCTCCACGTCGCCTCGCAAGCCTACATCGACTTTCTGAACCTGGGCGGAGAGATCAAGTGCCACGACCTCTCGGAGGGCCTCCTCAGCGAGTATCTCCTGCAAGGCATTCCGATCCTCACCGGCCTGAGCGCCACTTATCTTTACAAGTCGATGCGCGAGTACGGCGACTATCCTATCTCCGACGACCTCAAGGGCGAGCCGCAAGGCCATTTCGTCGTCATCACCAGCTACGATCCCGAAGAGCACGCCGTCACCATCGCCGATCCCTATCATCCCGAGTCGATGGTCAAAGGCCGCACGTACAAGGTGTCGATGGAGCATCTCGTCTGCTCCATCCTCCTCGGCGTCATGACCTACGACGGCAACCTGCTCATCGTGACCAAATCGTGAGCCCAAAGACAAAGGCATCCTGATGCAGCGTTTCGTGATCGTGGACTCGCCGGCCGACTGGCCGCTCAACCTGCCCGACGTCGCCGTCGTCTCCGGCAAGGAATATCTGACCGAAGACAACTTCAAGAAGATGCGCAACGCGCGCGTCTTCAACATGTGCCGGTCTTATAAATACCAGACCCTCGGCTACTACGTGTCGCTGCTCGCCGAGGCGCGCGGGCACAAGCCCGTGCCCTCGGTCTCGACCATCCAGGACATGAAGTCGCAGGCGATCGTGAAGCTCGTCGCCGACGAGCTCGACGAGCTGATCCAAAAGAGCCTGCATGACGTGAAGGCGGACGAGTTCGTCCTGTCGATCTATTTCGGCAAGAACCTGGCGAAGAAGTACGACCGGCTCTCCGCCGAGCTCTACAAGATGTTCCACGCGCCCTTCGTCCGCGCGCATTTCCACCGCGAGGAGTCGAAGTGGCGCCTGCGCAAGGTCGGCCCGATCGCGGCGAAGGAGATCCCGGAGTCGCATCACAGCGAGGTCGTCGAGTACGCGAAGGAGTACCTCGAGGGCAAACGCTCGGGAACCGCGAAGAAACCCGACATCCGCTACAGCCTCGCCATCCTCGTCGACCCCGAGGATCAGATGCCGCCGTCCAACGAGAAGGCGATCCAGAAGTTCATCAAGACCGCCGAGAAGATGCACATCGAGGCGGAAATCATCACGCGCGACGACTACTCGCGCCTGGGCGAGTTCGACGCGCTTTTCATCCGCGAGACGACGGCCGTGAACCACCACACCTTCCGCTTCGCGCGCCGCGCCGCGGCGGAAGGGCTCGTGGTGATCGACGACCCCGAGTCGATCTTGAAGTGCACCAACAAAGTTTATTTGGCGGAGATCCTCGAGAAGAACGACGTGCCGGCGCCGCGGACCTTCGTCGTCCACCGGGACAACGTCGACGAGGTCGAGGCCAAGGTCGGCTTTCCGTGCATCCTGAAGCAGCCCGACAGCTCGTTCTCGCAAGGCGTGGTCAAGGCCAAGAACGCCGAAGACCTCGAGCGCGAGCTGATGGCCTTGTTCGAGAAGTCCGACCTCGTCATCGCGCAGGAGTTCATGCCGACCGACTTCGACTGGCGCGTCGGCATCATCGACGGTAAACCGCTGTATTTATGTAAGTATTTCATGGCCGGTAAAGACTGGAAGGTGATCTCGAAGGACTCCTCCGGCAAGGTCCTGAACGGCCGCGCCGAGACGCTGCCGGTCGAGCTCGCGCCGCGCAAGCTGATTTCCATCGCGACGAAAGCAGCGAAACTGATCGGCGACGGCCTTTACGGTCTCGACATCAAGCAGGTCGGCGCGCAGTTCTTCGTCATCGAGATCAACGACAACCCGAACCTCGACTGCGGCTGGGAGGACTCGGTGCTGAAAGACGAGCTCTACGTGCGCATCATGGACGTGTTCCTGAGGCGCATCACGGACATCAAGGAAGGTCGGATCAATCCATGAGTCGTACCGAGCACCTTCATCTCTGGGCAGGGTACGGCATCGAGATGGAGTACATGATCGTCGACCGAAAGACCCTGGCGGTGCGCCCGATCTCCGACGAGCTTTTGACCGCGGCCGCCGGCAAGCTCGAGAACGAGGTCGAGTTCGGCGACATGGCCTGGTCCAACGAGCTCGTGATGCACGTCATCGAGGTGAAGACCAACGGCCCCTCCGACGAGGTGACGCGCTACGGCGAGAAGTTCATGGTCGAGGTGCGAAGGATCAACGCCTTGCTCGAGAAAAAGGGCGCGATGCTGATGCCGACGGCGATGCACCCTTTCTTCGAGCCGGACGAGGAAACGAAGCTCTGGCCGCACGACAGCCGAGACATCTACGACCGCTACAACGAGATCTTCGATTGCCGCGGGCACGGCTGGTCGAACCTGCAGTCGGTGCATATCAACTTCCCGTTCTTCGATCACGGCGCGGGGGGCGAGTTCGGGAGGCTGCACGCCGCGATCCGCATGGTTTTGCCGCTCCTGCCGGCCTTGGCCGCCTCGTCCCCGATCTACGGCGGACGCGCCAACGGCCTGAAGGACAACCGGCTCGAGTTTTACCGTATGAACCAGCAGCGCCTGCCGGCGTTGACGGGCGGCGTCATCCCAGAGCGGGCGTTCACACGCGAAGAGTATGCGGCAGAAGTCTTCAAGAAGGTGATGGCCGAGGTCCTTCCTTACAACGAGGACGGTTTACTGGAGGAGGAGTGGCTCAACTCGCGCGGCGCGATCGCGCGCTTCGACCGCAACGCGATCGAGATCCGCGTGCTCGACATCCAAGAGACGCCGAAAGCCGATCAAGCCGTGATCACCGCCGTGATCGGCTTCGTCCAGGCTTTGGCGGCCGGTGAGTTTCTGGCGCCCGATAGGCAGCGCGAGTGGGAGCAAGAGCCGTTGCGCCGCATTTTCGAGGCCTGTGTGAAGGGCGGAAGCGAGACGGAGATCGAGGATCGCGCCTATCTGGATGCCCTGCATTATCCAGGAAAGTCTCCGGCACGGGCGCGAGACGTCTGGAAGCACGTGATCGAGCGCAGCGCGCGGCGGGACGTGGTGGCGCCGTGGTTCAAGGCGGTGGAGGCGGAGCTCGGCGTCTATCTCAGCCAGGGAACACTCGCGGAGCGCATCGTTTCCGCGGCCGGCTCGACGACGAAGCGGGAAGACGTCGTGGACATCTACCGCGAGCTTTGTCTCTGCCTCGCCGAAGGCCGGATGTTTCGGGCGTGAAGCCGGGAGCGCTCGTCGTAAGTTGTGAGCATGGCGGAAACCAAGTGCCGCGCGAGTATGCGCGGTTTTTTCGGGGCGCGGCGGCGCGGCAGGCTTTGGCGAGTCATCGGGGCTGGGATCCGGGGGCGCTGGCGGCGGCGCGGGCTTTGGCGCGGGCGTTGGGGCGGGAGATCGAGGTGAGCGCGTTGGTGACGGCGGAGGTCACGCGCTTGCTCTGCGACTTGAATCGCTCCGAGGGGCGCAGGGAGGCGTTCTCCGAGTTCTCACGGGTGATCGTGGGGGCTGAGCGCGAGGAGTTGCTGGCGCGCTTTCATCGGCCGTATCGAGACGAGCTGCGGGCGGCCCTGCGCGCGGCGATCGCGAAGAAGGGGAGGGTGCTTCACCTTTCGTCCCATTCTTTCACGCCGAAGCTCGACGGCGTGGCGCGCGAGGCGGAGATCGGGGTTTTGTACGATCCGCGGCGGAAGTGGGAAGCCGAGGTCGCGGCCGAGCTCGCGGCAGGCATTCGAGCGGCGGTCCGCGCGCGGGGCTTGGCGTGGCGGGTGCGGCGGAATTATCCGTACAAAGGGTGGACGGATGGCTTGACGACGCAGATGCGCAAGGAGTTCGCGGGGGGGAGGTACGCCGGGGTGGAGGTGGAAGTGAGGCAAGGAATGGAAGTTGGCGAGGTCGTCGGGGTCGTGGGGGATGGGATTCGGAGGGTTTTTGGGGGTTAGAACCGCCAGCCTAAGCTCATCCGCAACGCGATCGGCAAAAACCCGTACCCGAGCCAGGTTGCGCTCAACCAGTCGACGCCAAGCGTAAAGCCGCTTCGCCAGGCCCACTCGTTTCCGAGGCCGAAAGTCGCCCCGAAGTTGAGCGTCTCTCCGATGTTGCCGCCGCCAGCGTGCACGTTGAAACTGTTGCCGAAGAACTGGCGGACGCGCGCGAATTTGTATTGATAGCCGAAGATGACCAACAACTCGAAGCCAGCCGCCAGCTCGACCCGCGTGTCGGGCAGTAAGGCGTAACCGACGCCGACGCCGGCACCGAGCGGGACGACGTGCAGGAACGCGCTGACGTCGTTTCCGTCGCGGCGGATGGCGGCGCTCGTATCCGCGCTCTCGGCCTTCTTGGCGGCCGTCTTCCGGGGTTTTTCTTTTGCCGTCGCCGTGCCGGCGGCGCCCGTTAACGCTAGAAGAATGAGCAGCCGAAACATCAGGAGCATGGAACCGTCCGTGGAGATTTGGCGTGCGGGCCTTCGCAATCCTTAGCGGTTCACGCTCCGCCGCCCGATCCTCGCCTCGATCGCATCATCCAGCCGCGCCCGCAACATCCGATACTCCGCTTCCAAATTCTGAAAGTTCGGCGCCACGATTGAAGCGAACGACGGCCCCTGATAATCGGCATGCAAATACTTGAAGCCCGTCTTCGACGTCCCCGTATTCGCGAACACCATCCACTTCACGCCCTTGTGCCGGAAAATGTCCGGAGTGCACGAGTCCTCGCCCGGGCGCATCACGCGCAGGAGCACCGTCGGCTCCATCTGCCCCTTGAGCCGCGACAAGACTTTCAGCCCCGCGCAGTACCCCAAGCTGCAAGGCTTGGTCGGCACCACCACCTCGCCGAAAAACACGACGTCGTGATCTTTAAGGCTTTCAAGCGGTGAGCGCGGGAGCGCGGGATAAGGCTCTTGCAGCGTCTCGGGCTCGTCGGGCGCCTGCTTGCACGCGAAGGACAAGGCGCCGTCCGATCCGAGCGGGATGGCGCAGACGACGACGAGGCCCAGGAGCCAGACCGGTCGGGGGATGCGGTGATAGAGGTGACGAAGCATGCTCTGATTTTAGCATCGCCTCGCCCGGTCGCGCCTCCGGCAGAACTTGCCTACCAGGGCAGCTCTTTGCCCTGGAAATCGAGAAAACGGCCGGAATCCGCGCGCGTAAGCCCTAGGATCACGTTCGCCAGGCCGAGGACCGAGTCGTCGACCGAGGTCGGCGCGCTCTTGCCGCCCATCTCGGTCTGCACCCAGCCAGGATGCAGGACGACGCAGGTGAGCTTTTTGCGGTCGAGAGAGAGCGTCTTGTTGAACATGTTAACGGCGGCCTTCGAGATGCGGTAGGCGTAGCTCCCGCCCGTGGTGTTGTCCTCGATCGAGCCCATCTTGCTCGAAAGCGTCGCGACCACCGGCTCAGGCGCGAGCTCGAGGTTGTCGAGAAAGGCCTGCGTCACGCGGATCGGGCCTAGCGCGTTGACGGTGAAGGCCTTCAAGATGCCGCCTTCGGTGAGGTCGCCCAAGGTCTCTTCGCGCTCCGGAAAAACTCCGGCGTTATTCACGAGAAGGTCGACCTTCTCGCCGGAAAGCGCCAGACGCGCGTCGCGGAGGTCGTCTTCGCGCGTCACGTCGAGGTTCAGGATGCGGACCCTGCCGGGATAGCCGTGCTCGTGCTCCCACAGGTCGCGGCAACCTTCGGCGTTCCGCGCCGTGGCGATGACGTTGTAGCGCTTGCGGATGAGCTCTTGCACGAGTGCCAGGCCGATGCCGCGGCTCGCGCCGGTGATCAGCGCCGTCGGATAGTCGGGGAACTGCGGGAACGAGGTCTTTTGCGGGCTCATGCTGCTCACTCCGTGAGTTGCGTGGCGAAGGTGGCGGCGTCCTTCGCCGGCAGCTTGCAGGTGGCTCATGCTGTGGTTCTAGAACGGGCGCGCGGCGGAGGGAAGAGGCGTCGGAGCTGTTCAGAGATTAGACTACTGCGCGGCTTTTTCGGGCCGCCCGGGCGCCGCCGACCGCATTTTGCATCGTTTTGAACCGCTTCATCGAGACACGTCGCGTACATACGACCTGGCACGCGAGCTGCACAAGGGCAAGCGTCCCGACGATCAAGCATCGGACGGACAAGGCTACATCAGATCTGTCGGTTGGACCCGTTGCCTGCTGTGCTCCCTGCTGATTCCCGCTCCCACTCCCCCGTCCCACTCCCGACAAAGCCCCTACCGGCCGACAGGTCAAAAACGAAGAAGAGAAGGCCCCAAGCGGGCCTTCTCGACGTTCGTGAGGTTCTGCCAGAGGGTTCAGGCGTGAGCGGCGACGCGCCTCAGGACGGCGATCGCCGCGTCGAGGGTCGCGGCATCGGTGGCCTCGGGCCAGGCGCCGAAAACGATGAGACGTTTGGCGTTTTTCCCGTCGAAAGCGCCGGCCATCAACCGGGCGCCCGGGCTTTGCCAAGCGGCCAACGGTTTGAAGTCGACGGCGCGAGCGGCGTCGTAGGCGGCTTGCCATCCGTCGGCGTAGCGCGAAAGGCCCGCGACTAGGCCTTGCGTGACGTAGCCGTACAGATTCTGCTCTTCGAGCAGCGGCGGCGTAGCGCCGTCGGCTTTCCAGACGCAGATGGGCTTTGCCTGCTTGCCGTCCTGGACGAGGATCAAAGCCTTCGTCAGGCCGGCGGCGGCGAGCGCCGGGGCGGCACGGCGGAGGGCGCTCGAGAGGTCTTTGGCCATCGTCAGGCCGACGAGCGCGCGATTCAAAGCGGCGACGCGCGCCGCGGCGGCGGTGGTGAAGTCTTCGGCTTCGGACTGCAGCTCGTCGGGCTCCGGCTCCAGAGCAACGCCGGCGGCTCTGCGCGGCGCGGGCTGCGGCGTCGCGAGGAGGTCGGCCTCCTCGTCAGGAGATAGATCGTCAAAACCCGGAAACTCGCCGTCGAGTTCGAGCGCGTCTTCGTTTTCGTCCGTGGCCGGAGCCGGGAGCGAGTTGCCGCCGTCTTCGAGCGCGAGCTCGCCTTCGAGGTCGAACGCGCCCAGCGGGTCTTTTTCGGCCGCGGGAGGCGGCAGGTCGAGCGGGGCGTCGGCCTCCATCGACAGCTCGCCGAGGGGTTCGTCGAGAAAGCCGTCAGGCGCCGGGGGGAGGCCGTCGTCGTCCATCGCCAGGTCGGCCGCCGGCGCGCGCGGACCGTCCTCCGTCATTTCGAGCTCGTCGAGAAGGTCGGGCTCCGCCGGCGCGGCGTCCTCCGCCAGATCGAGCTCAGCGAGCAGGTCGGCATCATCGAGCGCTGACGGGGTGCGGGCGGCCGGCTTCGCCGCATTCTCGGCCTCGTCGAGCGCTTCGAAGAGGTCGGGCTCCGGCGGTGCGGCACTTTCGGCGACGTCGAGCTCGCCGAGCAGGTCGTCCTCATCGAGGAAGGCACCGGCCGAGTCTGGATCTTTCGTGGGTGCCTCGCTTATGTCGAGCTCGTCGCCGATCGAGTCGTCGTCGAGCAAGTCGTCACCGTCTTTTTCGTCGCTCTCGGCCGTCTTCGCGGTCGCCACTGGCGCAGCGTCGTCGTCCAGCCCAAGGCCGGCGAGGGGATCGGCGTCCGCGTCGCTCATGCCGAGATCGGCGAGGGGATCGCCGCCGCCTTCGAGGTCGAGATCGGCGAGAGGATCGCTTGCGGACGCATCCTCGGGGCCGAAGTCGAGCTGGTCGTCGAGCCCCAGGTCGGCGAGCGGATCCGGAGCTCTGGCGGCGACCGGCGCCGGCTTCGCCGCGGCTTTCGCCGGCGGCGGTGGCTCAGTCTCAAAGCCGAGCTCGTCGCCCGTATCCTCGACGCCGTCGCTGAAGTCGATCGTGGCGAGGTCGTCGTCCCCGTCGGCCTCGGCCGCGGGCGAGATGGCGCCGAAACCTTCGCTGAGGTCGAGGTCGTCGCCCGAGGCGAGATCGCCTTCGGCGTCGGGCGAGGCGCCAAGATCCTCGAACGGCGCCGTCGTCTTCTTCTTCGCCTGCGCCTTCGGTGCCGCGAACGGATCGTCGAGGTCGCCTAAGCCGTCGGGGCCTTCCAGCTCGTCGAGCCCCTCAAGACCGAGGAGCTCGTCGTCCGCGCCGCCCGCCGTGACGCCTGCGGCGCCTTCGATGTCGTCCATGTCGCTCATGCCCGCTGGATCGGGCTGCGTGACGGCGCCCGAGAGGCCGGTGAGGCCGGAGTCCTCGGCGGCGTCCAGCGTGTCGACCGTGGGACCGGCGTCTTCGCCATCGGTTTGCGTCAGCTCGCCGAACAAGTCGTCGGCGTCGAGGTCTTCGCTGATCGCGAGCGGATCGCCGTCCCCGTCGGGCGCGCTGAAACCTAGCTTTTGGCTTTCCTCGGCCGCCTCGACCGAGTCCGGGTACTAGAGCGCGGCGTCCGCGTCGACGTCCTCGACCTCTTCGATCGGCCCGGCGAAGTCCTCTTCCTCGCGCAAGGCGGTCGCCGCGCCCGCGTCGAATGCGGGCGCACGCGAGACGGCGCGGGGCGCCGTGGAGCCGCCGGCGCGGTCCAGCAGGCGCAGCCGGCGGTTCGCCGAGCTCGCGTGGTTGATGATCAGCTCCTCGAGGTGCGAGGTCTGCGGCCGGTAGTTTTTGATCAGCTTCTCGAGGCCCAGGCGCACTTGGGTGAACGTGGCGATGTGCGGCGTGACGCGGTAGCCGGTGAAGAACTCGACCTGCTTGATCGTGTCGTGATCGAGGGGATCGACCATCGCGACGTGCAGAACCTGGCCCTCGACGCGCAGCGGCATGACCTCGAGGCGCTCGACGAGCGGAGGGTCTAGCGTGCCCCAAGCCTCGCGGCTCGATTCGCGCGCGAGGTCCTTGGCGCACATCTTCCAGCGCGTGCGCTCCGCGAGGAAGGCGGCGAGCTCGTCCTCGTCCAAGAGTCCCAAGGCGAGGACGGCCCGCGCGAAGGCGGAGCCGTGCGTGCCGCACGTGCGCCGGATGGTGCGGCGGTCCGCCTCGGTGAGGAGGCCTTCCTCGACCAATAGGGTTCCCAGACCGGAAGTTCCCATAAAGGCTTCTCAATCGCTCGGGTTAGTGCGGCGGGGGGAAGAGGGGCGGGGCTGTGAGAATGATCTTTCAATTATGTTATCACGGGTTTATTCTGGCTGCCTCAACGTCAGGCCCAGAGCGAAGGAGTGTCCGTGTCGAGCGAACGCAAGGAGCAATTGAAATCCCTCAAACAACCCGATCAATTGCAAGTGAAGCTCGTGTCTTTGATGGACTGGCTCCTCAAGAACACCCGCATCATCGTCGGGATCGTCGCGGTCGCAGCCATCGGCGTCGGCATCGTCTACACGGTCCGATACGCCCAGAACAAGGCGCGTGACGGCCGTCTCGAGGAGCTGGGCAAGATCCAGATCACCTACGAGAACGAGCAGCGGAAGTCGCAGGACGAGCGCGAGAAGGTGCAGAAGCAGATCGACGAGATCGAGAAGAAGGCGCCCCCCGCGGCGACCGGCTCCAGCGCCGACCTCACCGCGACCGTCGCGGCGACGCCCTCCCCCGAGGTCGAGCCCCTGCGCAAGAAGATGGATGCGATCCGCCCGGATCATTCCGGCTCGGCGACGCAGTTCCAAGAGTTCTTCGCCAAGTACGAGAACGACCCCGAAGGCTGGATGGCCGGTCTTCAGGCCTCGCGCCTCTTCGTCGACCAACAGAAGGTCGCGGAGGCCTCGGCCCTGCTCGACAAGGTGCTCGAGAAGTCGAAGAACGCGAACTTCTATCAAGTTCAGGCGCGCTTCGCGCTCATCAGCGTCCTCGAGGACCAGGGCAATCTGGATCGGGCGTTGACCGAGGTCGACCAGCTCGACAAGCTCGTCGAGAACAAAGAGATGAAGCCGCGCGTTCTCCTCGCCAAGGGCCGCCTCCAGCTCCAGAAGAATCAGAAGGACGAGGCCAAGGCTACCTTCAACAACTTGATCGAGAACCACGGCACCTCGCCGGAGGCGCAGAAGGCGCGCTCGATCCAGTCGCTCTTCAACTGATCCAGCGCGAGGTCTCATGCGCAGAATCCTTCTAGCCGCCGCTCTCGGCCTCGCCTCGCCGGCAGGGGCGGAGGAGGCGGTGGCCCCCGCGGCCTCGGCCGCCCAGGCGAAATCGGCGCTCCCCGAGGACGCGGCCTCGCTCACGGGCGACCTCGGCGATCGCGGGCGTCCTTACCGGCTTGGCTTCATGTCCTTGAATTCCGGCTTGGACCAGGTGAAGCCCTTGGCGCTCTTCGATCCCGCCGGCTTCGTCGTCAACTCCGGCATCCTCGTCGGCGGCTTCGACCAGCGCTGGATCGGCGGCCTGTCGATGCAGACGACGAAAGTGCTGTGGTGGTTCGACGGGACGACGGACCTGACGGCGCCACCGGGATCTTTCGGGAGCAACGTCGTCCTCGGCTTCCGCGACGGCAAGGTCGTGAAGCTGGACGCTTTGACCGGCAAGAAGATCTGGACGGCGTCGCTCGACTCCTTCGT
The DNA here is from genome assembly GCA_031416315.1 of Pseudomonadota bacterium. GTDB lineage: Bacteria > Bdellovibrionota_B > Oligoflexia > Oligoflexales > CAIYRB01 > JANOTL01. Next base: position 58,677 of record JANOTL010000223.1, read on the forward strand.
CGAGAGGCCCCTCCTCCTCAGCGGTACGACGCTCTACGTCCTGACCGCGGCGCAAGTTCTCTACGCCCTCGATTTCCAGACTGGCAAGACGCAATGGCTCTACGACGGCGGCTTTCCCGAGGGACTCACGATCCGCGGCGGAGCGCGGCCCATCATCCATGACGGCAAGGTGCTCTTCGGCATCGCCTCGGGCGAGATCCTGGCGGTGAACGCCGACACGGGCAAGCTCGTGTGGCGCTACAATCCGGCTTACAACGACGCGCGCTTCCACGGCGTCGTCGGCGAGATGCTGATCCGGGGCAACAAGCTGATCATCACGCGCTACGACGGCCTCGTCGCCGCGATCGACATCGCCGGCAGCGTCCGCAGCGTCGCCTGGCAGGAGCAGCTCCCCGGCCTGACGACCTCGGCATTCCGCGGCAACCGCATCTACGTCGGCGCCCTGAACGGCGACGTCTACGCCTTGGACGCGGACGGCGGGCGCAAGGTGTTCCACGCGCAAACCGGCGCGTCGGTCACCTCGATCACGGCCGGCGAGACTTCGATCTTCGTCACCGGCACGCGCGGCCGCATCACGGCGATCGACGCTGGCGTCGGCAACGTTCTTTGGCACGACAGCATTGGCGGGTCGATTGCTAGCGCGCCGGTGCTTTACGAGAATGCGATCTTGTTCAATACCGGGTCGAAGAGCATCTACGCGTATAAGCTGCGGTAGAATTTTTACCGCAAAGGGCGCAAAGAACGCAAAGACGGTTAGAAAAACCTTTGCGCCCTTTGCGCCCTTTGCGGTTCAAAATGTCTTAGACGAGATCTGTTCGCCCCTGCGCCTTCAAAGCCTCGACGATCGCTTTCACGTCCTGCGCGCGCGACTTCGGGCACACCAGCACAGCGCCGCCCGAAACCACCACCACCAGATCCTCGACGCCGAGCAGGGCGACGAAGGGGCCGTCGGTGTCGACGGTCGTGCGCTTCGTGTCGAGGAGCATCGCAGGGCCGCTGACGAGGTTGCCTTGTGCGTCGGTAGGGAAGCAGCGCTCGAGCGCGTCCCAGCTGCCGACGTCCTGCCAGCCGATCGCGGCCGGGACGACGGCGACGTTTTTGCTCGTCTCGAGGACGGCGTGGTCGATCGAGATCTTGGGCAGGCCGCCATAAACCTCGCGCATCCGCTCGCGATCGACGCTCAGAAAACCGTCGGCGGGCTGCATCAGGTCGCGCAGCGAGCGCACGGTCTCCGGCAGCTTTGCCTCGAGCTCGCTGAGGAGGGTGTCGGTGCGCCAGACGAAGATGCCGGCGTTCCAGAGGAACGTGCCGCGCGCGAGGAACTCCTCGGCCAAGGCCTTCGGCGGCTTCTCGCGGAAGCTCGCGACCGCGAACGCGCCCTCGGCGCCCGAGAGCGGCGCGCCGCGCTCGATGTAGCCGTAGCCGGTCTCGGGATACTCCGGCTCGATGCCGACCAGGGCCAGCCGTCCGGCGCGCGCCGCTTGCGCGGCGGTCGTCAGCGAGCGTAGGAAGGCGGGCAGATCCTTGATCAGCGCGTCCGCGTGCAGGGAGATCATCACAGGCTTGCCGCGACCGCCGCGCGCGGCGTGCATCGCCTCGATCTGCAAGGCCGCGAGCGCGAGCGCGTTCGCCGTGTTGCGCGCGTCCGGCTCTTCGAGGATGACGAGGCTCTCGCCGACGAGCGCGCGCGTGCCGGCCGCTTGGTCTTGATGCGTGACGATCAAGCGCCGCTCCGGCGGGACGAAGCCGTCCAAGCGCGCCAAGGTGAGCTCGATCATGGTGAGCGGCTCTCCGCCCAAGCGCGTCAGCTGCTTTGGGCGGAGGTGGCGGCTCTTCGGCCAGAAGCGGGTGCCGCTGCCGCCCGCGAGGACGGCGACGTAGCAGTCGTCGAGGGAGCTCAAGGTTTTGGGTCCTTTTTCGGCGTGGGCTCTGGCGCCTCGGGCGCCGGCGGGCCGGGCGGCGACACTTCGGCCGATTTCTCCGGCGGCGCGACCTCGAGCCGCGCCATCGTGTACGGCAGCGCGAGGCCGTCCATCAGCTGCTCGTGATTGAAGAGGCCCATGCTCTTGAGATAAGTGGGCGCCAGCTCGTTGTTGATCAGCGCGCGTGCGATTTCGATGCCGAAGGTGCGCAGGACGTCCGCGTCCTTCGTGCCGACCTTCGCCAGAAGCTCGAAGCCCTCGCCGTAAAGGGACGAGAGGAGCCAGAGCGCGTACGGAAAGATCGGCGAGGCCGTGTGCTTCTCCGCGAAGTCGTGCCAGACGAGGAGCACCTTCTCCAGCTCGCCGGCGAACGAGAGGCGCAGCCAATCGTTTTGCGCGACGGAGCCATTGCGGGCTTCAAGGCCAGTGCCAAGCTCGAGCGGCCGGCGGTGCGGCGGATCCATGTTCTCCAAAAGCTTCGCCGCGGCGTTCGTGCCGTTCGGCAAGAGCTTCGCCTTCGTGCCGTCCGTCAGCTGAAAGGCGACGAGGCTCGAGGGATGGTAGAAGAGGCCAGGATCCAGCGTGCCGTCGTGCCGGAGCGCAGCGTAAGCATAGACTGTGGGCCCGCTGCTCGAGATGCCGGCCAAGGAGAGCCAGAGCTTGCCTTCGCCGCGCGAGCTGGGCGAGATCGGCAGGGAGCCGCGCGCCAGGTCGGTCAGATTCTCGACTTTGTCGGTGTCCAGATCCCAGAGATAGAGGCCGTCGCGGTGGCGGGAGCTCCCCGTCGCCGTGTAGACGATCTTGGTCGACGACGGCAGCCAGAGAAACTCCTCGATCCGGTCGTGCGGCGCGACCATGAAGAGCTCGCCGCGCTCTTTCAGGCGCGCGACGAGCGACCGCGTCTGCGCGACCGGATTCACGAAGAGGCGCGCGTGCGAGATGCCGTCCGGCGAGTCGGCGCCTTCGAGCAAAGGCGACGGATAGAGGCCCAGTCCGGGGCGCGCGGACAGGCGGTATCTGATCGGGCCGCGCGGGATCTGGCCCCACGAGACGAGGCCGAAGTCGGGCACGCCGCCGAGCGTGTTCTGCGCTTGGTCGCCGCCGAAGGAGCGTAAGAGGTAATGACGCTCGTCGAGGCGGAGGTAATCGAAGCGCTCGCCGTAGCCGTCGTGGGCCTGGAAGGCGAGCGCCTCGCCGTGGGCGAAGGCGCGCAGGACGTTCAAAGTCGACGGCGCCTTTTTGTGTTTCTCCAAAAAGCGGCGCAAAGTCTTCGAGAGCTGGGCGAGTCGCGTTTTCGTGAGCGCGGCGGGCTGGCCACCGGGGGCGCGCGGCAAAGTGAGCGCGACCCAGGTCGTCGGGGGGGCCCAGCTGATCACGAGGAGCGCGACGAGGACGGACCACCGGCGCCTAACACGCGGAGGCGACGGGTGAACCTGGGGGCTCTTGGCCTCCACGGCTTCCGCGACATTGAGAGTCGGCTTCAAGGGCTCCACGATTCGCTTCCGATCTGCGCTATAATGGGGCAAGAGCCCTTCACACCGCCCCGACCTACCCGACAGGTAATCGATGCTCGCACGTGCATTGGCGATCTTCCTTCCGATTTTAGCGGCGCTGCCCACAGTCCAGCAAGCCAGGGCCGAAGACGGCCCGTCGGCCTACGGCGACGCCCCTCCCGAGCACGCCGCCAAATGGCACGCGCCGCAACCGGCCGAGGCCAAGATCCTCAACAAGCAGGCGGCCGAGCCGGCACGGGTCCGCATCGGCCTGCGCTTGACGCCGTTCAAGAAGGTGACGACGCGGGGGCGTGACGGCAGCATCGAGTCCCGCTGGGTGCCGATGGAGCCCTTGCGGCACACGTTGCGAGCACGCCTCAACAAGAACAACCACTTCTTCGTCGGCGACTATCACCTCGAGACGAAGCCGACGAAGTGGGTGCGCAAGTCGCGGCGCTACGAGGTCGCGATCGACGTGTACCGGCGTTACGGCGCTTTCGGCCAGCTGGAAGAGTTCCTTGGCACGACGACCTTGATCGGCGTGCTCGAAGAGCAGGAGAACAACCTCTTCGTCGTGTACGGCGTGGCCCGAAAGCGCTTGCGCGACAAGATGCAGAGCCCGGTGCTCGACATCGTCGCGGGCTTCCAGCCGGGGACGGCGCAAGGTCCGAACGTTTCGCAGAAAGAGAAGCCTGCCCGGACGCCGGCTGCGATGCCGGCGGGGCAGGGTGCATTGATCCGCGGCAGGTTCTAGTGCCGTTAGTCATGGGTCTTGACGGGTGTCGCGTACCGGAGCGGCGCGTCCGACGCGACGCGCAGGGTAGCGGCATCCGTCATGACCCATGCGAATATCACTGGTCCCTCACATGCAGCTCTGCGTCATGTCGATCGACGGCGACTTCTCGCAGGAGAGCGTAATCTTCGCGTCGTCGCCCGGGTCGACGCAGGTGCCGAAGAGGCAGCCGTCGATGTCGAACTCAACGCTTGGGCTCGAGACGATGAAGTTCTTCTGGTCGCTCCAGGTGTCGCCTGTGAAGTTGTCCTCGGTATTGACGAAACGAAGCTTGATACAGGTCGTCGCGGTCGTGCGGCAGCCGCCTGGGATGACCACGGACTCGCCCGGTTTCGGGCAGGGGACGGTGGTATCGGTGGGGACGCCGTCTTTGTAGCTGGAGACGGTGATCATCACCTGACCGTCGCCTTTGCACTCGTTGTTCTTGTCGTAGTCGGTGCGCAGGGTGAGGGCGGAGGTGAGGACCTTCTCAGTGCCGCCTTCATCGCTCAGCTCGCCCGGATCTTCCGAGCCGGAGCCGTCGGTCGAGGTATCGCCGGTGTCGTCGACGTCGGTGCCTGCTTTGCCGGGAGTCCCGCCTTTGGTGCCGGCGCCCGTCGTGGCGTTGTCGGTATTCACGCCTGGGCCGGCGGTCGATTTGTCGGTGCTGGTGCCGGCGCCGGTGGTGGCGTTGTCGGTGCCCTTGCCGGGGTTGCCGCTTCCGGTCCCTTTGCTGGGCGTGCCGCCGCTCGTGCCGTTGTCGGTCGCTTTGCTCGGCGTGCCGCCGCTGGTGCCCTTGCCAGGGTTCTTGTTCTCTTCGTCGCCAGGCGAGTCGTCGTTGTCGGCTTTGCCGGCACTTTCCTTCTTCTTGGTGGACGCCTTGGTGCTGCCAGCGAAGTCCGTGCCCGCGCAAGCCCAGATCATTCCGGACAAGGCGAACGCCCAGCCGATGCTGAAAAGAGTCGAGCCTTTGCGCTTCATCGTGGCACCTTTCGCGGAGGGGAGGTCTCTTCGTCCTCTCTTCGGATCGGGCTGGCGGAAGCTTTAGGCTCGGCGGAAAAGTCAGTGATTACTGGCAGGCTTGGGTCAGCTCAAGGCTCGGCGTGCTGGCGCAACTGAGCGTGATCTTGGCGTCGTCTTCCTTTTCCACGCAGGTGCCGAAGGCGCAGCCGTCGATGTCGAAGTAGACGCTCGCTCCCTCGACGAGGAAGTTGGTCGTGTCGCTCCAAATGTCGCTGGAAAAGGGTTTGCCGGCGGAGTCTTTGTCCTCGGAGTTGGTGAAGACGAGCTTGATGCAGGTCTTCGCCTTCGTGCGGCACATCCCTGGCACGACGACGGATTGGTTCGGCGCCGGGCAGTTGACGACCGGGCTTCCGGGCATCGGCACGCCGTCGACGTAGGAGTCGACGCGGATCGTCACTTGGCCGTCGCCCTTGCACTCGTTGTTCTCGTCGTAATCGGTGCGGATCGTCAGATCAGACTTCAAGGTGGCCTCGCCGCCCGCATCACTGCCGAGCTCGCCCGGCTCGCTGCCGCTGCCGATCTGCGAGCTGCCGCCTTCGATTTCGCCTTCCGAAGTGCCGCTGCCGCCGTTCGCGGTGCTGCCGCTGGTGTCCCCGCCCGTGGCGTTCGCGGTCGAGCCTGCAGTCGAGCCTGACGTGCCCCCGGCCGTCGAGCCGGAGGTGGAGCCGGCGGTGCCATTGCCGCCGGTCGTCTTCTTCTCGTCGTCGTCGCCATCCGCCGCGTCGGCGGAGCCGGCGGTGGTCTTCGATTTTTCCTTCGCCGCGTCCTTCGACTTCTTCGAGCTCGCGCCGCTAAAGCCCGTACCGCCGCACGCTTGCGCGACGAAGAGGAGCCCGGCGAGGCTCGCGCCCCAGAGAAGGGCCGAGGTCGTTTTTCCGATGGATCGCATGGCCGCCCTCCCGCTGCCGAATCCAGGTCTTCACCGGACTCTTCGGATTTCCTGGGAAATTTCTTAAACCCCGGCGGCTGTCGAGGTTTTCGACAGGCGGGGCCGCCAAGGCTTCGCGGCAAGTAAGCGGAAGCGCCGGCTGAATCGTCTGAAAGCCTTGGGGCAGAAGCCTGGCACGGAACCTGCTCTAAGGGGGTAGCGGCAAAGTTTTGTGGACTGTGGAGCGGAGTGAACGATGAACGGCATGCTGAACAAGTTGTTTATGATCGCAGCGGCGACCGTGACGCTCTGCGCAAGCGGCGCGGCGATGGCGCAAGGTCACGCTTACCTCAACTACATGCGCTCCGGGACGGAGTCGCACATCTTCGTCCAACAGACGATCGAGGGCGAGTACGGTCAGTACAAGACTGAAGGCTCGGCGAAAGACGCCGCCGGAAACGACGTCGGCGTGTCCGGCAAGCAGTTCTGGAAAGGCTACGGCTTCGGCACGACCATCGGCCTCGAGCTGATGAAGTTCGTCGAGTTCACGGCCGGCCACACCTTCGTCAACATGCGCTACAAAGAGGACGCGCTCGAGAGCCTCGCCGGCTCGCGACTCCACGCCGGCGTGCGTTTCGCATTTCTGTCGCCGGTCGGCAACCTCGAGGTCGGCGGCGGCTTCCAGGGCTCGCGTCTCGACTATCAAAAGCAGCTCGACAACGCGTCTTTCTACGGCAGCGGCTACTACTACGGCATCGGCGTCAACTACTTCCTCAGCCAGCGTGTCTCCGTCGTCTTCGACGCGAAGATGACGCGTGAGCACTTGGACCGCTCTGGCGGCTCGTCTGTGGTGCGCTCGATCGACACCGATGCAACGTTGATGGGCGCAGGTTTCCGCATCTGGCTCTGAGCGCCGCGCGAAACCTCGGGTACAATGCAGTCATAAAGCTACAAGAGCGGCACCGACACGGTGCCGCTCGTTGCGTTTCGCGGCGTTGCCGAAAGGACGTTGACCGCGAGCTTCCCCCCGCGCTTAAGTGATAGGGTTTTCCAAACAACCCGCCTGCACGCGCGACGGAAAAAGGGGAGGTGCCCAATGGTGCTCCGGAACGGTCTCAGAGTGATGAGTGGTGTGGCGGCGCTGGCATTGGCCGCCGCGGTCACGGGTTGCTACGTCGACTCGATGGATCAGCGTGCGCCGACGGTCGGGACGGACAGCACGAACACGCGTCGTTCCGAAGCGGAGCAGGACCCGGGCGCCTGCCGCACGAACTTCGCCAAAGGCTGCTTCGACGGCTACGTCCTCTCGAAGAAGGACTTCTTCGTCGACGGCCGCCAGTATTTCAACGCCGACGATCTCGCCGGCCGCTTCGCCGAGCTCGTGAAGGTGGAGAACGAAGGCGTGGCGCTCGTCGCCGGCGTCGACTACCAGCTCGCGTTGACCACCCCTCTGGACAATCAGAGCTTCATCCAGGGCTTCGAGTACAACTTGACCGGCGACTATCCGCGCTCGGGCAAGGTGCGCACCAACGGCAACTTCGCCGTCAACGAGCTGCCGGAAGGCACTTATGACCTGCGCGTGCAGCGTCCGGTCAAGTTCACCGTCACCCGCCAGGTCGCGGTGGAGGCGCAAGAATCCGATGCGGTCGAGCCGCAGGATCCCGTGCGCGACGGCGACGCGCCGGCACCGGAGGAGACCGCCGCGCCGGAGATGAAGGCCGTCGTGAAATCGTATTGCGCGACGATCTACACCGACACCGTCGTGGAAGTGCGCAAGGGCAAGCGCGCCTTCGACAACTTCGGCGAGTTCCGCACGCACGTGACGGACCACGACTGTGCGGCGACTACGACGTCGGGTGGCATCTCGCTGTAAAACCCTCGGGCTCTTCGTGCCTTCGCGTTCTTCGCTTTATGACTCCCTCTTGAAGGGGGAGTAAAAACGCGAAGGGCGCGAAGGACGCGGAGAAGGCAGCCGTCACCTCTCGAACAACGCGCGATAGTTCTGCATCACCTGCTCGCGCGCCTGTTCGACCGGCCAGCCCCGGAGCTCGGCCAGAATCGCGACGGTGCCGACGACGTTTGCCGGCTCGTTGCGCTCGCCCTTGCGCGGTGGCAGGTAGGGCGCGTCGGTCTCGGTCAGGATGCGGTCCGCCGGCAAGGTCTTCAGCATCTTGCGGAAGGCCTCGTTGACCGTGGCGTTCGCGGGGATCGAGAACCACCAGCGGTCCTTCTCGGCGGCCTCCTGCGCCAGTCGGGTCCGGCCGCCGAAGCAGTGGAAGTTCACCTTTCGGATGCCGCGGCCGCGCAGGATCGCCACCGAGCGCTCCTCCAGCTTTCGCGTGTGGATGATGAGCGGCAGATCGTGGTCGATCGCGATCCCGATGAGCGCGTGAAAGACGCGCTCCTGCTCTGGGAACGTCTCCGGCGCCAACCAATGGCCGTCGAGACCGCATTCGCCGACGGCGGCAAGTCGGCCGGCGGCAGCTGCCGCGCGGATGTAAGCGATCTCGGCGTCGACGTCGAACTTGGCGACCGCGAACGGAAAATCTGCGGGCAAAAGGCCGTTCACCGCGTCCACTGGATAGATGCCTAGCGCGGGCTTCACCACCGGATGCGCGGCCGCCATCGCCAGAATCTCGCGGTTCGAGCGCGGTTCGAGCCCGTTGACGACGATGGCGGAGAGGCCGGCCGCCGTCGCGCGCGCGATCACCGCCTCGCGGTCGGAAGCGAACTTCTCGTGGGTCAGATGGGTGTGGACGTCGACGTACATGGAGCTTCCGCGCGGTCCGCGTTGAACGCCGTCGTGAGCGCGGCCGACAACCCGCTGGTCAAGCGCTTCCAGAACATCGACCATAACACCTATCTCGAGGGCGCGCTGCCCGCGAAGGTGAAAGAGCTCATGAGGCTCTCAGTTTCCGCCGTGCTGCGCTGCGACGACTGCGTGAAGTATCATGCCATCCAAGCCTCGCGCCTTGGCGTCCCCCCGCGGTGCCGCAGCACGCCTTAGCGGAACGCGCCAGGAACGCCGACGCTCCCGAGGAGGGCCAGCGCCCACACGAGGCGCGCGGTCCAGGCGGCGGCCGGATGCGTGAGGAGCTCCTGGAGGTGACGCCCGATGGCGCCACTGGGAGTTTCGCGCGCGACGTCGGCGACCAGCGGCGCGAGCGACGCCGGCGAGACGAGCGCGAATCCGGCGCTCGCGATGATTCCGCTCTCGTAGCGCCACGTGAGGCGGGCCCGCAGCGTCAACGGCGCCGCATCGACGGTGGTCTCGATGTCGGTGTCGCCGCGCGCGTCGCCACAGCTCAGGTCGGCGAAAGCGGCGCTCGGGCCGGAGAGCGCGAGGCCGGAGAGGGAGACGTCCGTGATGACGACGGGATGCCGCGTGCCGCCCGGCCCGAGCCGCTCGGCCTTACGGCTCGTGGGTAGGCGCGGATGCTTGCGGAATGCGGTGCGGCTGCGGGTGAGGAAGGGGAAGAGCAGGTCGCGGCGCACTAGGATCGGGGTTAAGAGCGCCATGATCGCGAGAAGCGCGAGGCGCAGGAAGCGCGTCTCGGCGGCGCCGCCATCGAGGACGGCCGTCATGGCGAGGAGGAGCGCCTGCAAGACGAACGCCGGCAGGGTCGCCAGGCTACGTGCCGCGATGAGGACCGCCAGCGTGAGCGGCAGGATCCAGAAGGCCGCGAGCGCGACGAAGTCCGGGCGGCTCTCTAGCGCGCGACCGGTCGGAAGACCGTGCACGACGAGGCTCCAGACCGGCAGCGCGAGGCAGACGGCGAAAAGCGTCGCGAGCGTCGGCGGCAAATCGCGCCAGAGTTTCGGGGGCCGGGTTCGCCGCGGCACGTCAGTGCGCCACGGCTTGCGGCACGCCCGGCAGGTCGTCGAGGCGCAAGCCCTCGACCTTTACCCCGACGCGCGCGGCTTCTTCGTAGACGGTATCGACGATGCGCGACAGCTTCAGCATGTTCTGACGCGCCGTCTCGACGTATACGAGGAGCGGGAAGACGAGCTTGCCGTTGGCGGCGTCGCCGCCGGGTTTCAAGCGGTCGAGATATTCCAGGAAGACCTTCTCGGCGTCGTCGCGCGTGACGTAGTCGAGGGAGGCGAGCGCCTGCGGCATCTCGGTGAGGCCGGGCGCGGCCTCGACGGCAAATGGCTGCGAGTGCGGCGTCAGGCCGTCCCAAAGGCCTTTCACCCACTGATAGAGGGGAAAGCGGCCCGCGCGGCGCATAATCATTTCGGGCGCGACGGCGGAGAAATCGTAGCGGACGCCGGTCTCGGCGGCGGCGCGCAGGAGCTCGGGCGCCGCGACCCAGCCGGTGGCGGCCATCGCCACGGGCCTGCCGAAGCCGTTTTTCTCGAAGGTTTCGCGCGCGGCGCCGAGAAGCTTCGCCAGATCGGCCGTCGGGTATACGGAGAGAGGGACGTCGACGCCGCAGTCGGTCGCGGCGCAGTCGACCGGGCGGAGGGTGTTCCCCCAGAAGGTCGGGCCGTCCCGGAAGATGACGCCTGCCTCGGTCGCGAGCGATCTCCAGCCGCCGAGGAGCATGCCGACCTTGTCCTCGGGACCCAAGGCGCTGCGGAGCTTCGCCGCGAAACGGTCGGCCTCGGGGCCGCCGCGGAGGAAGTAGGCAGGGCTGACGAGATGGACGACGGCGAGCTCGCGGCCGGCGGCGCGCCACTGCGCGCGCAAGGCGCGGACGGCGTCGACATTGAAGTCCTTGGCGTGGCGGCCTTCCCAGGCGAGGACGAGGGAAAGGCGGACGACACCGGCCTGGGTCGCGCCCGGCGCCGAGGCCGAGAGGAGAAAGAGCGCGGCGCAGGCGGCGAGCGGGCGCGCGACGAGGTCGAAGACGTGACGGAAGGGGGCGAGAAGGTGCATCACGATGCTTTCGACTCCGCTTTCTTCGACGGCTTTTTCTGCGGCTTCTTCGCCCGGGCCTTCGCCGGCTGCGGCGCGGCGGCGACGAGGAGGGGGAGGAGGAGGCTCAGGATCAAGGCGATCGCGGTGGCCGTGCCGCCGCCGCCGCCGAAGGCGACGCCGCATTTGAACGGGTTCTCGTCGCCCTTCGTCTCTTTCTTCTCCGGCTCGGTCGCGGTCGGGAGCCCGTTGGGGCCGACGTTGGCGGCCGAGGTCTCGGCGCCGCGCCCTTCGAGCGGCGGCAAGGTGAGGCCAGGCGCGATCCCGGTCATGAACTCGGTGAGGTTCCGGCCGTCGGCGCGCGCCTTGATGACGGCGAAGTAGCGGCCCTGGAAGAGCTCGGCGTCCGCCATGAAGAGCGCGAGGAGCCAGTCCCTGAAGCCGGAGTCGAACTTGAAAAAGGAGACGGCTTTGATCGTCAGCTGCGTCAGCTCGTCTGCGGCGATGTCGCCGTTGACGCGCAGGTCCCACAAGAGGCCGGAGACGAGCTGGCCGTGCAGGTGGCCGAGCGACAACCGCCCGCCGCGGACGCGCTTCCAGCCTTCCCAGTTCGCGTCGCCGTATTTGACGTTGGTGGCGGCGGTTCGCAGGCACTGGCCGGGCACGATGCAGGCGCCGCTCCCCGCCGGGCAGATCGTCTCGCCGAGGCATGGATCGCCGGTGCGCGCGAAAGCGAGAAAGTCCGCCAAGCCTTCGTGCAAAGCGAGAGACTGTCCGCTCGTCGTACGCAGCGTGCGGTAGATGACGTGATGGCCGAGCTCGTGGCTGACGACGTCGCCGTCGAGGCCCAGGGACTGCAAATCCTTGCCGTCGCCGTCGTCGATCTGGATCTCGGGCAAAGCGTTCGCCGAGGCGTCGCCGGGGATGAACAAGGCGTTGTTGCGCGTGCCCCCAGGGGCGACGTGGTTTTTGATCAGGATCGGCGCGGGTCCGTACCACTCGAAGCCGTATTTGGTGACGAAGTCGAGGTGGACTTGAGCATGAGCGTATGAAGACAGCTCGACGAAGCGCGGATCCTCGTCTGCAAAGTCGAAGACGTGGGTCGGCTCGACGATGCGCGTGAAGATCGCCGGGATCACCGAGCGCAAGAGCGGAGAGGTGAGCGTGCCGTCGCCGAGGAGGTCTGGCAGCGCGACGTCGGCTTTCACGAGGTCATTCGCGTTGCTCGGATAGACCTTCGCGGTGCCGGCGACGGCGTCGAAGTAGGCGTTCTCGACCCGACGCGCTTCGTAGGCGTCGGCGATCGCGTTATATGGCAGACCGGCGTGCGTCACCTGCAAGTCCCAGACTGGGAGCGGCTCGCCGTTGACGATCTCGAGGCAGGGGCGCGCCTTTTTCAGCGTGGCCTCGCCGTCCAGCGCGTCGGCTGCCCTTTGCACCGCTAGCTCCTGGTCCGGCCAAGCGTCGGGCGTGCGCGGCGCGCTGCGCACCGCGGGGTCGAGCGCGGGAATCGTGCCGAGGATGAGGAGCCGGCCGTCGCGGAGCGCATGCGCGCGCATGCCGGTGCCGCACACGGCGACGCCGCCGATGTGGAACGAGATCTCGCGCGCCAGCGGCGTCGCGGCCGTCTCGAAGCGCAGCCCGATCAGTGGATGCAGCTCCGGGCGCACCGCGTTGGCGATCGCGTCCTCGAGCGACTCGGCGCGAGCTTGGTAAAGCGAGAGCCCCGCCGGCTCCCCGAACGGGTGCGCGGTAAACGTCTTCAACGAGCGTGGCAGGAGCTCCAACGGGCCGGAGGCGCCGAAGCCGCCGAGGGCCGAGGCTTGGGGACTCTGCGCCAAGGCCGCCAGGGCGAGGGCGAAGAGCTGGGCGGCGGTCGGGAGGCTTCTTTTCACGGAATCAGAACCCCTGTTTGCACCCTCCGTCATCGGTGCCCCAGGCGCCGCACCTTAATCGCGGACCCCGTCGGCCGGTGAGTTCGCGGGCTTGGCCTCCGGGCTTGCCGTTCGGCCATCGGTTTGCGAAAGTCGCAAGGCAAAGTCTCGCAAAGGGGAAAACGTGGCAGTTTTGGGTGGCGGCGCGCGGGTCGAGGAAGTCCAGCCCAAGGACGTCGAGGCCGCGCGGGCCGCGGCCGGCGGCAAGATCCATCTGGTCGATGTGCGCGAGGCCGACGAGTTTCGCGCCGTCCGCGCCGAATACGCGACCCTCCTGCCGCTGAGCGAGATCGCCGAGGGCGCCTTGCCGACCTTGCCCAAGAACGAGACGATTTACGTCATTTGCAAATCTGGGGGCCGCTCGCTGAGGGCCGCGCAGGTCTTCATGGCGGCTGGCTTCGTGCGCGCGGTCAACGTTACCGGCGGCACGATGGCCTGGGAGCGCGAAGGTCTCCCGGTCGCGCGCGGGTGAGCTCCGAGACGCCAGCCGGGCTTACTTTCGAGCTCTCCCTGCGCTTCGGCGCGGACCGCCGCCTAAAAGACGCGCTCCTCGCGTGGCTCGAGGCGCGGGGCGTCACGGACTATGCGGAGGGCGTCATCGACGGCGTCGACCTCGCGGCCGACGCGGAGGCGCTGGCCGCTCTCATCCGCGATGGTAGCGACACGGCTCCAGTGAGCGTCTACGGGTTCGACCGCGCCGCCCTGGTGCAGCTCGAGGCCGAGGCTCTGCACGCGTTCCGGCAATACGGACTGAAGACCGTCGTCGCGGAAATCAAGACCGAGTCGTGGAACGCAGCTTGGGAGAGCGGCTTCGAAGCGCTAGTGACGCGACGCTTTCGCGTGCAACCGCTTGGCGGCGGCCTCCTTGCGAACCCGGCGGCAGAAGGCGAAGGCGGGCGGATCCTGATCGAGCTCAAGCCAGGCTCAGCCTTCGGGGCGGGTGATCATGCGACCACCGCTGCGGCGCTGATGGCGCTCGAGGACGTTTGGGACGAGCTCGGCTCGCGCCGCGATCTGCGTCTGCTCGACGTCGGCACGGGGACCGGCATCCTCGCGATCGCGGCGGCCAAGCTCGGCTTCGCCTCGGTGCAAGGCACCGACATCGACCCCGAAGCTTTGAAGGCGGCGGCGGAGAACTGCGCTTTGAACGGCGTGGCGATGGGGCTCGTGCTGGCGGCAGCGCCGCCTCCGGAGATGGGACGTTTCGCGGTGATCGCGGCCAATATCCTCGTGCCCGTCCTGCACGAGCTCTTGCCGCGCCTCGCCGCCCTCCTGACGCCGGGTGGCCGCCTCGTCCTCGCGGGCTTCATCGGTAAAGAGCGCGATGCGCTCGCGGCCGCTGGCGCTCTCGTGGGCCTGACGGTCGCCTCGGAGCGTGAAGTACGCGGTTGGCTCGGGGTGGTGCTGGCGAAGCCCGCGATTCCTCGGTAAAATGAGGACGACACAATCCGTCTCAGTCTGGTTCGTCCCCGGGAGGGTGCATGAAGTATCGGGAATTTCCGCTGCTACGCGGCAATTACCAATACCCGGTGTGGAACCGGGCGATGGAGGTGGCGTCCATCGGCGTCTACTTCGCCATCGCCATGCTCTTCATCTGGGAGCTCGGCAAGGGCCTGACGGCGCTGGCGCTCGGGCGTGTCGCCGGGGGAGAGCTTGCGTTCTGCCTCATCGCCATCGGTCTGCCGCTTCTCGCCTACGTGGCCGCGGATCTCGTCTCCGGGCTCGTGCACTGCGCCGCCGACAACTTCGGCCGGGAGACGACGCCCATCTTCGGCACCGCCTTCATCAAGCCGTTTCGCGACCATCACCGCGATCCGACCGCGATCACGCGGCACGACTTCATCGAGGCGAACGGCAACAGCTGTCTCGTTAACCTCCTCGTCGTCGTGCCGACCTACCTGTTCGTGCCGCTGACGACGAATGCCTGGGGAATGGCTTGGGGCAGCTTCATCCTCGCGTTCACGATTTGCATCGTCCTGACGAACCAGATCCACAAGTGGGCGCACATGCCGAAGCCGCCGCTCGGCATCCTGACCCTCCAGAAGCTGGGTTTCGTGCTGACGCCGACGACGCATCAGGTGCATCACACGACGCCTTTCGACCGTTACTACTGCATCACGAACGGCTGGCTCAATCCCTGGATGGACAAACTCGGGGTCTTCGAGTGGATGGTGCGGGTCGGGAAGCGTTACGGCGGCTGATAGCCGGTTTGCAGGGCCTGCCAGCGTAGAAGCGCGGCGCGGATCTCCTGCGTCGCGCCGTACCAGCTGCGGAGCGAGCGGGCTTTTTGGCCGTCCGCCTCGGTGACCTGGGCGAGCTCGACGGCG
>JANOTL010000224.1:0-5012 GCA_031416315.1 Pseudomonadota bacterium
CACCGCCGCTTCGCCGTCACCGACGGCCACAACCATCCAGCCTTGGCCTTCGAGAAGCTTGCCGACGTACTTCCGCATGTCGGCGTTGTCGTCTGCCAGGACGATGCGGGCTCCGACGGTGGCGGCGACGTTTCCAGGTGCTACAGCTGGCGAGGCTAGCAGGCTCGAACCAGTGAAGTGCGCCACCCCGCCATCGGAGCCCGGCAGCCACCTGCTGGCTTCTTCAACAAACGGCGCCACACCGTGCGAGGTTGGCGCCAGAGTCTGGCTAGCACCGAAGAGTCCCTTAGGAAGATGAGCCGTCCCAAATGGCATGCGCACGGTGAAAGTGCTGCCATGGCCGTATACGCTTTCTACCGAGACCGTGCCGCCGTGAAGCTTCGCTAGCTCCTGGACGAATGCGAGCCCGATACCAGAGCCTTCGTGGGTACGGCCGCGTGCGCCTTCAACGCGGTGGAAGCGCTCGAACAGATGCCCGATCTCATCTTCCGGGATGCCAGTTCCCGTATCTGAAACAGAGAGTTGAAAGTGTCCTTCGGACTGGCTGAGCTTCACCGTGATCTTGCCTTCGAGCGTGTACTTGAACGCGTTGGACAAGAGATTGAGGACGATCTTTTCCCACATGTCGCGGTCGACGTAGACCGCGCCTGACAATTCGGAGCATTCGACCGAGAGTTGCATCCCCGCGCGCTCGATGAGCGATCGAAAGCCGCTTGCGAGATCCGCCGTCAGGGCGGCAATATCGGTCTTTTCATAAACCGCTTGTACCCTGCCAGCCTCGATGCGCGAGAAGTCGAGGAGGGTATTGACTAGCTTCAGCAGCCGCAAACCATTGCGGTGAATGACCTCGAGGTCGGACCGGTCCTCGCCGTCGAGTCGGCTGTGATACCGACTCAACATATCTCCCAACGGCCCGAGCATTAGTGTCAGTGGCGTACGGAACTCATGGCTCACGTTGCTGAAGAAAGCCGTCTTTGCCAGGTTGATTTCCGCCAGGGCCTCGGCGCGACGGCGCTCCTCTTCAAAGGCACGTCCATTAGCGACGGCAGCCGTCACTGCGGCAGTGAGAAGGTCGTAGAACCCTAGGTAGACTTCATCGAGCGCGAGACGTGCGCTAACCCCTGCGACGAGAACTCCTATTGGACGCTCTGCGCCAGGCGGAGTGATCGGCAGCATTAGCACAGACTTCGGCGCCTCAGCATACGGAGCCGTGACGAGCTTCCCGAATCGACTCTCGACGTCGTCGAGCTCTTGGGCGCGACCCGATCGATACACTGCCTCGAGCTGGGGCCAACCGAGGGAAGCGCTTGAAGTCGAATCGACGTACGTGAGCCCGCCAAAGCCGCTTTCGTCGAGGCCAGTGACGCCGACGAGGCGAGCGGATCGTCCCTTGTCCTCGAACAGATAGAGCAGGGCGAATGGCACGTCGGTGCCGTGGTCGGCGAGTGTCTGAGCCGCCAGCGCACAGGCTTCGTCGGCGCTCTTCGCCTTCGCGGTACGGTCCGCAACGTCTTTCAGGACGCGAGTGCGGCGTTCGCTCAGCATCTTTCCCGTCATCTCGACTACGGGATGAAAGAGGCCGCCGATGCCACCGGTCTCGTCTCGGATCGGGCTGAAGGAAAATGAAAAGAACGTCTCTTCGAGGTAGCCGTTGCGCTCGAGGAAAATGCGCTGATTCTCGAGAAATGACGTTTCGCCGAGTAGGGCCTGCTCGTAGGCATCGCCGATGACCCCCCAAGCTTCGGCCCAACACTCGCGAAAGCTCTGGCCCATGGAGCGAGGATGTTTGCCGCCGCAAATGGGCATATAGCCGTCGTTATAGATTTGGACGCCGTCAGGACCCCAAGCGATCGCAATGGGGAAGTTCGAGGCTAGGCATAGATCGACCGTGGTGAGGAGGCTTCGTGGCCATGAATCCCGCGGTCCGAGGCCGGTCCGCGACCAGTCGTAGGCGCGCACGAGCCGCCCCATCTCGCCGCCGCCAGCGCCCCTATCGGCTTTGGCTGACCGGCTTCTTTTCTCGAGTTCGTTCATAAGATCGGCTTTCAACGGCCTTTGCCAGGATCATCGACACCACGGACTAGTTGCACGATTGCGGAAACGAGCTGGCTGACCTTCACTGGTTTCGTCAAATGCTCTTGGAAACCGGCCCGTAAAGCCTCCTCCCGATCTTGCTCGGTTGCATAAGCTGTGAGAGCAACGGCAGGAAGGGGCCGGCGAGAACGAGTCCTTTCACGATGCCGCCATTCTTGAATCAATTGCAGGCCATTCATCTCCGGCATGCCAATGTCGCTAACGAGTACGTCGAGCTCCAGTGCCTCGACTAACTCGAGACAGCGCGTCCCAGAGTCGGCAACCTCTACGGATTTCGCACCCAGCTTCCTGAGCACTTTGCTCATCAGGGCCCGTGCATCCTCTTGATCGTCAACCACCAGGATGCGAAGCCCCTCCAAAGGTTGACCTTGGCCCGTTTGGTCAGCGGCGCTGGTCGCCCCCGACGCTCGGGGTTGATCTTCCGCAGTCGAGTCGTCTTCGACCTCAATCGGCTTTACGGGCAAAAGGACCGTAAACTTCGATCCTGCGCCTTTGCCCGCGCTAGACGCGCTGACCGTACCGCCGTGGAGCTCGGCAAGATGCCTTGCGATCGCTAGGCCGAGCCCGAGACCGCCGTATTGTCGCGTTTTTGACGCGTCCTCCTGATGAAATCGATCAAAAACGTGAGGCAGGAACTCTGGCGTGATTCCCTGCCCGGAGTCTTCGACGGAGAACTCGACGAGCGAGTCCACTCGGCGTGCAACTAGCGCCACCCGGCCGCCTCTGGGGGTAAACTTCACCGCGTTCGACAGCAGATTCCAAAAAATCTGCTGAAGGCGCGCAGCGTCGCCCACGAGCGTGCCGAGGCCATCGGGATCGATGCGGATGTCGAGGCGAATGCTCTTCGCCTCTGCCGCAAAGCGAATCGAATCAGCAGCAGCGAAAACGACCGCTTCGGCGCCAAACGTGGTGAGCTCGAGCATCAGCTTGCCGGTGATGATGCGCGATACGTCTAGCAGGTCGCCGATGAGTTGCGTTTGGAGCTTGGTGTTTCGCTCGATGGCGTCGAGCGATTCGGCGAAATCGGGAGTGCCGGGCTCCACCATGCGCAGAAGCTCAGCATGGCCGCCGATCACGTTGAGCGGCGAACGCAGCTCGTGCGAAAGGACTGCCAGAAATTCGTCTTTGCGTCGCTCTGCGTCCGAAGCTCGGGCGAGGAGTCTTTCGGCGTCCGTTCGCGCCTTCTGCTCGCCCTCCAACACCGCGGCGATCTTGTTGCGCGCGACGATTTGGTCGGTCACGTCTTCGACGATCGCCAAAATCCCTTTGACTGCTCCATCTGGTCCGCAAAAAGGGTGATACCCAAGGTTGATCCAGTGATCTTTGATCGTTCCATCTGCGTCAGGCAGTGAAAGAGGTTGCTCCTTCGCGATGCACGGGACGCCGGTTTGATAGACGCGGTCCAGAAGTGGGATAAAGTGCGCGACTTCCTCGAGCGAAAAACATTCCAACACCGTCTTTCCTACGGCACGACGGCCGACAAATGCTTCATACAGCGGGTTCGCCAACGAAAATCGATGCTCCGGCCCTTCGAGGATGCACATCGGCAGAGGAGCCTGCATGAAGAATCCGTGGAGCTCCTCGCGAGCCCGTTCGACCTGCCTGCTCGCCTCCTCCTTTTCGTGGGCTAATTTTTTCTGCTCGGTCACGTCACGGAAGACCAGTACGACCCCCTGGACCTTGAGATCCGAGTCGACGATCGGTGCAGCACTGTCTTCGATCACATATTCTCGACCATCTCTTGCGATCAAGGCCGTGTGATTTGCGAGACCCTGCACCTTTCCTGAAGCCAAAACGTTGGCAATCGGGTTGACGGCAGGCTCGCGAGTGTACTCGTGGACGATGTTGAACACTTCGAGAACTGGCCTACCTTTCGCCTCTTCCAGCGGCCACCCAGTCAGCTCTTCGGCAATGGCATTCAAGAACGTAACCCTCGATTCCGCGGACGCGTCCGTTGCGATTACGGCGTCGCCAATACCTCTCAACGTTGCCTGCAGCCATTGTCGAGTTGCCAGAAGCTCGGCATCGAGGCGGACCCGATCGCTATTGTCGACGAAGGTCGTGACCGTACCCGTGATCTCGCCGTTCCTGCGAATCGGGGTCGTCCGATAATCCGCGTGAAAGGAAGTCCCGTCCTTCCGCCACAGCAGCTCGTTTTCGAGATGCGCCGAGGTCCCCTTCTGAAATGCGTGGAAGATCGGGCATTCGGCGCGCGGATAGGGCGAGCCGTCCGACCGCGTATGATGCACGAGCTCGTGCGAATTTCGCCCCAGCATTTCTTCGGCGGAGGCATATCCGAACATTGCGACCGCGGCGCTGTTGACGAAAGTGATGCAGCCGTCGAGTCCCACGCTCCAGATGCCTTCGACCGTCGACTCGAGGAGGTCGAGGTACAAGTCCGACTGATCTTTGCTACTCACGTTAACACCTCGGTCGCGCCTAGAAGGTGGCAGTTTCGCGAACGGTCGGCCTAGACGACTCGCACGATTCATTCATCCGTTGGACCAGTGGCAACGGCGCGATGGAGATGACGGGTCGCTTCTATCAATCTCTGCTCGATAGGTAGGCGAAGACCGTCTGGTGCCACAAGCTCTCGAGGATCGCGGCATCGCTGCGCACCGGCGCGAAAAATGGCGGGAAGAAGCCGAGCTCGGCGACGATCTCGCGCTCGATCTCGGCAACCTTGCGGGGCGCATGGAACGTAGGCAACGGGCAAGTTCCTTCGTCACCGTCTCGACCAGGCACTGTACGGCATTGACCCGTCGTGAGTATCGCACGACGAAAACCCGGCGCAAGTGCGCAGTTTGCCTCGAATGGTGTCTCAAATCGGTATCTTCAAGCGTGAGACCGCGAAATCGCGGCTTAATTCACGTGAGATGCCGAGGCGACGTCCTTCGGAACATGGCGAAGCAATGCAT
>JANOTL010000225.1:0-22396 GCA_031416315.1 Pseudomonadota bacterium
CAAGCCGTGGCCGCATCCCCGAGGCCAAGTCGATCTCGAACGTTAGGCTATACCCGTAAATGTAGCGCTTTTCGGCGCTCGCGGGGTCTTCGTCTGCCGCCTTCTCGTAGTGCTCCTGCAGCTCCTCGACCTTCTTTCGACGGAACCCTGCGTCGAGCACGCCGCGATGCGCACTGACGTTCCAAGGGTCGACGGCGATGACCTTCCGGTACTCCTTGGTGGCCAGCGCCGGCTCGTTTTCCTTCAGGTAATACTCGCCGCGTCGCAGCCAAAATCCGAGCAGGAGGTCGCGAGCGCGCTGGCGACTCTCCGAGCGCTTAGAATCTTTGACGCGCTCGACGAGGCGCGTGAGGATCTCCTCCGCCGCCGCGACGCGGCCGGCTCTCTCCTCCATCGGAATGAGCCGGGACGCCGCCTCGAGCGTGAGCGCCGTGGACTCCGGATAGGAATCGACGATCTGGCGCAATTCGTTGGCGGCGACGGCGTGTTTACCTTCGCTCATGTAGTAATCGACCTTTTTCAGGTGCGCCACCGCCGGCAGTGCGGGCAGGCGCTTCGCCGACACCAGGATTTCGCCGAGCTTTTCCACGTAGTCGGCGCGGCCTTCGAGCATCGCGACGGCGGCCTCCGACGAGCGCCGTACGATCAGCCGATTCTCGGGGAACTGCGTGATCAAGCGCTGGAAGGCGCGAATCGCCGAGTCAACGTCGCTCGTGGCGGGCGTGATCAGGGCCGCATAGAACATCGCCTCGGCGACGAGCGCCAAGTCGCTGGCGAACTCCGTCGGCACCTTCGCGAGGATGTCGTTCGCCGGAAAGAAGTTGCGCTGCGCCGCGAGGATCTTCGCTTTGACGAGCTGTCCCCGACCGACGACGCGGCGCAGCTCGTCGTCCTTGCCCTTGAAGCCGACGAGCAGGCCGTCGACGCGCGCTAGGAGCCCTTCGAGCAGCTTCTTTTGCGCGTCGTTGTGATCGGTTTTCACCTTCGGATAGGCGAGCGGCGACAGGTCCTGCTCCGTCATCGCGAGGTCAGCGAGGACCTTGATCGCGAGCATGTCGGAGAAGTTCGCGTGAATGCGACGCTGCGCGACTTCGGCCTCGACGCGCCGGTCGTTCTGGACGTGCCAGTCGATCTCGAGGATCGCGGCCTCTGCCGCCAGCGCGTCTTGGCCTTGCTTTGCGAATGCGGCCTGCGCGCGACGTAAGATGTAGGTCTTCTCGTAGAGGTCGTTTTGTAGGTCGAATTGCTTCTTGAGCGCCTCGATGTCCGTGGCCGGCGCGATCTGTCCCGTCTCGGGCAGGCGAAAGATGTCGAGACCCTCATTCGTGTGAAGCGCCACGTACAGATAGGGACTGCGGATCTGTGGGGTGAAGGCGCCGAACTTCGCCCCCGTCAGCGGCTCGATCTTGTAATTGTCACGCTGCTTTTCGCCCTTTTGCGTCGCGAGATCCAGGCGCCAGACCGTCGGGCGATCGTCGCCGTCGAGTTTTCCGTCCGTGTTCGTGTCGTCGGCGTAACGCACGAACACGAGGCCCTTGCCGTCCTGCGTGAACCGCGGCTGACCATCCAGAATCGAGCCGCCCTCGGTGACTTGCGTGATGGTGTTGTCGCCCTCGTGGAACAGCATGATCGCGCCGCTCTTCACGTAGACGACAGTCTTTCCGTCGGGGGCGACGCTCGGTTGGTCGCCCTTGGCTTCGCCTAGCGGCTGGGCCTTGAGGTCGGCGATCTCGGCCGACATGAGCGTCGCGAGCTTCTCGCCCGGCTTGCGCGCGGCGAATACGACCTTGTCGCCGTCGGGATACCAAGACGGATTTAGGTCCCCCGTCGACTTCGAGACGATCTGGACGATGCTGCCCTCGCTGCCGCCGAAGATCGACCCGAGCGTTACGCCGAGCTTCAGCACGTGGATGTCGCCGGCCGCGTCGTCGCGGCGCGAGACGAAGGCGATCGCGTCGCCGTCAGGGCTCAAGACGGGGACGAAATCGTCGGCTGAATGGAAGGTGAGCGGCCGCGCGAAACCGCCCTGCGCGCGCTTCTCCCAGATGTCCTTGTTACCCTTGCGGTCGGACGTATAGACGACGAACGCGCCGTTCGCCGACAAGTCTGGCGCGAAGTTCGATTCGTTGCCGGCCGTCACCTGCGCCGGCTGGAAGAACGTCGCCTCGTCCTTCTTCGCGACGAGGTCGACGTCTTCGGTGTATTTGTTGCCGCTGCAGGCAACGACCGCCAGGAGCGCCGGCGACCAGACCCGAGCGCAGAAAAGTCGCATCACTGGTCCGCTTTCCTGAGCCACTGGCCGTTTTCGTCTTGAATCCACTGCCCGGGCGCCGCCTGATCCCGCTGCTCCTTCGCGCGAGTCCGGCGCACCGCCGGCAAGTCCTTGTCTTCCAAGGTCTCGCTCGCTTCGATGAGCCGATGCCAGACCGTCATCCGGTCCTTGTTTTCTTCGTCGACGAGCTGCATGGCGAGGCGCACGTCGGACGTCCCCGGTTGGATGCCCGCGACCCCGCTCGGAAGGACGACGACGGTGCCGTCGACGGCCTCGCCGAGCACCTGCTTGTCCTTCAGCTCTTCGATGTCGTCGCGGTTGAAGTCCTGATTCTGCCGCGCGTCGACGGCGCGTTTGCGCTCCGCCGACAGTTTCGGCACGGTCGCCTTCGGGTCCGGCGCACGTACGGACGAGGCGAGGATGACGTCGTCGTCCAACTCCTTGTACGCGCCGATTACCTGATTCTCTAGGGCCGTACGCTGCGACGTCAGGTCAAATTTGAACGTGCAGCCCGACGCGGAGACCGCGAGCAGCAACCATGGCAGGGCGGAATGCCGCATGTTCTATTTCCCCTGAGTGTTCGCGCCTGCCGCGGCTTGCTGATCGCCCGCGCCGCCGGCCGTGTCTTTCATGTTCTGGATAAACTGCGAGATCGGAAAGCGCGACAGCTTCGGCATCGGGAACGGCGCGCCGAGCACGCGCAGGTCGATGTCGAGGCCGATCTCGCCGTTCTTGATCGGCACCGAGACCTGGCTGATTTCGCCGTACCCGAGGTAACCGCGAATGTCGACGATGGTCTGGTTCTGCTCGTGCGGGTCGATGAAGCAGAGGATCATGCGCAGCTGATCCTTTCCGATCGAGGTGATTTCGAGACCGCCCTGCATGTTGTTGCTGCGCATGTCGTAGTCGAGATGCACGGTGCCGTCGATGAAGGGATTGGCGAAGAGGCTCCAGCTAGATCCCTTGCATTTGCCGCTCGGGATCCGGTCCATGAGCTTTCGCGAGTCGAGTCGGGTCAAGTGGAGGGACGTCCGCACGGAGCGCGGTTTTGGGTCGAAAGCGAGCTGCAAGTCGCCCTCGATCTTGCCGTTCAGGAAGCCGATGACGAACTGATTCAGCGCGAACCAGTTCTGGCGGAGCTCGAGGTCCAATTCGATCTGCGACATCTCCAGGTTGGCGACGACGACTTTCTTGACCGAGAGCGGACGACGCTCTGGGAAGAAGGGGCGCACCGTGCCGTAATCGACCATGGCGACGATGTTGGCATCCTTTGGCAATCCCGGATCGGTCTTCTCGAAGTAGCCTTTCATCTGCGACTGTAGCTTAGCCTCGTTGACGTCCTCGGCGACGTCGCCTTCTTCCGTGATCTTGACCTCGGCGACGGTGACCGCCGGCGTAGGTGCAGACCCGGCGTCGGTGGCGACCGCGCCGCCGCTACTTCCGCTGCCGCTGCCGGAGCCGCTGCCGGACCCGATGCCCACACCTTTCGCCTTCGGCTTCGGCATCAGGTCCGCGAGCTTCAGTATCTGCTTGAAAGGCAGCTCGCCGTTCACTTCCTCGACATTGATGCTCGGCGGCGCCTTCGGATCCTTGTCGGGGATGGCGAGGTGAAAGTGCTCGAATGCGGCGCCGCCGTCGACGGCGGCCGTCTTCATGTCCTCGGTTTCGGCGCTGACGCGCACGTTGATCTTGCCGGAGGTCTTGACGTTGCCAGGAAGCTTCTCGTCACCGTTGTGCTGCATGTTGGCGGTGACGCGCGTCGCGGCGCGCTGCAGAAGGGACAGGGGGTCGAACTTCTCGCCGCTGGTCACGGTTTTCAGGAAGTCCGAGGCCATCTTCACGTCGACGAAGACCGAGGCGTCGAGGCCGTAGTCGGGGATTTTCACCCGCAACTCGTCGAGCGCGAAGTCGGTGAGCTTCGCTTGCTTGATTAGGGAGGTGACGCGGAGCTCCGACATGGGCCGCGGGAGCATGCCCGCGGCCGACACCTTGCCAACGAAGAGCTTGTTGAAGATCTCCGAGCGCATGTGCTTTAGGAGCTTGGGCGTCTTGCCGCCGGTCGAATCGTCGGGCGTCAAGTCGAGCGGGCCGTCGAAGTCGTTTTGGACCCCGGACTCGAAGGTGAAGCGCTCGACGGTGATCGGCATCGGCTTGGCCGCGCCCTTGGCAGGAAGCTCGAGCGCTAGTCCCTCGAATTTGTGAATCACTTCGATCTTCTGCGAGGCAGTCGATCCGCTCGACAGGATGCGCGTCTCGAAGTCTTTCAAGTCGATTTTCATGAACGGCAGGACCGCGTTGAACTTGGCGAGGTTCAACTGCGTGTTGAATTTGACGTCTGCCTCGCGGACGAGCTGTTCCGTCGGCGTCGACGTCGGGTCGGGAATCTTCCCGCGGGCTGCGAACTGGAAATCGAGCGAGCCGGTGAGCTTCGTGGGCATGAAGTCGCCGACTTTGAGGACGGCCCCGAGGGGCAACGCGATCGCATGGAGATTTTGCAGCGAGTCGAGCCGCACGAGCGCGCTCGAGCGGAACTTTTGGCACTTCTGCTGGCAATCGGCCATCGCCGAGATCTCGGCCAGATCCGTCAATTCCACGTTGGCCGCCAGAGACATCCGCGACAGGTCCTTGCGCCCGTCGGCGTCGACATCGACATAGAGCGGCGCGTCGATCTTCGCGATGCCTTTGCCCGACGTCGTGACGTGCTCGGCCTCGAGGTTCACCTTGAGGATCGGCAAGATCATCTCGGGCCACAGCGCCCGCGCGGTCACCTTCGCCGTGAACTCCTCCACCCCGGCGCGGATCTCGCCCATCTTCGCCTGCTGCGTCAAGTCGAGCTTCGGCACCGCGAGGTCGAGCGACAGATCGATCTGCGACCCCGAGCCAGCGAGCGCGGGCCCGGCCTGGAGCGACAGGCTGCCTGAGATCGGCTCCATCGTCACGCCGGTGCCCGGATAGTCGACGAGCACGTCCTCGAGCCACAGAATCGCGGTGGTGTAGGGAAGGGGAACGCCGTTCGCGGCGTTGGCGAGCTTCTCCGGCTCGATCAGTCCCTCGACCTTCACCTCGTCCAGCGTGATGCCACCCGAGGCAACGAGCCCGGGAACGAAGGGTTTTGCGAGCGTCGTCGCGTTCTCGAGGTCGACATGGAGCTTCTGCTTCAGCTTCACCTGGAAGGCCTTGAAGCTCGCGTCGACGATCCCGATCTTGCCCGTGAGGTCGTAGTCGAGCGCGTCCGCGACGCTGACGTCGACCGTATCGACGCTGATGCCACGCAAATCGCTCTCGAGCGCAATGCGCACCTTCGCGAAGGCGCCGAGGTCCTCATAGCCCGCGAACGGCGTCTTCAAGCTCATGATCCGCACGCCGAAATCGAAGCCCAAACGTTTCAGATCGTCGACGGAGACGCGCGTCGCGAGCGCGGTCTTCACCGCCAGCGTCGGCAAGAGCTCGCCGACGACCTCGCCGTTCTCGTCGACCTTCGCCTCTTGGATGTCGACCTCGAGCGGGCGGTCGAAGGGGCTCATCAAGCTCACCCAAACGGAGCTTTGTTTGCCGAAGAGATAGACGCCCAGGTCGACGGACAGGCCGTTGGTCATGACGATCTGCGCGATCTTGCCCTTTTGCTCCTTGATCAGGTCGAGGCGCAGGCCTTGGATGCCGACGTTCTGGGCCATCACCTCGATCGGCATGAAGATCAGGTCCGGATCGAGCGGGATCAGCGCGCCGCCTTCGGGCACGTCCTCTGGCTTCTTCTCCTCCGGCTTTTCCTCGGGCCCCGGCGGGAACTTGATCGCGCGGTAGGCTAAGATCGAATCGAAGTTGAAGACGCCATCGACCTGGCGAAGGTGGAATTGCGGCTCGACGAGCTGCAGCGCCTTAATGTGCACGCGACCGGCGAGGAGCTTCGGGATACTGTAGCGGACGCTGAGCGCCTCGAAGTTCGCGAGCGGGATCGGGTCGATCTCGCCGCCGTATCTCAGG
The DNA here is from genome assembly GCA_031416315.1 of Pseudomonadota bacterium. GTDB lineage: Bacteria > Bdellovibrionota_B > Oligoflexia > Oligoflexales > CAIYRB01 > JANOTL01. The sequence continues at coordinate 6,254 of JANOTL010000225.1, forward strand.
CCCCGGAAGTCTTTGGCCTTCGGCGGATAGAACTGCACCTGGCCGAGCGTGATGCCGGTCAGGATGTTGAACTGGAGGCTGCCGATGTCGATGCGGCCGCCGGTCTGCTCTTCGACCGCGTCCTTGACGATCTTCTTGAGGTCGTCCGGCTTCACGAAGTAGGTGGCGCCGACGTAGATCGCGATCCCGAGGAAGGCGACGAGCATGATGCCGTAGGAGATCAGGCGGAAGAACAGCACCTTGAAACGGATGCCGATGAAAAATAGCAGGGGCGCGAAGATCCAGCGCCCGCGCCGCCGGCGTTTCGGCGGCGGCGTGTCGACGACGGCTTCAGCAGGCGGAGGGTCTGCGGGCGGCTGGCTCTGCGTTTCCGGTTCCATGCTCATTAGTATATAGCCCACGCCCTTTGGGAGGTCCCCCCAAGCACGAAGAAAAGGGCAGGCTCATCAGGAGCCTGCCCTCGTCTCGACGGATTCAGGAGATTAGAGCTGCGGACCGTGCGGAACCAGCGCTTTGCCGGCGTCGGTGTCGGTGAAGCGCTTGAAGCGCTCCGCGAACATCCCGGCGAGCTTCTTCAAGGTTTCGTCGTATGCTTTGCCGTCCGCCCAAGTGTTGCGCGGGTTGAGGATCTTGTCCTCGAGGCCTTCGATGTGGTTCGGGATCTCGAAGCCGAAGATCGGGAACTTGGCGTAGGTGGCCTTGTCCATCGTGCCGTCGAGGATGGCGTCGATGATGCGGCGCGTGATCTTGAGGCTCATGCGCTTGCCGACGCCGTAGGCGCCTCCGGACCAGCCGGTATTGACGAGGTAGGCCTTCGCGCCGTGCCGCTTCATGCGGTCACGGAGGATCTCGCCGTACTTCGTCGGGTGCACCATGAGGAAGGCCTGGCCGAAACAGGGTGAGAAGGTGGCCGAAGGCTCCTTCACGCCGATCTCGGTGCCCGCGACCTTCGCGGTGTAGCCGGAAAGGTACTGGTACTGCGCCTGCTCGAAAGTCAGTCGCGAGACGGGCGGCAGGACCCCGAACGCGTCGGCGGTGAGGAAGATGATGTTCTTCGGGTGACCGCCCTTCGAGACGGGCTTCACGATGTTCTCGATGTGGTAGATCGGGTAGCTGACGCGCGTGTTCTCGGTCTTCGCCGAGCTGTCGTAGTCGACCGTCTTGTCCGGGCGCACGACGACGTTCTCGAGGAGCGCGTCGCGGCGGATGGCGTTGTAGATGTCCGGCTCGTTGTCTTTCGAGAGGTTGATCGTCTTGGCGTAGCAGCCGCCCTCGAAGTTGAAGATGCCGTCGTCGTCCCAGCCGTGCTCGTCGTCGCCGATCAACCCGCGTTTCGGGTCGGCGGACAGGGTTGTTTTACCGGTGCCCGAGAGGCCGAAGAAGAGGGCGGTGTCGCCGCTCTTGCCCATGTTGGCCGAGCAGTGGAAGGAGCCGATGCCCTTGAGGGGCAGGAAGTAGTTCATCATCGTGAAGATGCCCTTCTTGATCTCGCCCCCGTACCAGGTGCCGGCGATCAAGGTGGTGCGCTCTTTGATGTGAAAGGCGACGAAGTTCTCGGAGTTGAGGCCGAGCTCCTTCCAGTTGGCCGCGTTGGTCTTGCACGCGTCCATGATCGTCCAGTCGGGCTTGAAGCTCTTGAGCTCCTCGTCCGTGGGGCGGATGAACATGTTCTTCGCGAAGTGGGCCTTCCACGCGATCTCGGTGACAAGACGGATGTTGAGGCGCGTCGCCGGGTTGGCGCCGCAAAACGCGTCGACGACGTAGAGCTTCTTGCCGTTGAGGCGGCTCAGCGCGATCTTCTTCAGCTCGTTCCACACCGGCTGCTCGAGGGGCTTGTTGTCCGAGCCTTGCGCCGTCCAGAAGACGTTCCCTTTCGACTCGGGCTCCACGACGATGTATTTGTCTTTCGGCGAGCGCCCGGTGAATTTGCCGGTGTCGACCGCCACGGCGCCAGACGCGGTGACCGTTCCGCGTTCGAAGCCTTCGGCCGACGGCGAGGTCTCGTGCTGATAGAGCAACTCGTACGAAGGGTTGTAGATGATCTCAGCCGCGCTGGAGATGCCCAGCTTGTCGAGGCTCAGAGAGGATACGGTCGGGGTCGTCATGGAATACTCCAAGTACCGAACATTCGAGTGAATACCAGGATATCCAGATATCACGAAGGCCCCCCGGCGCTGAAGGGGCAGAATAAGCTGATGAGTTTCGATGACTTAGGGGCTCTTTCGATCAGCTTCGGCGGCGAGCGCTTGCCGGCGCGAAACGCCGTCGGGCCTAGAAAGAGAGCCCCGTAAAGTTCCGACTCCGAGCGCCGATCCACGGTTAACCCGGAGTTCCGCATGCGTCGTATCATCCTCATCGCCTTCCTGTGCCTTGCCTGCAACAAGGCGGCGCCCGGCACCAAGCAGGAAAGCAAAGGGAGCGGCAGCAACACGGCATCCGGATCAGCCGCGACCGACGACTTCTCGACCGCGGCGGCGCCGATTCCGGTCACAGCCGCCAATTTGCACGTCGAGTGCAACTGGGACCGGCTCGGCGAGGCGGATACGGTCAAAGTCGCGTGCTCGGTCTCGACGCCTGTGCCACCGGGAACCAAGTTTCTCTGGAGCGCGCTCGGGGAGGCTGCCTCCGTGAGCGCCGACGGCGCGACCGTCGAGTTCGTCGTGGCACGGGGGATGCTCGCAAGCTTCGCCGCGCGCGTCGTGCTGGTTCGCGACGACGGCACGCCACAGGCGCCGGTCGACACGCCTTTCGCCAGCGCACTGCCGGCCCTCGAGCCCGGCGGGACGCTCGCGACCTGCCTCGCCTCGCCGGAGCCGATCGCGTCCTGTTTCGCAGCATCCGCCGTCGGCATCCAGACGGGCGGCGAGATCGGGCGCGGCTGCCGCGTGACGGCGCGACCGGCCATCGTGCGGCGCGGCCATCCCGACACGGTCGTCCTGAGCCTCGAAGAAATCGGGCCGCGCTCCGACGCCGAGCTCAGCTTTGCGACCGCGACGTTCCCGCCCGGCACGACCGCGACGTCCGCGAGCACTGAGATCGCGTTCATCCCGACGACGACGGTCGCGGATACGCCTGGAACGAAGCTCCGCTTCGCCGCCCAGTATCGCCAAGGCGTCGACGTCTTCGATTGCCACGTGGACGTCTCGATTGAAACACCGCGCATGATTCAAACAAACCAAACCCTCTTGACTACGGCGACGGCCCCAGGCGAGCGCTCATCGATCGAAGCGCGTTACGACATCCGTAATCTCTACGAAGGCGAAACGCTCAGCCTAGTCACGCCGCAAGTCATTTCCGAAGACATTGGCGACTTCACCTTCAAGTTCGACGCGCCGCCCGTCTGCGACGCTGGCCTATGCAAGCAGGAGCTGATCCTCGGCTACTCGGTCCAATTCTTGGTGTCGACGACCGTCTATCGCGGCCAGGTCTATCGACTGGAGTTCAGCGGCCCCAAGGGCGCAGACGGCGTCGCCAAGCGGTTCAACGTCAGCGTCGCGCGGGACATCGTCATTCAGATCAACGGCGATGCCAATCCGGCTGCCTCGTACGACGGGACGGCGGGAGCGCCCTGAGCCGCTTTCCGCAAAAAAGAAGGCACCTCCGTATTTAGAGGTGCCTTTCAAGGGATGGGACTTCGGGCTCTCACACACTCGCGAAGATCATCGCTCGTCCGCCATGAAAGCTCTTTAAGCTCTCAGTCGAAAATCTTCCCGGGATTCATTAGCCCTCCCGGATCGAAAACCCGCTTCAATTTCCGCATGATCTCGACTTCCGCTTCCGTCCGGGAAAAAAGCAGGTCGTGCTTCTTCAGCAGCCCAATCCCGTGCTCGGCGCTAATCGACCCCTTGAACTTCGCCAGCAGATGAAAGACGCGCTCCTCCACCTTCCGCGCCCGGGCGTTGAACTCTTTCACCGGCTCGGTCTTCGGACCGACGTAGTTGATATGCAGGTTGCCGTCGCCGATGTGGCCGAATAGCACGATCTCCATTCCGTCCGTCGGCGCCTTTGCGAGCTCCACCTCGAGCTGGGCGATGAAGTCGTCGAGCTGGTCGATGGCGAGCGAGATGTCGTTCTTTCGCGCCGTTCCATGCGCCGCGATGCTCTCGGTGATGTTCTCACGGAGGCCCCAGAACTCCTTGTGCTGCGTCGAGTTCTGCGCCACGACCGCGTCCGCGACCAGGCCCTTCTCGAAGAGCTTCTCGAGCAAGGGCTCCATGACGGCGCCGCCGCCCGGGCCTTCCTCCGCCTCGAGGAGCACGTAGTAAGGATACTTCTGCTCGAACGGCGTCCGCGCGCCCTGCGCATGCTTCAGCACGATCTCGTGCGCCACTTTGGTAAAGAACTCGAACGCCGTCAGCGTCACGGCCGCGACATTCGCCACGCCCAAGATCGCGGGAATCGCCTTGAACGTCTCGACGCCCATGATCGCGACCTGCACGTTCCGCGGCGGCGCCGTCAGCCGTACCGTCGCGCGCGTCACGATCCCGAGCGTGCCTTCGGAGCCGATGAAGAGCTGCTTCAGATCGTAGCCCGTGTTGTTCTTGCGCAGGCTCGAGTTCATGTCGAGCACGTCGCCGTTCGGCAAGACCACCTCGATGCCGAGCACCTGCTCGCGCATCCCCCCGAAGCGGATGAACTTCACGCCGCCCGCGTTCGTCGCGATGTTGCCGCCGATGTGGCAGCTGCCCTTCGCCGCGAGGTCTAGCGGGAAAAAGAGCCCGATCTCCCGCGCCGCGTCTTGCAGCGCTTCAGTCGTCACGCCCGCCTGCACGATCGCCGTCAGGCCGACCGGATCGAGCTTCTCGATCTTGCTCATGCGCTGCAAGGACAGGACGACCTCGCCGTTGGACGCGACAGCCCCGCCCGCCAGACCGGTCCGGCCGCCGCTCGGCACGACGCAAAGCCCTTTGTCCGCACAGTATTTGACGACCTTCGCCACCTCTGCGGTCGAGCCCGGCAGCACGGCGCAGCCCGGTGCCACCGGAAAAATCTTCGTCCAATCGCGGCCAAAGGCATCCAAATCGGCGGCTTCCGTCTTGACGTTGCCGGCCCCGACGGTCGCCCTAAAAAACTCCAAGCACCCCGAGTCCACTGCGCCCATCTGCGGAATCTCCCGTTGAAAACGCCAGAAAATATCACGGTTTGTGCGATTTCCTCAAGCGCTCAGCGCGGCGCCCCGAGGACCCTCCTAAGCATTCGGTGACGCGACTGCGGCGCCAACCCTGGAGGAACTCTAAATGTCGAACCTGAAACTCTTCGGATCCCTGGCCCTCGCAGCGACCCTGACGTCCTGCGGCAGCGAGCCGAAAAAGCTCGCCGGCTATGACCAGTCGCAAGCCAGCGCGAGCGACACCAAGAAAAAATCGGATCGGGACAAGAACAAAGACGGCAACGACGCCGACGCCACCGAAGGCGGCAAGCGCGATCATACCGTGAAGCCGCCCCGCGAGTACTACGACGCCCTGTTCGCCTCGGCTTTGCGCACCGTCGACAACGCCGGCGACGGCTTCTCGCTGGCCGATGTCGCAGGCGGCGACCCCGTCCTCTTCGTGAACTTCGACGGCGCCTCGCTCCACAAAGGCTTCGAGATCGGTGAGAGCTTCCTCCTCTGCCAAAACTTCGCCGAGATCGCGCCGCCGGACCTGTCGGCCGCAGACAAGACGGAGATCCTCGCGCAGGTCGCGAAGTTCTTCGCGGACGCCGGCGCCCGCCTCGTCGTCACCGGCGAAGCCCCTACGCAAGGTAACTTCACCACCGTGCACGTCGGCGGCTCCTACGCCGACCTCGGTTGCAACGGCAACAGCGTCCTCGGCATCGCGCCCTTCGACAAGGGCAACGCCAACGTGAACGACGTCGCCTTCGCCTTCACCAAAGGCATCGACGCCGTCTCGGTGATCGCCGAGACCATCGCCCACGAAGCCGGCCACTCTTTCGGCCTCGAGCACTCCGACAACGCCGCTGACCTGATGTTCGGGTCGACTAGCCCGACGATCGAGGGATTTCTTAGTGGAAAAATCCCCGGCTCCGCGGCGACCCAGAACGGGCCCGCCGTCCTCCAGACGGCCCTCGGCGTCCTCGACGGCGCCGTCGCCGCCGCCAACGCCATCGCCGGCGGCGCGGGCGCTGCCGCCGCCATCCCGGGTCTCACCTACCTGCCGCCGAACCTGGCGCAGCTCCCGGGCTTGGCCGAGATCGCGATGATCGGCCAGCTCCTCGCCACGCTGAACGGCGCGGATGTCGTCGACATCGCGAAGCTCGTCCCCCAGATCGTCGCGCTCTTGCCCGGCGACGCCAAGAACATCAACCTCGCCGGCCTCGACAAGATCCTGACCATCGTCGGCCTCGCCACGAGCGCCGTCAGCGCCCAGAACGGCAACGCCCTCCCGGCCACGGTCAACGGCATCTTCAACTCCGGCATCCTCACCAGCCTCCTCGCTCCTCAAGCCGCTCCGGGTGCCGCTGGCGGCGCCGCCGGCGTCATCCAAGGCGTCACCGGCCTGGCCACCCTCGCCGGCTTCGGCAACGTCGGCGGCGCGATCTCGGCCATCCAGGGCATCCTCGGCGCCTTCTCGGGCCAGCAAGCCCCGGTCGCCACCCCGGCCAACCCGAACGCGGACCCCACGATCGCCGCGATCAACGCTGCGCTCCCGGACTTCGCCGCGATCCTCGGCCTCGTCATCAAGAACAAGCAGATCGGCGATCTCGTGACGAGCCTCCTCGGCACCACCGAAGTCATCATCCAGAACTTCCCGCCCGGAGCCGACCGCGACGCGATCCTCTCGCTCGTCAAGGTCGCCTACGCGCAGGTCTACAAAGAGCTTTCGGCGAAGCAACCCGCCGCCGTCAGCGCCCCGTAAACGCGAGTTTCCGAGCTACTCCAGGTTAGAGACGTGCAGAGGCCCGGGAGCTTGCTCCCGGGCCTCTAGTCTTTTCAGCTCATGGCTTCGAGAGCTTCCGCCGCCGTGATGTACAGCATGTTCAACACCTCGTCCGTCGTCGCGCTGATCTGCAGCACGTTTGCGGGCTTGCGCATGCCGATTAAGAGCGGACCGATCAAAGACGATCCCGCCAGATTCGCGAGAAGCTTGTAGCTGATGTTGGCCGACGCCAGGTTCGGGAACACCAAAACGTTCGCGTTCCCCGTCAGGGCCGAGAACGGGAACTCGCGCTGCCGCAGCTCCTCCGAAAGCGCGACGTCCGCCTGCATCTCGCCGTCCACCTCGAGCGAGGGCATCTTCTGCCGCACGAGCGCGACCGCCTGCGCCACCTTCTTGGTCTCGTCGTGCATCGTCGAGCCGAAGCTCGCGAACGACAGCATCGCGACGCGAATCGGCTCGCGCGTGTAACGTTTCGCCGCGTTCGCCGCCGAGATCGCGATCGCCGCCAGCTGCTCGGCGCTCGGGTCGACGTTGATGGTGCAGTCCGCGAAAAAGTACTGCTTCGCTTTGTGCATCACCATGTAAATACCGGCGAGCGTTTGCCCTTTCTCGGCTCCGATGATCTCGAGCAAGGGCTTGGCGCTCGCGCCGTACGTCTCGACGACGCCCGAGACGAGCCCGTCTGCACCACCCATCTTCAGCATCATCGCCGCGAAGTAGTTGTGGTTCGAAAGCAGCTGCAGGGCGCTCGTCCGCGTTACGCCTCTGCGCTGCCGCATCTTGAAGAGCTCGTCCGCGTAGCCCGCCGTCGCCTCGGAGTCGAACGGATTGACGATCCGCACCATGCGCTCGAAACCCGCCAGACCGTTCTGCGCCGCGACCTCCAGGATCCGCGCCGGCGCGCCCAGCAAAGTCAGGTCCAGATCGCCTTCGTTGACGACCTGCGCCGCCGCCCGCAGGATCCGCCGGTCGTAAGCGTGCGCGATCACGAGCCGCGGCTTCCGCCCCTTCGATTGCCGCTTCGCGGCGATGTCGCGTTTCAAGCCGCGCAGCATCGCCTGCGTCGGCCCCAGGATCCGCTCGATGTCGCGCGTATACTGCGCGATGTCGACCTTCTGCCGTGCCACGCCGGAATCCATCGCCGCCTTCGCCACCGCCGGCGCCACGTGGAAGAGGACGCGCGGGTCCACCGGCTTGGGAATGAGGTAGTCCCGCCCGAATTGATAGACCTCGTTGTCCTTGTAAGCCTTCATCACCGACTCGGGCACGTTCTCCTTGGCCAAAGCCGCGATCGCGCGCACCGCGGCGAGCTTCATCTCCTCGTTGATCACGCGCGCCCTCACGTCCAGAGCGCCGCGGAAAATGAAGGGAAAGCCGAGAACGTTGTTCACCTGGTTCGGAAAGTCGCTGCGCCCCGTCGCGATGATCGCATCGGGCCGCGCTTCACGCGCCACCGCCGGGTGGATCTCCGGATCGGGATTGGCGAGCGCGAAGATGATCGGATTCTTCGCCATCGGCTTGATCATCTCGGCCGTCAGCACGTTGGCCACCGAGACGCCGACAAACGCGTCCGCGCCGCGCAGGGCCTCCTCGATCGACCGCGCCTCGGTCTCGATCACGAAGCGCTTCTTGATGTCGTTCAGGTCCTTCCGCCCGGAATGCACCGTGCCCTTGCTGTCGCACAGGATCAGGTTTTTCCGCTGGACGCCGAGCGAGAGAAACAGCGATGCGCACGCGATCGCCGCCGCGCCCGCGCCGGAAAACACGACGCGCACGTCCGCGATCTTCTTCCCTGCGACCTCGAGCGCGTTCAGGAAGGCCGCCCCGGCGATGATCGCCGTGCCGTGCTGGTCGTCGTGAAAGACCGGGATCGACATCTCGGCGCGCAAGCGCTCCTCGATGTAGAAGCACTCCGGCGCCTTGATGTCTTCCAAATTCACGCCGCCGAAGGTCGGCTCCAAAGCCTTCACGGCGGCAATGAAGAGCTCGGGGTCCTTGGCGTCGAGCTCGATATCGAAGACGTCGATGTCGGCGAACTTCTTGAAGAGCATTGCCTTGCCCTCCATGACCGGCTTCGCGGCGTAGGGCCCGATGTCTCCCAGTCCGAGGACGGCTGTGCCGTTGCTAATTACGGCGACGAGGTTGCTGCGCCCCGTATAGCGAAATGAATCGTCCTGATTCTCGGCAATCTTCAGGCAGGGAAACGCGACCCCCGGCGAGTACGCCAGCGACAGATCGCGCTGGTTCTCCGCCGGCTTCCCGATTCCAGTGAAGATCTTACCGGCCGGCGTGCGCTCGTGATACTCGAGCGCGTCCTTCTCCAGCTGGTCCCGCTTCGCCTTCTCGTCCGTCGGATTCATATTCACATCTCGTTCATGAACGCGACGACTACCTTGTCCTGGCGCTCGCGTAAATCGGTGATCGAAGGTTGCGTCTTACCCTGGTTGCCGTTCTCGAGGATCGTGAACGCGACCATGCCGTGCTTCGGATGCCGGAAATAGCCGGCAAGCCCGGCGACCGAAACCGGCTCCGAGAGCGTCCCCGTCTTCGCCCGCACGAGCCCTTTCAAGCTCTCGGTCTCCGATTTTCCGAAGCGCTTCTTCAGGGTGCCGTCCCAGCCGGTCGCCGGCAGGCTGCCCAGAAACTCCGGAAAGACTTCCATGCGCCCTTCCATGTAGGCGAGCACGTCGGTGATTTGCCGCGCCGTCAGGCGGTTGTCGGTGTCCAAGCCGGAGCCGTTCTTCAGCACGAACTCGCTCTTGATCCCGACTTCCTTGCGCAGAAAGTCGTTCAAGACCTGGATGCCGTTCGCGTAAGTTCCCGAGCCCGGTCCGTCCGGCCGCCCGCTCTGCGGGAACGCCGCGCCGAGGCGCTTCACCAGCACGTCGGCGACGTAGTTGTTCGAGAAGATCATGAGGCCGGAGACGACCTTGCGCATGTCATAGCCGTCGATCTCGTAGAGGAGGCTCGCCGTTGCGGGCAAGCGGCCCTCCTTCACGACGCCGCGCACGACGATGCCTTCCTGTTTCAAGAACGCCTTCACGTACTCGCCCGAGGCCTTGACGTGGTCGCCGACGGAGCGATAGATCTTCGCGATCGGCGCGCCTTCGGGCATCGTCCCCGAGGCGACGACCTTCTCTTCTTTACCCGTCGAGACGCGCTTGACCGCGACGTTCCGCGCCGTCTTCGCCTTCGCCGTGTGCACTTCGTTGTCGATCACGAGTCCGCGTAGCGGGTAGGGGTCGACGCCCACGAACGCCGGTTTTCCGGCGCTTTCGCCCGGCGCCACCGCCACCGCGAACGTGTTGAAGTTCACGCCCAAAGCCGAGACCGGCGCGTCGTAGGCGTTCACCGAGCTCTTCTCGCCGAACTTCCGCGACGCGTCGCGGCTGTCGCCTTCGAACAAGCTGTTGTCGACGATCAAGTCGCCGGTGAATTCGCGCACGCCCATGTTGCGGAGGTCCGCGGCCATCTGCCACAGCTTCTCCGACACCAGGTAAGGGTCGCCGTCGCCGACCACGATCAGGTCGCCGAGGATCTTCTCGTTCTTGCGCACGCCCGAATGGTGCAGCCGCGTCTTGAAGGTATGAACCGGCGTGAACCGTGTCAGCGCCGCGGCTGCCGTGATCACCTTCGTCACCGACGCGGGCGACATCAGCAGATCTGGATTCTTCTCGTACAGGACTTTCCCGTCGGTCAGCCGGACCGCCAGGACTCCCTGCGTCGCGGGCGCCTGCGTCGCCTCGCTGAACAACTTGTCGATCACCTCGGCGTCGGCCTTCGACTTCGCGGCCACCAGCGATGCCGACGCCAAGCCCACTACTAACAGCGACAACGCGCTCCATGCTGCACGCTTCACGGCCGATGCTCCTTCGCGGGATTTTCCAAAGATTCAGGATGCTTGTCGGCATCATACCGCACGGCCGCCGGCCCCGCCAGGCGCGCCCAGCACGCCGCCGGGCAATGCGCGACGACGCACGTTTCACCAAAGATTCAGGACGTTTGTCGTATTGCTCTACACCGCGCGAGACCCCTGAGCTAGCTTAGGGCGCTTCCGTTTCCGCCATCCGTTTGAGGACTTGCCCATGTCGCAGCCCGTACAAGACGTCGTCATCATCGGCACTGGCCCCGCCGGCCTCACCGCCGCCATCTACGCGGCCCGCGGCGGCTTCAAGCCGATCGTCTACGCCGGCATGCAGCACGGCGGTCAGCTTACGACGACGACGGAGATCGACAACTGGCCGGGCTTCCGCGAGGGCATCATGGGACCGGCGCTCATGGCCGACATGACCGCGCAGGCCGAGCGTTTCGGCTCTGAGATCATCTACGACGAGATCACCAAGGTCGACTTCTCCGGCAAGGTCCACAAGCTCTGGGCCGGCGACAAAGAGATCCAAGCGAAGGTCGTGATCATTGCGACCGGCGCCACGGCGAAGACGCTCGGCCTGCCGCGCGAAGCCGAGCTCATGGGCCGCGGCCTCTCGACGTGCGCTACTTGCGACGGCTTCTTCTACAAAGGCAAGAAGGTCGCCATCGTCGGCGGCGGCGACACCGCGATGGAGGAGGCGAGCTACCTCGCGAAGCTCGCAAAGGAAGTCGTCCTGATCCATCGTCGCGACGTCTTCAAAGCTTCCGACATCATGTTGAAACGCGTGAAATCGCTTCCGAACGTCACAATGCACATCCCCTATGACGTCGTCGACACGCTCTCTGACGCGACGGGCCTGACCGGCATCGTTTTGAAGCACACGCAAACCGGCGCCAAGAGCGAGATGAAGCTCGACGGCTTCTTCATGGCCATCGGCCACCGCCCCAACTCCGGCGTCTTCAAATCGTTCGTCGACACCGACGATCACGGCTACATGACGGTCAAGGATTTCACTAAAACCAAGGTCCCGGGCATTTACGCTGCCGGCGACATCGCAGATCCGGTCTTTCGTCAGGCCGTCACCGCGTCCGGCATGGGTTGCCAAGCCGCAATGCAAGCCATTCGCTACCTCGAGGAGCAACACGGGTGATGGGTCTCCTCTCCGGCTTGAAAGAAAAGCTCAGCGGCAATCAGCCGCCCAAAGGTCCGACCGAGGCCGACGTACGCCAAGCGCTCACCGTCGTCCGTGATCCCGATCTGCACCAGGACATCGTCGCCCTCGGCTTCGTGCGAAACGTCGTCATCGAGCGCGGCATCGTGTCGCTCGAGGTCAACCTCACGACCCCGGCCTGCCCCGTCAAAGAAGAGCTAAAAACGCAGTGTGAGACCGTGCTGCGCGCCCTCCCCGGCATCACCGACGTCAAGGTCACCATGACCGCGACAACGCGCGCACCAGCCGCCTCGCAGGCTCTGAGCTCGAACCCGGCTCTGGCCGGCGTGAAGAACATCATCGCCGTCGCCAGCGGCAAGGGCGGCGTCGGCAAGTCCACCACCGCAGTGAACCTCGCCTACGCCCTCGCCCGCGCGGGCTCGAAAGTCGGCCTCCTCGATGCCGACGTCTACGGCCCCTCGATCCCGAAAATGGTGCGTCTCACGCGCCTCGCCGAAGGCGGCGTCGACAACCGCATCCTCCCGCCTGAGGCCGACGGCGTGAAGGTGATCTCCGCCGCGATGTTTGCCTCCACCGGCGGCAACACCGGCGGCGCCGCGATCTTGCGCGGCCCGATGGCCGGCAACGTCGTGAAGCAGTTCTTGACCATGGTCGAGTGGGGGGAGCTCGACTACCTCGTCATCGACTACCCTCCTGGCACGGGCGACATCCAGCTCACCATCTCGCAGACCGCGCCCGTCACCGGCGCCGTCATCGTCACCACCCCGCAGGAAGTCGCCCTTCTCGACGTCCGCAAAGCGGTGCAGATGTTCAAGACGCTCAAAGTCCCGGTTCTCGGCGTCGTCGAGACGATGAGCTACTTCGTGTGTGACGGCTGCGACAAGAAGCACTACCTCTTCCGCGAAAAAGGCGGCGAGAAGCTTGCCCGCGAGCTCGGCGTCGCCTTTCTCGGCGCCGTCCCGATCGATCCTGCCGTCACCATCGGCGGCGACGAGGGCACGCCGCATGTCGTCTCCCATCCGGACTCGATCGCGGCAAAAGCGTACGTGCAGGCCGCCGGCGCCGCCGCGGCCCAACTCTCGATCCTGAACGCGCAGCAAAGCGGCGCCCTCCGCGAGTTCACCCTCGTTTGGAAGAACTGAAGAACTGATGCAACCCGAATCCCACCGCGTCAAAGACATCGCGCAAATCGACCCGCGCACCATCGGCATCCTGTGGACCGATGGCAAGAGCGACGCCTTCGACGTCGTCGAGCTCCGCCGCAAATGCCCTTGCGCCGTCTGCATCGACGAATGGACCCGCGTCCCGAAGCTGAAGCCGGAGGACGTCGCCGAAACCGTGCGTCCCGTGAAGATCGAATCCGTCGGCGCCTACGCGCTGCGCATCGATTTCAGCGACGGCCATCGCACCGGAATCTACACGTTCAATCTCCTCCGTCAAATGCATGCCTAGAGCGTTGCTCCTAGCGCTTGCTGTCCTGATCCTCTGCGCCTGCACGACCACCGGTCCCGTGCGCCTCGACCCGGCCGGCGCCCGCGCCGCTTACAATCGCGGCATCGTCCACCGCAACGGCGGCGACCTCCCGGCCGCCCTCGACGACTTCACCCAGGCGATCGAGCTCGACCCGACCGATACCGACGCACGCGTAAGCCGCGGTCGCGTCTATCTCCGCCTCAAGAGGAACTACGACGCGATCGACGACTTCAACGCGGCGATCGCCCTGGAGCAAGGCAGCAAGGCCGACACCTTCACCAGCCGCGGCAACGCCTACCTGCGTCTAGGCAAGCTCGCCGAGGCGCGCGCCGACTACTCGAAAGCGATCGAGCTCAAGCCGAGCTCCGCCGACGACCATTACAACCGCGGCCTGACTTATTCCCGCGAACGGAGCTGGAAACAGGCCGAGGCCAACTTTTCCCGCGCGCTCGAGCTGAATCCGAAGGATGTCGGGGCGCTTCGCGAGCGCGCCGCCGCGCGCCGAGAATTGGGCGACGAGAAGGGGCGGCTCGCCGACTTGGACCGCGCGAAGGGACTGGAATATGCCGCCCTTCTGAACGCCCCCCGGTCGAAGGGCGCCGTCGACCTCGACGACAAGAGCTACGGCGGCTACTTCATCAAGATGCGCGAACGCATCGACAACGTGTGGGTCTATCCGCCAGACGCCGCGCAAAATGGCAAAAGCGGCACCGTCGCCCTCGAATTCAAGATCGCCCGTCAGGGCCACGTCCTCGACGTCAAAATCGTGAAGACTTCGGGTTACGGGATCCTCGACGAGGCCATCGTTCGCGCCGTCCGCGGAGCCTCGCCTTTCGCGCCGCTGCCGACCGAATTCACTAAAGACGTGCTAACCGTCACCGGCACCTTTAAATACGTCCTCACCGCGCCACGTAAAGATCCGGCAACGTAAGCGAATCGCGTTGACCGTCTCATGCGCGGCAGCTTACAAATCCCTCATCAGATCGACCTTCTGTCTGGATATCCCCATATAAGCCGGTGATTGGACCGGCGTTTCTACCCGAGGCCGCAAATCTCGGACTATGGAGAGCCCCGTGAAGATGTGCCGTATTACGTCCGTTTTGGCTTTTTGCGTCGCCGTCAGTTCCCCCGCTTTCGCTTGGGGCGATCGTGGTCACAAAGCTCTCAACGTCGTCTCCCCCGACCTGATGACTTCGGCCGGAAGCGACTTCTTCGATCGTCACAAGGACGCAATCGAGCGTCTCTCGCTGACGCCCGACACGACCTTCAAGCGCGCCAACTTCGAGTCCGAGCGCGGCACGCACTTCTTCCATTGGGACAAATACCGCGACACGCCGACCTCCGCGTCTTTCGAGTCGATGTCTCTGCGCACCGTCCTGCAACGTCTCGGGGACGCGTACGTGGACGAGAACGGCTCGGCCCTCTGGCGCATCACCGACGTCTTCCGCAAGACGGTCACCGCACTCCGCGAGCGCGACTGGACGCGTGCCGTGCAGATGGTCGGCATCATGGGACATTACGTCGGCGACCTCTCGCAGCCGATGCACGTCTCCAGCGACTACGACGGCCAGTCGATCCAGCGTGAAGGCATTCACCGCCACTTCGAGATCACGCTTCTCGAGGATTCGAGCGCGGACGAGCTCCAAACTCAGGTCCGCAATGCCGCTGGCCCTGTCCGCCAGGAGCTCCTCCGCGAGCCGAAGACGGACGACCCGATCAAGGACATCCGCCGTCTCATCATCGCCGCCGGCCAGAAGTCGCTCGCGGAGCTACCCGGAATCCTTGCCCTCTACGACCGCCGCCGTCAGGACGACGAAGGCCTGAAACGCATGCTTGCCCCCCGTCTCGGCGAAGGCGCAGCCCTCTTTGCCCACATCATCGATCGCGCAGTTGAAGAATCGGCTATCAGTGCCGACTTCCCGACGCGTACATTGCAGGTCCAAGAGCCTGCCTTCTTCGGGCTCGATACTCAATCGATGGAGTGAGCCCCATGATCACCGTTTACGCCGGACGCCCGCCCTTCAAGGCACTCAAGGGTCACGTCCGCGACATCCGTGTCACTTGGCTCCTCGAGGAACTCGGCGTTCCCTACACGACGAAGCTCCTCGACATGGGCGAACACCAGCACAAGACGCCCGAGTACAAGGCCATCAACCCGTTCGGCAAGATCCCCGCGATCACCGACGGCGACTTGAAGCTTTTCGAGTCCTCGGCCATCAACATCTATCTCGCCGACAAGTACGGCAAAGGCCGCATGATCCCGGCCCACGGGACGCTGGATCGCGCGCGTCACGACCAGTGGATGTTCTACGCCGTCTCGACGCTCGAGCCGATTGCCATCCGCCTCGTCGGCGCCCGGGCCTTCTCCGAGCATCCCGAGAAGGCGGTCTCCGCGACGGTCGCCGAGCTCAAGGGCGCGGGCATCGGTCCGAACCATCTCGAGGTTCTCGAAGCCCGCTTCGCCAATCAAGAATTCATCTTGGGCAAGGAGATGACGGTCGCTGACATCTCGCTCAGCTGCACTTTGAGCTTTTGTAACCATCCTGAGCTGATCGGCGAGTACGCGTACCTGGCGCAGTACCTCGAGCGGCTGCAGGCGCGCCCAGCCTACGAGAAAGCGTACGAGATCAACGCCGGCTTCTGAGCCGTCCCTTAGAGGGTGTCTAAAAAGGCGCGGGACGTAGGTTTACGGTCCCGCGATCCGCAACCGCTGACCGCTTGCGGCATTCCGCGGTCCGTGCTCCGCCGACCGC
>JANOTL010000226.1:0-3211 GCA_031416315.1 Pseudomonadota bacterium
CAGCTTGTCCCGGTTGTTCCTTTGCACACTATTCCAGACCGAAATTCTTACGGTCGTCGGGACCGATGTTCTCGCGCTCCGTTGATCGGGACGCAGCAATGCCGCCACGGCGCGTCAGCGCCGTGGCGGCATGACCGTGCATCGCGCGGCCGGCGGGGCTACATCAGCTCGCTCGACGCAATCCGTATGTGCTCGGCTGTGACAGCGTCTTTTTCCTCGCGCTGAGCCGCGAGCAGGCCTCCGCGCGCCAAAGCGTTGGCACGGCGAAGCACCCCGCCTGATCCTTGATGGATCGCCGTGATCGACGCGGAGTCAAAGAGCGCCTTCTTGCCGCCAGCGATCTTGACGTGATGCGCGACGTAGTCCTCCATTTGAGCCAGAGACAGCGTCTCGAGGTGAGCCTTGGCGATCACACGGGATGCCAGAGGTGCGGCGCCTCGGTATGCGAGGCGATCGAGCAAAGTCGCCTGGCCGCAAAGAACCAGAGGCAAAAATGACTTTGAATCGTGGTCAAAATTCAGCAGCGTGTGCAGCTCCGAGACGACGTCGTGCCGAAGTAAGTTCGCCTCGTCGATGACGAGGACAAGACGCTGCTTTTTCGCGCTCGCGATCTCTCGCACCGTGGCCCTGAGATCCGAAAAGAGCTTCGATTTGCTCATCGACGTCGGATTCAGGTCAAAGCCCCAGGAAATGAGCCTGAGAAGCTCCACGATCGAGCCCGTATTGGCGACGATCGCCACGGCCGTCACCTCCGATGGGTGATAGTGACCTAGGCTCCAGCGCAGCGACGTCGACTTTCCCGAGCCGACCTCGCCGGTGACGACGAGCACGCCGCCAAGTGAAACGACGTAGTCGAGCCGCTCTTTTACGCCGAGCATGCCGGGCAACCGCAGCAGATCCTTCGCCTGGACGTCGGTTGCGAAAGGGTCGGTTTTCAAGCCAAAATAGGCTCTGTACGTCGTACTCAAAAGATCTCCGTCAGTTCATGGGCACTGTCGCCCCCGAATAGTTGCCCACCCTTGGGTCCAGGCAGCGGCGTTGTCGTCACCGCCGCGACCCGCAGCGCCGACGGCTGTCGAGAAGTGGCGGTGACGTCGCGCCCGACTCTAGCGTTCACGCGAGCGTCGAGTACGAGCGCCATGCCGAAGCTGAGGCCGTCGTGAAAAATCTCGACCTCGAGCGGCGCCTCGGGGTGAAAGCGGAGCTCGACCGAGCGATCGATCAGCTTCGGCGGCGCCTCGAAGAGGCGTCCGCCAAGCATGATCGAGCGGTCTTTCTTCACGCGCCGCGATTCCGTCAGACGAAAATGGCGGAGAAGATCCGGCGGCGCCGGCCTGACGCACGCGAGGTTCGCCTTGAAGCGAGCCGCGGGGCTCGCAGCCGTCGAGCTGTGAATGCGTTCGTTATACATCTCGACCCAGGCCGCGAGGCGCTCGTTTAGGTCACAAAGGACTTGGCCGTCTTCGCCGCTGTTGGCCATAAAATCGTTTCGTACCGTCCGAAACCACCGCTCGATCTTACCGCGTCCTTGCGGCGTATAAGGCCGGCTATGGATGAGCTGCACGCCGAGGCCAGCCAAGATCTGTTCGAGGTTGCTCGAGCGGTAGCACGCGCCGTTGTCGACGTAGAAGCGCTGCGGAATACCACGCCGCTCGATGGCGCGCCTCAGTGCGTCTTTGAGGCTCAAGAACGTCTCCGACATGTAGAATTCAGCGTGCACGACGAGCCGAGAGTGGTCGTCCATGATCGCGCACAGGTAGGCTTTTCTCTTCGCTTCGGTCTCGCCCGCTCTTGCGAGCGGGCCGTGCATGACGTCGCACTGCCAGATCTCGTTCGGATAGCTGGCCTCAAACCGACGCCGATCGACAGGCGCGGCGTCGCCTTCGCTGAGCTTCTCCTGCCGGATAAAACGGTAGATTGTCGCGACGTTTAGCTTGTCGCCGGGAGCGATCAAGTGCCGGTGCCGAAGCTTGTTGATGACCGTCGGCAGCGTATACGCGGGGTTCTCAGCCTTGATCTCTTTGATCGCCGTGCGCAGCGTCTGATCCAGACCCTTGTATGTGCCCCGGTCAGAGCGGCGCTTGGGCCTGAGTGTGTCGAGCTGGCGGCCGCCCTCCCTATAGAGCCTGGTCCAAAGCATGATCGTCGCTCGACTTACCGTCGTCTTCGTCGAGCCGGGGATGTCGTAAGCGCGCGCCGTCTTTTCGCGCAGGAGCCGCTCGCGCTCGCCGTACGCAAGCCGAGCTCCCGTCACGAAGTCGGCGATCACGCCGAATCGGAATGTCGCGACCGCCATCGCCAGGTCCTCAGGTAGCATTTCGTCGTCACCTCCACACGGTTGATCGTGGTCTCGACGTCTATCCCCATGACGCTATCCTCTTCACCGACAGCCTTCGGTGGGGACACTGGCGCCAAGCGTATGGTCGCGAAGAGTCAGACGAGAAAGCGAACTCCGCCGCGACTGAAGCGCTCGAGAAAGAGGCGCGGATCTTCGCCCGGAGACTCGAATGCGGCAAAGGCGACCAGCCGGCAAAGCCAATGCCCGGCGCGCTGACGCGCGCCCGGCGTCGGCCACCGCCGCGTCGCGAGCCGCGCCGAGAGCGCCGCCGCGATCTCGGAAACGGGCGTCTGGAACCGCGGCCAAAAGCCCGGCGGCCGCGGCGTGATGACCGCGCGGCACGAGGGGCAGCGGAAGCGTTGAATCCGCACAGCGTCGGCGAAGGCCGCGAAGTAGCGGCTGACCCAGCCATGGCCCCAGACGCGCTTTGTGCAGCCGTTAGGGCAAGGTGGCCGATTGATCTTGAAGACGCGGTCGCCGGCTGCTAAATGCAGCCCGTCGACCGTCGTGGGGATTAGCACGATTGTCCACAGGACCCCGCCGCGTTCGCGCGCGCCGGGGTCCACTCTTTTGTCGTTTCGGAACGGTTGCCGGCATGGCGGCAACCAGACCGCGGGGCTTACCGCGGCTGATCAGCCAAGCGCGAGAAGATTCCGCGAGGGACAAGAGAGCGTGGGAAAATCGCGGGCTTTCAGGTCAAGAGACCGTGCGACGTAACACCTCGCCGCGACTCTGGGCTAAGCCGGCCGGTAGCTACTCGACGAAATTCTGGCCGAGTGCGGGATAGGTGCAACGGATCGGTAGTTAGCAAGTCCGTCCATCCTACGGCATAGGCCCTGGGGCGACCGCCACTGGGATGAACGTCGAGCTGTC